>JADJPA010000001.1:665000-1330000 GCA_016713505.1 Candidatus Competibacteraceae bacterium | reverse complement strand
CGATACCGCCGGTGAGTTGACCGATGGCCTGCATTTTCTGGGCTTGCCGCAGTTGGGCCTCGCCGGATTTGCGCTTGGTGATGTCGTGCGCCACCACGATCGCCGCCGCCTTGTTGTCGAACTTCACATCCAGCGGCGCGGTTCTGGACTCGAACCAGCGCAAGCCTGAAGCGGTTTGTAATTCGTATTCGGCGATTTGAATTTGCTGGGTTTCCAGGGCGCGCCGGATGATGTCGTAAAAAAAATCCGCCATTTCGGTCGAATAGACTTCATGCAGGAGTCGGTCACGGATGGGCGTGATGCCGATGGTGGCTTGCTTGGGTTCGGCGTCTGGTGTTTCGCGCCGGCGGCGTGAATCTGGCGCGGGCGGCGGGTTGACGGGTAAGTCGTGACTCGGGGCAATGGCGGTGGCGGCGCGATTCTGGCCCGCCGCCAGAATTTCGCGGTAGCGGCCGTCCTCATCGACCACGAAAACCAGATCGGGAATGGCCCGGGTCATGGCGCGCAGCCGTGCTTCGCTTTCCCGCAGCGCGACTTCGGTTTGATTGCGGACGCCAATTTGGTAAGTCAGGACCTGATTGAGCGTGGCCAAATCGGTCGTGCGTTCGGTCACTCGTTGTTCCAATAACGCATTGGCCTCACGCAATTTTTCCTGGGTGTGCTGCATGGAGGTCCGCAGCAGGTTGAACGAGCCAATGAGCTCGCCGAGTTCGTCGCCGCTGGCGATGGGGATATCCTCGTGCAAGCGTCCCGCCGCCAGCTGTTGGATCGCTTCGACCAGCGAGCCAACCGGTCGGGCCAGCGCGTCGACGCGCCGTTTGGAAATGAGATAAGTCGCTGACAGCAATGAGATAATTAAGACCGCCAGGCTCCAAACAACGAAGACTTTAGCGAGCAGATCATGCGTGGCGAGCACGGCGATGAGCAGCACGCCCAAACCGATCAAAACGAGGGACAGGGGCGAAACGAGGCGTTGACGGATCGGCGGCGGGTTTGGTCGAGCGGAATTTGCGGTCACAACACGTAGCGTTCCATTCCAGGGGTTCGGCTGAGGAATGCGGAGGCTGTGTGGTTGCAAGAGGCCCGTCAATTTCCGAGCGCGGCGCGCAGGTGGGTCAGCGTGACGGGTTTGACCATGATATTGACCCGACGCAATCCTTTGAATTCCGCCAGGGTTTTTGCATCCCGCGCGTAATCTGGATTGAAGCCGGTGGTGATGATCAAATCGGAGGTATAACCCTGTTGCAATAACCAGAGCAACAGCTCGTTGCCATCCAGGTCCGGAATAACCATGTCGAGAATGATCAGGGTCGGTTGGAAATCGGCATAGTTTTTTTGAAAATCCAGACCGTTGGTGGTCACCCGGACCTCGTAACCGAGATCTGAAGCCACCCGGCGAATGAACTCACCGAAATCTGGCTCATCATCGACTATCAGCAGGCGTTTATCACTCATCGAAGCAGGTCCGGTCGTTGGGTTATTGAATGGCCTTGAGAATAGCATTTTATGATGCAACGCATCACCAGCAAGATTAAGGAACTGATTTTATGGATGCTTTATTTTTTCGGTTGGGACGGTGGCGCGGAAACGATCTTCAGGGGCAAACCTTTCCAGTCAGTGTAGCATCGCGGGCCGGGGATGGGGCTGGCTTCAGAACGGGCGACGGCCCGCGCCCCAGTTGACGCTGTTGCCGGCCCGGCGTTAGCATCATGGTAAATCCGATATGGGTTCTCAAGGGCTTTCTTTCGCCCAAGGGGATCAAAAGGGAATCTGGTGCGACGGCCCCCGGCCGCCAATTCCAGAGCTGCCCCCGCAACTGTAAACAGCGAGTCGCGCCCCCCGCGCGCCACTGGCCGAAAAGGCTGGGAAGGCTGGGCGAGCGACGAGAACCTGTGAGCCAGGAGACCTGCCGATGTCGGAGACCAGCTTGATTCCGGGCGGGGTGCTCCGGGGTTGCAAACCGTTTCCAGCCAGCGCGTTTTCGTCGAGCCGTTGCTGGCGACCGCCTTCCCAGAACGACCTCCCCGATGTTGCGCCCGTTACCGGAGAGGTTTGCCATGCATATCGCCGAAGGGTTCCTGCCGCCGCTGCACGCCGCCGCCTGGACCGCGATCGCGCTGCCGTTCGTCGCTCTCAGCACCCACCGAGTCAACCGCCTGATGCGGGACCAGCCGCAAATCAAGTTGTTGCTGGCGGCGTCGGGTGCCTTTGCTTTCGTGCTGTCGGCGCTCAAGTTGCCCTCGGTGACCGGCAGTTGTTCGCACGCCACCGGCACTGGCTTGGGGGCGATTCTGTTCGGGCCGGCGGTCGTGGCGTTGCTGGGAACCATCGTGTTGGCGTTTCAGGCGTTGTTGCTGGCGCACGGTGGTTTGACCACGCTGGGAGCGAACGTGTTTTCGATGGCGGTGGCGGGTCCTTGGGTTGCTTACGGGGTGTTTCGCGTCGCGCGGTGGCTGAGTGTGCCGCTTGCCGCCAGCGTGTTTCTGGCCGCGCTGTCGGGTGATCTGACGACTTATCTGACCAGCGCCGGCCAACTGGCGCTGGCTTTTCCCGATCCGGCGAGCGGGTTGGCGGGATCGTTTCTCAAATTCGCCAGCGTGTTCGCGCCGACGCAATTGCCGCTGGCCGTGGTGGAAGGTGTGCTGACCGTGGCGGTGGTCAAGTTTCTGCGGGAATACAGCGGCGATGAATTGCAAAGCCTCAATTTTCCATCCGACGCCCTCGGCGCGGAGGCTCGCTCGTGAAAGCCCACGGCGCTTGGTGGCTGCTGTTGTTGGTGGTGATTTTGGCGGGTTCGGTTTGGATCGGCGGCCGTCGCCAAGGGGCTGAGTTTGCCGGCTCCGACAGTCAGGCGGTGGCTGTCGTCGCCGCGCTCCAGCCCGCTTATCGGCCCTGGTTCGATTCCGTTTGGAAGCCGCCGCCGGAGCTTGCCAGCGGCTTGTTCGCTTTGCAGGCGGCGCTGGGCGCGGGGGTGCTGGGTTATTACCTGGGCTTCAAACGCGGACAAGCGCGCGCTCGACGGGAGCGCGCCGATGCGGGCGATTGACCATCACGCCTGGACCAATCGCTGGCGCGACCGGCATCCGGCCGAAAAGCTGATTCCAGCCTTGGGGTTATTGGGGGTCGTGCTGGTTCTGCCTCCGTTGGCGGCAGCGCCGTTAGCGTTGGCGGTCGCGGTTGTTGCGACAGTGTTTGGAGCGGGTGTGCCGCTGCGGGCGCTTTTGGGAATAATGGCCGCGCCGGCGCTGTTTTTGCTGGCGGGCGCGCCGTTTCTGGCCGTGTCGCTGGAGTTCGCCGAAGGTATCGCGTTGCGCTGCTCCCCGGAAGGGGCGCGCCTCGCGCTCGCCGCGACGCTGCGGGCGCTGGCGGCGGTGAGTTGCCTGGCTTTTTTGACCTTGACCACGCCGGTGGTGGATTGGACGCCGCTGCTGCGGCGGATCAAGGTTCCGGCCGGTGTGATCGAGTTGATTCTGTTGGTGTATCGACTGATTTTTGTCTTCGCCGAACGGGCGTCGACCGGCCAGCGGGCGCAGGCGGCGCGGCTGGGTTATGCGCGCTTCGATCGCAGCTTGCGTTCCCTGGGGTTGCTGGCTGGCAATTTGTTCCAGCGCGGGTTGGAGCAGGCCCGGCGCATGGAAATCGGGTTGACCGCCAGGGGTTATACCGGCGAATTGCGGGTGCTGCGAGCCGCACAGCCGCTATCATGGGCGCGCTTGGCGCTCGGCCTGCTGGGCGTCGGTCTGGTTGGGATGGCAAGCGGGTTGCTGGCGCGCGCGCTGCCATGAGCGCTCTGCTGGCGGCGCGCGGGTTGGAGTACCGGTATCCGGGTGGAATCGCCGCCCTGCGAGCGCTCGACCTGACTGTCGAGCGGGGACGGAAATTGGTTATTTTGGGCGCCAACGGCTCCGGTAAGACCACCTTGCTGCTGCATCTCAATGGGACGTTTCGGCCCGCTCGGGGCGCCATCTGGCTGGACGGCCAGCCGGTTGCTTACGACCGCCGTTCGCTCGCGCGCTGGCGCTGCCGGGTCGGTTTGGTGTTGCAGGAGCCGGACGATCAGTTGTTCGCCGCGACCGTCGAGCAGGATATCTCCTTTGGACCGTTGAATCTGGGCCTGTCCGAGGCGGTGGTTCGCGAACGGGTGATCGAGGTGCTGGAGGCGTTGCGGATCGCTCCGCTGGCCCGCCGCGCCACGCATACCCTCAGTTTCGGTCAGAAGAAACGGGTTGCCATCGCCGGGGTGTTGGCCATGCGGCCGGAAATTCTGGTGCTGGACGAGCCGACCGCCGGGCTTGACGCGCAGGGTGTGACGCAGTTGTTGGGTGCTTTGCAAAAGCTACACGAGGCCGGTACGACTCTGGTGTTTTCGACGCACGATGTGGAACTGGCGTATGCCTGGGCGGACGATATCGCGTTGTTCCATGAAGGTGCGGTCAAAGTCCAGGGCGAGGCGACGGCGGTGCTGCGAGATCGCGAGGCGATGCGGCAATCCCGACTGCGGCCGCCCTTGCTGCTGGAAGTGGCGGAGCTGCTGGGCGCGGGCCAGCATGGGATGCCGGCGCCGCGCTCTCGTGAATCCGTATTGGCGCTGCTGCGGCGGCGGTTGGACGGGTCCGCTGCTCCCATTCCGGCGGCAACGTTCGAGCGTTCGCCTAACCCATGAGCAAAGCGACCGCGCGGCGCCCTTTAGCCGTCGGAATGCCGGTGCCGGTGATGGATGTCCGGGTAGTGCGGGTGAGTGTGTTCGAGCGGGGCGTGGACGTGTTCGTGGACATGCGGTTCGCCGGGAGGATCGTTCGGTTCGTGAGGATGCTGGTGATGTTCGTCGTGGCTGTGGCGGTGTTGGTGGATCAAGGCGTCATGCAGGTGAAAATGGTCGTGCCGCTCGGTCAGATGCAACCAGACCCCGACCAGCATCAGCGCGCCGGCCACGCTCAGTTGCCAGGTTAAAGGTTCAGCCAACCAGAGTACGGCCAGCACCGCCCCCACAAACGGCGCTGTGGCGAAATACGCGCCGGTGCGGGCGGCCCCGAGCTGGCGCAACGCCAGCACGAAGGCGATCAGGCTGCCGCCATAACCGATGGCGCCGATCGCGCCCGCCGCGGCGGCAAGACCCGGCGCGGGGAAGGATTCGCCCAAAGCGGCGGCTATGGCGAGCGTGACCGGACCGGCGACCAAGCCTTTCACCGTCACGAGCAGCAAGGGGTCGGCCACTGCCAGCTTGCGGGTCAAATTGTTATCGATGGCCCACGCCAGACAGGCGCCTGCTATCGCCAGCGCGCCCGCTTGCGGGGTGCTGAAATCGCCCTGCCAGGCTAAAAACACCGCTCCGATCAGGATGGCCAGCGCACCCAAGCCGACCCGGCGATCCACATTCTCATGGAACACCAGCCAGGCGATCAGCAGCGTGAACAGGTTTTCGAGGTTGAGCAACAGCGCCGCGCTGGTGGCGGGGGTCACCCGCAAGCCCGCCATGAGCAAGATCGGCCCCATCAAGCCGCCCGCGATGACGATAGCCGCCAGCCAGGGCCAGTCGGTCCTGGGTAAAGGGGCTTGCGCGCGACGGGTTGTGAGGCGGGCGCGAACCGTCAGGATCGCGCCGACCCCGACCCCGGCTCCCAGATACAGCAACCCCGCCAGCGCTGTCGGCTCGATGGCGCCGAGCAGCCGTTTGGCGGAGGGGATGCTGGCGCCAAAGAGAGCGGCCGCCAGCAAAGCCAGGACGGCGCCGCGCCAACGGTCAGGTATGACTGGTTTTGGGTGAGCGAAGCTGAATTTTATCCGCGATCCCCTGCTAAAGATGATGAGGCGTTCGGGTTGGGAATGCGCCGTGTGAGAAGGTGCGGTCCCGCTCGTTGATGGTGGTATAATTCACCTTCTCTACGGACCGCAGGTCCGGGCGGCGCGGCTCTCGTGACCGCTTTCCCGTTATTAGGCAGCGAGTGCAGTATGGCAGAGAATCGATATCTCCTGAACGCTCAATTGGCGCAGATGCTCAAGGGCGGAGTCATCATGGATGTGATCAACGTGGAACAGGCCCAAATCGCCCAGGAAGCGGGCGCGGTGGCGGTCATGGCCCTGGAGCGCGTGCCGGCCGATATCCGCAAGCAGGGCGGTGTCGCCCGCATGTCCGATCCCGGTCTGATCAGGGCGATCAAGGAAGCGGTGACCATCCCGGTGATGGCCAAGGCGCGGATCGGCCACTTCGTCGAAGCCCAGATTTTGCAGGCGCTCAAGATCGACTACATCGACGAAAGCGAGGTGCTGACGCCGGCCGATGAAGAGTGCCACATCGACAAGCGTCAATTCGCCATTCCCTTCGTCTGCGGCGCGCGCAACCTGGGCGAGGCGGTGCGCCGGATCGCCGAGGGCGCGGCGATGATCCGCACCAAGGGCGAAGCCGGCACCGGCGACGTGGTCGAAGCCGTGCGCCACATGCGGACCATGAACCGTGAGATCCGCCAGTTGGCGACCATGCCGGCCGAGGAGATCATGAGCTTCGCCAAGGTCAACGGCATTCCCTACGAACTGGCGTTGGAGGTCAAGAAGCTGGGCCGGTTGCCGGTGGTCAACTTCGCCGCCGGCGGTATCGCCACGCCGGCCGACGCCGCGCTGATGATGCAGTTGGGTTGCGACGGCGTGTTCGTCGGTTCGGGCATTTTCAAATCCTCCGACCCGGTGACGCGAGCCAGCGCCATCGTCAAGGCGACGGCCTTTTACAACGATCCCGACAAACTGCTCGAAGTGTCGATGGATCTGGGCGATCCGATGCCGGGGCTGAGCGTGGCGAGCATGGCCGGTGAGGATCGGTTGGCGGGACGGGGTTGGTGACGGCCGCCGCCGCCGGCGCGCTCGGCGTGCTGGACTTGCAAGGCGGGGTACAGGAACATCTCGATCACCTGCGACGGATCGGCGTGGAAGCGCGCACCGTCAAGCGCGCCGCCGAGCTCGAAGGGTTGGCCGGGCTGATTATCCCCGGTGGTGAAAGCACCTGCCTGTCGCGCCTGCTGCGGATCTTCGGCCTAGACAGCGCGATCAAACAGGCTTATGACGCTGGTCTGCGGTTGTGGGGCACGTGCGCCGGGGCCATTCTGCTGGCCAGGGACACTGTGAGCGAGCCGCCGTTTCTGGGCCTGATCGACATTACGGTCAGCCGCAACGCCTTCGGCAGCCAGTTGGACAGCTTCAACCGCGAGGTGCGAGTGCCGACCGTGGCGCCGGAGCCGATTCCGGTAACCTTCATCCGCGCCCCCAAGATCGTCCGGGTCGGCGACCGTGTTCGCGTGTTGTTGCGGCTGGACGATTATGTTGCCGCCGCCGAGGACGACCGGATTTTGGTCACCGTTTTCCACCCGGAACTGACGCCCAATCTAGCGTTTCATCGCTATTTCGCCCGCAAGTGCGGCCTGCATCCTGACGATGCGCCCCAAACCAGTCTCGACCCCGACTGGACCCCACAAAGCTGGATGCGCTTTTCCCATCACGTTTGACTGTCCTCTCACCCGGTCCTCGCTCGCTCGCGGGTGAGGGGAGAACCCTCGGCCATGACCGCCGCCAATCCCGATCACGCCCGCCTCACCGCCCGCCGCAAGGCCGGTTACGAACGCAAGCAAGCCCGCGCCATCCATGAAAAAGGCTTGCTGATCGTCTATACCGGCTCCGGTAAGGGCAAGAGTACCGCCGCCTTCGGCATGGCTTTGCGCGCGATCGGCCACGGAATGCGGGTCGGCGTGGTGCAATTCATCAAAGGGGGGCGGGACAGCGCGGAGCGAGCGGTGTTAAGCCGCTTCGAAAACGTCGATTTTCAGACGGTCGGGGACGGATTCACCTGGCTGACCCAAAACCGGGACCAGGACATCGCCACCGCCGAACGCGCTTGGAGCGAGGCGGAACGGATGATCGGCGATCCCGGCTACGAGCTGGTGATCCTGGACGAACTCAATGCGGTGTTGAAATACGACTATCTCGATCTGGGCCGGGTGCTGGACACTTTTGGCAAGCGCCGTTTTGGCTTGCACGTGGTGGTGACCGGCCGTCATGCCCCGCAGCCGCTGGTGGAGTTGGCCGATCTGGTCAGCGAGATTCGCAGCGTCAAGCACCCCTATCGCGAGCAAGGCGTCAAGGCGCAACGGGGGATCGAATTCTGAGCTTCGTCGGCTTCAAGGCCTCAAGTGAAGCTAGCGGACAATCAGCGGCGCCAGCAGAGCGGCCAACAGCGCGTTCAAGCCGATGGCCAAGCCGGCAAAAGCGCCGGCCAGCGTGCTGATTTGAAACGCCCGCGCCGTGCCGATGCCGTGCGCCGCCATCGCGCTAGGGCCGAATTTCAATGGGTGTGCCATCGGGGACAGTCCGCCAGATTTCTTCGATTTCGGTGTTGGTCACCGCGATGCAACCCGCCGTCCAGTCGCGCAATCGGTGACCGGCTTCCAGCCAGCCCATGCCGTTCGGCAAGCCATGAATCATGATATCGCCGCCCGGTGAACGTTTTTGTTTGGCGGCGAAGGCGGAATCCTGGGGGCTGGGGTAAGAAATGCGCAAGGCCCGGTGGAATTCACTGTTTTTATTGCGAAAATTGATCTGATACACCCCTTCTGGGGTCTTGTTGTCGCCTTGAAAACGCTTGGGTCCTTCGGGCTCGCGGCCCAAGGCGATCTCGTAGGATTTAAGTGGCTTGCCGTTGCGCAACAGCGTCAGTCGCCGCGCTTTTTTCTCCACCAGAATCCAATCCGCCATACCTTTGGGGGGCAGTGATGAACCCGGCAGCGGCGGGAGATAGCGCGGTTTCTTTTCTAAAATGGCAACCCGCTCCGACGGGGGTTTGGTGGGAGCCGTTTGGTCCGGTGGACGGGTGACCGCTGGCGAGGAGGCCGCCGTCTCCGGCGCGGGAACAATCGGGCTTGCGGAAGGCGCTGGCGCGGTGGAAGGCGTTGGAGCTTCTTTTGAAGGGGTAGCGATGGTGGCGGGCGGCAGCGGCGGTTGCCGTAAATGGCGGTAGACCACGATGCCGCCGTTGACGGCAATTAAGACGAGAAGAATGAAAAGTGGAGTCCGAATTTTCATGGCCGATCCGGCTGATCGATCGAGGAAGGTATATCACCGAGCAAAGCGAAAAACCGCTAAAAGATTAGCCGCTCAACAGCCGTTCGAGCAACCGCAAATCCAAGTGTTCGGCGATGGCGTCCGCCAGCCGATTTATACCATCTTCTCGCAGTTGTCGGTAATCCGGGGTTGCCCGCACCGCCAGTCCGGCCCAGCGCAACAGCGCATCGCGGGCGGAGGCCGTATCGAACAGCCCATGCAGGTAAGTACCAAGCAATTGACCGTCATCCGACACCGCGCCATCGAGTCGGCCATCGGTCAGCCGAACGGCGGGCCGGGAAAGCGCGGCGCCGCTACTGACGCCCGCATGGATTTCATAGCCGGTTACGGCGGCCTCTTCCCACAGCAAGCAGCCTTCGACTCGATGTAGTTGCTTTTCCGGCTCTAGCGTCGTTGCAAAATCTAGCAAGCCAAGACCGGGGCTACTGCCGGGTTCGCCTTCCAGGCCAGCGGGATCGTGAACGCGGCGGCCCAACATCTGAAAGCCGCCGCAGATGCCGATGACTTTACCGCCGTAGCGCAGATGGCGCTGGATATCGACATCCCAGTTTTGCTCGCGCAGCCGGCGCAAGTCACCGCGCGTGCTCTTGCTGCCGGGCAAAATGATCAGATCGCTCGGTGGAATGGCTTCGCCGGGTCGCACCCAGCGCAGCTCGACTTGCGGGTGAAGACGCAACGGATCGAAGTCGGTGTGGTTGCTGATCCGCGCCAGCACCGGCACCGCCACCCGTAGTCGCTGCGCCTCCTTGATAGCGCTCGTTTCGCGCGGCAAGGCGTCTTCGGCTTCCAGATGCAAGCCTTGCAGGTAGGGCAGCACGCCCAGCACCGGCTTGCCGGTTTCCTGGGTCAACCACTCCAAGCCTGACGCGAGCAGGCTGACATCGCCCCGAAAGCGGTTGATGATGAGTCCGGTGATTCGCGCCCGCTCGCTGGGAGCCAGCAGCGCGAGGGTGCCGTACAGGTGGGCGAACACGCCGCCCCGGTCGATGTCGCCGACCAGCCAGACCGGGCAATCCACCGCCTCGGCAAACCCCATGTTGGCGATATCCTTATCGCGTAAGTTGATCTCCGCCGGGCTGCCCGCGCCTTCCACGAGAATCAGATCATACGCCGCGCGCAAGCGCTGGTAGGATTCCAGCACCGCCCGCATCGCCACCGGCTTGTAGTCGTGATAGCGGCGGGCATCCATGTTGCTCAGCGCCCGGCCGTGAATGATGACTTGCGCGCCGATATCGGTGTTGGGTTTCAGCAGCACCGGGTTCATGTCGGTGTGCGGCTCCAGGAAGGCGGCTTGCGCCTGCACCGCCTGAGCGCGACCGATTTCGCCGCCGTCCACGGTGACGGCGCTGTTGAGGGCCATGTTTTGGGGTTTGAAGGGAGCGACTGGTATGCCGCGCCGCGCCAGCAATCGGCACAAGCCAGCGACCATGACACTTTTTCCGGCATCGGAAGTGGTGCCTTGAATCATGAGAGTTTTGGACGTTATATTTTTTCCGGTCGCGCGCACGGGTTGTCCTTGTTGGCTGAATCCGATCTATTGTTAGTGAGGTGAAACACGTTGCCTTATAACAGTTAGTGGCTATCGCGGGGTAGCGTGCTGCTCGCTGGGCCGCGTCAGCTGATCCAGCGCCGCTTCATGCCGCTTAAAATCGATAATTCCCTAAAATCTTTCCTTACTTGGCTAGCGCCGAAGAGAACTGAACTCATGCAATACCAACATCATGCGGCCGAGTGAAATTCGCTATCGGTTACGCCAGGATTTTCAGTTGGCGGTGCTGTCTTGGATGGGATCGGTGGCGCTGCTGGTTATAACCCCCTTCTTCGTTTATCGCTTGGCTCGAGCCGACTGGGTGATCGCCGCCATGGAAGGCGCCTTGATGGCGGCTATTCTGGTGACCGTGCTTTACGCTTGGCTGACTGGAGATACTCGCCGCTCTTGCCTGTTTGTTATGTACTTCGATTTTCTCCTGGGCATCATGGCCGTGCATTTGGCGGGACATCTTGCCCTGCCCTGGATGTATCCGATGTTTGTCGCCAATTTTTTTCTGGTGCATCGCCATCATGTCATCATCGTCTCGGTCATTTATCTGGCGGTGCTGCTGGTTGAAGGGAGCGCCTTCCTCAGTTGGTTGATGGGGGCCAGCTTTGCCGCGACCGCCTTGCTGGTCTGTTGTTATACCTATATTTTCGCCTATCGATCCGAACTACAGCGCCGGCAACTGGAAAATCTGGCGTCGCGAGATACTCTGACCGGTGCTTTCAACCGGCGCACCTTTCAACAAGAATTGCTGCGCGCCCACCAGGCCTTTACGCGGGAACAGACGATTTATGGATTGCTGGTCATTGATATCGACTACTTCAAGCAGGTCAACGATACCTGGGGGCATGATGTCGGCGATGAAATGTTGGTCCGTTTGGCGCACTTGGTCGAGCGTTCGGTGCGCAAAACCGACCGATTTTTTCGTTTCGGCGGCGAAGAGTTTGTCCTGTTGGTTTATTCAACCCATCCCGATGCTTTGAACGCGATGGCTAACAATATTTGCTGCCAGGTGGAAAAAGAGTTGTCCTATAAGAGCAAAACGCTAACCGTGTCGATAGGCGGCGCGTTGTTGCGGCCGACAGAAGGGCCGGACGCTTGGTTTGCCAGGGCCGACGCGGCGCTTTATCGCGCCAAGCACCAGGGACGTAACCAAGCGGTGATCGATGCGTGAGGCGTGAGTGATCGGCCGCCTTTCGCCGAGCCGCCTGGATTTTGGCTACACTACGCCGCCGTCGAAGACCTATCCTTTTTCCCTCGCCAACGGATGAGGGGGCCGTCTTGAATGGCCTGACAGAATCGAAGGATAGTCCCCGTTCCCAAGTTGTTCTCCAACAAGCAGAAGGGTTTTTATGTCGGTCGCGTTGCTCTGTATCGGCGCGGTATGGCTGGATTATTGGCAGGGCGAGCCGCGTCGCTGGCATCCGCTGGTGGGATTCGGCTGGCTGGCGCGGCGGGTGGAGGCGCTCTGTTACGGGCCGCCTGCCCTAAACGGCGGTTTCCGGCGCGGTCGCGGCATCGGCGCGGTGGTTGTCTTGCTGGTTCCGTTCGCGCTGGCGGCGTGCCTGTTGACAGCCGTGCCAGCGTTGGGTTCGGTGGTGGCGCTGGGTCTGCTGTATTTGGCCCTCGGCGCGCGTAGTCTGGCCGAACACGCCGAGGCGGTGGCGGCGGCCCTGCAAGCGGGTGATTTGCCGCTGGCGCGCGAGCGGGTCGGCAAGATCGTCAGTCGCGATGTCGACGGTCTCGATGAGGAGCAAATCAGCCGTGCCACGGTGGAGTCGGTGTTGGAAAACGGGTGTGACGCAGTGTTCGGCGCGCTGTTCTGGTTCGTGCTGGCGTGGGGGTCGGGCGTGGTTTTATACCGCTTGGCCAATACCCTTGATGCGATGTGGGGTTATAAGACGCCGCGCTATCGGGATTTCGGCTGGGCGGCGGCCCGGTTGGACGATCTGCTGAACTGGGTGCCGGCGCGGTTGACCGCCTTGAGTTACGTGGCGGTCGGAGCGAAGCCGGCGCTGGCGTGGCGGTGCTGGCGCGAGCAGGCGCCGCGCTGGAAAAGCCCTAACGCCGGTCCAGTGATGGCGGCGGGCGCGGGCGCGCTGGGTTTGGCGTTGGGCGGCCAAGCGCGCTACTGCGGCGAATGGTCCGCGCGTCCGGCGTTGGGTGAGGGGCTCGCGCCGCGCGCTGGCGATATCGGGCGAGCGGTGGCGCTGATGCGGCGGGCGCTGCTATTGTGGCTGGCGGCTATTCTGGCTGGAGGGCTGCTGGTTGCTTGAGCACGGTGGCGGGGTGCGCGCGGCGGCCTCGCGTTACGGTATTGCGTTGCCCGACTGGCTGGATGTGTCCACCGGGATCAATCCGCGCGGTTGGCCGGTCCCGACGATCCCGGCGACGGTATGGCAGCGACTCCCGGAAGCGGAAGACGGCTTGGAAAATATGGCGGCGGCCTATTACCAAACCGCAAATGTGTTAGCGGTGGCCGGTTCGCAAGCGGCGATCCAGCGCTTGCCGCTGTTGCGCGCCCTCAGCTCGGTTGGCGTGGCGAGTCCGACTTATGCGGAACATGTCCATGCCTGGCGACGGGCCGGCCATCGGGTGGAGCCGGTGGCGGCGGATGAGCTGGATCGAGCCCTGGATCGCTTGAACGTGGTGGTGGTGGTCAATCCGAATAATCCAACCGGTGTGCGCTATTCGTCCGAGGTGTTGCTCGGATGGCGAAAACGGCTGGCGGCGCGCGGCGGCTGGCTGGTGGTGGATGAGGCGTTCATGGATGCTACTCCCGCGGAAAGTTTGGCGAATCAGGCCGGTTTGCCGGGTTTGATCGTGCTGCGGTCGCTGGGCAAGTTCTTCGGGCTCGCTGGGGCGCGGGTCGGTTTCGTACTGGCGGAGCCGGCTTTATTGGCGCGACTGGCGGATCAATTAGGCCCTTGGCCGCTGGCGAATGCCAGCCGCTGGCTGGCGAGTCGCGCCTTGGGTGACCGGTGCTGGCAAGGGGAGGCTAGAATCCAGCTCGCGAAAGCCAGCCAGCGGCTGGCGCATCTGCTTGAAGAGCACGGTTTGGCGGTGGCCGGTGGGACGGCTTTATTTCAATGGGCGCCGGTGGCGCAGGCCGATTTCTGGCAAGATGCCTTGGCGCGGCAGGGTATTTTGGTCCGGTGCTTCGCCGATCCGCCGAGCTTGCGCTTCGGGTTGCCGGGACCTGAATCGGCTTGGCAGCGGCTGGAGCGGGCGCTGGTGGGGATTCAAGCCGGCCGGCTGCGACAGCTCTGATCGACTGGCTGATTCAGGCGTCAGTCCTTGACGGCTCGGCAGAGATTGCGGGCGGGCTTCAAGACCCCATCATTGAAAACCAACAATAAGCACTACCATGAGCCAACAAATACGTTTCTCCCAAATCCAGCCTTCCCGTGGCGAAGTGTTCCTGGTGGGGGCGGGGCCCGGCGATCCAGAATTGCTGACCGTGAAGGCCGTGCGGCTGATGCAGCACGCCGATGTCGCGGTTTATGATCGACTGATCAGCGCCGCGATCCTGGAACTGCTGGGATCGCATGTCGAACGGATTTTCGTCGGCAAGGAGCCGGAGCATCACACGCTGCCGCAGAACGAAATCAATCGATTGCTGGTAGAGTTAGCCCTGCGGGGCAAACGAGTTTTGCGGCTCAAGGGGGGCGATCCGTTCATTTTCGGACGTGGCGGCGAGGAGATCGAAACCCTGATGGCGGCGGGCATCCCCTTTCAGGTGGTGCCAGGCGTGACCGCCGCCGCCGGTTGCGCGGCTTACGCGGGGATTCCGCTGACCCATCGCGATTACGCCCAGTCCTGCGTGTTCGTCACCGGCCATCTCAAGGACGGGACGCTGGATCTAAACTGGCCGGCGCTGGCGCAACCCCGACAGACGGTGGTGTTTTACATGGGCCTCAAGAGCGTCCATCACATCTGCATGAAATTACGGGAGTATGGAGTGGCCGACGCCATGCCGGTCGCTTTGGTGGAACAGGGGACCACGCCGCGGCAGCGGGTTTATTGCGCGACGCTCGCCACCTTGTCGGCCGCGCTGCAAGGCGCCAAGGTCCGCTCGCCGGCCTTGCTGATCGTCGGGGAGGTGGTGAACTTGCGGTCGCGACTGGCATGGTTCGAGCCGGAACTGACTCGCTAAAGCGCCCTTCACGCGCTGGCCGCTCGCTGAGCCCAAGTTTCATCGCCCCGGAAATGCGCCCCGCGACTCTGCGTCGATACCGATTGATTTCGGATGGAAAGGCGGGTTGGGCTTGGCCAAGGGGCTGGGTGGTTGCGTGGGTCGTGGCGGCGGCAGCGGTTTATGACAATCCGGCCAAGGCGTACAGGGTGGTGGGTACGGACTGGGCGGATACCGCGGATACGGCGGATACGGCGGATGAGAGGGCGGGTAGGAATAGGGGGGTGGGTACCCCACGATCAGGTTGTCGCTGCCGTCCTTCCGCTGTTGTTCCTGTTGTAGTTGTAGTTGCAGAAGATCCTTTTGTAGCTGTTGCTTTTCCTGCTCCAAGTTACGGATGGCTTGTGCTTGGCGCGCCTGTTCGGCCGCTTGCCGCTCGCTGGCCATTTGTTCCGACAACGCTTTGATCCGAGCAACCTCGGCTGCGGGATCGGTCGGCGTGGCCGAGATTGGGGTGGCGGAGGTAGGGGCAATGTCGAGGGTCAGCGCTTCAGTTGCTTCATCCGGTTTTTTTGCACCGTAATGGACCCGGCCGCTGGCATCGGTCCATTTGTAAACCTGCTGGGCTTGCGCGCTCACGGATGCGAGCGCGAGCAGCACGGCAACGGCATACAGTAAGGCCAGCCGCATAAGATGCAATGCCTCCATCGTGGTGGGACGATCAAGTAGTTTGATCGCTGAAAATTTGTAAAAGTTCAAGGCGTTCAATAAGAAAGAGCCGGTTTGCGGCTGCGGCGGCATGGTGAGGCTAGCCGGGCCTTGCTAAAATCGCCGGCTGTTGTTCGCACCCCCGATCGCAGGAATGACTAAGGAGTGATCTTGGATATCTTATTGCTGATGAAGGCGCTGATTTTGGGGCTGGTCGAGGCAGCCTCGGAATTTCTGCCGATTTCCAGTACCGGCCACTTGATTATCGTTGGAGATTTTCTGAATTTCACCGGACCGCGCGCCGAGACCTTTGAAATTTTCATCCAACTCGGCGCTATCTTGGCCGTGGTCTGGATTTACCGGCAGCGAGTGCGGGATACGCTGCTGAATTTTGGTACCGATCCCCAAGCGCGACGGCTGGTCTGGAATTTGCTGATCGCCTTCGTGCCAGCGGCGATCCTGGGGTTCCTGTTGCACAAGCACATCACCCATTATCTATTCAATCCGGTGACCGTGGCGGGGGCGCTGGTAGTGGGGGGCATCGCGATTTTGTTGATCGAGCGATACGCGCGCATGGGGCGCATTCAGAGCGTTACGGAAATGACGTGGCGGGATGCGCTGGGGGTCGGCATCGCGCAAAGCGTGGCGCTGTTTCCGGGCGTATCGCGCTCGGGAGCGACCATCATGGGCGGGATGTTGGGCGGCATGTCGCGGTTCGCCGCCACCGAATTTTCATTTTTTCTGGCGATTCCGACCATGTTCGCCGCGACGGGTTATAGTCTGCTCAAGGAGTGGAGTAGCCTGACCGTTTCCGATGTGCCGATCTTCGCAATCGGTTTCGTGGCGGCTTTTTTAGGCGGGCTGGCGGTGGTGCGTTTCCTGATCGCGTATGTCGGCCAACACAGTTTCGCACCGTTTGCTTGGTATCGGATCGTGTTCGGAGGTTTGCTGTTAGTTTATTTTCACTACCATCCCTGGGTGGGGAAGGTCGGATAATCAAATCCTCCAGCGAGCGGGCGTGGAGCGTTCCGATCCTTCGACCGCCTAAGGACAAGGCGGCGGACGGCCTGTTCAAGTCACTGGCGGCGCCACGCGCTTTGTGGCGCAAACGCTCGAACCGGCGCTTTACAAGAGCGCCGGTTTGCTCGACCGATAACCTGCTTGATCAACGAGCCGTGAGGTTCTTGCCAGTCAGCAACTTTTGAGGTTGCTTGGTGGCCTTGGGCTTGAAGGCGCCGCTTTCCAGGGCAAAAAGCTGCACGAAATCGGAGCCTTGATTGTCGTTGCTGAAGTCCAGCGGCAAGCCGCCGAGATCGAACGTCTGGCCGCGAGCGGCGCTGAGGAAGTTGGCGCGGGTGATTTCGCCTTTGATGTTGCCCAGGATCGTCAGAAACATCTTACCGGCCATGTAGCCTTCCAGCGACGAACTGTCGAACCGTTCTCCCAAAGCCTTACGCGCGTCCTCGACGATGGGCAAGGGCGAATCCAAAGTCGGAACGACTTGAGTCAGGATGACATTATCAATGACTTGATTCTTTCTTAAATCCTCCTTGAACGCATTAACCTCGATTTGTGAGGTGACGCTGATCTGCCAATTTTCACCCTTGTAGCGCGAGTAACCGATGAAGCTGCTCAAGGGAGAATTGGTGCCTCCGACGGTCATGACCAGCCGGCATTTAGTGTTCGCGGTTTTTTCCCATTGCTTTAAAGACTCATAACCTGGGCGCGCTTGCATTTGGGTATGTCGGGTAAAGAAGCCGACCGGACCGATCCCGTTGCGATTGTTTTCCTCGCCAGGCATGGCGATGATTTGTTCCAGTTTCGCGACCGTGCTCTCCATGTTGGGCTGTTTCGCGAGCGCGTTTTTCAGAATGGCAAGATTGGTGGTTCCGCCGGCGTCGTTGGGTAAGTAGGCGCAAATTTCTTGCGGCTTTATCCCAGTCGCCAGCGCGTTTTCGAGTACGAGCAGGGCTTCTTGGGCAAAGCTGGCCCGAAAATTGATGATATCGCCAGTGCCGGGACGCAAGTAATCAACGCCGATGGGAAAGCCGACGGCGGGAATTTTATTTTCCACCAAGATCGGCAATTCGGCTTTGATCGAGGGTCCGCCCGTGTTGCCCAGCATGGCGAAGATTCCCTGACCCAGCAACTGTTTGGTCGCTTCAACGGCGGCTTTGGGGTTGAAAGCGTCATCCAGTACGACCAGTTCGATCGCGCGTCCCTGAATTTTCTCGTTTTTGAGGGCGGCCTCGATGCCGGCTTTTACGGTTTGACCGCGCATTTTGGACTCGCCGCTCAAGTCCATGACCGCACCCACCCGAATCGCGGTCGCAGTCACTCCGGCCTCTTGCGCGTGAGCGCCACCCGCAACGGCCAGCAACAACCCACACAGCCCGCTGCGCAGCGCAAGACCCATGTCGAATGGCGTTTTCTTATCTTTCGGTAAATTAAACAGTTTCATATTTTTCCCCATTCTCAACGTGTTCTATTGAAAGTTTAGACGATCCGCAAAAACTATCCGTCAGTTAAATAATTTAAAAAATAAAGTACAATATAGCGGATTTAAAGTCAATAGAGTGTATTTTATACATTCTATAATAATAGAAAAGATAATCGGATAAATGATAATAATAAATTACATAATTAAAATTATGGCTTAGGTCGACCGGGCACGCCGGGGGCGAGGTAGGGGTGCTAGAGAGGGAAAGAGGGATAAACGCGAACTTTGCGCTCGCTTTACCGAAGACGTGAGCCGCCGCCGTTGTTGCTTGCCTGGGGCGCAGCTTATGAGCGGCCCCGGATTTATCGTCAGAGGCTCGACGGGTGCTCGTAGGGTTCGTTTAAGTCGGGTTCCTCGCAACGGCGCAAAATGACGGCTCGCGCCGCATCCTTGAGCCGTACCGCCGCTGACCAATCGTCACCATCTGGCTGAATCGGGGCTTCGAGAATCACTTCCAAGCGTCCCCAGCGCGGAAACCAGGAGCCGGCGCGCAGCATCGAGCGGGTTCCGCGGATGATAGTGGGCACCACCGGCGTGCCGGCTTGCGCGGCTGCTACGAACGCCCCCATGCGGAAAGCGAGCAGGCCCGGCATTCGAGTGAAGGTCCCTTCCGGGAAGAAACCCAGGGACTTGCCGGACCGGGCCGCTTCGATGATTTGGCCCGCCTCGGTCGCGCTGCGTTGCGGGTCGAAACGCTCGACAAACAGCGTGCCGATCCGTTGCAGCGGTTTGCCGATCCAAGCGTTGTCCAGCAATTCGCGCTTGGCGACGTAATGAAAATGGCGTGGAATCGCCACCATCAGCACGTAAGCATCCAGATAGCTGGAATGGTTGGCCACCAGCACGCAGGGGCCCGCCGGCAGGTGTTCCAAGCCGCGTACCGCCAGCGCGGTTCCAGTTAGTTTCCCCAGGAGCCAAACCGCTAAACGTCCCAGCCTCCAACGCCATTGCGGTTTTGGCAGCGCCATGATTCCCAGCCAGGTGCCCGGCGCCAGGAGCCCGAACAGCAGCCAAACATAAGCGGCGTAAGAACGCTCCAGCATACCGCGCCACAGCCGGCCCGCTTGCGCGTGGCCGCTGGCAAGAGCGATCCTGGTCAGTTGCCACCACAAAGCCCGAGCGCCGCGCCCCAGCGCTTGGCGCTCGTATAAATCCCGCACCGCGCTCCGGCGGATTTTGCCGCTGGAGGTTTTCAATACCGAATGGGGATTTACTAGCCTGACATCGTCGGGAGGCACTCCCAGCAGATCCATGCTGGTGCTTTGAATATGCTGGCGCAGATCGGCCAAGACTTCGGGTTGATCGGCGCGGGTCTCGGCCACCACCACCAGCCGTTCGCTGCCGGTCGTCGGGTCGCCGCTGGCAAAAACAGCCACGCAGCCCTTGCGGATTCCAGGAATTTCTCCGATGGCCTGCTCCAGCTCGTAGGGATACAGATTTCGGCCGCCGCGAATGATCAAATCCTTGACCCGGCCGGTCAGGTAGACATCGCCCCCGGCAAGATACGCCCGATCCCCGGAATCCAACCAGCCGTCGTCGTGCGGGAAAAGTTTGCGAGTCGCTTCGGGGTTACGGTAATAACCGGTGGTCGCCGACGGTCCCTGGAATTGCAAGCGACCCTCGCGTCGCTCCGGTAATTCACGACCGCGCTCGTCGACGATGCGAATTTGATGGTTTGGTAGCGGCTGGCCGCAAGCGGGAAAGCGGAGAGCGGTCGGATCGTCGGCACGGGCCGGTCGCGCCGAACCGTTGGCGACGAAAACATCGCGCTGCACGGCATCGAAGACCGGCGCCCGTCTCGGTGGTTGCAAGGCCAGCCCGACCGAGCACTCCGCCAAGCCGTAGACTGGCGCCATCGCGTCCGGCCGCAAGCCGTAGGGACCAAACCGGGCGATGAACCGCTCCACCGTCGCCGGAATGACCGGCTCGGCGCCGTTGCAGAGCATCCGCAGCGAACTGAGGTCCAGGCCTTTGATTTCGTCGGTTTGAATCGCCCGCGCGCAAAGTTCGTAAGCGAAATTGGGCGCGGCTGAAAGAGTGCCGCGATAGCGGTGAATCGCCCGCAGCCAGGCCGCCGGTCGAGCCAGAAAGCTAAGCGGTGACATCACCACCAAGGGGAAAGCGTGATACAGCCCGCCCAAACAGGCGCCGATCAATCCCATGTCGTGATAAAGTGGCAACCAACTGACAAAGACATCGCTGGAATTGACTGCTATTCGCTGGCCCATGGCGCGCAAGTTGGCCAGCAGGTTAGCATGAGTGAGCATGACGCCTTTGGGGTTGCCGGTGCTGCCGGAGGTGTACTGCAGAAAGGCGAGATCGCGGTCGCGGATGTGGCCGGGCGTCCAGGTAAAGGCGGACTGCTGGAGTTCCGCCGTCATGACGACATGGCGCAGCGATTCAACCTGGGTTTGCAGGAGCCGCGCCACCAGTTTGGCTTCGGGTACGGTGATCAGCGCTACGGTCTGGGCGTTATCCAACAGTCGGGCATGGCGGCGCAAGTGTTCTTCGATCTGCGAGGGCCGCACCGGTGGGTAGATCGGGACCGGTACGCCGCCGGCCAGCAGGATGCCGAAAAAGCTCAGAAAGTAGTCGCCGCTGGTGGGCAGCATGATGGCGACGGTCTGAAGCGGTTGCAACCCGCGCTCGCGCAGCCCGGCCGCCACCGCGCTTGCCCCCTGATGCAGGCTGGCATACGTGAAGGTGGTGTCGATCCGTTCTTCGTTGCCGATGATGTGAATGGCTATTCGCTCGGGATGGCGCTGAACGTGCCATTCCAGCATCTCGACCAGCGTCGTCGCGCGGTCTGGCGTCCCGAGTCTGGCGGGGTCCTCGCCGGCGGTGATCGAGCCAGCGGCCGGCAGTCTGAGTTCGGCTTCCTGATCGGCCGGCGGAACAGGTTGCCCTTTGGCTTGCCGGATCAGATTCAGCAGCGCGCGCGGTGTGTCGGCCAACAGCATCGGCTCGCTTGCGGTCACTTTAAACGCGCCTTCGATCCGACGCAGCAGTTCGGTGCGCGACAGACTGTCCAAACTCAAATCGCGATCAAAATGGCTGTCTAAATCGAGCGTTAGCGCGGTCCGCTCCGATGATTGACGAATTTCAAACAGCAATTCCCGCAGCAGGCCCAACAGCTGGAGCGCGGCATCCGCGCCGGAATCGGGAGCTGGCGAGGTTATTACAGGTGGTGGCAATCCCGCATTTTCGGACATGATGGTCGTCTGGTGGTGTCGCAAATTACAGCCGCGGCCAGCAATAGACTGTCGGCGGCTTGACCTGTCATTCTAGAATATGGCTGCTGAAGCGCGCTGATATCGACGGAAACTGTCGCACTTTTCAAGCCGCTACGCGATCAGGAGAACCCGTTCATGTCTTACAAATCGTTTCGCTGCTGGTTGGTTTTATGGGTCTTGGGGCCTTCATGCGCTCTGGCGCTGGAAATCGGCGAAATTCAGGTCAATTCCGCCTTGAATCAGTTGTTCGACGCCAGAATACCGCTGCCGAAACTTGTACCCGAGGATTTGAGCAAGATCTCGGTGAAACTGGCTCCATTGCCGCTGTTCAAGGAATTCGGCCTCGAACGGACCGCTGTGCTGGCCAAGCTGGTCTTTTCAATTGAATACAATCCGGAAGGACAAGTTTACGTCAAGGTGGTTTCGACCCAGCCGGTTCGGGAGCCTTCGCTGGGATTGTTGCTGGAATTCGGCTGGCCGCGTGGCAAGACGTATCGGGAATTTACGGTATTTCTTGACCCGGTACAGCGTTTGGCCAAGCGGGCCGATGACCGGACGAAAACGGTTTTGGATGCAGCGCCGGCCGCTGCCGCATCCACCGAGCCGGCCCCGGCCCCGGTCCCAGCGGTTCCACCGTCTGCTCCAGCGTCTGCTCCAGCGTCTGCTCCAGCGGCTTTGGCAGCGGTTCCAGCGTCCGTTCCAGCGCAAGACCCGGTGGTTGTTGCGGATGCGACCGTCGGGCCGGTGCCCGTTCCAACTCCAGAAACTTCAACGCCAGCGCCGGCGTCCGTTCCGCCGCAAGTCCCGACGGCAATCACCGGTACTGCTGCATCCGAGCCATCGACTGTCGTGGAGCCAGCGCCCATGCCGACGCCGGTCAATCCAGTTCCAACTCCGCCGACCGTGGCGACGGTGACCGTTCCCAAACTCGTTCAGCCCTCTGTATCGCCGCCAGCGGTGGTTGGGGCTTCGCCGGCACCGATCCCCGTCAAAGCGTATAAACCAGGAGATTCTTACGGGCCTGTCGCAGCGGGCGAGGGTTTATCGAAAATTGCGCTTAAGGTCCGCCCCGATCCCGAAATTACTCCTTATCAGATGATGCAAGCGTTGTATAAAGCCAACCCGAACGCTTTTTCCAAGGCGGGCATCAGCAGCTTGAAAGTGGGTTCCGTTCTGCGCCTTCCAACGTTGCGTGAGATTGCCAATTTTACCGGGTCCGCTGCCGCAAAGCGGCTGGCCGAGGCGGAAAAAACGGCGACGGCGACGGCGACGGCGGCGGATCCCGTCAAAGCAGCGGCTGAATCGTTGGGGAGCGGCTTAAATAGAGCCGAGCCCGCTCCAGTCGGCGGTAGCCCGCAAGCATTTCCGCTGGCGCTTCCAACACCACTGGAGCCGATGCCGGTTGAAACAGCGCCGCTCGCTAGCTTGTCTGAGTTCCTCCAGCCCGCTCCTGACTTTGCGACCGTAGCTTCGCAAGCCATCGAGCTTGAGTTAAAAGCGGCGGTAGCCGAGCCAAAAACCGATGAGAAGCCGGTTCGGTCGTCGGTTGGTTCGAGTGTTGAATCCTTCAAGGTTGCCGCCCCGGTCACAATGGCCATGCCAGCGAAGCACCCCGTGGCAAGCGCTACCGTCAATCCGATTGGCGTGATGCCAGCAGTTGCCCAGCCGCTATTGCAGCCAGTGCCAGCAACACCGCTTCTATTTCTGGCGACTTCAGACGTGATGGCGTCGGTCTTAAGGGTTCCAGCGTTTACGATTCCAGCTCAAATCGCCCCTGAAGCGATTATCGCCCAGGCTCCAGTGCTTGCCGAAATCAACGAGACGGGTAGCGGAATGTACTCCGGCGTGGGGGCCAAGCCGCAGCCGGTTCCGACTGAGAAAGCGCCCGAGCCCGATGCCAAGACCGTTTCGGTCGCCACGAGCGAGCAAGCGGCAACGCTCTCGGCGGCAACCCACCCACCTGTCGGCGGAACACCCACTACGGAACGGTTCCTACTTCCCGCGTCGGATCGCGCCGAGAATTTGCTGTCGGTGTTCGAAGAGCGCGTGCGGTCGAACGCATTCCGTCCACCCGTTTATTTATCGGGAGCACAGGGCATCATTAAAATGCCACTAGTGGCCGAATCAATCGGCACGATCATTTTGAAAGAGTCTTCTTCCGATGCCGCACCCGCCGCGGAGACCGCCAGGTCTGTCGCTGGCGGAGCATCGGATAAAGGTGAAGGGCATTACGGACCCGTTTCCGCCAACGAACGGCTTTGGAGTATCGCGACCAAGGTTCGGCCCGATCCGAGTATCGGTAAAGATGTCATGATGAAAGCATTGCTGCTGGCCAATCCGCAGGCATTTTACAAATCCAGGATGGATCAAATGAAAGAGGGCGCTATCCTGCGAATTCCTTCTTTATCGGAAATCGTAAAACACACCGGTTCCAAGGAGGCGAAGCAGTTATTGGAACAGCATTCCAGCCGTGAAACTACATCCTCCAAACTGGCCACGCCGATATCTGACCATTGAAGGGCTGGCTCTGACTGGCGCCAAGGTTTTATGTCCGGCGTAAAATCAACGATCGACGGGTGATAAAAACCCCTTCAAACCCCCCTCCTGTCGCCAGCAAGAGGGGGTCATGAAAAGGCGAAAAACCCTGAACTCAGCGCCAGTAGAAGTTCACCTGGGCTTGGCCTTTGCCAACTTGCGCTGATTTTTTCTGGCTTTGATCCTGTGCCGTGGCTTCCACCGTATAGCTGCCGGCCGGCAGTTGAGCCAGGAAGTAGGGGCCTTTAGAGATAGCGCTCAAAACCGTCGCGCCGTGCGAATTCAAAATCTTGACTTGTACGTCCGCCAAGTATTCGCCCCCGCTCTGCATGGCGGACATCACGCGCACGTTGAATTGATCGGACATGGCGCGCAGTTCCTCGCGCTCGCTCTCGCCGACGCCGCCCGATGCATAGCGAATTCCCTGATCGGAGGTTTTGACCTGCACCGAACCGCCGGGTGGCAACCAGCCCTTGCCCTCGGGTTCAGCAGCGGCTGGAGCTGCCCGATCCGAAGACAACGCATTCTCTGGCTGGTCCTGCGCTTGAGCGGGGGCGCGAGGCGCTGTGGCTGGCTCCACCGCACGCTGAACCGGGGGAGGACTCGCGGTTTGTTGGGCGTTGACCAAAGCCGGTAAACCGACGGTTGCCGCCAGCGCCAAAACCAACAGGCTCGGATTGGGTCGTTTTGTCATTACTACATTCTCCTGCTCTGTTCGTGCCATCTAAAGGAGGCTTCAATCGCTCCGGTAGGTTGAATCTTAGGCTTAGTCCTCTTGAGCTGAATTTGATTCCCCGACAGCTCGGTCGAGTTGGGCCGTTTGCTGGTACTGCCCTCGCAGGGCTTTCTTGTCCAGCTTGCCCACGCTGGTTTTCGGGAGGGCTTCCACGAATAGCACGCGGTCGGGAACAGCCCACTTGGGAATGACGCCCTTGTCGGCGAACCCCTTGAGCCAGTCGCGAAAAGCCGTTTCATCGCATGCTTCGGCCCCGGCGCGTTTGAGCACCACCAAGGCTAGCGGTCGCTCCCCCCATGTCGCATCGGGAATGCCGATCACCGCCGTTTCGGCCGCTGCTGGATGTTTGAGGATTAAATCTTCCAACTCCAATGAGGAGAGCCATTCTCCACCGGTCTTGATGACATCTTTCAGGCGGTCGGTGATCTTGAGATAGCCTTCTTGGTCGATGACGCCGATGTCGCCGGTATGCAGGTAACCGCCGCGCCAGAGCTGTTCGGAATTCTGAGGGTCCTTGAGGTAGCCTTGGGTCAGCCAGGGCGAGCGCACCACCACCTCGCCCGGTGTCTTGCCATCGTGCGGTAGATCGTTCATTTGTTCGTCCACGATCCGCAGCTCGACCAGGGGAATGGGCAAGCCGGTCTTGCAGCGAATGTCCAGTTGCCGCTCCTCGTCCCAATCCGCCATGTGCGGTTTTAATTGCGCCAAAGTCAGGATCGGACAGGTCTCCGACATGCCGTAAGCGGTAAACACGTCCACGCCCCGCGCTCGCGCCTGTCGGGCCAGGGCCTGCGGCAGCGCCGCGCCACCGATAATGACCTTCCAGCGCGACAAATCCACGTCATCCACGACCGGGCTGGCCAGTAGCAGTTGCAGGATAGTCGGCACGCAGTGGGAAAAGGTCGCTTTTTCTCGCTCGATCAGCCGCAGCAGGTGCTCCGGCACATAGCGGCCTGGATACACCTGCTTGACGCCGAGAGTGGTCGCGACGTAGGGAACGCCCCAAGCGTGAACGTGAAACATCGGGGTGAGCGGCAAGTACACGTCGTCGCGGTTGAAGCGACCCTGCCCGTTACCCATCAGCGCCGCGAGTATGCCGAAAGTATGCAGCACCAACTGGCGGTGGCTGAAGTACACCCCCTTGGGCAAGCCGGTGGTGCCCGTCGTGTAAAAGGTGGTGGCGCGGGTATCTTCGGAGAAATCCGGGAAGGGATAAGCGGGGTCGCCGCTCGCCAGCAGGGTTTCATAGTCGGTGCTGAGATCGAGAGCGGTCGCCGGTATTTGCTCGGTGTCGTTGAGCAAGACTAGCTTCTTGACCGGTTCGATCCGGTCGCGGATGGCTTCCAGGATCGGCAAGAATTCAGTGTTGACCAAAATCACGTCGTCTTCGGCGTGATTGATGGTGTAGAGAATCTGTTCGGGTGATAGCCTGATGTTCACGGTGTGCAGCACCGCGCCCATCATCGGCACCGCGAAGAAACATTCCAGGTAGCGATGGCTGTCCCAGTCCATCACCGCTACGGTGGCGCCGGGCTTGACGCCCAATCGCGCCAGGCCGCTGGCCAGCCGTCCGACCCGCTCGCCGAGATCGCGGTAACGTTGGCGCTGGAAATTGCTGTAGACGATTTCTTGGTCGGGGAATTGGCGGACTGGGTTCCGTAGCAGGTTTTTGATCAGCAGAGGATAGGAGTAGGCGAAAGGCGTGGGGTCGATGACGTTTGCGGACATGGCGGTGCTCCTCGTGAGGTCGCAAAACGAAATAGGACTATGGCAAGCCTTGCTCCATCAACTATAGCGCCCCGCCGTTTAACGGAGTTGCCGGATGAGGTACTCCTTGATCAGTCGAGCGTCCGCATCCATGACTTCGAACCGCTGCGGCAGCGTTTCCAGGTTTTCATAACCGGTGGGCCGCTGCGGCGAACGTCCCAGCGCTTCCACGATGGAATCCTCGAATTTGGCCGGCAGGGCGGTTTCCAAGCAGATGAGCGGTATGCCTTGCTCGCGGTAGTCCCAGCCGACCTTGACGCCATCGGCGGTATGGGTGTCGATGATCAGGCCGGATTCCCGATAAACCCGGCGGATGGTATCCAACCGGTCTTGATGGGTGCTGCAACCGGAGACGAAGCCGGATTCCTGGACTCTCCGGTAATGGTCGGTGCCGGACAGATCGAAATAGCCTTGATTGTCGATCTGGCGCCATAGGTCGCGAATTCGTTCAGGATCGCGTTCGACCGCGTCGTAAACGAAGCGCTCGAAGTTGGACGCTTTGGAAATATCCATCGACGGGCTGCTGGTCTGCGCCACCTGATGGGTTTTGCGCACCCGATAGACGCCGGTGCGGAAAAATTCGTCGAGCACGTTGTTTTCATTGGTCGCCAGAATCAAGCGACGGATGGGTAGGCCCATACACTTGGCGATGTAACCCGCGCAGATGTTGCCGAAATTGCCCGAGGGCACCGCGAAGGAAACCTCCTGATCGTCTCGGTTGGTGACGGCCAGCCAGCCTTTAAAGTAATAAACGATTTGCGCCGCGACCCGCGCCCAGTTGATCGAGTTGACCGTGCCGATGTCGTAGTCGGCCTTGAAAGCGGCATCGTTGCTGACCGCTTTGACGATGTCCTGACAATCGTCGAACACACCGCGCACGGCGAGGTTGAAAATGTTGGGATCTTGCAGGGAAAACATCTGAGCGGTCTGAAACCGGCTCATCTTCTGGTAAGGAGACAGCATGAACACCCGAATGCCCTGCTTGCCGCGCATGGCGTATTCGGCGCTGGAGCCGGTATCACCCGAGGTCGCGCCCAGAATATTGAGCGCGCCTCCAGACTTTAGCAGCGCGTGCTCGAATAAATGACCGAGCAACTGCATGGCGATGTCTTTAAACGCCAGCGTCGGGCCGTTGGACAAGCCGAGCAGCCATACACCGTCGGTCAATGGCGTCACGGGTGTAATGTCAACGCTGCGAAAAACGGTGCTCGTATAGGTTTTGTCGATCAGCTCGCGCAACGTTACCGAGGGCATATCGTCGATGAATTTACTCAGGATGGCAAAGGCCAGCTCGGAGTAGGAAAGACCGCGCCAGCCGGCTAGCTCTCCCGCCTTCAGAACGGGATAGGCAGCCGGAACGGCCAAGCCGCCATCAGGCGCCAACCCTCCTAGCAAAATATCCGAAAAGGTCGTGGGGGCCATGCCGCCTCGGGTGCTGACATAACGCATCGAGGAATCCTCTGAAGTCGCGATCATCGGCGAGAGTGTCAAAACAGGCATTGTTGCAGTCGACCGGCTACCCGAAGTCCGGGGCGGTCAAAAAGGCATGTGACGGGGGGGAATGAGGCTCTTTATGGCTGATAAGGCCGCGAGCACCCGTCGTGCCGGGGAACCCATCAGGACGCTATCTCGTCGGTCTGGACCGGAAGCAGCCTGCGGGTGATTTCCCGAGCCCACGGATTGATCTCGCCGTAAACCTTGACCAGCCGGCCTTTCGAGGCACGAAATAATAACGCGGCCCGGGCATTGTCGATGGAATTGTCGTACACATAAGTCCGGTCAGCCAACCAAGCCGCCACCGAACAATAGGCCAGAGATTTGGTATAGCGGCCGATGATCTTGGGAATCGGGACATCGTGTCCGCCTTCCATCACGCGCATGGCAACCCGTTTGGCGTTGATCGAGGGGTCGTCGGTGCCGACGAAGAACACCCGGATGAAAAAACCGGCATCCCGCGCCCGCCGGATGAAGTCCATTTTATCCGGGGCGGACAGGACGGTCTCAAAAGCCAGGCTACGGTTCTCGGTCAGGCAGCCTTCGCGAATGACGGCGGCTCGTTGCGCCGCCTGAATGACAGCGTCGGGAGCGTTCCAGTCACCGAACTCGTCACGGGCGATAAAGTCAGGGTTGACGTAGGTACAGCCATCCATCCATTCATGCATCAACAGTTGCTGGGTGATCGAGGTTTTGCCAGAGCCGTTGGGCCCAGCCACCACGATCAGCCGGGGCTTTCCCCCGTCGGTCATATCTGAGGCCGTGGGGGGTTGACCGCCATGATCTCGGCTCTCAGCCGAATCATCAGTTGTTCGCGTATCGTTTGGGCGTGCCGGCGCGCTTCGCTGGCGACGGCTTCCATCAGGGCGTCAAGTTGTTCGTCGGAGGGTTCGTGGGTGATGTCATTTAAGTCAAACGGTTGTTGTTTCATCGCCTTCTCCAAAATCGATCAACGTTGCTTGGTGGCTGATACGCTCTAATTGATAGCTGAAGACTATTTTAACTCAAGCTGTTGCAAGAAGGTGGAAAGTTCGAACGAATTTCTTGCCGGCGACTTTTGAATGACCGTTCATTTCGAGATCGGTTGGGGTGGGCGTTAACTCATGTGGAAATACTGATCCTACCGCGAGCGCGCGGCCCGTGGCTATGGCTACAGTGAAACTCCCAAGCACCGCGCGACAGGGCTGCGGTAAGCGATATAATGTATCATTATAATGCATTATTTAGTATTTTTTTTATTTATAGTGTACTTATTATTATCATATTGCTGTATTTGCTGTATTTGCCAAAATAAATGGCTTTTAATTGAGGGGGGTTGAGTAAATTTCCCAAGGTAGTCGTCTTGGGACGATGCGCGGCTCGGTTGGCGGCGGCTTTTGCGGAAGTGAATGTTTTTGTCGATTATCTTAAATTATATTTATAATTCAATATATTAGATATATCAGTATATTAGATATATCGATGCTGTTTCCATGGCGTGATGATAGGCGGGGTGGGGTGGCATTGGTGGTATCGGCTTGGTGGCGGCCGGAGCGCTGCTCGGATAGGCCAAAATGGGTGGGTACGGCTACACAAGCGCTTTCGAAAGGCTTTACCAGACGTTTCAAGGCCATGGATCGCGGCTGGTTTTCGAGCCTTTGGAAATCCGGGTCTTATTAACCATTTTTCGTTAGAATAAAATGATTTGAACGACAATCAAACTTGCGGCTTCTCTCGCCCCAAGTCATGCTATATAAATAAAGGCGCCACGGCTTTTGGATCGCTTGTTGCTGATGCTGGCGCATTGGATAAAACTGAAGTAATACGTTTCAAACAGTTGGTAATCATTGATTTTACGTGTTCCGTTATGTCAACGATTTGTAACAAAAATTTAACGTTTGTCGTGTGCCTTAGCTAAAGCCGCGTCGGTCATTAGGTCTTAAGTGGGTGAGGGGCTAAATTCGGTCGCCTTTTGCCAAGGGGAGAATAAATGGAGAAAAAAACCTATGTAGTTTCCATGATCGGCATCGCGAGTGCCGAGCGGAATGTGCTGCGGAATATTTTTAAGCTCTCCCAATATCGTAATTATTCTTATTCTGTCGCTATCCCTGGTGAAGCTTGGGATGTGTTATTGATCGACGCCGATGATCCGAAGGCGATGGCGGAGTGGCGTCAGCGCAAAATGGATGAAACTTCGGCCGAATCACCGAGCAAAAGCTATCGACCCCTGATACCTACTATTTTGGTGACAAAGGAATCACCGCCCGACTCCAGGCTTTATTACATACGGCGCCCTTTTGTCGCAACACGGGTCATCAATATTCTGGACCAAGTCGTTCAGAAGGATTTACAGCATCCTCGAAAGCGGATCATCGGAGAGGACGCCAGCCCGAAGATCGTCCCTGAAACAGCCAAGCCCGCACCAAAAGACGACAGCGCAAAAGAAAGCGCCGAGGATGAGATACTCGCCTTGGTGGTCGATGACAGCAGCCCGGTGCGCAAACAAATCGAGCTGGAGTTGAACTATTTTGGCATTAAGGTGGATACGGCCGCCACAGGAGAGCAAGCGATTGATTTTATTAATAACAAAAGCTACAATTTAATTTTTCTGGATGTCGTGTTACCAGGGATTGACGGTTATCAGCTCTGCAAATCCCTTAAAAGAGGCAAAACGAAGAAAAAAACCCCAGTCATTATGTTGACCAGTAAATCTTCTCCATTCGATCGGGTAAAAGGCGCCTTGGCCGGTTGCGATTCCTATTTGACCAAGCCGGTAAAACAAGAAACCTTTCAAAAGGTCGTCAAAAAGTATTTGCGATAGAGGCTGACAGGGCGGTGCGCCACCAGAAGGCACCAGCGCCCGCGCGGCTTACAGTAGTCCACCGCTGAAAATATGCCGCAAGTCTAAAATAGGTATCGCTTTCTTATCCTGTTTGAAACAAGAAATAGCCACGCTGCGCCAAGTCGGTGGGTTTTTCGGCAAGCCACACGCCAAGTCATCCGTTACCCGGATGCGGGTCGGGATATCCGACAGCAGCAGAACACCGTAATCAGGGTCTGCGCCCCGCCGCGCTTGGTAGGCGAACACGCCGGCCAGCAGCCGGGAATTTTGCGGAGAACGCCCCAGCAACCACGCGGATAAATCCATCGCCGGCAGCAGCAGATGGTTCCAGGCCACAACATGCCGGCAATAGGGAGGGCTCCGCGGCACTTCCAGCAGAATCGGCGCTTCGATCAGGTGCACTAATTCGCGCTCGCTCACCGCCGCCCGCAAGGAATCACCCAACGCCAGCACCCAGCTCACGCTTTCGGGCAAATTGTCAGGTGGCATTGTCGTGCTCCTCTTCCAGAGCGGCGATGAAAGCGGCCAGATGTTCGGTGGTGGTCACACACGCTATTTTGCCTTCAAGGAGAGTGATAGCCTGAATGGGAGAGTCCGGTGGCATCATGCAAGCCGGTAGCGGGGCAAAGCGCACGATTGCTCGCAACGGTTCGACTTGATCGCAGACGAGGCCGAAATTGTCAGAGCCGTTGCTCAACAGCAGGCAGATTCGGCGGTTGGCGGTTAATTGTGCTAAGGGCCGCAATTCGCCAGACAGACAATAGACGGGCCACCATTCCCCCTCGAAACCGACCGCCCCTATGCTGCAAGGCGTGGTTAGCTCCTGATCGATATCTAAAAGCGGTCCCAGCAGCCGGATTTCCGCTTGCGGTAACAGCCAGTGGTGACCGTCCACGGTCACCAGGCTCAGCAACTGGATTTCTTGAAGCTCGGCGAGCGTCGTCGGTAGTGGCCGGTTCATGTCCGAGAGAGCAATTGATGCATGTGGTCGAGTAGATCGTCTTCCACGAAGGGTTTGGTCAAGTAAGCGTTGACGCCCATCGCTTCAGCCTCGCGCCGATGTTTGTCGGTCGAGCGTGAGGTGATCATGATAATGGGAAGATGGTGAGTGGCCGAATTGGCGCGCAGGTGCGCGGTCAGCTCCAGACCGTTCATGCGCGGCATTTCCAGATCCGCCAGGATCAGGTCCGGTTTTCTTCGGTTGATCGCTTCGATCGCTTCCAAGCCGTCGCGCGCCGTGCGTACTTCAAAACCAGCATCCTGAATGAACTGCGCCAACGAACGGCGGGCGCTGAGCGAGTCGTCGACCGCCAGCACTACCTGTCGCTGGACGCCGCCGGATTCGGGAGCGGCGGTTCGAGAAAGCGTGGGCAGCCGGTAGTCCGCGTTTTGGGTGCGCAAAAGTTCCGGTAGATCCAACACCGGCGCGACGCTGCCGTCGCCCAGGATGGTCGCGCCCACGATGCCTTCGAGTCTGGGAATATAGGCGCCCAGATTTTTGACCACCAAATCGCGGCTGGCCACAATTTCTTCCACCAATACCGCGCGGATGGTGCCTTTGTCTTCCCGGACCAGGATCACGGGCGGCATGACCCGCGTTCGCTCCCGGCGGTCTGGCGGGAGTTTGAGCAGCGATCCAAGCGACGTGAGTTCGTAGATATCGTTACCCAAACGGTAAGTGGTGGTGTTGCCGACGGTCTGGATCGTGCCGACGCCGTAGTAGAGAATCTGTTCGATGCCGCGATCGGAGAGCGCATACACTTGGTTGCGGACCTGAATCAGCAGAGCGTGGGTGGAAATCAAGGTGACCGGCAAGCGCAATTCCATCAAACAACCCTGTCCTTCCTTGGTTTGAATGCGCAGCGCGCCTTTCATTTCCAGCAGCCGGCTGTAAACGACATCCATGCCGATGCCGCGCCCGGAGGTTTGCGTGGTTTGGCTTTGGGTGGAAAACCCCGGCAACAAAATCAAACGGACCAATTCGTCTTCCGCGAGCGGTTTGTCGGAAGCAAGCAAGCCACGCTCCTTAGCGGTGCGCTGGATGGCCGGCAAGTTCAAGCCGGCACCGTCATCCTGACAGCGAATGACGATGTGATTGCCTTCGCGGAGGAAGCTGAGTTCTATGCGTCCCGCCGCGGGCTTGCCCAGCCGTTTTCGTTGGTCTGACAGCTCGATGCCGTGGTCCACGGCGTTGCGCAAAATGTGCATCAAAGGGTCGATCATGCCGTTTAGCACGTTGCTGTCGACCAGTGTGTCGGTGCCGCGCATCACCAAATCCGCTTCCTTGTTGACCAGCCGGCAGGTCTGACGCACGCTGCGCTGAAAGCGCGGCGCCACCGTCTGGATGGGGACCATGCGGGTGCGCAGAACCGCTTGCTGGCTGTCTCGGTGCAGGCGGCTTTGATCGACCAGCAAAGAATCCAAGGTGGCGAGATTGTCTTCGATGATCCGGTTGAGTTCGCGGCTGTCGGTCGCCGTTTCCAGCAAGCGATGGGTGACCGTGTTCAGCTCGTTGTATTGCTCCAGTTCCAGCGGGTCGAAATCGCCGCGCTGCATCGATTTGGACAGCGGCGAGGACACGTTGCGAACGTCGATCAGTTGTTCCAGCTCGGTGGTGAGCTGCTGCAACGAGCGGTTTTGCGCCAACATCGCCTTGGTTTGGGCGAGCGTCTTGCGAACCCGCTCTTGAACCTGACCGGTGAGAATGAAGCTCTCGCCCATCAGCCGAAGCAGTTCGTCGACCATGTGGGCGGGGATTCGCAACGTGGCCTCGGGCGTCGCCGGGGCGGCCGGTTGCGCCTCCTCGGTTTGCGATGCTTCGGGTTGGGTGGACGGCGCCAGCCGTTCGGCCGCGGGCGGCAAGATTTCGTCGCCGGTGGGGATACCGAGCCGGTCGATGCGGTTCGCCCAATCCAGCACTTCTTGCAGCACGTCGAGGGCTTGCGCGGGCGGAGCGCTGACGCCCAGCAAGGATTCGGTCATGATTTCCAGACAGTCGGCGGCGTTCAGCAGAGTGCTGGCCAAGGTCCGATTGGGGAGCGCGCCATGTTTGGAGAACGCTTGCAGAATGTCTTCGATGTGATGGGTGAGGGTGGCGATGCCGCGCACGCCGACGGTGTTGCCAGCGCCTTTCAAGGTGTGGGCGATGCGCTGGGCGACCTCCACGTCCTTGAGGTTGCCATCGCCAGCCGCCAAGCGTTGGATGGCGGTGGAGAACTCGGCGGCTTGGTGCGGGAGCTCCTGTAGCAGGCTGTCCAATAGTTGCTGGTTGCCATCGGCCGGCAGTTCCAGGGAGACATCCTCCGGTTGGGCCTGCTGCGGGCGAACTTCCACCTCCATTTCCTCGGCGATCAGCTTCGGTGCGACCAACTGATCGACGAGAGATGCGGTTTCCTCCGGTTGCAAAGGCTGCGGCCAGTGGCTGTCGGCGAGATGCCGCACCAGTTTTTCGCACGCCGCGCGGTCGTTCAACGCGCGCAGGTAATCGAGCGCCAGGTTGGGCCAGGTTTCGATCAACTGCCTTTGCCGGAGGCTGATGGGATTGCCCTGAGCGGACAACGCGCTGAGATTGGCCTGCAAGTGGCTGCAAACACGTTGTAAGGCGGCCAATCCGATGGATTCCGAAGCGTTTGCGAGCAGTTCGAATCGTTCGGCATACTCCGACAGGGCCTCACCCCGGCTTTCGGGTGTGCCAGCGGCGTCCGCCGCGACAGTTAGGCTATCCTCCGCGAGTTCAGGAATCTGAGCGATTTCCGCACAGATAATTTCCAACATTTCCTGTTGGGCGGCATTGGGGGCCTCTCTCGACGCAGCCAGCGCAAATGCCGCTTCATCGTCTTCGTCTGCTTCCGCTACCGTGTCTTCTTCGAGGGTTTCCTCAAGGTCTTCTTCGAGGGTTTCCTCGGAGGCTACCGCAATGTCCTGTTCGGAGGTTGCTTCGAAGGTTTCTTCGAGGGCCTCTTCGGGTTCCTCTTCAGGCGTATCCGCAAATTCCTGTTCGAGCGTTTCTTCGAGGGCCTCTTCAGGTACCTCTGCAAAAGTCGCCTCGGATTGCTCTGCAAAAGCCTCTGCCAGAGCTGCGTCAGTTTCCGCGACTAAAGCTTTCTCAGGTTGCGGTTCGAGAGCGTCCGCGACTTGCTCTTGAGATTCAGCTTCGGCTGAAGTCTCACGAGTCGCTTCGGCTCCGAGAGCAGTCTCTTCGGCGCGCTCCGCTGCGATTTCGTGGTCCGACTTTGCCAGTAACTCATCGGGCATCGCTTGCCCGACCAATTCGGTTGTTTGAGCCGATGTCAGGAGAGCGTTGCTGGCTGGCTCCCGAGGCGAAACCAGTTCTTCTTGCGCGTCAAGGGCCGTTTCAACAAGGGCCGCCGACCCAATGTCGGATGATGCCGTCGGCGTGTCCGTTGTCGAGTACTCGGCTTCGCTGGCGCCAGCATCGAGCGCGTCCGTCTTTATAGGGCTTGAGGATTCCGTGGTTGTTTGCGATAGCGCCCCAATAGAGGCGTCATCTTCCACCGAGGTGAGCGCGTCCGGCAACGCCACCCGATCTGGAAGCTGTGCAATGGCCGGACGCTCGGTTTCGTGAACGGAGACGGCTTCCGCTGTGAGCGGCGCCATCGGTTCGAGGGCGGGCGTGGCTTGACTCGGTGCGTGAGCGATGGCGGTTGAAGATGTCGCCAGCGCCTCAGGCGACTCATCCGTAATGATGGCGAGTCGATCAGCGGTCCGCGCCGTATCCGGGATTTCGATGGCGGGCGGCTCGGTCGGTTCGATGGCCAGCGGCTCAGCCTCGATGACCGGCACGTCTCGCATCAGCAAACCATGTAGCACTTTGGCTTCATTGGCGGGCAGGTAGATTTTCCAGAGCGGGCTTTGCAAGTGATCGAGCAATGCTTCACCGGCTTGCGGGTCGCTGGGAGACATCAAATAACCCATGACCAGCGTCGGCCACTCTTCCAACCGCTCGCGTTCGGCGTCGTTCAAGCCGCGATCTGAAAGGGTTGAATTTTTTAGACCGTCCTGGAATAGCAGGCAAATGTCCTTTAAGCCTCGAAATCCGAGAGCGCCGGCGGTGGAGCTGATGCGCCCGACTTGATCGGCGTAACGGCGGATGCCTTGGCCACCAGCAATTTCCAACTCCTCAAGAACGCCGAGCAATCCGGCGACTTCCGCCTCCAATCCGGCGAGTTGATCTTCCGATATGGACATGATTGCCTAAAACCTCCCTCGCAAGTAGCGATAATCCCTGCTCCACGGTCAAGGTGCTGTCGCTTACGCCGGCAATCGAAACACGCGCACGGAGTTCAGCAAGTTTTTGGCATATTCCACCAGATTAGTGGTCTGGATGGTCTGCTCTTGCAATTGTTGGCTGGTTTTGCGGGTCCCTTCCTGAATCTGATGCGCGCGGTCCACCAACTGGGTACTGATGCGGGCTTGTTCTTGCGAGCGGGCCGCAATTTCCTGCACGGCATCCACCAGCTCGGAGGTGGTTTCCTGGGTGCGTTTCATCTGATCGCCTGCTTGTTCGGCCAACCGGCTACCGTCCACGACCTGGCTGATGGCGGTGTTCATGGCAGTCACCGTGTCCGCCGTTTCGGTTTGAATGTTGCTGACCAAGGTGGCGATTTGGGAGGTGGCCTCGCGCGCGTTTTCAGCCAGGCGTTGTACCTCGTCGGCCACCACCGCGAAACCGCGACCGGCCTCGCCGGCCGAGGCCGCGTGCATGCTGGCGTTCAAGGCGAGGATGTGGGTGCGCTCGGCGATGGTATTGATCAGGTTCACCACGCCGCTGATTTCCTGGGAACGTTCGCCCAGCCGCTTGATGCGCTTTTCCGTCTCGCGGATGGTGTCGCGGGTGCTGTTGATGCCGTTGACCGTTCCGGTCACCGTTTGCAGCGCCGCTTGGGTGGTCTTAATGGCGGTTTCGGCGGCGGCGTTACAGGTTTGCGCCAGCTGGGCGATCTGCTGCATCGCTTCGGCTGCGGAAGACAGTTCGAAGGTGGCTAATTCCACCGTTTTGCGCTCGTCTTCAGCCACGGCGATTACCGTGTCGGACTGTAATTTCACTTTGTCGGAGGCGGTTGCCACCTCTTCCGAAATTCGATTCACGCCCTGTAATACCTTGGCGGTTTCGTCGGTCAGCAAGTTGAGCGCGTCGGCGACCGGACCGGTCATGTCTTCGGTGACCGGAACCCTGACCGTCAAGTCTCTCTGGCTTAATTGCGAAACCGCTTGCAACAGGTTGATGATCGAGTCGTTCAGTTGTTCGTTCTCTTGCTCGACCGAGACCAACGCGTTGACGCGCTCGTCCAGCATTTGATCGAAGGTTTGACCCAAGTCCGCCAGCTCGTTATCGCCCGCCAATCCGGTGCGCGCCGAGTAGTTGCCTTCGCCGACCTCGCGCATCGTCGCCGTCAGTTGATTGATGGGATTCATGATGGCGTGATACGTCGCGGTGCTCAGGAAGAAAGCGATGATCATGCCGATCACCGTGATCAAGCCGATCAAGATGAGGAAATTTCGGGTGGAACTCTGGGCGTTCGCCAAGCTCTTATTGGCTTCCGCCGCCAGTGCGTTAGTATGTTCGGTCCGACTTTTCAGAAAAGGATTCAGAACGGCGTCGAGGTCGTTCGCAACGAACAGGCTCAAGCGGCCGTGATCGCGAGCGGTGAATAATTTTTCTAATTCACTAAAGATTTCATTGACGCTATTCGCACCGCCTAAGTCAGCGGTTTCCATATGCGCTCTTTCGGCGGTTTCCACCACGGACGCTAATTTTTGCCACTGATCCTGGAAAGCGGCCTTGACGCGGGGGAGGTTGGCCGCTGCTTCTTCCCAGGTAATGGTGCCGCGATTGGCGCCGTTGACCAATCCCAGCAAATCTTCGTTGAGGATTTTGTTCAGGCGGAATTCTTCGTTCTGGGCAATGACGGTTTGATTGATTTGGTCGACCGCGTTACTGGCGCGATTCATACCAAAGCCGGCAATAAGGCCGGTCACCACCAGAATCACTAGCTGCAGGATAATAGTAAACGTCAAACGCGAATTGATCTTCTGACCGCCCATGGCTGTTGTTACCTCATTGCTGTTGTTGAGTCACGCCACTTCCACAAGGTCGGTTCTCGTGCTTTCGACCGAGGGCCGGTGGCCATAATGTTGGTATCGATTCTCGTGTCTTGTTACCGCGCCCGACTTTCTACTCGATAAGTCGCGCCATAATGCCCGGTATTTCGCGCGCTGCGCGGCAAGCTGACGGGTAGCGCCGCCGGCTGTACGGGCAGCGCCAACCGAGCCAGGGCATAAAACCCTCTCGAACGGCCGATCATTCGGCGCCTTGATTGGGAACGATCTGTCGCTTGTCAGCGCCTTTTTTCAGGTTGGTGCTCATAAACTTGTAATGGCGGCCAGCGGCTGCGCCGGGTCGTCAGGCGGTTGTTAATAAACCACCCAACGTTTGGAAAAAACCTTGATGGTCGAATTCTAACCAGATCATGGCGTCCTGGGCGTACGCTTTGGCAACGTAAGGTTCCAATACCGCAGGCAGTGGCGGCAGGCGAGTCAGGACGTGTTGGGTCATTGCAGTGTGGGGTAATCCGTCAATGAGGATGCCTACGGCTTTTTCCGCTTGATCCAGGATCAACAAACGACGCTTTTCCGAAGTATCTTGATTTTCCAACTGGAGAAAGTCCTTTATGTCGAAAATCGGGGTCAAATTGCCGCGCAGGTTGATCAAGCCCAAAAGCCACACCGGCGTATTGGGCAAGGGATAGACTTGCGTATGCTCAAGGACCTGGCTGGTTGTATCCTGACCGATCAGCAATCCAAGCCCGCCGATCCGAAAGCCATATCGCGCTCGCCGGCGTTCGATCGGTGCGACGTTGGAGATCACACCGCGCGGCGGCGGTTTGAAGCGATTTAGAGCGGCGCTAGGTTTCAGCCAGCGCCGGGGGGGTGCTACAGCCTTGTCGCTCATAATGTTCCAGGTTTAACAAAATGTTAAATGAAAGCCTTTAGTTGGTCGACGATGGCGTCGGCGTTATAGGGCTTGGTGACGAAGGCTTTCGCTCCTTGCATTTGGGCCCAAAGCCGATCTGCCTTTTGGTTCTTGCTGGTCACGAAGACGACTGGGATGCCCTTGGTGGTGGCCTCGGTATGCAGGGACCGGCAGGCGGCGTAGCCGTCCATGCCCGGCATCACGATATCCATGAAGATCAGATCCGGCTTGTCCGCTTTGGCTTTCGCGATGGCTTCCGCACCGCTGGTCGCCGTGACCACCACGCAGCCAGCATCAGTTACAATGTCCTTTATATTTGCCAGGTCAGTCGGAGAATCATCGACTACTAGTACCTTACGAATAGGCATGAATGTCTCCTTTTTAAAAGGTTACCCTTCGATTTTCTTAAATTTTAGCCAATAATCGCCATTTCCCCAAGAATTAATGTTCTAACACGCTCAAAAACCCTATAGTATAAAGAGATACGTTCTTGCCGGGGTTACCGGCCCCGTCAGATCTCTTCAACCGAAGTGTTTTAGCATCGAAATTTTGAAAAGGCGTGCGGTTTGAAGCGTGTGCCATAAAAGGGATGATGGCCGGCGGCTTTTTGCAACTTGCTTAGTAATAAAGAAAAACGACTACCCGACCTCCCGGCAAGACGGCTGGCGCGGGCCTGGCCGAGCGATATATCCAAAATCGACTCGCTCGCGGCTAAAACACGATTTTTTGCTCTCCGCCAGGAAGTATGCGCCTCGACAGGGAAGGATGCACGCTCGGTGCATCAAGAATTTGGAGCGCGACGGCGCGGGACTGGAGGAGGCGCGAACTCGTCTGCGGCTGTGGCGACACCACCGGCGCGCCGTTAACGTTTGATGAAGTTTCAGTCGAGGGCGAAGTACCCACGCATTCGGCTGATGGGGTGGATGTTAGTTGGCGCTATAGAAGACTGGCGGATAATTTGGGATAGGAGAGCCGTGAACTCATGTCGACGAACGAACTGATAGAAAATGATTGGGATGTGGAGGAAAGGCGTGCGTACGAGCGCTACAGCGTGGAATTTTATCTCTGCGTTTACAATCGGGACACCGATGCCTTGATGGGCCATATCGTGGATATCAGTTTGGGCGGCATTCAGCTATTGAGCGAAACGCCTATTGCCAATGGGGAGCAGTTTCGTTTTCGGATGGATGTTTCCTTGGAAAGCGGTCGCAAGGAAACTATCGAAGTCGAGGCCCAAAGCGTGTGGCACGATGAAGACGTGAATCCTGGATTTTTCAATACCGGGTTTGAGTTTTTAAATCTGTCTCCGGGCGCCCTGAAAACGATAAAAGCGACGATCAAGGATATCGTAGGGAGTTTGTAAGCGCCGCTCGGCTTTTGAACGGCCAAAATCCTACGCTCGCTTCAAGCAGGGCACTCCGACGGCGGTCTTAAAATATAGCAATTTGATATATTTAAAAGCGTACGCCAATCACGCCAGCGATTCCCGCGAGTATCTTACTCCGGTGCCGCCCAAACCGCAGTAGCCGCCGGGATTTTTCGCCAAATACTGCTGGTGGTAGTCCTCGGCATAATAAAACGTCGGCACATCAATGATTTCCGTGGTAATCGGCCCATAGCCGGCGGTGCTCAGCGCCTGCTGGTAAGCGTCGCGACTGGCCATTGCGACGACCTGTTGGGCGACGCCGCACGTATAGATGACCGAACGGTACTGAGTGCCGACATCATTGCCTTGCCGCATCGCTTGCGTGGGGTCGTGTGATTCCCAAAAGATTGCAAGCAATTGCCCGTAAGCGATGATGGCGGGGTCGAACACCGCCAGCACCACCTCGGCGTGGCCGGTCAGCCCGCTGCACACCTGTTCATAGGTCGGATTGGGCGTGCATCCTCCCGCATAGCCGACGGCGGTGGTATAGACTCCCGGCTGAGTCCAGAACTTTCGTTCCGCGCCCCAGAAACAGCCCAAACCGAAGATGGCTTGCTCCATTCCGGCGGGAAAGGGCGGTTGCAAGGGCTGGCCGTTGACGTAATGGCGCTCTGGCGCGCGCAGCGGGGCCACTCTGCCCGGTAACGCCTGTTCTGGCTGCGGTTGCGGGTGTTTGAAGTTCGACCACGGCATGGTTGCGTGCTCCGGGTTGGGGCGGGACGATAGCTATGACCACCGGCCGACAGGCGGGTTCGTTTGCGGCTTTGGCCGGCTTCGGTCGGAGGTGCTCAGTCCCAGCGAAACAGCCAGACGCCGAGCCCCATGGCGATGGCGCTCATCGCCCCCAAGGCCAGCAGATGACCGGAAATTTCCGCAAAGCCCGCGCCATCGAGCATCACCGCCCGCGCGGCGTCGATGATATGGGTCAGCGGCGCCAGTTGCGCGGCTTTTTGCAAAAAAGGGTGTACTCCCTCCAGGGAAAACCAGACGCCCGACAAAAACGTCATCGGCCAGCTCATCACGTTCAACAAACCGGCGGCAAATTCTTCGCTGGTGGTTCTGGCGGCCACCAGCAAGCCGAGGCTCATCAGGCTGATAGCGCCGAGCGCGAACACGATGAATAGATTGAGATAAGAGCCGTGCATCGGAAAGCGAATCACCCAATGGGTGCCGATGAAGACCAGGACCGTCGAACCGAGGATCAACCACAGGCGCGAGGCGAGCTGAGCCGATAAAAACTCCAAGGGCGTCAACGGAGTGGCTCGCAGCCGCTTGAGCGTGCCATTCTTCCGATAGCGAACGATGACGTAGCCGACGCCGAACAGGCAACTGAACATCATATTCATGGCCAACACGCCCGGCAGCACCCAATCGACATAACGGATCAGACGCCCGTTCACGGTTTGTTTGCTGAAAGCGGTTGGGTCGGTACTCGTCGAATGCAGCATTCGGTCCAGCACATAGCCTTGCGGGGATTCTTCGTTGATCCAATAGCGCCCTCCGGCGGTATCGATCACCATATCGAGTTGGTGCCGTTCGACTTTGGTCAAGGCCGAGGGGAGATCGACCACCGGCAGGAAGCGGATATAACGGGTCTGAAAAAATTCGCGGATGTTCGAGGCCTCGGTCGCTCCCAGCACGCCGACTTTGTACAGCGTCAACCCCGGCCCGGAAAAGGCGAAGGCGAAACCGGCGATCAGCGAGAGCGGAAACAGCAGGTTCCAGCTCAGTGAAGAGCGGTCTCGCGTAAATTCGAGGTTGCGGCAGGCAAACAACGCCCAAAAGCGTTTGAAACTCATGTCCGTAACTCCCGACCGGTCAATTCCAGGAACAGGTCTTCCAGGGTGCGCGGGCGGATTTGCAGCCGCCTCAGGGAAATGTGATGGGCGAGCAACTCCTCAATGGCGGCGTTGACATCGCGAGTCAGGATTTCCACGCTGTCTTGGGTTTGAATCACGGTCAAGGCGGGAGAAAGCGGAGGATTGGAGAAATCGGCTTGGGGCAGTTGCAGCACCACATCGTCGAAGTGAGCGGCCAACAATTCCCTGGGCGTACCCTGAGCGATAATGCGGCCGTGGTCCATGATGGCGACCTCATCGCACAGATGATAAGCCTCTTCCATGTAATGCGTGGTCAGCAGCAGGGTCTTGCCGCGCGCCTTGATCCGCTGGACCAGCTCCCAAAAATTGCGGCGCGCCTGTGGGTCGAGTCCGGTGGTCGGCTCGTCCAGGAAGATCAACTCCGGGTCGTTGACCAGGGCGATGGCCAATAGCAAACGCTGGCGTTGGCCGCCGGACAGTTTACGGCTGTCGCGATCGATGAAGCCGCCCAGCGCGCAATCCTCGATCAGTTGCGCCACTGGCAAGGTGCGCCGGTAAAGGCTGCCGAACATCCGCAAGTTCTCGCGGCCGGTGATGAAATCTTGCAGCGCCGTGGATTGAAACATGATGCCGATATCCTGGCGGAAGCGCGCGCCGAGCCGTTCCCCTCGATAGCGGATAACGCCGCGCGTGGGTTCCTGGATACCTTCCAGCAGTTCGACCGTGGTGGTTTTGCCGGCGCCGTTCGGCCCGAGCAAGCCGAAGCAGCGGCCGGTCGAAATGGCTAAATCGAGGCCATCCACGGCTTTTACACCGCGAAAATGCTTGACCAGTTGGCAGGCTTCCAATAGGGCGGTCATAAAGGGCGGGCAGCGGCTAAGAGCGGACGGAAGTGGGGAAGTGGGCGTTCAAAAAGAAAGGCGGGAGACGCCGCGCGCTTCCCGCCTTTCCCGGTGGCGATGTGGGTTTAGGCGGTCATATCCTTGGAGTCGACCTCACTGTCGTCGCTTTTGTCTTCGGATACCGGCTTCAGCTCCGCTTCGCTGCTCTCGAACACATGGCCGTCACTGGTGGCGGGTCGGCTGGGAACCCAGTTATGCCGCCGCTGTAGGTGATAGGCCAGTCCGGTGCCGGCCGGAATCAGCCGGCCGACGATGACGTTTTCCTTCAAACCGCGCAGGTCGTCGCGCAAGCCGCGCACCGCCGCTTCGGTCAGCACCCGCGTGGTTTCCTGGAACGACGCCGCCGAAATGAACGACTCGGTCGCCAGCGAGGCCTTGGTGATGCCGAGCAGCATCGGTTGCCAGCGAGCGGGGATGCGATCCTCGCTCTGAGCCCGGTCGTTTTCTTCCATCACTCGGGTCCGTTCGACTTGCTCGCCCTTGATGAAGTTGGTTTCGCCCGGATCGAGGATTTCGACCTTGCGCAGCATCTGGCGGATGATCACCTCGATGTGTTTGTCGTTGATCTTAACGCCCTGGACCCGATACACGTCCTGAATTTCCTTGACCAGATAGGCCGCCAGTTCCTGCACGCCGAGCAGCCGCAGGATGTCGTGCGGGTTGAGTTCGCCGTCGGCGATGATTTCACCTTGTTCGACGTATTCGCCATCGAACACGCCGACATGCCGCCATTTCGGAATCAGCTCTTCGTAAAGGATTTCACCGTTCTTGTCGCGGATGACCAGCCGCTGCTTGCCCTTGGTTTCCTTGCCGAATTCGATGATGCCGGATTTCTCGGCCAGAATCGCGGGTTCCTTGGGCTTGCGGGCTTCGAACAAGTCCGCCACTCGTGGCAGACCGCCGGTGATATCGCGAGTCTTGGAGGATTCCTGTGGGATGCGGGCGATCACGTCGCCCACCGCCACTTCGGCGTGGTCGGCCAGATTGACGATGGCGCCGGCCGGCAACGGGTATTGCGCCAGCGTGCTGGTGCCGGGAATGAACAAATCGTTGCTGTATTCGTCCACCAACCGCACCATCGGGCGTTTGTCCTTACCCAAGGCGCCGCGCTGCTTGGGGTCCATCACCACCAGGCTGGAAAGACCGGTCATTTCGTCGGTGTGGCGCTGGACGGTGATGCCTTCCTCGAACTCGGCGAACCGCACGAAGCCGGCCACCTCGGTGACGATCGGATGGGTGTAGGGGTCCCAGCGGGCGATGACTTGACCGGCTTCGACCGGGCTGCCGTCGTCGGCTGACAACTCGGCCCCGTACGGCACCTTGTAGCGTTCCCGCTCGCGGCCTTGCTCGTCGACCAGGGTGATTTCACCCGAGCGCGAGACCGCCACCAGATGGCCGTCGCGCCGTTGCACGACTTTCATTTTATGCAGGCGCAGTAAGCCCTTGGATTTAGTTTGGACGTTGTTGACCACCGTGGTCCGGGAGGCCGCGCCGCCAATGTGGAAGGTGCGCATGGTCAGCTGGGTGCCGGGTTCGCCGATGGATTGGGCGGCGATCACGCCGACCGATTCGCCGCTGTTGACCCGATGGCCGCGCGCCAGATCGCGCCCGTAACAGGCCGAGCAGACGCCGTAGCGGGTCCGGCAGGTGATCGCCGAACGCACCATGAGGTTGTCGATGCCCATTTCATCCAGTTGCGCCACCCATTTTTCGTCAAGCAGGGTGCCGGCGGGAATCGCTACATCGTCGCCGCCCGGTTGGAAGACGTCGCGGGCCACGGTCCGGCCCAGCACGCGGTCGCGCAGCGGGTCCTTGACATCGCCTTCCTCGACCACCGGCGTCATCCACACGCCTTCGTGGGTGCCGCAATCGGGTTCGGTCACCACCAGATCCTGGGCCACGTCCACCAAGCGCCGGGTCAGATAGCCGGAGTTGGCGGTCTTGAGGGCAGTGTCGGCCAAGCCTTTACGGGCGCCGTGGGTGGAGATGAAGTACTCCAGCACGCTCAGCCCTTCGCGGAAATTGGCCTTGATCGGGGTTTCGATGATCGAGCCATCCGGTTTGGCCATCAGCCCGCGCATACCCGCCAGCTGGCGGATCTGAGCCGCCGAGCCGCGCGCGCCGGAGTCGGCCATCATGAACACCGAATTAAAAGAGTTCTGCTCGGCCATTTCGCCGGCGCGGTTGCGGATTTTTTCCTTGCCCAGGTTGCGCATCATGGCGCTGGCGACCTGATCGTTGGTGCGCGACCAGATATCCACCACCTTGTTGTAGCGCTCGCCCTTGGTCACCAGACCCGAGGTGTACTGCGAGTCGATTTCCTTGACTTCCTGTTCGGCTTTCTCCAGCAGGGCGGTCTTCTCGGTCGGAATCTTGAAATCCTCGAAACCGATGGACGAGCCGGAGCGGGTGGCGTAATAAAAACCGGTGTACATCAGTTGGTCGGCGAAGATCACGGTCTGCTTCAAGCCCAACCAGCGATAGCATTCGTTGATCAAGCGCGAGACGGTTTTCTTGGTCAACACTTGATTGACCAGCGAAAACGGCAACCCTTCGGGCAGGATTTCAGCCAGCAGCACCCGCCCGACCGTGGTCTTGACCCGCGTGGGGCCATCGCCGGCGTCGGCCGCGCCGATTTTCTCCGGCGGCAAGCGCACTTCGATCCGGGCGTGCAATTCGACCTGGCGGCTTTCGTAGGCGCGATGCACCTCGCGCACGTCGGCGAAGGCCATGCCCTCGCCGCGCGCGTTGATCCGGTCACGGGTCAGATAGTACAAGCCGAGCACCACATCCTGCGACGGCACGATGATCGGTTCGCCGTTGGCCGGGCTCAGGATGTTGTTGGTGGACATCATCAAGGCGCGGGCTTCAAGTTGCGCCTCGATCGACAGCGGGACGTGCACCGCCATCTGATCGCCGTCGAAGTCGGCGTTGAAGGCGGTGCAAACCAGCGGGTGCAGCTGAATGGCCTTGCCTTCGATCAACACCGGCTCGAACGCCTGGATGCCCAAGCGGTGCAGGGTGGGGGCGCGGTTGAGCATCACCGGATGCTCGCGGATCACTTCCTCCAGGATGTCCCAAACCGCCGGCTCCTCGCGCTCGACCATCTTCTTGGCGGCCTTGATGGTGGTCGACATGTTACGGTACTGCAACTTGCTGAAGATGAACGGCTTGAACAGCTCCAAGGCCATCTTCTTGGGCAGGCCGCACTGGTGCAGGCGCAGGGTGGGGCCGACCACGATCACCGAGCGGCCGGAATAATCCACGCGCTTGCCGAGCAGGTTTTGGCGGAACCGGCCCTGCTTGCCCTTGATCATGTCGGCCAGCGATTTTAGCGGCCGCTTGTTGGTGCCGGTGATGGCCCGACCGCGCCGGCCGTTGTCCAGCAAGGAATCCACCGCCTCTTGCAGCATCCGCTTTTCGTTGCGGACGATGATGTCCGGGGCGTTCAGCTCCAGCAGGCGCTTGAGCCGGTTGTTGCGATTGATGACCCGGCGGTAAAGATCGTTCAGGTCGGAGGTGGCGAAGCGCCCGCCGTCTAGCGGCACCAGCGGCCGTAGGTCGGGCGGCAGCACCGGCAGCACGGTCAGCACCATCCATTCCGGCTTGTTACCAGAATTCAGGAAGGACTCCATCAACTTCAGGCGCTTCGACAGCCGTTTGAGCTTGGTTTCCGAGCTGCATTCCAGGATTTCCTGGCGCAATTGGCCGACCAGTTGTTTCAGATCCAAGCCTTTCAGCAACTCGCGCACCGCCTCGGCGCCCATGCGAGCGTCGAAGTCGTCGCCGTATTGCTCGACGGCTTCCAGATAGGCTTCATCGGTCAGCAGTTGGCCTTTCTCCAACGGGGTCATGCCGGAGTCGATCACCACGAAAGACTCGAAATACAGCACCCGTTCGATATCGCGTAGGGTCATATCCAACAGCAGACCGATCCGCGAGGGCAGCGATTTCAAGAACCAGATGTGAGCGACCGGCGAGGCCAGTTCGATGTGGCCCATCCGTTCGCGCCGCACCTTGGCCAAGGTGACTTCCACGCCGCACTTTTCGCAGACCACGCCGCGATGCTTGAGCCGCTTGTACTTGCCGCACAAGCACTCGTAGTCCTTGGTCGGGCCGAAAATCTTGGCGCAGAACAGGCCGTCGCGCTCCGGCTTGAAGGTCCGATAGTTGATGGTTTCGGGTTTCTTAACCTCGCCTCGGCTCCAGGCGCGGATCATCTCCGGCGAGGCCAGCCCGATGCGGATGGCGTCGAAATCCTCGATCTCGTCGAACGTCTTGAAAGGATTCAGCAGGTCTTTCATCGTCTCTCACTCACGGGATTGCATGGGCCTCAGTCGGCGCGCGGCACTAGCAGCGCGTCGTTTTCCAGATCGATGTTGATACCCAGCGACCGGATTTCCTTGACCAGCACGTTGAACGATTCGGGCATGCCGGCTTCCATGCGGTGGTTGCCGTCCACGATGTTTTTGTAGACCTTGGTGCGGCCGTTCACATCGTCGGACTTGACCGTCAGCATTTCCTGCAAGGTGTAGGAGGCCCCATAGGCTTCCAGCGCCCAGACTTCCATCTCGCCGAAACGCTGGCCGCCGAACTGCGCCTTGCCGCCCAGCGGCTGCTGGGTCACCAGACTGTACGGGCCGGTGGAGCGGGCGTGCATCTTGTCGTCGACCAGATGGTTGAGCTTGAGCATGTACATGTAACCGACCGTCACCGGCCGGTCGAAGGATTCGCCGGTGCGGCCGTCGAACAGGGTGGTCTGGCCGCTGGCCGGCAGTTCCGCCAGCCGCAGCAGCTCCTGCAATTCCTGCTCGGTGGCGCCGTCGAACACCGGGGTGGCGATCGGCACGCCATCCCGGAGATTGCCGCATAAGGTGATCAGTTCCTCATCGCTGAATTGGCTGAGATCCGCGTTTTGTTCGCCGACGCCGTTGTAGATATGATTCACGAAGGTGCGCAGCTCTTCGATGCGGGTCTGAGCATCCAGCAGGCGGCCCAGTTTGAGTCCGAGCCCCTTGGCGGCCCAGCCCAGATGGGTTTCCAACACCTGCCCGACATTCATCCGCGAGGGCACGCCTAGGGGGTTCAGCACGATATCCACCGGCGTGCCGTCTTCGAGATAGGGCATGTCTTCCTGCGGGACGATCATCGACACCACGCCCTTGTTGCCGTGGCGGCCGGCCATCTTGTCGCCGGGCTGGATGCGGCGCTTGACCGCTAGGTAGACCTTGACCATCTTGAGCACGCCGGGGGCCAGATCGTCGCCCTGGATCAGCTTGCGGCGCTTCTCGTCGAATTTCTTGTCGAAGGCTTTGCGCTGCTGGTCGAGCTGGCGGGCGATCTTTTCGAGCTGGTCGTTGGTTTCCTCGGCTTGCATCCGGATTTCGAACCAACGCTCGCGCGGCAGCCGGTTGAGATACTCGATGGCGACGTTCTCGCCGCCCCGCAAGCCGTTGGGGCCGCCTTCGGCCGGATTGCCGACCAGCATCCGCTCCATCCGCTGGTACAGATCGTCTTCGAGGATGCGCAGCTGGTCGTTCAGATCCTTGCGGATGCGCTTGAGTTCCGCGTCCTCGATCTGGCGGGCGCGCGAATCCTTTTCGACGCCATCGCGGGTGAACACCCGCACGTCGATGACGGTGCCGTCCATGCCGGAAGGCACCCGCAGCGAAGTGTCCTTCACGTCCGAGGCTTTCTCGCCGAAGATCGCCCGCAGCAGTTTTTCTTCCGGGGTCAGTTGGGTTTCGCCCTTGGGGGTGACCTTGCCGACCAGGATGTCGCCGGCTTTGACCTCGGCGCCGATGTAGACGATGCCGGCCTCATCCAACCGCGCCAGCGCGCTTTCGCCGACGTTGGGGATATCGGCGGTGATTTCTTCGGGTCCCAGCTTGGTGTCGCGGGCGACGCAGGACAGTTCCTCGATGTGAATGGTGGTGAAGCGGTCCGCCTGCACCACGCGCTCGGAAATCAGGATCGAGTCCTCGAAGTTGTAGCCGTTCCAGGGCATGAAGGCGACCAACAGGTTCTGGCCCAAGGCCAGCTCGCCCATGTCGGTGGAAGGCCCGTCGGCCAGCACGTCGCCGCGCGCCACCCGGTCGCCGACCTGGACCAGCGGGCGCTGGTTGATGCAGGTATTCTGGTTGGAACGGGTGTATTTGGTGAGATTGTAGATGTCCACGCCCGGCTCGCCGGCTTCGGTCTCGGCGTCGTTGACGCGGACCACGATGCGCCCGGCATCGACCGAATCCACCAGACCGCCGCGCTTGGCGATCACGCACACCCCCGAATCACGCGCCACGATCCGCTCCATGCCGGTGCCGACCAGCGGCTTCTCGGAGCGCAAGGTGGGTACCGCCTGACGCTGCATGTTCGAGCCCATCAGAGCGCGGTTGGCGTCGTCGTGTTCCAGAAACGGAATCAAGGCCGCCGCCACCGACACGATCTGTTTGGGCGAAACATCCATGTACTGCACCCGATCTGGCGTGGCGAGCATGAATTCATTCTGGTAGCGGCAAGAAACCATCTCGTCGGTCAGCCGGCCCTCGCCATCCAGCGCGGCGTTGGCCTGGGCGATCATGTACTGGCCTTCCTCAATGGCCGATAGATAATCGATCTGATCGCTGACCCGACCGTCGTTGACTCGGCGGTAGGGGGTTTCCAGGAAGCCGTACTGATTGGTGCGGGCGTAGACCGCCAGCGAGTTGATCAGGCCGATGTTGGGTCCTTCCGGGGTTTCGATCGGACAGACCCGGCCGTAATGGGTGGCGTGCACGTCGCGCACTTCGAAGCCGGCCCGCTCGCGGGTCAGGCCGCCCGGTCCCAGGGCCGAGACGCGCCGCTTGTGAGTGACTTCCGATAGCGGATTGTTCTGATCCATGAACTGTGAGAGCTGCGAGGAGCCAAAGAATTCCTTGGTGGCGGCGGCGACCGGCTTGGCGTTGATCAGATCCTGCGGGGTGAGCCCCTCGGATTCGGCCAGGCTCAAGCGCTCCTTGACCGCGCGCTCGACCCGCACCAGACCGATGCGGAACACGTTTTCGGTCATTTCGCCGACGCAGCGGATGCGGCGGTTGCCGAGGTGGTCGATGTCGTCCACCACGCCGTTGCCGTTGCGGATGTCGATCAGCACCTTGAGCACCGCCAAAATGTCCTCCATCGACAGCACGCCAGGTGCGTGCTCCTTGGTCGGCACGCCGGGGATCGGCGTGCGGCGATGGCTGACCCGGCTGTCGAATTTCATGCGGCCGACATCCGACAGATCGTAGCGCTCGGCTGAGAAAAACAAGTCGTGCAGCAGGCGCTGCGCCGCGTCTTTGGTCGGTGGCTCGCCGGGACGCATCATCCGATAGATTTCGACCTGCGCCTCCCACTGGCTGCGGGTGGGGTCCGCGCGTAAGGTGTTGGCGATGTAGGGTCCGCGATTGACGTCGTTGACATAAAGAGTCTGGAATTCGGTAATGCCGGCCGCCTGGATTTTCTCCAGTTTTTCCAAGGTCAGCTCATCGTTGGCTTGAGCCAACAGCTCGCCGGTCCGCGGATCGGGCAGATCGCGCGCCAGGATTTTGCCGACCAGATATTCATTGGGGATCTGAAGGCTTTGCACGCCGGCCTTGGCCAGGTCGCGGACATGTTTGGCCTTGACCCGCTGGCCCGCTTTCAAAATCTCACGATCGCCGATGACGATATCGAAACTGGTGGTTTCGCCTTGCAGGCGCTCCGGCACCAGATCGAGCGCGAAACGCTCGCCGTCGCAGCGAATGGTATTGGTCTCGAAAAAAATAGCCAGGATGCGCTCGTTGACCGAACGGGCGTCCGGGTCGTTGGGATTGGGCTCGTCGAACAAGGCCCGCAGCAAAATGGTGACCGGCAGCTTGCGGCGGCGGTCGATGCGCGCGTACACGATATCCTTGGCGTCGAATTCGAAATCCAGCCAGGAACCGCGATAGGGGATGATGCGGGCCGAAAACAGCAACTTGCCGGAGGAGTGGGTCTTGCCTTTGTCGTGATCGAAGAACACGCCGGGCGAGCGGTGCAACTGAGAAACGATGACTCGTTCGGTGCCGTTGATGACGAAGGTGCCGTTGTCGGTCATCAGCGGCAGTTCGCCCATGTAGACTTCGTTTTCCTTGATGTCCTTGATCTTGTGGGTGCCGGCCTCGGCGTCCTTGTCCATCAGCACCAACCGCAGGCGCACCCGAAGCGGCGCGGCGTAAGTCAGACCGCGTAGCTGGCACTCGCGCACGTCGAACACCGGCTCGCCCAACCGATAACTGACATACTCCAACCGGGCGTTGCCCGAATAACTGACGATGGGAAACACCGAGCGAAAGGCCGCATGTAAGCCGATCTCCCGACGATCTCCCGGAGGCGTTTCGGTTTGGAGGAACTCACGATAGGAATCCAACTGAATCGCCAGCAGGTAAGGCACCTCCAGGATGCTGGGACGCCTGCCGAAGTCTTTACGAATGCGTCTTTTTTCAGTAAACGTGTAGGCCATCGGGATTCCTCTCATGAGAGTGCCAGCCAAGGGCGAAAGTCGCCTGATTCCATAACCGGTCCCAGCGCGCCGCATGGCGCGCTGGAGGGTCGGTTTTCCCTGCCGGATTCAAACGGAAACAGGCCGGCGGCCTGAGGCCGCCAGCCGTTTCCGGGTTCTGCGTGTCCAAGCCGGAACGATGTTGCGTGATAAGGCTCCACGGACAGGTGAGTACCGGGTGCTTACTTGATATCGACCTTGGCGCCGGCTTCTTCCAGCTTTTTCTTGATGTCGTCGGCCTCGGCCTTGGGGATGCCTTCCTTGATGGTGGAGGGGACGCCTTCGACCGCATCCTTGGCTTCCTTCAAACCCAAGCCGGTGATGGCGCGCACCACCTTGATCACTTCGACCTTCTTCTCGCCGAAGCTGGTCATCACCACATCGAATTCGGTCTTCTCCTCGACCGGCGCGGCGGTGGCCACGGCGGCGGGCGCGGCGGCCACGGCGGCGGCGGCGCTGACGCCGAACTTTGCTTCCATCGCGGAAATCAGCTCGACGATCTCCATCACCGTCATGCTGGCGATGGTGTCTAAAAGGTCTTCTTTCGAAACGGCCATTACGGATGTGCTCCTGGATAACGCTGAATAATTACGGATTGGGACTGATTGGGGTCAAAGTTCAGGCAGCTTCTTTTTGCTGCCGGACGGCTTCGACCGTGCGCACCAACTTGCCGGGAATTTCATTGAGCGTGCGCGCGAACTTGTCGAGCGGCGCTTTCATGCAGGCCATGAGCAAACTGATCGCCTGATCGCGGGTCGGCAGGCTGGCCAAGCGATCCAGCTCGCGGGCTGGAAAGGCTTGTCCGCCGACCGCCAATACCTTGACGACCAGTTTCTCATTGGCCTTTTCTTTGAGAAATTCCTTGAACAGTCGCGCCGCCGCGCCGGGATCCTCCTGGGAGAACGCCAAAATCAGCGGTCCCACCAGGCTGGATTGCAAGCATTCGAACCCGGTTCCCTGGACGGCGCGCCGCGCCAGGGTGTTCTTGACGACGCGCAGGTAGACGCCGGTTTCCCGCGCTTTGACGCGCAGGCTGGTGATCTGAGCCACGCTCAGACCCCGATATTCGGCGGCGACCGCGGAGTGCGCACTGGCAGCCACTTCGGCGACTTCGGCCACCACAGCCTGTTTTTCTGCCAGATTGAGACTCATTGCTTACCTCACAGGTTATCTCCATTGCGGGAGATCGGAAAAACGGTGGCCTTGCCAGGAATCATCCGGTAAGGGCCTTCCCGTCTGCGCGGGCTGGTTCGGCGCGCGGCCGAACGTGATTAAGCCTGACGGCGCCCGCGGTCTTTGACGCTGGTCGGAACGTCCGGCCGGCCCAAAGTTCTTCAATGCCCCGGCCAAGGCGCCGGGGATCCGTGGATCGTCTATAGCGCCAAGCTCGCCTGATCCACCGCCAAGCCCGGACCCATGGTGGTGGAAACGGTGACTCGGCGAATATAAATGCCCTTGGAGGTGGCGGGCTTGATCTTCTGAAGGTCGTGCAGCAGGGCTTGCAGATTTTCCTGTAACTGGACCGGGGTGAAATCTACCTTGCCGATAGTGCAGTGGATAATGCCGGCCTTGTCGGTCCGATAGCGAACCTGTCCGGCCTTGGCGTTGCGGATCGCACCGACCACATCGGGGGTCACGGTGCCGACCTTGGGATTGGGCATCAGGCCGCGCGGGCCGAGGATCTTGCCGAGCTGACCGACCACCCGCATGGCATCGGGCGCGGCGATCACCACATCGAAATCCATGTTGCCCGCCTTGACGGACTCCGCCAAATCCTCAAAGCCGACGACATCGGCGCCCGCCTCGCGGGCGGCGTCGGCGTTGGCGCCTTGAGCGAATACCGCCACCCGCACCGTCTTGCCGGTCCCGTGGGGGAGCACGGTGGCGCTGCGCACGACCTGATCGGATTTGCGCGGATCGACTCCCAGGTTGACCGCTACATCCACCGACTCCTTGAATTTGACGGCGGATACATCCCTAAGCAGGCTCAGGGCTTCACCGATCGGGTAGAACTTGCCGGGGGTCAGTTTGGCGCTGATGGCTTGCAGGCGCTTGGAGAGTTTGGCCATGTCACACCCCCTGCACATCGAGGCCCATGGAACGGGCGCTGCCGGCGATGGTCCGAACGGCCGCCTCAAGATCGGCGGCGGTCAGGTCGGGTTGCTTGGCCTTGGCCACTTCTTCCAACTGGGCTCGGGTCACCGTGCCGACCTTCTTGGTGTTGGGCGTCGGGCTGCCTTTGTCGATGCCCAGGGCCTTGCGCAGCAGCACGGAAGCCGGCGGAGTCTTCATGATAAAGGTGAAGCTGCGGTCGCTATAGACCGTGATCACCACCGGGATCGGCAAGCCGGGTTCGAGATTTTGGGTCTGCGCGTTGAAGGCTTTGCAGAACTCCATGATGTTGACCCCGTGCTGGCCCAGGGCGGGTCCGACCGGAGGGCTGGGGTTGGCCTTAGCGGCTGCAACCTGCAATTTGACGTATGCCGTGACTTTCTTTGCCATTGTGACTCCTAGGTGGGTTCAAACGCCTTGCGGCTCCCCAAATAAGCTGCCCGACCGGCGGGTAGCAGACTGCTGAAGGATTGCTGGACCGTCAGCGTGAAACCTTTTCGACCTGGCTGAATTCCAGCTCTACCGGCGTGGTGCGCCCGAAGATCATGACGCCCACGCGCAGCCGGCTTTTTTCGTAATTGACTTCCTCGACCACGCCCTCGAAGTCGTTGAACGGACCATCGGTCACCCGCACCATCTCGCCGGGCTCGTACAGAACCTTGGGTTTTGGCCGGTCGACGCCTTCCTGAACGCGTTGCAGGATGGTCTGGGCTTCCTTTTCGGAGATCGGCGCGGGTTTGTCGCTGGTGCCGCCGATGAAGCCCAACACTTTCGGGACGTTGCGCACCAAATGCCAGGTGTCGTTGTCCATTTCCATCTGGACGAGCACATAACCGGGAAAGAATTTCCGGTCGCTTTTACGCTTCTGCCCGTCGCGCATCTCCACCACTTCCTCGGTGGGAACCAGCACTTGACCGAAGCGATCTTTGAGTCCTTCGCGGGTGATTCGTTCCAACAGCGAGCGTTTGACGTGCTGTTCGAAACCGGAATAGGCTTGTACCACATACCATCGCATGGTCATTCGCGCCGTTGCTCCACTAACCCGTAACGAGCCGGACCAGCCAGAAAAGCACTACATCCAACAGCCACAGCAGCAGGCCCATCACCACGACCATGGCGATGACGATCAGCGTGGTTTGGGTCGTTTCGGCGCGGGTAGGCCAGACCACCTTGCGCAATTCAGAGCGCGAACCCTGAAGGAATTCCAGGGTTTCCGCACCCGGAGCGGTTTGTAAGGCAACGGCGACGGCCGCCCCGGCGGCCGCCAGCAACCCAATAACGCGCGCCAGCACCGAGTGATTCGCAAAAACATAAAACGCGATCAACGCGATCAGAACGATGGCACCGGCGCCTAGCAGCTTGAAGGTATCGGTGCGGCTGATGGTTTGGGTTTCGGACTTGGTTAAGTTCATGCGGACTCGGGTTCGGCTATCCTTAAAAATTTCCGCTGTTTGGAACGAGCGGAAATCGGGGCGCGCCATGCAAAAGATGGCAGGCCAGGAGGGAATCGAACCCCCAACCTGCGGTTTTGGAGACCGCTGCTCTGCCAATTGAGCTACTGGCCTGTAATTAATAATTCCAAGGTGGAAGCCACAACCAGCCTTCCACCTGGATTTCTAGAACTCACTCGATGATTTTAGCGACGACGCCGGCGCCGACGGTGCGGCCGCCCTCGCGGATGGCGAAGCGCAAGCCCTCGTCCATGGCGATCGGCGCGATCAGGTTGATGGTCATGCGCACGTTGTCGCCGGGCATCACCATCTCGACCCCTTCGGGCAGGTCGACCGAGCCGGTCACGTCGGTGGTGCGGAAGTAAAACTGCGGCCGGTAGCCCTTGAAAAACGGGGTGTGCCGCCCGCCTTCTTCCTTGGACAGCACGTAGACCTCGGCTTCGAAGTGGGTGTGCGGGGTGATGGTGTTGGGCTTGGCCAGCACCTGGCCCCGCTCCACCTCGTCCCGCTTGGTGCCGCGCAGCAGCACCCCAACGTTGTCCCCGGCCTCGCCCTGGTCGAGCAGCTTGCGGAACATCTCCACCCCGGTGCAGACGGTCTTGACCGTGGGCCGGATGCCGACGATGGCCACCTCTTCGCCCACCTTGACCTTGCCCCGCTCGATCCGCCCGGTCACCACCGTGCCCCGCCCGGAGATCGAAAACACGTCTTCGATCGGCATCAGAAAGGGCTTGTCGATCTCGCGCTGCGGCTGCGGGATGTAGGCGTCCATGGCGTCGACCAGCTTGAAAATCGAGGGCTCCCCCAGCTCGCCGCCGTCCCCTTCCAGCGCTTTCAGCGCCGAGCCGGTGACGATCGGCAGGTCGTCGCCGGGGAAGTCGTAGCTGGACAAGAGCTCCCGCACTTCCATCTCGACCAGCTCCAACAGCTCGGCGTCGTCCACCATGTCGGCTTTGTTTAAATACACCACGATGTAGGGCACGCCCACCTGCCGCGCCAGCAAAATGTGCTCCCGCGTCTGCGGCATCGGCCCGTCCGCCGCCGACACCACCAGCACCGCTCCGTCCATCTGCGCCGCCCCGGTGATCATGTTCTTGATGTAGTCGGCGTGCCCCGGACAGTCGACGTGCGCGTAGTGCCGCTTGGGCGATTCGTATTCGACGTGCGCCGTGGCGATCGTGATCCCCCGCGCCTTCTCTTCCGGCGCCGAGTCAATCTGGTCGTAGGCCTTGAACTCGCCCCCGAACTTCGAGGCCATCACCCGCGTGATCGCCGCCGTCAGCGTCGTCTTCCCGTGGTCCACATGGCCAATCGTCCCCACGTTCACGTGCGGCTTGCTCCGCTCAAACTTTTCTTTGGACATCCAGGCACTCCCCTAAAAACCTTCAGGGCCCGTTTCGGAAAAATTTAATGAATACCAGCTACTTATGGAGCCCATAACCAGATTTGAACTGGTGACCTCATCCTTACCAAGGATGCGCTCTACCAACTGAGCTATATGGGCTCAAAACTTTGCTTTGAGTTTCAAATTTTGGAGCGGGTGATGGGAATCGAACCCACACCATCAGCTTGGAAGGCTGAGGTTCTACCATTGAACTACACCCGCCTGACCGTCAACCAAGCCAAAAGACACCCTGCTTGTCCAGCGCACCACCATCATTGCCTGTTAAAATGGGCTAAATTTGCGTTGAGGGTGGTGGAGGGGGAAGGATTCGAACCTTCGAAGGCTGTGCCAACAGATTTACAGTCTGCCCCCTTTGACCGCTCGGGAACCCCTCCAAAATGAGTCGCGTATTTTGATAAGAAAAAAAATGCTTGTCAATCTTCAAAAGATTCCCCTTGTTAAATTTCATTGAAAACCGAGCTTTGGAGTAGCAAGATACCCTTTACCGTTTTTTGGAGCGAGTTTCTCAGGGCGCTGGTTAATTGCCAAAAATCGCTATTTTGTCCTAAAAAAAGACAGTTTTAAGCCTGCGCTGTAATAGCGAAGCTACAAGATTGCGACAAACTTGCCATGAGGGGTATGCACTGAAGTTGAGGGGATAGGGAACTGCGCGATATACTGAGAATCCAAGGTTAAATTCTTGAAGTGCTCTTGGTGGTCGTTGCTGGCGTAGCTCAGTTCGGTAGAGCAGCTGATTTGTAATCAGCGGGTCGGGGGTTCGATTCCCTTCGCCAGCTTCATTTAAAATCGGCAATTCTCAATGCCGGTTTCTTGATACAAATAATTTGGAGTCTTCCAGATTGATCAGACCCTGGAACTGTATTTTCCAGCGCGTGATGACCGAATTTGAATTTTTTGTGAGGAATTGGGGTGTATGAGCCTTTGGGTGGATAGTATTAAACTTTCTAATATTCAATGGGTGGTTTTGTTGGTGGTTTTTTTGTGGCCGGTTTCCGGGTTTGCCAAGCAAGTGACGCTTGCTTGGGATGCCAATACCGAACGTAATGTTGGCGGCTATCGGATTTATTACGGTCCCGCCAGTAGAGCTTATACTTCCACTGTTGATGTAGGTAACCAAACGACTTATACGGTTCCCAATCTTGAGGAAGGCAAGCCTTATTATTTCGCGGTTACCGCCTATAATACTAGACAGACCTTTGAAAGCGGGTTTTCAAATGAAGTCAATATTGGGGGTAACACCGTTCTTTTGGCTTTCCAGGAAAGCCCTAGCCAAGGGTCTTATGAAAGTGGCGTAGGGTTGATCCGTGGTTGGGTTTGCAATGCCTCGACGGTCGAAGTGGAGATCGATGGCGGCGCGCCGCTCAAGACCGCTTATGGCGCGCCGCGCTCGGATACGGCGGCGACCTGTGGGACTGTTAATACCGGCTATGGGCTGACTTATAACTGGGGCGCTTTGGGGGATGGGGTTCACAGCCTGAGGGTTTTAGCGGACGGCGTGGAATTCAGTCGCGTGAGCTTTTATGTGACGACCTTAGGGCAGCCTTTCATTGCGGGGATCAGCGGTGAGGGTCTTCTGACCGATTTCCCTCAAGTGACCAAACCAGTGGCCGTACGCTGGTCGGAACCGCATCAAAATTTTATGATCGTCGATGCGAATAGCTTAAATAGCGGTAGGGCTTCTCTCAATAGTTTTGCTGGCGAATTGGCGGCCGCCGCGGCGCGGGCCATTCAAGAAAGCCCCAGCCAAGGCTCCTATGAAAGCGGCGTCAGTTTGATTCGAGGTTGGGTCTGTAATGCTTCGACAGTCGAAGTGGAGATCGATGGTGGCGAGCGGCTGAAGGCAGGTTATGGGACCGCGCGCCCGGATACGGCGGCCAACTGCGGTAACGCTAATACGGGATATGCGCTGGCTTTCAATTGGAATAGTCTTGGCGACGGCATCCACACCTTGAGAGCTTTAGCGGATGGGGTCGAATTCGCTAATATCTCCTTTAGCGTCGCTACTCTCGGGAGCGAGTTTTTGACGGGTTTGCCGCCGTATCAACATACGGTCGCCGATTTTCCCAGCACGGGTCGGAATACCGTTTTACGTTGGTCGGAACCCCATCAAAACTTTGTGATCGTAGGCGTCCAGTGAGGTCCGGTGCAGCCGTCATGGCCGAGCGTTCAACCCGATCATCGAGCCGTTGGTCGGGGCTGAACGAGCGGATGTGAAAGATCTTGAAGCGCGTTATGCCCACTCCGGCGAAATTATGGTTGCTGCTGGGTAGCTTGGGGATGCTATCGGCTGTGGCCATGGGTGCTTTTGGCGCGCACGGCCTTAGAAAAACCTTGGCTCCAGAACTCATGGCGACTTATGAAACCGCGGTCAGCTACCATATCTATCATGCGCTTGGACTCTTGGTGGTCGGCTTGCTCGCTGTACACCTGCCGACGGCGTTGCTGCGCTGGGCGGGTATTTTGATGGCGGCCGGTTTGCTGTTGTTTTCGGGTAGCTTGTACGCGCTCAGCTTGAGTGGAACGCGCTGGCTGGGCGCTGTTACTCCCATTGGCGGAGTGGCTTTGCTAGGCGCTTGGTCATTGGTTGCGCTGGCGGTCTTCAAAGAAACCTAGCGAGCGCGGTTGCCGTGGATAGCGTGAAGTCGGTCAATAAGCGTGCGGGGCAAGGGTAAAACATGATGGCTGATCCAGCTAAGCCCTATGCTTTGGGGTTCGATGTCTACGGTACGTTGGTCGATCCGCTGGCGCTGGCCGAGCCGCTGCGGGCGCTGGTTGGCGAGCAAGCCACCCCGTTCGCCGGCTTGTGGCGCGCTAAGCAATTGGAATATTCGTTTCGGCGCGGCCTGATGCGCCGCTATGTGGATTTTGATGTCTGCACCCGGCAGGCGTTGCGTTATACCCAGCAGGCCCTGAAGTGTGAGCTGCCGGAATCCGATCAAGCGCGATTGCTCGACGCTTATCTGCGCTTGCCGGTTTTTTCGGAAGTCGCCGCCGCGCTGGAAGGGCTCAAAAACCAAGGCCATCGGTTGGTGGCCTTCTCCAATGGCGTGGAAGCCAGCATTCGCGCGCTGTTGGGCAATGTCGGGGTATTGCCGCATTTGGAAGATGTGGTCAGCGTGGATGATTTGCGCACCTTCAAGCCCGACCCCGAGGTTTATCGCTATCTGGCCCAGCGCACCGGCTGTGCGCCTGCCGAAACTTGGCTGGTTTCCAGTAATGCTTGGGATGTGATCGGCGCTAAGGCCGCCGGTCTGCGCGGCGCTTGGGTCAAGCGTCAGCCCGATCTGGTGTTCGATCCCTGGGATGTCGAACCCGATGTGGTAGTGAGTCGGTTGGATGAATTGCCGGTTTGGTTTGCCAGCGATTCAAACGCTTCTTCAGCCGTGAAAGCCTGAAGGGCGACTCGCGCTCTTCCCGCAGACTTGCCGTAAGCCGCCGCTCTCCAGCGCGGCGCAAGGTCTGTCAGATCGTTCGCCGCCTTCGCCTGTGAAAAGCGACCCAGCGATTCTTATCACGGGCGGATTACAGCGTCTTCTGTGACTTGCCTTCGAGAAATCGGCCGTCGCACCGTGCAAATCCTTTTAAAAAGCCTATAGTCAATAAAGGTATCCGGTAAGACGGCGGCTATGAACCGACTAAAAGTCGAACCGTGCTGTGATAGGACCTCCCTTGCCGTTGTAATGGTCTCAATTTCCCCTGTTTATCCGGTAAATACTCACCGAGAACCTGCTCGATAATCTTGTTCGCCGCTGAGCGACGCTCAACCTCTCGATCTGACAGGTTGAGGTCGTGCGGGAGGAGGAACTATGGTGGAGAAGGCAACCGCACACGCGGAGCAAGTGCTGTCCGTGGTGCAGGGTGACAAGGCTGTCCCTTCGCTGGAAACCAGCATCACGCGCTCCTGGCTTCGTTGCGTCGAGCGCTACGGTCTCGATCCCGTTCGCTCGCATCAGACGCAAGTACTGGAATCGCCCTGCGTGCGAGAGCATCAGGAACGCTTGGACAATCTGCTGGATATTGCCCGCATTGAGACCAGTAACCTCTACCAACGCATCGCCGGTTCGGGTTTTGCGGTGATCTTGACTGACAGCGACGGGGTGATTGTCAACTGGACCGCCGATGCGGGATTGAGCAAGCCCTTCGAGCGCGCCGGGCTGTGGTTGGGCGCGGTCTGGGACGAGCAAAACGAAGGGACCAACGGGATCGGCACCGTTCTGATCGAACGCAAGGCGCTGACCGTGCATTGCAACGAACATTTTCTCAGCCAGCATGGCTTGTTGACCTGTTCGGCCGCGCCGATCTTCGACCCGCAGGGCCAGTTATTGGCGGTCCTGGATATTTCATCGGTCAGTTCCCAGGATTCCAAGCAAAGCCAACTTCACACGCTGGCGCTGGCCGCCTTAAGCGCGCGGCTGATCGAGCACGGCTGCTTCTTACGGGCATTTCGCGAGCGGCAAGTGCTTCGCTTTCACCAGCGGACCGAGTCGGTCGGTCAGGGTGGCGAAGGGCTGCTGGCTTTCGATGAGGCGGGCCGCATTCTGGCGGTCAATCAGAGCGCGGTGGACCAGCTCCAGCAGTCCCGCGCCCAGCTGGTCGGCCGGCCGATTCAGACGCTGTTCGCCAGCGGGTTAGAGGCGCTGTTAGGTCAGTCAGGCGGCCGGGCGGGAACACCGTTGCTGGTGCGCGATGGGGCCGGCAAGCCGTTTTTTTCCTTGTTGCGGCCCGCCGAACGACGCCAAACCAGTTCCGCTACTTCGGCCACCATCGAAATCAAAGCCCTGCCGCTGCCTTCCTGGAACTTGGAGGTGCTGTCCGACGCGGACCCGCTGATGGCTTATAACGCCCACTGTGCCCGGCGGGTGATGAACAAGGGCGTCAATATCTTACTCACGGGGGAAACGGGTACCGGCAAGGATATCTTCACCAAGGCCATTCACGATGCCAGCGCCCGATCTAACAAACCCTTCGTCGCGGTGAATTGCGCCGCCATTCCTGAAAATCTGATCGAGAGCGAGCTGTTTGGTTACAAATACGGTGCATTTACCGGGGCGCGTCAGGAAGGCCGGCGCGGCAAGATTTTACAAGCCAACGGCGGCACGCTGTTTTTAGACGAGATTGGCGACATGCCGCTGTCCTCGCAAACCCGGTTGCTGCGGGTGCTGGAAGATAAGGAAGTGCTGCCCTTGGGCAGCGACACGCCAATGCCGGTGGACTTGTACTTGATCAGCGCCACCCATCACCACTTACGGGAGCGCGTCGCCAGCGGCGAGTTTCGGGAAGATTTGTATTATCGGTTGAACGGCTTGGAATTGCGGCTGCCGGCCTTGCGCGAGCGCGGCGATCGGGCGTTGTTGATCCGCAAGCTGCTGGCGGCGGAGAGCGATGGGGCGAGCGTGCGCATCACCGAGGATGCTTTCGCAGCGTTGGACGCCTATGCCTGGCCCGGCAATATCCGCCAACTGCGCAACGTTCTGCGCGCGGCCGTGGCATTGTGCGAAGATCAGATCGTGCGGATCGAGGATTTGCCGCTGGAAATCACCGGTCTTATCCCGCGCGGCCCGCTGAAGGACGCTGCCAACAGCGGGCTCGCGCAAGCCGAACGCGATGCGTTGTTGCGCGAGCTGGATCGCCACGGTTGGCACATCACTAATACCGCCTCGCAGTTGGGGGTCAGCCGTAACACCTTGTACCGCAAGTTGCGCAAACATGGCATCCAGCCGCGCGAGTATCCGGTGCCCTAAGCGTCCCTTCATCCTGCTGGTGGCCGGCGTAAGGCGCGGATGAAGTTTTGGGTGACCGCTCAGTTCGAGCGGGTCAGAATCCCCAGTTTTTCCAATTGCGCCACCGCCGCCATCAAGGGTTCGCGGGCGGTGTCCGGCAAGTCCCGCGCTGTCGCGAGCGCATCGAGAGTTTCTTGCAGCGAGCGGCGCCCGTCCAGGCTATTGACCAACTCGACCGCCTGATGGGAGCGCAGAAAATACAGGCGGCGATTGTCGTAACGATAAACCAGGCCGCCGAAACGCTCTGAACGGATCGCGACTCCCGGAGCCAAACGGTAGCAGGCGGTCGGTTCGACGGCCTTCATTTCAGCATCCTCCCCGCGTCGATGGTGAGTTTCTGCCCGGTCACGTAGCGTGCTTCCTCCGAAACCAGCCAGAGCCCGGCATTGGCGACGTCCTCGGCCTCGATCAGTTTTACGGGTAACGCATTGCCGTGACGGATGAACTCGACCAAATCCTCGGTGGCCATTTCGGCGGCTTGGGCCATGCCGGGGATGATGTCGGTATTCACGGCGGTTGGGTGGAGCGTGTTAACGGTGATGTGATGCGGGGCCAGTTCCTGGGCCAGCGAATGCGCCAGTCCGACGACGCCCCACTTCGAGGCGCAATAATGAGCCATGCCCGGCTCGCCGCGCAATCCGGCGACTGAGGAAGTCATGAGGATGCTGCCGCCGGTTCCTTGGGCCAGCATGTGTGGAACGACGTATTTCACCGCCAGCCAATAACCCTTGAGGTTGACATCGAGCATGATGTCCCACCATTCCTCGGTGATATCCCAGGTCAAGGCCATGTCGGCGATGCCGGCGTTGCAGATCAGAATATCGATGTGACCGAAGGCCGCGATGGTTTTTGCCACGGCATCGGCCATCGCGGCGCTGTCGCGCACATCGGCGACCAATTCCAAGGCCCGACGGCCATGCGCCCGTACTTGGCTGGCGGTCTCCTCCAGATCGCCGCGGATTGCCAACGGATAGCGTGGGTAAGGGAGATCGTGACAGATGTCCAGCGCCGCAATGTCAGCCCCTTCCCGCGCCATCAGCACAGCGTGCGCGCGACCTTGACCGCGCGCCGCCCCGGTGATGAACGCAACCTTGCCGTCCAGTTTGCCCATGGGTGCCGTCCTCGGAATGAGGTGGAGACCGCCGTCCGGCCCGGCGAGCACCGAACGGCGTCGGTTTCAATAAACGCCGCACATGCCGTCGATGCTGACCTCCTCGATCAGCAATTCTTCGGTGATTTGTGGCGGTTCGGCTGGGGTTTCAAGGCGTTCGGCCCCGACGGTCGCGGCGGGTTGCGAGCCTGCGGCGGGTTCCGGTTGTGGTTGCAGCGCCGGCGTGACGGGGCGTTGGTCGATGGGTAGGTACATCAGGATCATCTCCTCGGTTGATGAAACATCGCTTGAAAGGATCGCGCGCGGCCTGATGGGGTCAGCGCCGCGCGCTAAGCTGCGGCAACAAGGGCCGCGGCGTCCGCCGCCGCCAACAGCCGCGCCAAACGCCAAGCTGATAGGCGGCCAGTTCTAGCCCGTAGAGCGCGACGAACGCCGCGCGCGACAGCCGGGGCCGCAAGCGCCGATAGTCGGTCAGCGGCGCGACCGAAAGCAGTAAGACCGTCATCGGCAGCAGTCTAGGCCAGATCACGCTGACCGCCAGCAGCGGCAGGCTGTCGTAGCGCGCCATATTGGCGCTGAAGTGATAGAACGCCGCCGCGTGTTCCCGGCCCAGCGCGGCCAGGATCGAGCGGAAAGGCAACGACACCGCCAAGCGCCGCAGCTTGCGCCGTTTTTCGACCGATTCCGCGCCGAATAAGAGAGCGGCCAACGCGACCGGGCCTAAGCCCCACCTGCCGAAAGAGGGGGCTAGGGCGACGGCTGACAGCAGCAACAGGCCGACGGCGGGCAGCGGCATCCAGCGCCGACCTTCGGGGTGACGCTGTTGCAAAACCGCTTCCGACGCTCCGTAATCGGCGCGACGGCGCAGCCAGTCCAGACATCGCACCCGATGGTCGTGGGCGACGCGGCCCGCGGGCGCGTACCACGCGCGCGACCCGCCGCGCAACACCCGCCAAATGAAATCCACGTCCTCGCCGATCCGCAGGCCGGCGTCGAAACCGGCCTGGGCGAGCCATGCGTCGCGCTTGACCAGCAAATTGCAGGTGGGGAGATACGCCACGGCCGCCGCCGGCGCGACCTCCGTGGCGACCGCGCCCATATCCAGAGGGGAGCGCACCGCCTCAAACGCCGCGATCGCCCCTTGGGCCGGCGTCGCCACCACTCGCCCGCCGACGATGGCGATCTGAGGGTCGTTCAGATAAGGGACGAGCGCGCGCAGCCAGTCCGGCTCCACCGTGCAATCGTTATCGGTGAACGCCAGCACCGTTCCGCTCGCCGCCGCCGCCGCCAAATTGCGAGCGGCGGACTGGCCGATGTTGCGATCTTGGCGCAGCACGGTGACCGGCAAATCCTGAAGCGTCGGGGCCAGCGGCGGAGTGGAGGCGTCGTCCACCACCAGGATTTCGCGGCGGTCGGTCGGATAATCCAGCGCCAGCAGGGATTGCACGCAACGGCGGGTCGCCTCGGCCCGCCCGCGCGCCGGAACGATGATCGATACGGTGGGCCAGACCGTGGGAACGGGCGGTTGCCAGAGCACTAGCCGGCGGCGTAGGAGATCGTTCAAAAAAGCCGCGATGGCGCTCGAAGACAGCTCGATGCCGGGCTGATTCGCCAGTTCGGCGATCCCGCGCGGCTGGCGCAGGGCGATCAGCAGCGCCGTCGCTTGGCGGTTCAGGCGCAAGGCTAACAGCGGTTTCCAGCACAACAGCACGCCGCCTCGATCATCGCCGCGCACCTCCAAACCCGGCTGCAACACGTAGCGCGCCGCTTGATCCGGGGGGGCGTCGGTCGCGGCGGCGGCGTCGCCGTCGGCGTCGTAACGCCGTTGCGCGATTCGGGCCTGAGCAAACATCGAAAGCGTCATGCGCCGTCGCTCCCGACCGCGCTCGCCTCAGCCGTCAACAGTGCGGCTAGCGCGGCCTCATAACAGGCGGTTTGCGCCGCCAGATAGCGGCCGCCGCGCCCGGCGTCCGCCGCGCGCGGATCGCCGACCACCCCGTCGGCGTTCAGCATCCGCGTTCCCGCCGCCACCAAGCGCGTCAAACCTTCGTCCATATCGCCGGTATAACCGGGAATCGCCCGATCCATGCGCACCAGGGACGGAGCCAAATGCAACAGCTCCGAAGTCTCGCCTTCGCCCGCGTGCAGGCCGACGGCCTCAATCGCAATGCCGTCCGCCGCCGCGACCTCGCGCACGGCGAGGCCGCACAGCGTTCCAGCGTCGGGAATCCACACCGCCAACGCCGGCAACTCCCGCCGCAGTCGGGACTCGGCCAGCGCCAGCGCCCGGCCGTTGCCGCCGTGGGCCGACAGCACCACCAAGCGTTGCGCGCCCCAACCCACCATGCGCCGGGCGCAATCCACGATCACCGCCGCCAGGGTTTCCGCCTCCAAGCTCAGCAAACCGGCGAACCCGCCGTGCTCGTCGGAACAGCCGACCGGCAACACGGGGGCGACCAGCGCCGGCAAGCGTTCGGCCAAGCGCGCGGCCAAGGCTTCGGCGCGCAGCGTGTCCGTGCCGAGCGGCAGGTGCGGGCCGTGCTGCTCGGTGGCCCCCAGCGGCAAAATCACCGTGGTCGCGCCTTCGGCCACCGCGCGAGCGACCTGCGGCCAAGTCAGTTCGGCCAGCGGCTTCATGAGGCCAAGCGTTCCAAAAATCCGCGCTGGCGTAGGAAATCGATGATGGCGTCGGCCTGCTCCTCCGGTGTGCCGCCTTCCACCAGCTTTCCCGCCTTACCGGCCACGCCGGCCGAGAGAATTTGCTCGACCCGTTCGTGAGGCGGCGCGGTCGAATCGGGGGTGAACAGCACCCGCGCGCGCGGGCGCGGCGGCATGACCTCATGCAAGGTCATCGCCGGGAAATGCAAGTCCTGCGGGGCTAAATCCAGCGCGTCCAAATCATATTGCGGGATCGAGGCGTGCTTGGCCTGCATCAGCTTGGGCAAGCTGGCCTGACGCAAGCGCAGCCGGTCCAAATCCAAACCCAACACCGCCGGCAAGCGCAGTTCGCTTTCGGCCCGCGCCCCGCGCGCCAGCCGCCGCTGGATGCGCGCCCGGTCGCCGTCGAGTTCGAACTGCGTCACGTCGGTCAGCGCCGGCCAGTCCAATTGCTCGGCCAGCAGGGCGGGCACGGTGCCGGAGCCGCGATCCGCGCTGTGTCCGCCGCACAGCACCAGATCCGGCAAACCGCCCGCCCGCAGCGCCGCCGCCAGCAGGATGCTGGTCAGCGCCGGCTTGAGCGGGCCGAGGGCGTCGTCCCAGATGCGCGCGGCGCGGTCCACGCCCGCCGCCAGCGCCTCCCGCAACAGCGCGTCAGCGTCTTGCGGGCCGACGCTGAGCGCGCTCACCTGGCCGCCCGCCGGCCGCAGTTGCAACGCTAGTTCCAGCGCGCTTTCGTCGGCGGGATTGAGCATGTATAGCACGCGATCCTCGGCGATCAGGCCGGTCAGCGGGTCCACCTCGACCGTGCTGGGGTCGGGAACGTATTTGAGGCAAACGGCGATGTGCATGGCGGCGGCTCTCGCGCGGGCGTTCAGGATTCGCGGAAGGTGACGCCGTAGCCGCCGTCCGGGTAGGACCAGCGGATCGCGCCCTCTTGGTTGCAGGCGATATAGCAGGTGCCACACTCGAAGCATTGTTCGTAATTGAACAAAATGCCGCCGTCGTCCAACGGCACGAACAGATTGGCGGGACAGACGTAAACGCAGGCGCGCAGCGAGCAGCCGCTGTCGCGGCAGACCTCGGAATCGACCACGATGTGCGGGGTCGCCGCCACCCGGAAGCGCACCGTGCGCATCTTCTCCTCATGGGTGGTCATCACCATAGGTAGGCCCTCATCATCTGGTAGCCATCGCGCAGCATGTCGCTCGGTTTGATCTGGTACTGCCGGATCATCTGGCGCGCGAGCGGCAGGATTTTGCGCTTGGGATTGCCGTCCACCCGGAACAGTTGCTCCATGCCGCTGGCGACGACTTCCGGATAGAGGTTTTGCAGGCGGGCGCTGTTGACGAAGGCCGGCGCGTGGCGGTAGGCCCGGAAATCGGTGGAGACGTTGCGCCGCTTGAGATTTTTCCGATACGCGCCCAATGCGCGGGCGGAAAAGCGGTTCTGGCGGCAGGCGTCAATCGCGGTCTCGGCCGCCGCCAAGCCCGATTGCATGGCGTAGTTCATCCCCTCCAGATACAGCCCGGCGGCCAGACAGAATCCGGCGGCGTCGCCGGCCACCAACATGCCGTCGGTGTAGAGCGTCGGTTTCATGGTCCAACCGCTTTCCGGGATCAAATGGGCCGAATACTCCCGCAGCTTGGCCCCGCGCACCAGCGGCGCGACCGCCGGATGGGCCTTGAACCGCTCCAGCAGTTCGTAGGGCCGCTTGCGCCGCTCCACCAGCGACGAGACCTGGCCGATCACGCCCAGCGATAGCGAATCCCGGTTGGTGTACAGAAACGCGCCGCCGTGCACGTCCTCGGTGATCGCGCCCAGGTATTCGTAGGCGATGCCCTCGTCGCCGGACAGGCGGAAACGATCCTCGATGATTGCGGCGTCCAAGCCCAACACCTCCTTGACGCCCAGGGACAATTCGTGGGCGTGAAACTCGCGTTGCAAGCCGACTTTCTTGGCCAGGAAGGAATTAACGCCGTCGCAGGCGATCACCACCTTGCCGTGGATCTCGCCCTGCTCGCGGCGCACCCGCACCCCGACTACCCGGCCCCGGTCGTCGCGCAGCACGTCATCCACCACGGTCGAGGTCAGCACAAACGCGCCGGCCGCTTCGGCTTGAGCGGCCAGCCAGCGGTCGAAGCGCGGCCGCAGCACGATGAAGCCGTTGTAGGGCGGGGTGGTGTAGCCTTCGCCGGCGCAGTGAAAGTCGAGGGCGACGCTGGTGGTCGGCGACATGAAGGCGATGTCGCGCCGGCAAATGTAGCGCTCGACTGGGGCTTGCTCCCACCAGTTGGGAATCAGTTCGTTGAGGATGGCGCTGCCGTAAAACGCCGCGCCCGACACGTTTTTCGCGCCGGGGTATTCGCCGCGCTCCAGCAACAGCACCTGCAATCCGGCGCGGGCGCAGAGCAGGGCGGCGGTGCTGCCGGCCGGCCCCGCGCCGACCACGATGACATCGAAGGATTCGCGGACGGCGGGCGCGTTCATCGTGACGCCTCCTGGTAGCGTGGAATCGGATCGGCGGCGTCCGCCCGGACGGCCGAGGCGGCCGAGACCGGCGCGGCGCTCGTGCCGCCGGCGGCCGCCAGCGCCTCCAGCTTGTCGAGCAGGATCGGCAGAATCTGATGCAGGTCGCCGACCACGGCCAGATCGGCGCGCTTCAAAATCGGCGCGGTGCGGTCGTTGTTGACGGCGACGATGCAATCGCTGTCGGTGATGCCGGCCAGATGCTGGCCCGCGCCCGACACCCCGAAGGCCATGTACAGCTTGGGGGCGACGATCTTGCCGGTGGAGCCGATGAAGCGGTCGTTGGCGAGCCAACCGCGATCCGCCGCCACGCGGGTGCCGCCCAGCGCCGCGCCCACCACGTCGGCCAAGCGCTTGAGCAGCGTCATGCCTTCCGGCCCGCCCGCGCCGAAGCCGCCGGAGACGATCCGCTCGGCCTCGCTCAGATCCACCGTGCGCGGATCGGCCGGCAACACCCGCGCGGTGCGGTCGCGGAAGGCGTCGGGGTCGAGCGTCGGGCGCAAGACGGTCACCTCGGCCGAACGGCCGCGCCGGGGCGGGTTGACGCCGCGCGCGCCGGGGGTGAGCAGGGCGCAAACCAAGGTGGCGTAAGGCCAGACCAAGCGTTCCTGACACGCGCCGCCGTGGGTGGCGCGCACGATCTCTGGATAGCCGTCGCCGACGATGCCGAGCCGCAGGCAACAGCCGACCAGCGGCAAGCGCCAGCGCGCCGCCAGCCGCGGCAGCCAAGCCCGCGCCTGGCCGCTGTCCGGAGCCAGCAGCAGCGCCGGATGCAGGGCGCGCAACACCGGCGCGAGCGCCTGCAACCAACCGTCGGCGCTGAATTGCGCCAGCGCCGGATGGTCGACCAGGGTCACCGCATCGGCGCCGTGGGCGGCCAAGACGTCCGCCAGCGGGCTGGATTCGCGGTCGCAGAGGATCGCCCGCACCCGAACGCCCAAGCGGTCGGCGACCTCGCGGCCTTCCTCCACGCATTCCAGGCTGGCGGGCGTCAGCGCGCCGTCGAGGGTTTCGACGATCACCGCCAAGAACTTATCCATTTAAACGGCCCTCCCGATGCGTTCGCCCTCGATGATCGCGGCGTGCGCCCGGCGCGGGGCCACGCAATCGCCGATGCGGTAGAGGGCGGGAACTCGGCTCTTGAGCGTTTGATACATCTCCTCATCCACCTCACGCACTTGCAGCAGCAAGCTTTCGGCGCGGGCGCGCTCGGCCTTCAACTGGTGGTAGAGGCTGTCGTCGGCTTGACGGTGGATGGCCAGCACCACCGTATCCACCGGGGGAAAGGTCACCATTTGACCGCTGTAGTTGTGAAGAGCGGTGACCGCGCCGTTGTCGATGCTCAACACCGAGTGGTTCGGGGTGCAGCGGATGCCCAAGCGCCGGGCTTGGCGGTACCAGTTTTCGAGATCGAGGGTGACGCCCAAATCCTGACCGACGTACAAGGTCGGGGTCACTACCTCCACCTCGCAACCCTGTTCCGCCAAAACTTCGGCGACACTGGTGGCTTCGTGAAAGCCCAGCCGGTCCACGATCAGCACCCGGCGGCCGGGTTTGATCCGGCCGGAGAGAATATCGACCACATCGGCGACGCCGGGGCCGTCGCCGCCGGGGATCGCGGCGCGGTGGGCGATCGAGCCGGTGGCCACGATCACCGCTTCCGGCTTGTCGGCTAGCACCGACTCCGCCGTGGCGACGACGCCGGTCTTGACCTCGACGCCCAGTTGCTCGACTTCGCGCAGCAGGTTGCGCACGATGTCGCCGAACTCGGCCCGGTTGGCGACCCGCACCGCCCACACCACCTGGCCGCCCAACCGGGATTCCTTTTCTAGCAGGGTGACGCGATGGCCGCGCCGGGCGGCCACGGCGGCGGCCTTGAGTCCGGCCGGCCCACCGCCGACCACCGTCACCCGCTTCGGGGTTTCGACCCGCTGCAAGGTGCCGGCTCCGTACTTCTTCTCCTGACCGGTGGCCGGGGTTTCGATGCAGCCCATCCAGCGGTTGAGGCCCATCCGGCCGACGCATTCCTGATTGCAGGACAAGCAAAGACGAATATCGTCGACCCGATTTTCGCGCGCCTTGCGGGCGAATTCGGGATCGGCGATCTGACCGCGCACGATGCCGACCAGATCGGCGTGGCCTTCGTTCAAGATTCGCTCGGCCTGAATCGGGTCCTTGATCCGGCCGACCCCGATCACCGGCAGGCGCACCGCCTTGCGCAGGGCCGAGGGAATGAACAGGGCGTAATCGGGGCGAACCCGCATCGACGCCTCGATCATGTACAGGGTTTGGGTGGCGGTGCCGATGCTGGTGTTGATCAGATCGATCTGGCCGTCGTGTTCCAGCAGCCGCGCCACGGCCACCGCTTCATCCAGGGTGATGCCGTCGCGGATTAATTCGTCGCCGCACAGCCGCACGCTGATGACGTAATCGCGGCCGACCTCGTTGCGGATGGCGGCGATGATTTCGCGCAGCAGCCGGGCGCGGTTCTCCAGGCTGCCGCCGTACTGGTCGGCGCGGTGGTTGGTGTTGCGCGACAAAAACTGGCGGACGATGGAGGAGTGGGAGCATTGCAGTTCCACCCCGTCGAAACCGCCCTCGCGGGTGTAGGCGGCGACCCGCGCGTAACCTTGGATTATTTCGAGCAGGTCTTCGGGTTCGACCGCCTTGGCTACCTCCCGAAACAGCGGATCGGCCAGCGCCGAGGGCGCCCAGGCCGGCAGTCGGGTGAACATGCCGCTGCCCTGGCCGCCGTTGTGGTTGATCTGGGCCAGGATCGGCGTGCCCTCGGCGTGCACCGCCGCCGTGATCTTGCGGTAGTGGGGGATCACCCGGCGGTGGAAGGCGTGAATCAATTTTTCGTAAGGGTGATCGGTCGGATGGGTGGATTGTTCCTCGGTGATGATCAGCCCGGTGCCGCCGCGCGCCCGTTCCCGGTAATAGAACAGGTGCCGCTCGCTCGGCATGAAATCCTCGGCGTAATTGGTCAGATGGGCCGAAAACACGATCCGGTTCTTGACCGTGATGCTCCCGATCTTCATCGGGGTAAACAGCAGGCGGGGTCGTTGGCTCATGTCAAATCTCCCGACCGGCGCGGTAGCCTTCCAAGAGCGCTTGGGCGAGATAGCGCGGGGCCACGCAGTCGCCGGCCCGGATCACCCGCGCGCCGCTGGCCTTGAGGGCGAAATACAAGGCTTCATCCGGGACCTCCGGCGCGACATCCACCACCAGATCGATATCGTCGAGGCGGATTTCCTGGCGGTCGAAACGGTCGACGCCGATCACGCTCCGGGCGGTGACTTCCAGGACTTCAAACTGCGGGCGCAACGCGACGCCGCGAGCGGCGGCGCGCTGGTTCCAGGCGGTTAGCTCCAAGGAGGCGGTCAGCCGCTGGCCGACGAACATATCGCCGGTGACCACCTCCACTTGCCAGCCGCGTTGGTTCAGCCATTCGGCCGCGGCCATGCCGACCGGATCGCCCAAGGTGTCGAGCACCACCGCCCGGCCGGAGGCGGCCGGCACGTCGCCGCTCAATACTTGGCGCGGCGTCGCCACCGGCGCGTCCTCGGCGAAGGAGACCCCGGCTTGCCGGCCGGGTCGGCTGCCGACCGCCACGATCACCACCTCCGGCTGCTCTTGCCGCGCCAGCGCTTCGGTGACCTCGACGCCGAAGCGCACCGACACGTCCAGCTTGCGAATTTGGGTTTCCAGCCAATCGACCGCCAGCCCCAAGCGCTCGCGACCGGGAGCCATCGCCGCTAACCGGAGCGCGCCGCCGAGGCGTTGGCCGCGCTCGTAGAGGGTGACGCGATGGCCGCGCAGGGCGGCGACCCGCGCCGCTTCCAGCCCGGCCGGCCCGCCGCCCGCGACCAGCACCCGATGCGGGTTGCGGGCGGGGGTTAGCGGCGCGAATTCGGCGTCGTTCTCATAGCCGGCGGCGGGATTGTTGGCGCAACTGAGGCGCGGGTTCTGCACCAGTCCGATGATGTTGTCCTGATTGGCGAGCAGGCAGGGTCGGATGTCGTCGAGATTGCCCCGGCGCAGTTTGGCCGGCAGTTCGGGTTCGGCGATCAGGGCGCGGGTCATCTCCACCGCGTCGGCTTTGTTTTCGGTCACGATCTCCAAGGCCATCGCCGGATCGACGATGCTGCCTTGCGCGAACACCGGCAGCGCGACCGCCGCCTTGATGCCGGCCGCCAGGGGGACGGCGAAGCCGGGCGGCTGATACAGGCCGGGGCGGGTGAGGTGGCCGGTGTAAATGCCGCCGCTGGTGACGCTGATGAAATCCAGCAGACCGTCGGCCGCCAGCGAGCCAGCGATCTCGACCGCATCCTCCGGTTTGATCCCGGCCCAAGGCGCGTGCTCGTCGCCGGCCAAGCGCAAGCCGACGACGGCCTCTCGACCCGCTTCCTCGCGCACCGCTTGAATGACTTGGCGGGCGAAGCGCAAGCGGTTGTCCGGCGTGCCGCCGTACTCGTCGCCGCGCTGGTTGGTCAGCCCGGAGAGAAATTGGCGGATCAGGCTGTCTTGGCCGGCGTTGAGTTCGACCCCGTCGAGTCCACCGTCGAGGGCGTAACGGGCCGCTTGGCGGAAGCCTTCGACCACGGCGGCGATGTCCTCCAGCTCCATCGCTTGCGGCAGTTCGCGGCTGTTGACTTCCGGCACCGGCGACGGCCCCCACAGCGGCCGTTGCGAGTAGTGGCTGGTGCCCTGCATTCCGCTGTGGGTCAACTGGGCCAGCGCCAGCGCGCCGTGGCGGTGGATGGCCTCCGCCGCGAGTCGATAGCCGTCCACCACGGCGGGTTCGTAACCGAACACGGCGTATTCGTAGGGCCAATCCGAGGGATGGACGATGCTGCCTTCCAGCACGATCAAGCCCGCGCCGCCCGCCGCCCGCGCCGCGTAGTAGGCGGCGTGACGCTCGGTCAGCCGGTTGTGCGTGGCGAAATTGGTTTGATGGGCCGCGAACACGAAGCGGTTGGGCGCGGTTTTGCGCCCCAGCGCCAGCGGCGCGAACAACGCATCGAAACGGGTCTCGGACGGCGGTTTCATGGCGGCCCTCTCAAGCCGTCGCCGGTTGATCGGCGGGTTGATAGATGCAATCGGGATCGGGCGCGTCTGGCGATTGACCGGTGAAATGCTTGGCCGCGATGCAGCCGCCGTGACAGAGGCTGTAGGCGTTGCAGTGCTGGCAGCCGCCGCCGACTTGCCAGCCGCGCAGGTGGGCGAACAGCTTGGAACCGCGCCAGATGTCGGTGAAGCCGCCCGGTTGGCGCACGTTGCCGGCGGAAAATTCCGGGGCCAGCAGGAACGGACAGGCGTAAACCTCGCCGACGGGATCGACGCAGCAGACGATGCGTCCGGCCCCGCACAGATTCAGTCCTTCCAGCGGCTGGCCGTAGGCCGAAAGGTGAAAGAACGAATCGCCGGTCAGCACGTCCCGATGGTTCAAAAGCCACTGGTACAGTCCGCGATTCTGCTCGTGGGTCGGGCGCAAGTCGCGCCAAACATCCGCGCCGCGACCGGTGGGCCGCAGCCGGGTCAGCCGCAACTCGGCCCTGTGCTGTTGGGCCAGGGCGTACAAATCGTCGAGTTGCGGATAGTTGTGGCGGGTGACGGTGGCGTTGATCTTGAAAGGGAACTGCTGCCGCGCCAGCAGCGTCATGGCGTTCGAGGCGCGCAGGAACGAGCCATCGCCGCGCACCGGGTCGTTGGTCTCGGCGGTCGCGCCATCGATGCTGATCTGCACGTCCAGATAATCCCGCTCGGCGATCCAGGCCGCCGCTTTCTCGTCGATCAGGGAGCCGTTGGTGCTGAATTTGACGCCGATGCCGCGCGCTAGGGCGTAATCCATCAGCTCGAAGAAATCCTTGCGACTCATCGGCTCGCCGCCGCCGACGTTGATGTAGAACACCTTCATTTCGGCCCATTCGTCGATCAGCCGCTTGGCTTCAACGGTGCTCAACTCGTCGGGACGGCGATGCCCCGATGAGGACAGGCAATGGACGCAGCGCAGGTTGCAGGCGTAGGTGATCTCCCAGGTCAGGCAGATCGGGGCGTTCAATCCTTGGCGAAACAGGTCGTAGCTCATGGCTGATCGTTTCCGCTGCGTCGGTGAAAACAGTCCGCGCGCCGGACGGAGGCCGGCGGTTGGAACGGTGCGTCAGACTTCGGCCGTGGTCGGATCGATGCCGGCCTTGATCTCGGAAATCTTGTTGGCCGGAAAGCCGCCCTGTTCGGCGTGCTGTTTCACCATGTCGGCGTTCGGGGCGATGTAGACACAATAAATTTTGTCGTCGGTGACGTAGCTCTGCACCCACTGGATTTGCGGCCCCAGGTTGCGGAGCACGCTGCACGATTTCTGCGAGACGGCTTTCAAATCGGCGGGCGACAGCTTGCCCGCGCCGGGCAGTTCGCGTTCGATCAGATACTTGGGCATGACATCCTCCTTCAGTGAGCTTGTTCGGTTGTTAGTGAGTTATAAAGCGGCACATAAATCGCGGGCCGGCATGACCTTGGCGAACCAGCCGTCGAGCGAGGCGAGAAAGGCCGCTTGCACGCTTTCGGCGGGAACCGTCACGCCGTTGAACGATTGCGTCCGGGTCGCGCAGGCATCGCCGGCCAACTGACAGGTGAAACCGAGGTCGGCGGCGGCGCGCGTCGTGGTGTCGATGCAGACGTGGGTCATCATGCCGACGATGGCCAGACGGTCGATGCCGTTCCGGCGCAAATGATCGAGTAGGGGCGTTTCCCGGAAGCTGTTCGGATAGTGCTTTTGAAAAACCGGCTCCGCGCCGTGGGGCCGCGCGGAGTTGTGGATGTCCGCGCCGGGGCTGCCGGGCAAGAAGAACGTCGCCCCCGGATGGATGGCGAGGTGCTGGACGTGGAAGATCGGCAACGCCTTCTTCCTGAAAGCGTCGAGCACGTCATTCGCGCGCGCGCCGGCCTGATCCGCGCCCGCCAGTTCCATGGCGCCGCCCGGAAAATAATCGTTCTGAATGTCCACCACTAAAAGCGCTGTAGTCATGGGAAACCCTTGAGATGTCGTTGCAAACGCCGGCGGGTCCGGCTAGACCGGCTCCGCTTCCAACGTTTTCCATTCATCGTCGGTGAACAACCGGGAACGGGTCAGAAAGCGCAGCCCTTCCGGGCCTTCCAGGGAAAACATGCCGCCCCGGCCGGGAACGACATCGATGGTCAGTTGCGTGTGTTTCCAATACTCGAACTGCGGCGCGCTCATGTAGAACGGGCAGCCACCGATTTCGCCCAGGCGCACGTCGCCGTCGCCGACCAGCAGATCGCCTTCGGGGTAGCACATCGGTGAGCTGCCGTCGCAGCAGCCGCCCGACTGGTGGAACATCAGCGGGCCGTGCTTGGCCTTGAGCCGGGCGATCAGTTCCAGGGCCGCGTCTGATGCCAACACGCGAGCAACGGTGGTCATGGCAAAGCCTCCACGCCGTCGGAGTGAAACGCGCTCTCGCGCCCTCTCCCGGTTACGGGAGAGGGCGGGGCGCGCGACCGGTTAGAAGAAGCCCATGGCCTTGGGGTTATAGCTCACCAGCAGGTTCTTGGTTTGCTGGTAGTGATCGAGCATCATCTTGTGGTTTTCCCGGCCGATGCCGGATTGCTTGTAACCGCCGAACGCGGCGTGCGCCGGATACAGGTGATAGCAGTTGGTCCAGACCCGGCCGGCCTTGATCCCGCGTCCCATCCGGTAGGCGGTGTTCATGTCGCGGCTCCACACCCCCGCGCCCAGGCCGTAGAGGGTGTCGTTGGCGATGGCCAGCGCCTCGTTGGCGTCCTTGAAGGTGGAAACCGCCAGCACCGGCCCGAAGATTTCTTCCTGGAACAGCCGCATCTTGTTGTTGCCCAGGAATACGGTCGGCTGGATGTAGTAGCCGCTCTTCAGTTCCCCACCCAGTTCGGTCCGCTGGCCGCCGGTCAGGCATTCCGCGCCTTCCTGCCGGCCGATGTCGAGATAGCTCAGGATCTTTTCCATCTGCTCGGAGGAGGCTTGCGCGCCGATCATGGTATCGGTGTCGAGCGGATGGCCCTGCTTGACGGCTTTTACTCGTTTGATCGCGCGCTCGATAAATTTGTCGTAGGCCGATTCCTGAATCAGCGCCCGCGACGGGCAAGTGCAGACCTCGCCTTGATTGAGGGCGAACATGGCGAAACCTTCCATGGCTTTGTCGAAAAAGTCGTCGTCCTGGGCGCACACGTCGGCGAAGAACACGTTGGGCGACTTGCCGCCCAGTTCCAGCGTGACCGGGATCAGGTTTTGTGAGGCGTATTGCATGATCAGCCGGCCGGTGGTGGTTTCGCCGGTGAAGGCGATCTTGGCGATGCGCCGGTTGGAGGCCAGCGGCTTGCCGGCTTCGACGCCGAAGCCGTTGACCACGTTGACCACGCCGGGCGGCAGCACGTCCTGGATCAGTTCTAGCAACACGAGAATCGAGGCCGGCGTCTGTTCGGCCGGTTTCAGCACCACGCAGTTGCCGGCGGCCAAGGCTGGAGCCAGCTTCCAGACCGCCATCAGGATCGGGAAATTCCACGGGATGATCTGGCCGACCACGCCCAGCGGTTCGTGGAAATGGTAGGCGACGGTGTTGTCGTCGATCTCCGACAGCGAGCCTTCCTGGGCGCGGATGCAGCCGGCGAAGTAGCGGAAATGGTCGATCGCCAGCGGCATGTCCGCCGCCATCGTCTCGCGCACCGGTTTGCCGTTGTCCCAGGTTTCGGCCACCGCCAGCATTTCTAGATTTTCCTCCATCCGGTCGGCGATGCGGTTGAGCCGGTTGGCCCGTTCCGCCGCCGAGGTGCGGCCCCAGGCGTCGGCGGCGGCGTGCGCGGCGTCCAGCGCCTGCTCGATGTCCTCGGCGCTGGAGCGCGGGATCTCGCAAAACGCTTGGCCGGTCACCGGGCTGATATTTTCGAAATACTCGCCTTTCGCGGGCGCGACCCACTGCCCGCCGATGAAGTTGTGATAGCGCTTCTTGAAGCTGACCTTGGAACCGGACTGACCGGGCGATGCATATAACATGTCGTTTCTCCTACGGTTTTGGTAGTTAAATTCGGCGAGTTCAGGTCTCGTCTTCTTGGTTAGATAGGGCGCTGGAGCCTCGTCGGTCCGGCTGTGGCGCGGGATCGGTCGACGACCAGCCAACCGCCGTGATACTCGAAATAGTGTTGGCGGCCGCCGAGCGTTCGACCCAGCGCCAGCAGCCGCTCGCGCTCGAAAACCTGCCGATGGCCGTAACGCGGGTCGGGTACGGCCTCCAACGGCACGGCGACGATCAAGCGCTTGGCGGTCAGCCGCCACAAGTTGGCGAGCGCCGCCTCGGTTTGTTCGGATTCGAGATGCTCCAGCAGGTGCAGGGCGGTCACCACATCGAAGCGGGCCGGCAGCGGAGCTAGCTCTCGTTCGATGTCTCCGGCCAGAATGTCGGCCACGCCGAAACGCACCGCAAGCGAGGGATTGTGGGCGACAAAATCGTTGGCGAAGGCCATCAGGGCCGGGTTGAGATCGCAGCCGGTGATCTCGCCCAGCGCGCCGGCGCGAGCTTGCGCCAACAGCAAGGGAAAGAAGCCGAAGCAGGTCGCCACATCGAGCACGGTCGGCGGCGCGGTCAAGGCCGGCGTCGCGCCGATCAGCTCCAGGGCATGACGGTAGATCGCGCCGAACAAGCCGATGAAGTCGTCAGCCCGGCCGTCGGGAACGCCGGGCGCCGCTCCCAAACCGGCGCTGGCTTGGGTGGCGTTCAGGGTGTTGGCGTAAAACAGCCGCCACGCCGAACCCTCATTGCCGGTCATCGAGCGCACGATGTCGCCGACCGAACGTTCGAACAGATCCTGCTCGCTATAACCGCTGTCGATGCGATGGCGGTGGGCGGTCAGCAGCGGCAGCAATTCGGTGACGACATGATGGCCGAGGTTGTTGTCGATCTGATCCGGTTGGAAGTCGTGCACGATGACGAACTCGTCGGCGGGCGGCATCGAATTCAGGGTGTATAGCTGAAAGCGCGCGCTGACGCCGAGCGGCGTGGCGCGTTGCTCCAAGCCTTCCACCAACAGAGCGTGACGGTGGCGCGATAGCATCATGAGATCGCGTGCTCCCCGGTCAAGGCCGAACGACCGACTGTCGCAGCAGGTTCTCGGTCACCTGACCGAGCTGCTGCAAGTTGCGGACGACCTCGGTCTGATGGCAGACCGATTCATACAAGGGCATGTCGCAACTGCCCAGCCGCCAACTGCCGCGCGACTCCGGCGACAGCCACAGCAATTGCTTGGCCCGGCGGCGGATCGCCTCCAGCGCCCACACCTGGGGCGGGTTGCGGTTGCCGCGGCCGTCGCCGAGGATGATGACGGTGGTCTGCGCGGTGACCGCCGATAGATAGCGGTTGTGAAACCGTTCCAAGGCCCGGCCGTAATTGCTGTCCACTTCGGTGTCGAGCAAGCCGCCGTCGAACACGGCGGCGATGGCCTCGTCGATGCCGAGCTGGTCGAAGTAGGGGCTGATTTCCACCAGATCGCTGACGAAGGCGAAACTGCGCACCCGCTCGAACAGCATTTGTAAGTTATAGACCAAATGCAGCATGAAGCGTGCGGTGTTGCGAACCGAAAGGCTCACATCGCAGATCACCGCCAGCCGGGGTTTTTCGTCACGGTAGCGGGTTAGCACCGGCTGAAACGGAATGCCTTCATATTTCATGTTACGACGCAGGGTGAGCGGTACGCTGATGCGGCCTTGGTGGCTGATGCGTCGCCGGTAGGAGCGCGCCCCGCGCATCCGCCGGCACAGCCGCTGCACGATCTCGCTCATGTCCCGCCGCTCCTGTTCGGTGAAGCGGTAGTCGGGCCGGGGCCGGTTCGGACGGTCGGCCACCGTCAACGATTCCTGACGCAAGGCCAGCTCGCGTTCCAGATGGCGTTTCAGCAGTTCCGGCAGGTGGGCGATGCCGCCGGTCACGCGGGCGGATAATTGTTGCAGCAAACCCTCGTCGAGGTCGGCGTCGCTCAATTCGTCCAGGAGATCGGTCACGGCGTCGGCGATCAGATCCGCGTCGAGCGCGGCGATGGCCTCGTCGAGATTCAGTTCGCCGGCGCGACGGGCGTGCTTGACCCGCCGCGCCTTGAGCAGTTGCACGGCGTTGCGCAACGCCTGATCCAGCAGTTCGCGGCGGCGGCTCAGCACCAGATTTTGCCCGAATTCGCTCAAGCTGAAATCGTCGGGGTCTTGATGGGTGTTGAAGTGGGTCGCCATTTGCGACGGGTCGAAATAATCCCGGATGTCGAGCGCGTCCTCGTGCGCGTTGTCGCCGTCCGGGCGGCCGCTCGCGCCGTCTTGCGCCTCGGTGGCCTGCGGCGGTTGCACCGCGGCTTCGGGTTGCGGCGGCGGCTCGCTCGCCGGCGCGGCGTCCGGGTCGCGCTTGGGCAGGTTGAAAAACTGATCGAACAGTTCCTCGAACATGGATCCATCGCGCAGGTCTTTGATCAAGGTGCAGCGCAAGACGGCGCGCACCGTGTCGCGGTCGTCCAGCGCCACCCGCGTCAGCGCCTGCATGGCATCCAGCGATTCGGCGGGCGAAATCCGCGCGCCGCGCCGTTTCAGCAGGAAGATGAAGCGGTTGATGGCGGCGTCCATCACGCCCCGCCGGTGCGGCCGTCGGTGCGGCCGCGATAGCTGGTGAAGTAGCGGGCGGCGTGTTCTTGTCGGCGCTGTTCCAAAAAGTTCGCATCCGGCTCGGCCGGCTGTTGCGGCGGCTGGAGCGGGGGCGGCGCGCTGAAGGATGAGGTTGGGTCTTGCGGCGGCGCGGACGCCTGAATCGGTTCGGCGATCCAGTTCAATTGCTCGTTGACCCGCTGGGTGTCGCGCTCGTACTTGACCAGCAAGTGCAGCGTTTCCTCCAGCAAGGCCGGCGTCAGGGCGTCGGCGTCCAGCAGCACCAGCGCCCGCGCCCAATCCAGAGTTTCGCTGATGCTGGGAGCCTTGCGCAGGTCCAAGGCGCGCAAGCGGCGGATCACCGCGACCACTTGCGCCGCCAGCGCCTCTCGCAGCGACGGAACCTTGAGGCGGACGATTTCCAACTCGCGCGGCTCGTCGGGATAGTCGATGAACAGATGCAGGCAGCGGCGCTTGAGGGCGTCGCTCAGATCGCGGGTGTTGTTGCTGGTGATGATGACGTAGGGGATGGTCTTGGCCTTGACCGTGCCGATCTCCGGCACGGTGACCTGAAAATCGCTCAGCACTTCCAGCAGGAAGGCTTCGAACTGCTCCTCGGCGCGGTCGAGTTCGTCGATTAACAGCACCACCGGATCGGGCGAGTCGATGGCTTGCAAGATGGGGCGACGCACTAGAAAACGTTCGGAAAAAAACACGTCCTCGTGCAGGTCCAAGCGCGCGACCGCTTCGCGCAGGCCGTCGGCCCCCTCGAACAAGCCGCCGATCTTATCGCGCAGGATTTGGGTGTAGAGCAGTTGCTTGCCGTACTCCCACTCATACAAAGCGTGCGCCTCGTCCAGCCCGCCGTAGCATTGCAGCCGGATCAGGGAGCGCCCCAGCGCGGCGGACACCACCTTGGCCAGTTCGGTCTTGCCCACGCCGGCCGGCCCTTCGATCAGGATCGGCTTTTGCATTTGCAAGGCGAGAAAAGCGACCGTCGCCAGCTTGCGGTCGCAGATGTACTGCTGTTCGCGCAGCCGCGCGATGGTCTGCTCGATGGATTCGAACATGCGCCGACTCCGGGTCCGACCCGCCGGTCATCCACTGGCGGGTCGGACCTTTAGGGAAATGCTCTGTAAAAGAGCTTAGTCCAAGCGGCAACCCGTTTTAGTAGGTGCCGGTCAAGGAGTGGCGAACGACCGGCGCTACCGACTCGTAGCTGCAATCGCGGGCGTTGCCCGGCGTCGAGCCGTCTCCCAGCACATGTTTGGTGATGCGATCCACGTCCCGGTCATCGCCGACGATCTTAGGCCCGCCCAATTCGGCGTAGCGGCCCTTGCCCACCTGCGATTTGGTGTACGCGCCGACGCTGGTGAAATTGGCGGGGATTTGCAAGTCCTTGCTCAAGCGGATCGCCGCTTCGACCGCCCGTTCGGCGGCGGAGACATCCGACAGGCCGTCCACGTTTTCGCCCATCGCTTTGGCGATGTCGCGGAAGCGTTTGTAGTTGGTCGGCATGTTGTATTCCCAGACTCGCGGCAGGGCGACCGCGTTGTTCAGGCCGTGATGCGAGTCGTAGAAGGCGCTGACCGCGTGGGAAATCGAATGGATGATGCCGAGGCCACCGCTGTTGAACGCCTGCGCCGAGATGTAAGAGGCATACATCATGTTGAGGCGGGCTTCGTAATTGAGCGGCTCGTACACCGCGCGGCGCAGGTTTTGCGCCACCATTTCGATGCCGAGCAGCGCGCTGCCCAAGCTCGGAATGAAGTCGATCCGCGAGACGTAGGGTTCGGAGGCGTGCGCCAGCACGTCGAAGCCGCAAAACGCGGTCAGATCGGGCGGCATCGAGAAATGCAGCACCGGATCGTTGATGCTCAGCGTCACCGGGACGTTTTCATCCATGCCGAGCCATTTATACGGGGCTTTTTCCGAGGTGGTGTCGGTGATGACGTAGGCCCAACTGGTTTCGGAGCCGGTGCCGGCGGTGGTGTTGACCGCGATGTGGGGCGGGTTGTTGGGGTTGTCGGATTTGTTGAAGCCGTCGAATTCGTTGACGTTGCGGCCGTCGTGGGACACCACGATCCGCGCGCCCTTGGTGGCGTCGGTCACGCTGCCGCCGCCGATGGAGATGAAACTGTCGCACTTTTCCCGCGTGTAAAGGTCGGCCATGTCCATGACGTTGTAATCCTTGGGATTGGATTCCACCTTGTCATAGAGCACGACATCGATATCGCGGTATTTGATCTTGCCGACGACATCTTCCACGATGCCGGTGCCGCGCAGGCCGGATGTCGAGACCAAGCAGCGCTTGAAGCCGAGTTTTTTAGCTTCGACGCCGATCATTTCGTAAGCGCCGGGACCGAGCAACCCGCGCGGGATGCGGTGAAATTCTTTAATCGGGAACTGCCAAAGTTTGTGAGCTTCCACGGTTGACCTCCTCGTAGGGTTACGGACACGGCTCAATATCCGTGTCGTTTTTCCCGCCGGTGGCGGGACGTTGCCTTTGGTGCGGGTTCGGTCGGTAATGCCCGAAGCGCCCGGCAATCGTTTTATAAACGCCGGTCGAGCAACGGATACGCGCACGCCGGCTTGAGGAAGGCCATATCAACAAGCGCGCCAACCTGAGCGCTCGATCCTAAATTTTTTAAGCTTTTGTTAGATCACGATTAAAAATGGAAAAAATTCGTTTGTAGGAAGCGGGGGCCGTCCCGCGCGCGAAGATCGCGAAATAATCGTGACAGGGACTGTCACGGGTACTGTGCCAAGGCGTTACAGTGCATGAAGCGTGTTGCGATTTTCGCCGCGGGCGGCTGAAGGCGTCGGGGCTGAAAGGCGGGGTGCAAAGCCGTTAAAATGAGCTGAACAAGCGGAGATCCGGCGATTTCGACGCTCGCGCGGTCTCCGGCAGACTAATTGAACGAGGATCGGAGGATTGAAAGCGTCGCTCGGCGACGCGGGCTCAAGTCGAGAGCTTGCGTCCAAGCTTGTTTTCTACCGACGCTATTTTGCTGGTTAGGCGGCCGGCCGGGCCGGCGCGATAGTCGATCTTGATGTGGGTGCCGACGCGGTTGTGGTGTTCCGCCAAATACTTGAAACAGCGGGTTACCACCGCCATCACCTCGTCCCATTCACCCTCAAGGATCGTACCCATCGGCGTGAGTTGGTAAGCCACGCCGCTTTGATCCACGATGTCGAGAATCTGCGCCACGTACTGGCTGACGCTTTCCGAGGCGACATGTGGAGCCATTTGAAATTCGAGCAAAACCATATCGGCCTCCGAGTGAAAGCGCATGGCGACCGAAAGAAACCGCCATGCGGGTTAATGAGTGACAGATGGAACGGGCTTGGTTCCTCAACCGCCGACGTGCGCCTTAATGGCGGCATTGACCTCGTGCGCCTTCTCCAGCATGGCCATGTGGCCGGCCCCATCGAGGATTTTAACGGTTGCCCCCTCGGGCGCGTTGGCCGCGTGCGCCGATGGGATCACTCGGTCGTCACGCCCCCAAAGCACCAGCACCGGCTTGCCGCTCCTAGCCAGCGGGGCGGCGATTTGCGCCGTCTGCCGGCCGTCCTTGAACAATGCCGCGCCGAGTTCCGCCAGCAGCGGCTCCACGCCGTCCATACGCTTGTACTTCAGCATATCGTCGATCATCTGCCGGCTCACCAGCGACGGATCGAAGAACAGGAGCTCCAACACCGGTTTTAGCTCGCGGCGCGACTGCGCTTCAACGTACCCGTCGATGTAATCAGCATTGATCTCCGCTCCAAAGCCGGCCGGACTGATCAGCGCGACGCTGGCAACGCGGTCGGGGGCGTCACTCGCCAGTTGCGCGGCGATGGCCCCGCCCAGCGAATGCCCGACCACATGCACCTGTTTGACGGCAATGGCATCCAGAAAGCGCGCGACGAAAGCCGCGAGCGCGGCCAGCGTCGTCCCCGGCAGCTTGACGTCGCTCTGACCGTGGCCGGGCAAGTCGAGCACGATGGCCGGCGAATGCTCGGCGGCCGCATCGATATTGAACAGCCAGTTATCCAGATCGCCGCCGAAGCCGTGGATGAACAACACCGGCGTGCCTGATTCGAGACCGCGCCGGGCGTAACGCACGCCGATGCCATCGACCGTGACGGTCTGAAAAACCGCGCCTTCCTCTGCTTCGCCCTCGCCGGCGGCCGGCACGACGTAGGCCGCCACGTAAGCGTCGATTTCCTCCTCGCTGACCTCGGTCGGGGCCATCACCCCCAGCAGCGCTTTCACCGGCAGCACATCGCCTTCCTGGGCGATGCGCCGCCGCAGCAGCCCAGCGTCGGCGGCTTCCACATTGCTCGCCAGCTTGTCGGTTTCGACGTCAAGGATCGGCATTCCGACCTCAATCGTCGCGCCTTCTTCGACCAGCCAGCCGTTGACGGTGCCTTCTTTCATCGACAGGCCCCATTTCGGCATGACGATGGGCGTGATCGGACCAGCCATCAGGTTTTCCCCTTCTTGAGGGTGCGGCGCGCGGCATCGGCGATCTGTGGGCCGCTGGGGATATAGAGGTCTTCCAGCGCCGGCGAAAACGGCACCGGGACATGCGGCGGCGTCACCAGTTCGATCTGGGCCTTCAGCGCGCCGAAGGCTTGCATCGCCACCTGCGCCGAGATGTCGGTGGCGATGTTGCAACGCGGGCTGGCTTCGTCCACGCAGACTAGGCGACCGGTTTTTTCGACGCTTTCCAGCACCGTGTCCAGGTCCAGCGGCGACAGGGTGCGCAAGTCGATCACTTCGGCCTCAATGCCGTCCTTCGCCAGCAGCGCCGCCGCTTCCAGCGCGCGATGCACCATCAACCCGTAGGCGACGATGCTGACATCCTTGCCGTCGCGCGCCACATTGGCTTCTCCGAACGGCACCGTATAACTCTTTTCCGGCACGTCGCCTTCGAAGCCGTACAGGTTTTTGTGTTCGCAAAAGATCACCGGATCGTTGTCGCGGATGCTTTGGATCAACAGGCCCTTGGTATCGTAGGGGGTGCTGGGGCAGACCACTTTCAAGCCGGGGATGTGGGTGAACAGCGGCGTCAGCATCTGCGAGTGCTGGGCGGCGGCGCGAAAACCCGCGCCGACCATCGCCCGGATCACCACCGGGGTTTCGGCCTTGCCGCCGAACATGTAGCGGAATTTGGCCGCCTGATTGAAAATCTGGTCGAAACAGACCCCCATGAAGTCGATGAACATCAGTTCGGCAATCGGGCGCATCCCGCAGGCCGCCGCGCCGATGGCCGCGCCGACGTAGGCGCTCTCGGACAGAGGCGTATCCAGCAAGCGGTCGCCGTGCTTGGCGTACAAGCCCTTGGTCACCCCGAGCACGCCGCCCCAGGCGTCTTTTTCGCCCTCGCCACCGGCCCCACCTACGATGTCCTCACCCATCATGATCACGGTCGGGTCGCGGCTCATTTCTTGATCGATCGCTTCGTTGATCGCCATTTTCATACTGATTTTTCGTGCCATTTCGGTCTCCTTCCGCGCGAATGCGCGCCGTGCGGCTCAGTAACGAACGTAAACGTCGGTCGTGAGATCGGCGGCGGTCGGTAGCGGGGCGGCTTTCGCCGCGGTGACCGCGTGTTCGATCAGGCCCAGCACCTCGTGGTCGATGGCTTGCAATTCGGCTTCGGTGACGACCTTCGCCCCGACCACCGCCGCTGCGAAGGCGCGCAGGCAATCGCGGTTGGCGCGAATGTCTTCGAGTTCGCCCTTGGCGCGGTAGGTTTGCGCGTCGCCCTCGAAATGGCCGTGGAAGCGCACCATCTTGCATTCGAGCAGGGAAGGGCCGCCGCCTTCGCGCGCCCGGCGGATGACTTCGCCGGCGGCTTCGTAAACGGCGAAGAAATCGGTGCCGTCCACCGTGATACCGGGCAGGCCGAAGCCGGCGGCGCGATCCACGTAGCTATCGACGGCGGTGCCGTAGTCGCGCGAGGTCGATTCGGCGTAACCGTTGTTCTCGACCACGAAGATCGCCGGCAGATTCCACACCGCCGCCAGATTCAGGCTTTCCAGGAAGGTGCCCTGATTGCTCGCGCCATCGCCGACGAAACTGATCGCCACATCGCTCGGCTGACCTTTTTTAGCCCGATATTTGGCGGCGAGCGCGGCGCCGCACACCAGTGGCGCGCCGGCCCCGAGGATGCCGTTCGCGCCCATCATGCCCTTGGACAGATCGGCGATGTGCATGGAACCGCCCTTGCCTTCGCAGGAACCGCCCTTCTTGCCGTAAATTTCTTTCATCATCGCCGTCACGTCCACGCCCTTGGCGATGCAGTGGCCGTGGCCGCGATGGGTCGAGGCGATGCGGTCGCCGTCGCCCAGATGGATCATGATGCCGACGGCGGCCGCCTCCTCGCCGGCGTACAGGTGGACGAAGCCGGGGATATCGCCGCGCCCGAAATCGATGTGCAAGCGTTCCTCGAACTCGCGGATGGTGCGCATCCGCCGGTATGCGGCCAGTAATTCGTCCTTGGCTAACGGAAAGGGATGGTCTGCCATAAGGATCTCCTCGACTGGGGTCAGGAAGGAAGGTGGAACAGGCCCGCCGCCGCCGCGATGCTCATGCAGCGGGCCACGTCCACCGTGGAAAAAGCGCTCTCGCGCAAAGTCACCGTCACGCGCTCGCCGGAATCAAACGCCAGCTCGCGCTCGCCATCGAGCGCGACCACCCCGGCGTCCAAACCGACGGCGAACGGCTGGCCGGCGGGCATCGGCTGGAAGTGTTCGACGCCGATCTCGCGCACCGTGCCCGGTGCGATGGGGGCCAACAGGCCGATGCGCCGCCGGGCCGGATCTTGGGCGAGTTGCACCGATAGACCGCCCGGCGCGGTGCGCGCGACCGGATGCAGTAACCCGCCGATGGACGACAAGCCGATGGCTTGTGGCTCGGCGAAGGTCAGAAAGACGCTGTGTAACCCTTCCGGCTTCCACAGGGCGCGCGCGCCGATGTAGCGGTCGGTCGAAATCACCGCATCGACCAGCGCGATATCGCGTCTCACCGCGCCATCGGAGCCGCTGATTGACACTTCGAGCAGTTTGTTCGGCGCTAGCGCCTGCGCGGCGTCGAGTCGGCCGGTGGCGTACAGACCCACCGCCAAGCCGGTGATGCTGGATTCGCGCAGTTCGGGGAAGGCGTTGTTGGTACCGGTGGACAGTCCGGCGATGGGGATCGTCGTCGGGCTAGCACCGCCATCGATCAATTCGCGCACCACCGCGCGGTGGGTACCGTCGCCGCCGAGTACGATGATCGCCACCGCCCCAGCCTGACGCAGCAGGCGGGCGGCCAGAAAGGTGTCTTCCACGGTCGAGGTCGGCTCCATGTCCAGGAAATCGACCCGTGGAAATACATGATGGAGGTTGTGCTCGCGCTGCAAGTGCCGCGAGAGCATGGCGCGGATGCCGGCCCGATCCGGCATCATCAGCACCCGCGAGACGCCGACAGCCGCCAGAGTGCTGAGCGCCCGCAGTACGATGTTGACCCGATCCGCCAGTTGCAGGTTGCTGGCGTTGGCGACGATGCGCCGGATGTCGCGCGCCGAAACCGGATTCGCGATGATGCCCACCAGCGGCGGCGAAGCCGATGCTGGAACGGCGGGAGTCAGAGGTAAGCCTGGCATGTCGTGGGTCGCCTCCAGATCGACAACGATGTGCTGGAAAACCCAAACTGAGCAGGATTTTAAAAACCGCTCAAAGCCCCTAAACCGAAAGTGTAGGACGCTTTTCGCGATCTGCTACCGGAGGTTGCGCCGTCGCCGGTTTTGGTGGGGGTGTCGCGACACGCGACGAGGCGGCTTTCGCGTCAAACCGTTACAGTCTCACTCTCGAACCCATACCAAGGTTCGATTGTTGACCGGCATCGGACAGTCGGCCAGCAGCCGCAATCCCTCTGCGTCCGCCAACCGGTTGAGGTCGTCGAAATCGCGCACGCCGCTTTCCGGATCGCGCGCCCGCAACCACTGGTCAAATTGGGCGTTGCTGACGCTGGTGTACTGACCGCCGTAGTTGAAAGGCCCGTACAGGCAGAAGGGGCAGCCAGGTTTCAACAGTCGGCCGACGCCGCGAAACAGGCACTCCACCATGCTCCAGGCCATGATGTGAGCGGTGTTGGCCGAAAACACGCCATCGGCGCGCGCCACCGGCCAAGGCTCGCGGCAGACATCGAGTTCCAGCGGCGGGCGCAGATTGGGCAAGCCGGCTTCGTCGAACCAAAACTGTATGCCGGGTAGAGCGCCGGCTAGATCGGTGGTTTGCCAGTCGAGATCGGGCAGCGCGCGGGCGAAATGAACCGCGTGCTGGCCGGTGCCGCCGCCGATTTCCAAAATAAAGCCCGGCTCGATGAAAAACCGCCGTAGCACGGCCAAAATAGGTTCCTTGTTCTGCTCGCAGGCTTCGGAATAGGGTTTGGCGTTCATGATGCTCGCGGGCGGTTTGGAAATGCCAACGGCCGGGCTTCGCCGGCCGTTTCAGGGCAACTGCCGTTCGGGTAGTCCGACAGCCGGAGAGGACAGCTGAGTCCTTGCTAGAGATTGGCCGAGCGCCACCAATTGCTGTGATCCTTTCTGAGGGTGGCGGGCGAGAGCATGGGGTAGTAGACAAGTTCCTCCCCGATGCCGGCGAAAAAGCCGTTCTTGACCATTCGGAACGGGAATTCGAGTGAGTGGACGCGATGGACCAGTTTGTTCCACTTCGACTTTGGTTCCAGTTCCATCAGCGCCTCGCGCAGATGTTGCAGGAAGGAATACGGCAGATCGCCCTCCTTGCCGTTCTCAGGATCGCGGGCCAGCGGTCCCAATTCCAGTTCGACGAAGCACATGCCGGGAAACCGGAACGACTTGGAAGGCTTGGTGACCACATCGGCATAGTAGGCGGCCGGATCGAACACGCTGACCACCAGGCTGTTAATGGGCGCGAGATCCTGATACATGTGCAATTCCGGCTCGACTTTCGGTAGCGTGTCGCCGCGGCTCAAGCCCAGCGTCTCACCCATCGCCGTAGTCAGATACATCTTGCCCAAGACGCTCACTGTCAGATGCTCCGTCACCCGGTACATCGAGACGTAGATGGAGTTCTTGGGCGAGCCGTCGGCCTTGCTCACGCAGCGCTTGTAGCAGCCGTCGATGTCGAAGTACGGATGCCGGTAGTTCGGATCGATTTCGAAGAAAACAGCCTGTCCCTTCGATTTGAACTTGTGTCCGGTCGCGTAATACTGCCCGAACTTTTCGGGGGGCAACATGGAGGCGATCAGCGCCTCTGGAATCAACGAGTAGTAGAGATGGATGGACATGTGATCGGTCCTTTATAAAGAAGCAACTGAGTTCTGGATTCGTCTGCACCGCCGTGGCGCGAAGGGGAACGCGCCTCCCATTCCGTTCCATCATAGTCACGACGCAGCGCAATAACCACTAATGTTCAGCGGTCTTGGTGATGATGCGCATCCCGTAGAAGCTGCGGAACACGAAGAGCAAATTGATGGCCAGGGACACGGCGGCCAGCAGCCAAACCAGCCCTTGATAGCCCTGCGCGTGCAAGCCCACCGCCATCTCCACCGCCAGCAGGCCGAACAGGGTGGTGAACTTGATGATCGGGTTCATCGCCACCGAGGCGGTGTCCTTGAACGGATCGCCCACGGTATCGCCGACCACCGAGGCGTTGTGCAGGTCGGTGCCCTTGGCGTGCAGTTCGGTTTCGACGATCTTCTTGGCGTTATCCCACGCGCCGCCGGCGTTGGCCATGAACACCGCCTGATACAGCCCGATGATCGCCAGCGCGATCAGGTAGCCGATGAAGAAGAACGGTTCGATGAAGGCGCAAGCCAGAGTGCCGAAGAACACCGCCAGAAAAATGTTAAACATGCCTTTCTGGGCGTAGATCGTGCAGATCTCGACGACTTTCTTGCTGTCTTTCTGCGACGCCTTCACCACCTCATCCAGCCGGATGTGGGTGCTGATGAACTCCACGGCGCGGTAAGCGCCGGTCGATACCGCCTGGGTGCTGGCCCCGGAGAACCAGAAGATCGTTGCGCCGCCGGAAATCAGGCCCAGCAGGAACGGCGGATGCAGCAATGACAGCTTGTCCAAATTCTCGGTCAGGCCCGCCGTCAGCAGCATAACGATGGAAAACACCATCGTCGCCGCGCCGACCACGGCGGTGCCGATCAGCACCGGTTTGGCGGTGGCCTTGAAGGTATTGCCGGCGCCGTCGTTCTCTTCCAGCAGAAATTTCGCGGCCCGGAAGTTGAGATCGAAGCCAAAATCCCGCTTGATCTCCGCTTCGATGTCGGGAATCTGTTCGATGGTCGACAGCTCATACACCGATTGGGCGTTGTCGGTGACCGGGCCGTAGCTGTCCACCGCAATCGTCACTGGCCCCATGCCCAAAAAGCCGAAAGCGACCAGCCCGAACGAGAAGACCGTCGCCATCATGGTGGCCTTGGCGGCATCGGGATTGATCACGGCGGTCAGTTCGAACTGCGACATCAGATAGGCGCCCGCCATCAGCGCGACGATGATCACCCCGATCCAGAAGGCCGAGAAGTAACCGGCGACGATCCCGGACAGGATGTTGAGGCTGGCGCCGCCGGCCTTGGACGAGGTGACCACTTCGCGGACGTGTTTGGAGTTGGTCGAGGTGAAGACCTTCACCACTTCGGGAATGATGGCCCCCGCTAGCGTCCCGAGGGTGATGATCAGCGACAGTTGCCACCACAGGTGCGCGTAGACCTTGCCGGCGACCACGAAGTGGCCGATCAGCAGATACGACACCAGGAAGGTCAGCACCAGGGAAACACCCGAGGTGATCCAGACCAGCGAGGTCAGCGGCGCTTCGAAGTCGAAACGCGCCTTGTCCGCGTAGCGCCGCTCGGCCAGCCGGCCATTGGCGAAGTAGGAGACGCCCGAGGCGACGATCATCATCACGCGCATGACGAACAGCCAGACCAGCAACTGCACCTGCACGGCGGGTTCCGGCACCGCCAGCATGATGAAGCTGATCAGCGCCACGCCGGTGACGCCGTAGGTTTCGAAGCCGTCGGCGGTCGGGCCGACCGAATCGCCGGCGTTGTCGCCGGCGCAGTCGGCGATCACGCCGGGGTTGCGCGCGTCGTCTTCCTGGATGCCGAATTCGATCTTCATCAAGTCCGAGCCGATGTCGGCGATCTTGGTGAAGATGCCACCGGCGATGCGCAGCGCCGCCGCGCCCAGCGACTCGCCGATGGCGAAACCGATGAAGCATTTGCCCGCCAGCGCCGGCGACACGAACAGCATGATGCCGAGCATGATCAACAGTTCGGTCGAGATCAGCAACATCCCGATGGCGATGCCCGACTTGATCGGAATGGCGTAAACCGGAAAGGGTTTGGCGGCCAGCGAGGCGAACGCGGTGCGGCTGTTGGCCAGGGTGTTGATGCGGATGCCGAACCACGCCACCAGAAACGAACCCGCGATGCCGACCAGGGAAAACGCCAGAATCAACCCCACTTCGGGCACGGAAAGCCGTTGGACGAAGTAGAAGTAACCGATCATGATCACCGCCGTGAAGGCTTCCAAAATCAGCAAGAATTTGCCTTGGGTGATCATGTAGGTCTTGCAGGTTTCATAGATCAGCTCGCTGACCTCCGCCATCGAGCGGTGGACCGGCAGGCCCAGAATCTGGCGGTAGATGACACCGCCGAAAATCAGTCCGCCCAAGCAGATCCAGAGCCCGTAAAACAGCAGCGTCCAGCCCGACGTGCCCCCAAAGAACGCCGCCAGCGCCGCATCGTCCAGGTCCGGTAAAACCAGATTCGCTTCACTGACGTGGCCGCTCGCCGCCAGCGCCGGCAACGCTCCCAATCCGGCGGCGATCAGCAAAAGCAGCAGCAGGCAACGCGCCAGCCGCCCCAAAACAAACCTAAAATTAATAAATGTCATCGGGGTTCCTCAAAACTAGGTCTCCTGTAAAGAGTTCCATGATCCTAACTACGGGGCGGGTGAACGCATGGTGGATCGCTCGGCGCGATCGAAGGGGTCGATAACGTTGCCGGCTCGGTTCGCGTCGTGAACTTGTTCCATCACGGAAAAATTCAAAGGATCATTGAGTTCGAATTTTTTCCGAGCAATAGATTAGCGCAACTTCAACTACTTTAGGAGTTACTCGGTTTCGGGTAAGGTGTCAATTGAGCTAGTCAAAAAGCCCTGCGCGGCGGGTCGGTCAAGCACGATTCGGCCGCGAACCCAGGATTCCAGGGATTTGGCGATGCCGCGTCAAAGGCAAGTAGGCGACGGTCGATAGCGGCGACGGTTTCGGAACGGTTTTCCGACGAGCATGAGCAACCCCCATAAACTGAGAACGACCAACCGATTCGCACGGAATTAAGAGAAATGGCACTCAAGGTACACGTCGATGTGGTCAGCGCGGAGAAGGAGCTGTTTTCCGGGCTGGCCGAGATGGTGGTGGCAACGGCGGAATTAGGCGAAGTCGGCATCTTGCCGGGACACAGCCCGTTGTTGGCCCGGTTGAAACCCGGCCAGATCCGCATCCAACTCTCGGAACAGGAAACCCACATCATCTACGTCTCCAGCGGTCTGCTGGAAGTGCAGCCGCGGATAGTCACGATTTTGGCTGATTATGCCGAAGACGCCGCCAATCTGGATGAGTCGGGCGTTATCAAAGCGCAAGAGGCCGCCCGGCGCGCCTGTCAGGATTCCTGGTTCAACGTGGAATGCGCCAGGACTCTGGCCGAAGCCACCGCTCAGTTGCAGGCTATCGACCGGCTGCGCCGGCAAACTTACCGGCGGGGCAAATGAGTCGGACGCCGAGCGTATGAATGCCCCCAAACCTTGCCTGTTGGTCGATGGCTCGTCCTGGCTGCACCGCGCGTTCAACGCCTTGCCGGCGTTGAGCACCAAGGCCGGCGCGCCGACCGGCGCGCTGTACGGCGTGCTGAACATGTTGCGCCGGCTGTTGGCCGACTACCGGCCCGACTATCTGGCGGTGGTGTTCGATGCCCCCGGCAAGACCTTCCGTCACGAACAATTCGCCGCTTACAAGGCGCATCGTCCACCGCTGGCCCCGGAACTGAGCCAGCAGATCGAGCCGCTGCACGCCTGCGTGCGCGCCTTGGGGTTGCCGCTGTTGCAGGTGGCGGGCGTCGAAGCCGACGACGTGATCGGCACGCTGACCCGTCAGGCGACCGCTAAGGGACTGCCGGTACTGATCGTCAGCGGCGACAAGGACTTGGCGCAGTTGGTGGGCGAACAGGTGCGGATGTTGGACACCATGAAAAACGTGGTGACCGATGTCGCTGGCGTGGAAAAGAAATTTGGCGTGCCGCCCGCGCTGATCGTGGATTGGCTGGCGCTGGTCGGCGATTCCTCCGACAACATACCCGGCGTGGCGGGCGTGGGTCCAGTCACCGCCGCCAAGTGGTTGCAAAAATACGGTTCCTTGGATCACTTGGTCGCGAATGTCGCTGCTATCTCCGGCAAGATCGGCGACAAGCTGCGGGAAGGATTGCCCCAACTCGCATTATCCCGACAGCTGGCGACCTTGGATTGCGCGGTGCCCTTGCCTGTTACTGTCGAGGAGTTGCGGCCCGCGCCGCCCGATATCGCCGCGCTGCGCGCCTTGTACGAACGCTATGAGTTTCGTTCCTGGCTGCGGGAGTTGCCGGCGAGCGGAACGGACGGTTCCTCGGTCGCGCCAGCACCGCTCAGCGAGTCGCCCTCGCCCGTCAGCGCGCCGGAAACCCTGGTGGATGAGGTGGGTACGCCCGTTTATCAACTGGTGCTCGATCAACCCGCGCTCGATAGCTGGCTAGAACGACTGAGCGCGGCCGAGCTGTTCGCTTTCGACACCGAAACCACCAGCTTGAATTATCTGGATGCTCGCATCGTCGGGGTGTCCTTCGCGGTAAAAGCGGGCGAAGCGGCCTATGTGCCGCTGGCCCACGACTATCCCGGCGCGCCGGATCAGTTGAATCGGGAGGCCGTGTTGGAGCGGTTGCGCCCGCTGCTGGAAGACCCGGCGCGGCCCAAGCTCGGCCAGCATCTCAAGTACGACGGGCACGTGTTGGCCAATCACGGCATCACGCTGCGCGGCATCCGTCACGATACCTTGCTGGAATCCTACGTGCTGGATTCCACCGCCCGGCACGACATGGATTCGCTGGCGGAGCAGCATTTGCACCTTCACACCATCCGCTTCGAGGACGTGGCGGGGAAGGGCGCGAAGCAGTTGACCTTCAATCAGGTGGCGCTGGAGCAAGCCGGCCCCTACGCCGCCGAGGACGCCGATGTGACCCTGCGACTGCATCGTCGGTTGTGGCCGCGACTGGAACGGGAACCGGCGCTGCGGCGTTTGTATGAGGAGATGGAGCTTCCGCTGATCGAGGTGCTGCTGCGCATGGAGCGGACCGGCGTTCGGGTGGATGCGACGGCCTTGCGCCAGCAAAGCGGCGAGTTGGCGAAACGGCTGTGGGAACTGGAGCAACAGGCTTACGAACTGGCCGGCGACCGCTTCAATCTGGGTTCGCCCAAGCAGTTGCAAGCCGTTTTATTCGAGCGTCTGAAGTTGCCGGCGGGCCGCAAAACCGCCACTGGCCAATCGTCCACCGCCGAGGCGGTGTTGCAGGAGCTGGCCTTGGATTATTCCCTGCCCAGGGTGATCTTGGAGCATCGCGGTCTCAGCAAGCTGAAGTCAACCTATACCGACCGGTTGCCCGAGCAGATTCAAGCGCGCACCGGCCGGGTTCACACTTCCTACCATCAGGCCGTGACCAGCACTGGCCGCCTTTCTTCGTCCGATCCCAATTTGCAGAATATCCCGATCCGCACCCCGGAGGGGCGGCGCATCCGACAAGCCTTCGTGCCGGCGCCGGGCTGGGTGATGCTGGCGGCGGATTATTCGCAAATCGAGTTGCGGATCATGGCGCATCTATCCGGCGATGCGGGGTTGTTGCGCGCGTTCGCCAGCGGGGCCGACATCCATCGCGCCACCGCCGCCGAAGTGTTTGGGGTGGCGCTGGAGCAGGTCAGCGCCGAACAGCGCCGCAGCGCCAAGGCCATCAATTTCGGCCTGATTTACGGCATGTCGGCGTTCGGGCTGGCCCGGCAGTTGGGCATCGAACGCGGCGCCGCTCAGGATTACGTGAACCGTTACTTCGCCCGCTATCCGGGCGTCAAAGCCTACATGGAAAACACCCGCCGCCAGGCCCTCGACCGGGGTTATGTGGAAACCGTGTTCGGCCGTCGGCTGTATTCGCCAGAGCTTCGCGCTCGCAACGCCCAATTGCGCCAGGCGGCGGAACGGGCCGCCATCAACGCCCCGATGCAAGGCACCGCCGCCGACATCATCAAGCGGGCGATGCTGGCGGTGGATCGCTGGTTGCAAGAATCGAATTTTCCGGCGCGGATGCTGATGCAAGTCCACGACGAGTTGGTGTTCGAAGTGCGGGACAGCGCCGCGACCGAGGCCGCCGAGCGGATTCGGGCGGCGATGGTCGCGGCGGCGGAACTACGCGTTCCGCTGGACGTGGAAATCGGGACCGGCGCCAATTGGGATGAGGCGCATTGAGGTGGACCGACCAAGCAGTGCGACCACGATTCGATAGCGCTGCGGTTAAGCTGCATAATCCCTGGAAGCCAGCACCTCTTCAATTTCGCGGGCGCATCGGTCGAACAGCATGATCGTTTCGACCACCATCGTTTCGATGCGCGTCTTGGCCGTGCCGTCATCCGCTGAATAAGCCCGCGCCAAATCCAGATCGATTTCCAGATGAGAGGGGCCGTCATCATGCGGGATGAGGTGCACCTCCCCCCAGATCCAACGCTTGCGGGAAAAGCGCTCCAAAAAAGCAGGCTGGCTGGTTAAAAAGGCCGACAGCTCCTCCGCCACGAATTCGGTGCCCGCAAGCACCGAGAAAAAACGCGGCAGATCCTTGGAATAGGACGATTCGATCAGGGTTTGAACGCTGGGAAGCAGGGGACCGTCAAGGTCCGACAGGCCCAGGCATTGGGCGTCTTTCTTCCAATGGCTGGCATGTGAGCCCTCTTCTTGTTTCATGATCGCCACCGCCCTAGCCAATTCGGTGAAGGTTTGATTGACCCGCTCCCGACCGGCGCCACAAAACCGCTGCTTCAGCGGATCTCGCGGTAACCGTTGCTTGTCGATGGCGATTTCAAACTCGCGTACGAACGGCCAGAACCCAATGTGCAGCGCCTCGCTAGCGCTCATTTCACCGCGCCCCGCGCGGCGGATCAACGAAGAGGATCGCATCCCATCGCGCGCGATCGCGCGCAGGTCCGCCATTGCAAAAAAGCATGGGTCATCGTTGAAAAACAGACTCGCGTGCATTGTTACCCCGCTTCAAGCATGAAAAGCAAACCGATGCTTCGTCTGAACTCTCGGCTTTTCCAAGTATAACATTTATAATACATTAAAGCGAATTAATCGGTTAATATATAATAAATGTATATTATTGAGAATATAAAAATAATGCTATATAGGTTAATTAATTTCAAAAATATTACACCTTTTTTCCGAAATAGGCTACCTTTGGTTTGAAATTTTATCCCTGACCGAGCAAACGGTTTGGAGAGAGCGGATGAGAGGGTTTTTAAAAATGCAAATTCGAAAAGACGGGTTACTCCGGCGGCTGGACAAACATCCGGCGCTGAGAAATGATGGGTCCGCGCGATTCCACTCGACCGGAGCGACCGGATTGCCCGGTCAGCCACTATGAGGGATTGACCATGCGTTCGCGGTTGTCGTTGTTTCTACTGCTGCTGGCGAGTCTGAGTTGGGCTCAAGACCGGCCCGATCCAGCCAGACTGGAACCTATCCCCGACGGGCCTCCCGAGACTGGCCGGGAATCGAACGGACCCACACCCGAAGTCACCATTCGCCAGCGCGGTGACCGAGGGAGCATTGAGGAATATCGGGCCGGAGGCATTCTCTATATGGTCAAGATCGTGCCGGCCAGGGGAGTGCCTTATTATCTGGTGGATACCGACGGGGACGGCAATTATGAAACCCGCTACAGCGAGCTTGAGGACGGGATGTTGATTCCGGCGTGGGTGTTGTTGCGCTGGTGAGCGCCGCGGCCGAAGGTCAACGGTCCCCGTTTACGGCGATGGGCGCCATTCCGAGGCCTCCCGTTTGAGTTGGACGCGGAGCTTGGTGCGATCCGCCGAACGAGCTTGTTGATGCGCGCCGCCTTTGCGCAGGATCGGCGCGGTGGCGACGGGGTTGCGGCGTTTGCGCATGGCGAGAGTCTCCAAGTAAGCCCTCCGGCCGCCAGCCGGCGGGGAGGGGTGTCATGAGTGGTGGATCGAGCGGGCTAGCCCTTCACGCAGACCACTTGTTTGAGGGTGTGAACCACCTCGACCAAATCCGCCTGATGGGCCATCACTTGGTCGATGTCCTTGTAAGCGGCCGGAATTTCATCGAGCACGCCCGCGTCCTTGCGGCATTCCACCCCGGCGGTTTGCGCGATCAAGTCCTGCGGATCGAAAGCCTTCTTGGCCTTACCCCGGCTCAAGCGCCGGCCCGCGCCGTGCGAGCAGGAGCAGAACGATTGCGGTTCGCCCTTGCCGCGCACGATGTAGGATTTCGCGCCCATGCTGCCGGGGATGATGCCCAGATCGCCTTCGCCGGCGCGGATGGCTCCCTTGCGGGTGACAAACACGTTCTCCCCGAAGTGCCGCTCCACCGCCACGTAGTTGTGGTGGCAGTTGATCGCTTCCTTGGTCGGGGTGAACGGCGTCAGCTGTCGGCTCAGAACGTCCAGGATCAACCGCATCATCTCGCGGCGGTTGGTCATGGCGTAGTCCTGCGCCCACTGCACCGCTGTCACGTAATCATCGAAATGCGCCGCGCCTTCTTGCAAATAAGCCAGATCGCGGTCGGGCAGGCTAGCGATATGCTGGCCCATGTCCTTGCGCGCCAGATCGATGAAATAGCGTCCGATGATGTTGCCGATGCCGCGGCTGCCGGAGTGCAGCATCACCCACACGTCCTGATTTTCGTCCAAGCACAGCTCGATGAAATGGTTGCCGCCGCCCAGCGTTCCCAACTGTTGCGCCCAAATCCGTTCGACGTTTTTCTGCATCTTGAGAATGGCGGGGTGCTTGCCGACGATGCGGTCCAAACCGCCGTCCAGGGCGCGCACCGCCGAGGCCGGCACGCCGGGCTTGTCGGCGTGCATGGCGAAGCCGACCGGCACCGCCGCTTCGATGGCCGCGCGCACCGGCTTCAAGTTATCCGGCAACTGACTGGCCTTGAGGCTGAGCCGGACCGCGTTCATCCCGCAGCCGATATCGACTCCGACCGCCGCCGGGATGATGGCGCCCTTGGTGGGGATGACGGCGCCCACGGTCGCGCCGATGCCGACATGAACGTCCGGCATCGCCGCCACATGGCTGTGGATGAACGGCAGTTGCGCGATGTTGGTCAACTGCGTCAAGGCTTGCGGGTCCACGTCGTCGGTGTAGATTTTGACTGGTGCCTTGGCCTTGGTGATGATCCGTTGGATAGGCATGATGGCTACTCGCTGCAATGAAGGTGCTCAATCGAGCGTCCCAACAAAAAACCCTGGATGACGGGTTGTCATCCAGGGTTTTTCTGATGCGGGAAACCGGCTCGGAAGACAACGGGTGCCTGCCGAGGACCGCTCGGAAGGCGTTATGGGGTGGCGGCTTGAGGTTCGAGCATGGGGTCACCTTCCAAAGACGGGTGGGTTTGAAGCCGGTAGGGGCCGCGATTATTCAAGGTTGCCGGGGCGATGTCAATCAGAGTTTGGAAGCTGGAAACGGGACGATCAGGGGGGCGAGCAGTTGGCTATCGGGCGGCAGGGCCAGCATGAAGAGGATCAAGTCCGCCACCCGTTCCGGCGGCAGGGCGTTGGCCGGCGCCGGGATGGGATGGTTTTGCCGCCAGATCGGCGTGGCCACCGCGCCCGGCAAGACGGTTTGGACGCGGACGCCGAACTGTTGGACCTCGGCGGCGAGGGATTCGGAGAGGCCGATGACGCCGAACTTGGAGGCGCAATAGGGGGCGTCGTGGGCGCGGCCCTGACGGCCGGAGACCGAGGAGAGGTTGATGATGTCGCCGCGCCGCTGGCGGATCATGGCGGGCAGGACGGCGCGGTTGCACAGAAACAGGCCGCGCAGGTTGGTGTCGATGACCTGATCCCATTCCGGGGTGGCGAGTTGGGCCAGCGGTTTGAGGGTGCCGCCGTCGCCGCGCAGGATGCCGGCGCAAGCGACCAGGATGTCGATGCGCCCGAAGCGGTCCAGGGTTTGCTCGACCAGCCGCTGGATGTCGGCTTCGGAGCGGACATCCACCGCCAGTCCCAGATGATCGCCCCGCGGCGCGCGCGCCAGTTCCCGCGCCACGGCCTCGGTCCGGCTCTGGTTCTTGCCCGTTACCACGACGCGGGCTCCGGCGTCAGCCAGGGCGTGAGCGACCGCCAAACCGATGCCGCTGACGCCGCCGGTGACGATGGCCACCCGGTCGCGCAGCGCTTCTCGTAAAGCGAAATTCGGCACGGCGGATCGACCGCTTCAACCGGCGGGATCGTTTTTCGCCGCCTTGCCCACGCCGCGCCGGCGCACCTGCAACGGAGCGATGACGGGAGCGAGAATCTGGGTGTCGGGCGGTAAGGCCAGCATGAAGAGGATCAAGTCCGCCACCCGTTCCGGCGGCAAGGAATGCGGCGGCATCGGCACCGGGCCGTTCTGTTGCCAGAAGGCGGTATTAACGGCGTCGGGCAAGACGGTTTGGACGCGGACGCCGAACTGTTGGACCTCGGCGGCGAGGGATTCGGAGAGGCCGATGACGCCGAACTTGGAGGCGCAATAGGGGGCGTCGTGGGCGCGGCCCTGACGGCCGGAGACCGAGGAGAGGTTGATGATGTCGCCGCGCCGCTGGCGGATCATGGCGGGCAGGACGGCGCGGTTGCAAAGAAACAGGCCGCGCAGGTTGGTGTCGATGACCTGATCCCATTCCGGGGTGGCGAGTTGGGCCAGCGGTTTGAGGGTGCCGCCGTCGCCGCGCAGGATGCCGGCGCAAGCGACCAGGATGTCGATGCGCCCGAAGCGGTCCAGGGTTTGCTCGACCAGCCGCTGGATGTCGGCTTCGGAGCGGACATCCACCGCCAGTCCCAGATGATCGCCCCGCGGTTCCGCTTTCAAGTCAGCCAGCACGACATCGATTTGAGTTTGAGCGAGGTCGGCCACGACCACGCGCGCCCCGACGCGGGCGAGCGCCTGACAGGTGGCGCGACCGATGCCGCTGGCGCCGCCGGTGACGATGGCGACGGCAGCCCGCAATGGCTGGTTGGCGGATTCGGCGGGCGATGAAATCGGCATGAGCTTGTCCTGAAGAATTTAAACTATTATTTAATAGTTATTTTTTGATCGCCCACAGCTCCAGCCAGTTACGTGGCACGGCGGAGGCGCCGGTGGCGGCGAGCGTCGGATGGGCCGTTTTTTGCAAGGCGGTAGCGGCCATTTCGACGGGATAACCGTTCAGCAGTACTTCAGCGAATCCAGCGTAGGCTCCGATGGCCGCAAAGCAATGGCCGTCCAGCATGACGACCCGTTCATTTAAATCGTTGACTTGAAAACCTTGCCGCTCCAGCAGCGCGACCCATTCCGCCGTGCTGTACCAACGGTTGCGGAACGCCTTGCGGTTTTTGTCGCGAACTCGCCGGATCGGCGGCTGTCCTTCGGCTTGCAGTCGGTCGCTGACGGTTTGGATATGGCGGACGGCCTCGTTGAGCCAGTCGACATAAAATTGATGGGTGCCTTCTGGAAAGGTTCCTGCATAGAATGCTGAATTGAAGCCGAACAAGCCGCCGGGTTTGAGAACGCGCCAGGCGGCGGCAACCAGTTTTTCCTTGTCGGGCAGCATGTGAATGGCGTTGGCGATCACCACGCAGTCGAACGCTGCTTCTGGAAAAGGCGGCTCGTCGGCGGGCGACACGGCGAAGGCCACGACAGGCTTGCCAGCGGCGGAGCGGGCGCCGGTTGGCGCGGAGCGGCCGACCCGATAACCGAGTTGCTCGAACCGGCGGGTCGCCAGCTCGATTTGCACCGGGTCCTGATCCAGGCCGTTCAAATCCGCCTGGGGTGCCGCCTTGATTAGCAACTCGCTGACCGCGCCGTTGCCGCAAGCCAGCTCCAGAATGCGGGTCAGGTGACCGAGAGATTGTCGTTCGAGGAATTTTTCATTCGCTTCGACATACTGTGGAAGCGTGCTGAATGCTTCATAAGTGGTGCTGTTCATGGGAGTCGATGAAAGCTCGATGCGGCTGAAACAACGCGGAAATCACCCGTCAAACTACAGGTTCTCTTTGAGAAATTGAACGACTTCATGAACGTACAATTCGTCCACGTAGCGACCCTCTTTGAGCAGGAGTTTTTCAAACGGTAAATTTCGTCTTTGAAAGGCTTCTTCGACCGCGACGACAAACTGAACGATATCGATGGAGGCAAAGCACAAATCTTCTATGAGCCGGACGTTTTCGTCGATTTCACCGTCATAATCTATTTCCCAGTCATTCGTCATTTCATTGAGAATGTGGATCACTTTTGCAAGAATTGCTTGTTGGTCGTTGCTCATTTAAGATGGCTCTCTAACAATTATACCATGATGCCGGAATTGTAACTGAACGATGGATTATCGCGCAAGTTGGCTTTTTAGCGATTGACTCGAAACAACAGAGTCCTGTTTATTGAATTTCCACAGTTGTTTGAACCTGTTTTTGAGAACGCCGGATGCGTCTGAGTTTTAGTGGGTGCACCAGTGGATGGCGCGAACTCCAACCACACATTTTAGCTGAAAATTTGAGTGCTGAGTTTATGGTTTTAAGAAAAGCAACCGCCTGGTATTTTAATTCGGCAACCGTAGGGTAATGATTGAAATGAAACAACGCGATGAGTGGAAACCAGTGGTCAAGCGATTGGCTGTCGACGGGCGGGAACATCTCAAGAAAGCCAAGGCGTTGCTTCGAAAAAAGCACTATGAAGAAGCTTTGCTTGAGTTTCAACTTATTTTGGAAAACGATCCAAAATCCGTCAGTGCCTTGCTGGGAATGGGCTTGGTGTTTTTCAGGCAGGAGCGTTTTGAGGAAGCGTTAATTCAATTTAGACAAGCCAAGGCGCTCGATCCATTGCAACCCAAGCCTTATATGCTTGAAGGGCTGGTTCTTCTGCGCCAAGAAAATTTCGAGGACGCCGAGAGCATGTTTAAGGCGGTCTTGGATTTGGATGCGAGATCCCATCGGGCTTTATTGGGTCTGGCGGAGATAGCGCTTTCCAGAAAGCAGTACGATGAAGCGCTCGCCAAACTTCGAGAAGCGCTGCGCTATAATCCCCAGTTGCTGACACCTCGAATCTTAAGCGCCAAGGTTTACACCGAACAAGGAAACCTTGAAAAAGCCATCGGGGAAATCCAAACGGTTTTGGAAATCGACCCGAGTCAAGCCAAGGCTTATTTTCATTTGGCTCGGCTGTACGCCCGCCGCGATGAGAAAGACAAAGCGGCTGATGCATTGAATGTAGCCATGGAAAAATTGCCGGAAAAGAATGCTTCGGTTTATTTGAAACTCGGCTTGCTGGCGGTTGAGCTGAAACTGTATGAGGTTGCTGAAAAGGTATTTGGTGTTTTGCTCCAGCTGCAACCCAGCCGTTCGATGGTGCAAATTTATTTGGTCGAAGCCTTGATTGGCGCCGGCAAATTCGATAAGGCGGAATCTGCTCTCAAACAGTTGCCGCTCAACAAGCAAAACGCGGGATTGATTCATAAATTACTCGGAGATATTTATTACCAGCGCGGGCAGTTTCGGATTGCGGTCGAGGAGTATCGGGCGACCGTGCTGGGAATCCCCGAACTGGCCCAGCAATTTTCCGAGCTGGTCGATGAGGCGGACGATTCCCAGGACGATGATTGGGAGAGTTTGGCCGGTACCTACCAACCGTCGCTGGGCAATGTCCTGTCCGATCAAACCGAGCGTTTGCGCGAAGCGCGCGCGCGTCGCCGCAACCGCCGCTAGCTTTTTCGCCGCGAGATAAGTTGATGAATCATCTAATTTATCTGATTATGGACAGCTGTCGTTACGACAGTTATTCCATGGCGGAAACCCCCAATATCGACCGGCTTGGCGCGGTCGAGCGCCGTTTCAGTTATGCGTCGTGGACTTCGCCGTCCCATTACGCCATGCTGATGGGTTTATTGCCCCATACCAGCCCGCGCGGGGTTTTTGCGTCCGAAGTGTATAAAGGCGAGTTCAAAAAGTGGGTGGAACGGTTGGATGTCGCCGGGCTCTCCTTCAAAACCTTCATTCCGGAATTGTCGCTGCCGAAAATTCTCAAGGATCACGGCTATCGGACCATCGGACGGGTATCCTTGCCGGTGCTCAACCCCCATTCTGGAATGAGTCGCTTTTTCGACGATTATCGCTTGATGGACCATCACAATGATTTTGCCGGCATGGTGCGCGACATAGCGTTTCCGGATTCGCAGCCGCGATTTTATTTTTTGAACCTCGGGGAAACTCATTACCCCTATATGCTGGTCGGTGACGATTTGCCGCATATCTCCGGGGTTCATGGCGTGCTGAAAAATATGCCGGACTCCGGCCAAGAACCCGCTTCGATTCGCGACCAGTTTTTCCCGGCTGAGGAAATGCAGCGGCTGCACCAACAACAGATGCGCTGCGTGGAGTATGTGGATGGCCTGCTCGGCGAGCTTTATCGCAAATGTCCCGCCAATACCTATTTTATCGTGACCGCCGATCACGGCGAACTGTTCGGCGAAGACGGCTATTTTGGCCACGGTCCGATCATGCACCCGAAATGTTTTGAGGTGCCTTTCGTCGAGGGATTGCGGCCGGCCTTGCCGGAGGAGGGCGCGGCGTGAGCGCCGGCCTTTGCGGAGTTCCGATAGCCTTAGGGCAGGGTCGAGACCAATGAATGTCGCCCGCCATAACGCGGCGGCTCCCGTATTCTTGCTGGCGCCGTCTCGATCTTTTACTTCGCTGATCTGCGCGATTTTAGGCCAGCACCCGCAATTGTATGGCCTGCCGGAATTGAATTTGTTCATGGCGGGAACCATGAAGGATTTTTGGCGGGGCGGCGATAGCGACGGCAGCCGAAAATCGATTTATTGGCCGATGATGCGGCATGGCCTGCTGCGCGCGGTCGCGCAACTGTACGCCGGCGAACAAAGCATCGACAGCATCGCCATGGCTTATCGCTGGATCAGGACACGGGCGGATAAAACCACCGGCGAGGTTTATCAGGAATTGGCCGCCCGGCTGCATCCCTTGCGGCCGGTGGAAAAGAGTCCAGGCTACACGCGCAAGCCGCTTTATTTGAAACGGTTGCTCGATACTTTTCCCGATGCTCGCTTCATTCACCTGTTGCGGCATCCGCGCGGTCAGGCCGAATCGCTGTTCAAGCTGCATACGGGCAAGATGATGTTATTGCTGTTGAATTCGATCGATTATTCCGGTCGGATTCCCGAATTGGACCCGCAAGTTTTTTGGTACGAATCCAATAGGTCGATCATGACGTTTCTGGAAGGGGTATCGCCCGAAAACTGGATGCGGGTTCGGGGGGAGGATTTCATTACCGACCTCGATGGTTCGTTGGGCCACTTGTGCGGTTGGCTGGGTCTTTCCTGCACGCCGGCGGATTTGGCGGCGATGAAGCAACCAGAACTTTCCCCGTTCGCCTGCGTGGGGCCGGCGACGGCGCGCCTGGGCAACGACATCAATTTTCTGTTGGACGCGCGCATCCGGCCCACGCGCGTGAGCCGCTACAGCCTGGATGGCCCCTTACCGTGGCGTACCGACGGTCGGGGCTTTCATCCGCGGGTGATTGAACTGGCTTTGGAAGTGGGTTACGAGTGACGGATTGGCTGCACAGACCTTGCAAGGTGATCGATGAGATGAATGATGGAAACGATGTGGACATCCGGCGCGCCCGGCTGCGCGCGCTGCGGGAACGCTACCAACAAACCGCCGTGACGGCGGTGGAGGATTCCCGCGCGGAAAGCGAATGGGAACGCGCTACCAGCAGCTCGGAGCGTCTGCCGGTTCCCATCCACCGACGGGCGGCGAGCGCGGGCGGTAAGGCGGTGGGAAACGAAGGCCAAGCAGCGAGCGGTGGATTGCTGTCGCGGGTTGCGGCCTTTTTAACCCAGGAAGGCTCGGATGCCCGGTTCGTTGCCGGAACCCCTATTCGGGAAGACCGTCTGGGTAAATTGCTGCAATTTCTCAAGCGGCGCGGCGCGGCGGCCAACGGCCAGCAGGCCCAGCGCGCCCGCGCCATCCTGGCGTACTTGACCGAGAGCGAACCGGGCGGGCGGATGATCGCCGGGGTCAATATCACGCGGGCCGTGGCGCTTTTGGAGCGCGCCAGGGAACAACAGCCGCTCGCTGGCAAGGGAGCGGTGCTGGATTTTCCCGCGGAGCGCGGGATTATCGAGGGTAACCTGTTGGCGGTCGAAGCCGATGCCGCACCCGAGCGAATGGAAGACCTAGGGCTGCCGGAGTTGGCGCGGCGCGCCCAGCGCCTGAGTGAGGAGCTGCTGGCGGTGCAGCAGCAGATTTTAAAGCAGGTGTCTGGCCACGCTGAAACGGCCAAACCGGGCGCGACAAGCCGGCCTGATTTGACGGCCCGGTCGGTCGATTCGAAACCGTCACCGCCGGCGAGCGGTGAATGGTACATGGATTTTTTGGATTGAACCTTGTCGGGCTAACGACGCATGGCGGAACGTGAGGAAGACTCGTTGGAACAAGCACACCACTTCAAGCCCAAGAAATCCGTGGCACACGACCGCGAGGCCGGTGGCGCGGCGAATTCGAAGCCAGATCCGTTCGGCAAAATTCCACTTTTGAAGCGCTTGCTGGAGAATCCAGAGCTTCGAGAGGTCTTGCTGGATTGGTTGCAGCAGAACCGGCGCGGTCAGGCTGGCGGCGGCGGACCCAGCCTCGCGCCCGAACCGACCGGCGGCGTCGAATACGGTTTCGGCCAGTTGCAGCGGCGCGAGGAATGGGCGACCTCCAGCACGCTGGAAGAAGTCACCCGCTACTGCCAGCAGCTCCGCCACCGCGCCGACTGGATGGAAGCCACTCTGACCGAAACGCTCAAGGAATTGGAGCGGATCGACCAAATTCGCCAAGCCATGCTGGCTGATGGCGCCAACGGTTCGGTTCCCAAGGCTTGAAGATTTCTGATGACCGACCCGAGTAGCCCGCGACCCGCGCCGGGTCCCGCCGATGTCGCCATTATTGGAATGGGCGTATTGCTGCCCGGCGCGCGGGATGTGCGCGCCTACTGGAGCAATATCCTCAACGGGACCAACAGCATCCGCGAGATTCCGCCGGAGCGCTGGGATTGGCGGCTTTATTACGATCCCGATCCGAAAGCGCCGGATAAAATTTATTCGCGCTGGGGCGGGTTCATCGGCGAAATCCCTTTTGATCCCGGCCGCTACGGGCTGCCGCCGGTAGCCCTCAAATCCGTCGATCCCTTGCAGTTGCTGACCCTGGAATTGATCCGCCAAACGCTCGACGATGCCGGGATCGAGCTGAGCCGCTTGGATCGGGAGCGAGTGGCGGTGCTGCTGGGCGCGACTGGTGGATTGGGTGATTTTTCATTGGGTTACGGCGTGCGCTCGGAACTGCCGCGCCTCGCCGGCGACGCGAGGCAGGCGGCGGCAGGCCGGGCGGACTTGCCGGGATGGACCGAGGATTCTTTCCCCGGCCTGCTGCTCAACGTGGCGGCCGGACGGGTCGCCAACCGCTTCGATTTCGGCGGGATCAACGGCACGGTGGATGCCGCGTGCGCGTCGTCGCTGGCGGCGATCTATCAGGCCGTGAACGAACTGCGCTTGGGCAAGTGCGACCTGGCGCTGGCCGGCGGCATCGATGTCATGCAGTCGCCGTTCATGTATCTGTGTTTCGCCAAGACCCAAGCTTTATCCCCGCGCGGTTGTTGCCAGACCTTCGACGAGCAATCGGACGGCATCGCCATTTCCGAAGGGCTGGCGGCGGTGGCGCTCAAGCGGCTGGCCGACGCCGAGCGGGACGGCGACCGGATTTACGCGGTCATCAAGGGCATGGGCGGTTCCAGCGACGGTCGCGCCAAGGGTTTGACCGCGCCACGCCCGGAAGGGCAATTGCGCGCCTTGCGGCGGGCTTACCAAGAAGCGGGTTATTCGCCCGCGACGGTAGGTTGTTGGGAGGCGCATGGTACCGGCACGGTAGCCGGCGACCGCGCCGAACTGGAAACCCTGTCGACGCTGTTGAGTGAGGCGGCAGCGGCGCCGGCCAGTTGCGCGGTGGGATCGGTCAAAACGTTGATCGGTCACACCAAGGGCGCGGCGGGTGCCGCCGGTTTGGTCAAGGCCGCGCTGGCCTTGCATCAGCGGGTTTTGCCGCCGCATGTCGGGGTCAAGCAGCCTTTGCCGCTGTTGCGCGACCCGACCAGCCCTTTGATGCTTTGTCCGCAGCCGCGGCCTTGGGTTCGCCCGTTCGAACATCCCCGCCGCGCTGCGGTCAGTTCCTTCGGGTTCGGCGGCATCAATTTTCATGCGGCGCTGGAAGCGTATGAGTCCGTTCGAGCGGTCGCAACCTCCGCTGAATGGCCCGTGGAATTACTGGTCTGGCGGGCAGCGGATCGCGCCGGTTTGCGCGAGCAATTGCAGCGGTTGCGAGAGGCGCTGGCGGCGGGCGCGCAACCGTCACTGGCGGATTTGGCTTATACGCTGGCGTGCGATCTGAAACCTGAAGGCGAGGCCCTGGCTATCATCGCTGAGTCTCTCCCGCAGTTGGCGGAACGGCTGGACGCGGCGCTGGCGGCATTGCCTGACGGCCAGATTGCGGTCAAAGGTGTTTATTACACCGAAACCCCCCTGTTGTGCGAGCCGGGCGCGAAACTGGCGCTGTTGTTTCCCGGACAGGGCAGCCAATATCCGGGGATGCTGCGAGAGTTGGGCGTTTTTCTGCCTGAATTCCAAACGGGTTTGGAGCGAGCCGACGCCGTGTTCGCCAAGACTCCGACCGGCCGTCGAACGCTGCCGACACCACTCAGCGGCTTGATCGATCCGCCCCGACGTTTTATTGAGGATGAGGCCAATACGCACCGGGCTAATCTGACCCGGACCGAAGTGGCCCAGCCCAGTTTGGGCGCGGTCGCGGCCGGCTTGTGGGCGTGGCTCAAGCGGTTGGAGCTGCGGCCGGAACTGGCGGCGGGGCATAGTTACGGTGAATATGTCGCGCTTCACGCCGCCGGCGTGTGGCCCCTGGAAACCTTGCTGGAACTGTCGGAAGCGCGCGGTCGTTTCATCGTCGAAGCGGCCGCCGGCGGTGAGTTGGGAACCATGCTGGCGGTGGCGGCGGATCGCAACAGTGTCGAAGCCGTGCTGGACGGTCTAGCCGGCATTACTTGCGCCAACCATAACGGCCCCAAACAGTTGGTGCTGTCCGGTTGTCCGGCGGATTTGGAAAATGCCCGGCAACGCCTGGAGTCGCAAAGGATCAGCACCGCGCCGTTGTCGGTTGCGGCGGCTTTTCACTCGCCGCTGGTGGCTCCGGCGCGAGAACGGCTGGCGGAGTTCATGGCGGCGGTGGAATTTTACCCGCCCGAATTGACCGTCTACGGCAATGCCGACGCCGCGCCGTATCCGACTGAGCCCGACCGTATCCGCCACCGTTTGAGCGAGCACTTGACCGCGCCGGTGCGCTTCATGGACGAGATTGAAGGAATGTATCAAGCCGGCGCGCGGGTGTTTCTGGAGGTTGGCCCCAAGGAAGTGCTGGCCCGGCTGACCCGCCAGATTCTCGGCGCGCGACCCCATCTGGCGGTAGCGACCGATGGGGCGGGCGGTGGGATCAACGGCTTGTTGCACGCTTTGGCGGCGCTGTGGTCACAAGGGGCGGGCTTCAATGCCGAACGGTTGTTCGACGGACGCACGGTCGCCAAACTGGATTGGGCGCACCTGGCGGAGACGACCCGGCCAACGCCGCTTTCGTCGCGAATTTGGTGGGTGAGCGGCGGCTTCGCGCGCCGCTCCGACGAACCGGCCAGGACGGGCCGCGCGCCGGCGCCGGCGGCCGAACCGCAAGACGAGAACCGATCTGAGCCAGGTTCGACTGACCCGGCGCCAGCGGCATTTATTTCTTCCTCAAACCTCGTGGGAGCGGCCATGTCACCCCCGAATCAAACACTTATCAATCCTTTACCCGTGCCATCGTCGGGTTCCGGCGCGTGGGCGATGGATCAGGCGATGGCGGCGTATCAGGACACCATGCGCCAGTTTCTCCAAGTTCAGGAGCGGGTGATGCTGGCCTATTTCACGGCCAGCAACGGCGAGGGCGAAATCCCGCAGTTTGTACTGAGCGCGCCAGTTTCGCCACAAACGCTGTCAAGCCCCCAACCCGTTTTGGCGTCCGCGCCGCCGCCCGCGCCGGTGGCCGCACCTCCGGTTTCGCCACCGGTCGCCGCCGCGCCCGCCAGCGCGAAGCCGGCCGTGCCGAGCGCGCCGCCGCCCGCGCCCGTGGCAAGTTCGGCAGCGATTCCCGATCTCAAACCGCTGTTGCTGAAAATCGTCAGCGAGCGCACCGGCTATCCTGAAGACATGGTGGCGCTCGATCAGGACATCGAAGCGGATTTGGGCATCGACTCCATCAAGCGCGTCGAAATCCTCGGCTTGTTCCGACGCTCGCTGCCGGAGCCGTTCGCGCAGGATTTGCGCGGTGAGATGGAGCAGGTGGCCCGGTTGCCGACCTTCCAGCAGATTCTCGATTTCGTGCGAGCGTGGCTCGACCGTCAGCCCAAACCGTCGGGCCAAGCGCCGGTGCGGGAGAACGCGCGCCCTTTTGAACGAGCCGGGACAGATGCCACCGCCAGCGCCGCTCTGTCCCGGCATGTCCTTCAGGCGCAAACCGAGCCGTTACCCGCTATCGCGACGCCCACGTTGCCGCCGGGGTTGTATCTGCTGACCTCCGATGAGTTAGGCGTCGCCGATCTGGTGAGCCAGCGCTTGCGCCAAGCCGGCGCGCAACCGTTGTTTCTGCCGGATGAGGTGTTGCAAGACCAGGCGCATTTGCAGTCTTGGTTGGGCCGGCGCGACAGCAGCCTCAGCGTGCGCGCCATCCTCCATTTATCGCCCCTGAGCCAGCCGCCGCTGACGGCTAATACCGCCTTTGCCGAGTGGCGGGAACGGCTCGATCGGGATGTGATCGCGCTGTTTCCCTTGCTGCGGTTGCTGTGCGCGGAATTGAGCGCGCAAGGTCGCCTGTTGACCGCGAGCGGCATGGGCGGCCGCTTCGGTCGCGATTGCGCCGCCGGTCAGCCGAACAGATTCCCGGCGGCGGCGGGCTTGGTCGGACTGACCAAAACCTTGAATATCGAATGGAATCCGACGGGAGATTCGGCGGGTTTTTGCGGCAAGGCGATCGATCTGGACGTGAGCCAGCAACCCGAAGCGCTGGCGGGTGCCTTGTTTCAGGAGTTGCTCTGGCCGGGCGGGCGACGCGAAATCGGCTATCCCGGCGGGGTGCGAACCGCGTTCGATACCGTGGCCGCGCCGCTCCCTGCGACCGCGCCGATCCGGCTGCAACCCACCGCCGATTGGGTGATTCTGGCGACCGGCGGCGCGCGGGGCATCACCGCCGAAGTGTTGTACGAACTGGCCCCGTATCGTCCCACCATGGTTTTGGTCGGCCGCAGCCCCTTGCCGGAGGCCGAATCGGATGCCTTGCGCGGGCTGGATACCGCCGCGCTGCGCCAGCATTTCATCCGCTCGGCGCAAGGTCAAACACGTCCCGCCGCCATCGAACGACAAATTCAGGCCGTGTTGCACGCCCGCGAAATACGCGCCACGCTGGCTGAGCTGACTCAGGCCGGCGCGCGGGTTGAATATCGGACGGCGGACATGAGCGACGAGGCGGAGGTCACCGCTTTGTTGGATGGCCTCTATCGACGATTCGGCCGGATCGACGCGGTGGTGCACGGCGCGGGCGTGCTGGAAGATCGGTTGGTGCGAGACAAAACCACCGACAGCGTGGCGCGGGTGTTGGCCGCCAAGGCCGACAGCGCCTTTCTGCTCGCCCGCCATCTGCGCCCCGACACCTTGCGCTTCCTCGGCTTGTTCACTTCGGTGGCCGGCCGCTGGGGCAATCGCGGGCAAGCGGATTACGCGGTCGCCAATGAAACCGTCAACCGGCTGGCGTGGCTGCTGCGTGCTCGCTGGGGCGAGCGGATCAAGATCGCGGCCTTCAACTGGGGGCCTTGGGAGGCGACCCGGCACAGCACCGGCATGGTGACGCCCGAAATCCGCCGCCAGTTCGCGGCGCGCGGCGTCGCCCTGACCCCAGCGGCGGCCGGTCGCCAGTTTTTCCTCAACGAATTGTTGCGCGGCTCGCCGGATGAGGTGGAGTTGATCGCCGGCGATTATCCCGAGGGTTCGCTGGTCGGTCAGCCGGCGGCGGAATCACAGACCGAGACGACATGATGAGCGGGCAGGATCGGACGGATATCGCCATCGTCGGCATGGCGGGCTTGTTTCCCAAAGCGCCGGACGTGGCGAGCTATTGGGCCAATATCCTCAACAAGGTGGACGCCATCGACGAGCCGCTGCCGGAGTGGGGTGGCGAGGTTTATTTCGACCCCGCCAGCAGCGAGGCGACCCGGCTCTACACCCAGCGCGGCGGGTTTCTCAACGAGCTGTCGCGCTTCAACCCCCAGCGCTTCGGCATCATTCCAGTTTCCACCGGCGGCGGCGAACCGGATCAGTTTCACGCGCTGGAGCTGGCGCGCTCGGCCTTGCTCGACGCCGGCCTGCGGGAAAACGATTACGATCCCGAAAGCATCGGCATCATTCTGGGCCACGGCACCCACCCCAACCGCGCCAATCTGACCGGCGCGCAGCACGCGGTTTTCCTCGACCAGCACCTGCATTTGCTGCGAACCCTGTTGCCTGATTTAGATCCGGAGCAAGCCAGCCGTTTGAAGGAAACGCTCAAGCGACAGTTGCCGCCCTTTGACGTGGACAACATCCCCGGTTTGGTTCCCAATATGATGACCGGCCGCATCGCCAACCGGCTGAATTTCATGGGGCCGAATTACGTGGTGGACGCCGCCTGCGCATCCTCGCTGATCGCGGTGGAAGCGGCCATGCTGGAATTGCGACGGGGGCGGGTGGACGTGATGCTGACCGGCGGCATCAATACCTCGACCTCACCGCTGGTGTTCATGATTTTCTGCATGTTGGGCGCGCTGTCGCCGACCGCTTGCATCCGGCCTTTTTCGGCGGGGGCCAACGGCACCATGCTCGGTGAGGGCGGCGGGGTGCTGGTGTTGAAGCGGCTGGCGGACGCCCGTCGCGCCGGCCACCGGATTTACGCCGTTTTGAAGGAAGTCGGCCAATCCTCCGATGGCAAGGCCAAGGGTTTAACCGCCCCCCGGCTGGAGGGGGAGCTGCTGGCGATGCGTCGCGCCTACCGGCAAGCGGGGCTGGAGCCGCACGATTTCGGCCTGATCGAGGCGCACGGCACTGGCATCCCCCTGGGCGATCAGACTGAAATTCAAGCCCTGTCGCAACTGCTGGGCGAGCGGCGGCGGGTGCTGCCCCATATCGCCCTGGGGTCGGTCAAATCGATGATCGGCCACTGCATTCCGGCGGCGGGCATCGCCGGCCTGATCAAAGCGTCGCTGGCGCTGTATCACAAAATTCTGCCGCCGACCCTGTGCGATGAGGTCAGTTCGGAATTGGGGTTGGAGCGGACGCCGCTGTACCTCAACACCGAGACGCGACCGTGGATTCACGGCCGCGCCATCCCCCGGCGGGCGGCGGTCAACGCCTTCGGTTTCGGCGGGGTCAACAGTCATGCCCTGCTCGAAGAAAGTCCGGACGGCGAGGGCGAGCCGCTCTCGGCTTTCCTACCGCCCCAGCTGCGGCGCGGTGGCGATCTGTTGGTGTTCGCCGCAGCGGATCGCGAAGGCTTGCAAGGACAGGTGCGGCGCGCGACCCAGCAGCTGCGCGAGCAACCGCAACAACCGCTGGCCGCGCTTGCGGAAGCACTATGGCGGGAGCGCGGCGCGGGCGCAGTCCGGTTGGCGGTGGTGGCCGAACAGCGCGAGGATGCCTTGCACAAGCTGGAGCAGGCTGAAACGAAACTCGACGGACCCGCACGGAAACGCAGCCAAGCGCGCGGCGGCGTTTATGTCAGTACCGAGCCGTTAGGTGGCAAGCTGGCGTTTCTGTTTCCCGGCGAAAATTCCCAATATCAAAACATGTTGGCGGCGCTGGCCGTGCGGTTCCCCGTGGTGCGGCGCTGGTTCGATTTTCTCAACGGGTTGTTTTATGACGCCCGCGATATCGCGCCGGGCGAGGCGATCTTCCCGCCGCCGAGCAGTTTGAGCGCCGAACAACACGCGCGAGCGGAACAACGGCTGGCCGGGATGGAGCTGGGGTCGGAATCGGTGTTCGTGGCCGGCCGGGCACTGGATGCCCTGCTGCGCGAGTTCGGCGTGCGGCCGGATCTGTGGCTGGGCCACAGCACCGGCGAAAACGACGCGCTGATGGCGTCTGGCCTGTTTCAGTTGGACGATGCTGGATTGGCCGATCTGGTCCGGCGCATGAACCAGAATTATCGTCAGTTGGAAGCGGCGGGCAAGCTTCCGCCCGGCGTGCTGTTGTCGGTGGGCGGTATTGCGCTGGAACGCGTTCGGGTGCTGCTGGAGGCCGATCCAGCGCTGCATCTGACCATGGATAATTGTGACAATCAATTCATCTTGTTTGGTCCCGCACCGTCGATTGACGCGGTTCATGCCGCGCTGCGCGCGGAAGGCGCACTGTGCGTCCGGCTGCCGATGGGCCACGGCTATCACACGTCGCTGATGGAGCCGCTGGCGCAAGCGTTTCACGCGCTGTTTGAGAATGTAGCGGTCGGCACGCCGGAGGGAACGCCCTATTCCTGCGTCACCGCCGCGCCGTTTCCGCCGGAGCCGATTGAGGCCCGCGCCGCCGCCGCCGCCCAGTACCGGTTGTCGGTCCGTTTCCGAGAAAGCATTCGACGCCTGTATGCCGACGGCGCGCGGCTGTTCGTGGAGGTGGGGCCAAGTCCTTATCTGACCGGCTTTGTCCGCGATATCTTGAAACAACAGCCGCATGTAGCGGTCGCCAGCGACGACCGCCGCCGCAACGACCTGACGCCGCTGCGCCATTTGTTGGCGACCTTGTTCGTCCACGGCGTGCCGGTGGATTTAAGCGTGCTGTACGGACCGCCGCCGGCCGCGCCCGGCAAACCGTCGCCGTATCTGTCGAGCGCCATCCCCATCATCCGGCTTGATGAAGCGGAGTTGCAACCGCTGCGGGAGAGCGTCATTGCCGTGGCAAGACGCTCCGCTGTACCGTCGGCCGCCGTGCCTTCGTCTGCCGCCATGTCGCCCGCCGCGCCAGCGGTGGAGCCGATTTCGCTTGCCCGGCAACCGGCGACCGCCGGTCCTGACAATCGGCGGCAAGTCGCACTGCAACAGCATCACGACCTCATGCGGGAATTTCTCGGACAACAGGAACGGCTGATGACCGCGTGGCTGTCCGGCCGGCGGCGTTAAGCGGCCGATGGATGAGGACCGTTCGCCCGACCCGCGCTCGCGCTTGCGGCCGGATTTGATCGTCCGGGACGTTGCGGACGCGCAAGGCAACCACCGCTATCAGGTCCGCAATCCCGCGACCGGCGAGCAGTTCGAACTGGGCGAGGAGGAGTGGTTTCTGTGCCGCCAGCTCGATGAAACCGCCGATCCCACCACGATTCAAGGCCTCTTCGCCAGCCGTTTTGGATTTAATATCAGCACCGAACAACTCAGCGGCTTCTATCGGGAGATGGCGTCGTTAGGGCTGCTGAGCGCGCCCGTGTCCCAAGCCGGTCCCGATTTATCCAGCGTGGCCGAAGCCGATCGAGAGATCGCGGAGCCAGAATCTCCGACATCTTCCGACGGGCGGCCAGCACCGTCCAAAGAACGGCTGGGCCAACGTTATCGCTGGGAATTTTTTAAAGCCGGCGCATTTCTAGCGGGCGCGGCCCGGCGGCTGCGCTGGTTGCATCGCATCGTCTGGTTGTTGGTGCCAGGCGTGCCGTTGGCCTTGCTGGTCATCCTACACCATCAGCCGCGCTACCTTCAGGAATTGCGAAGCATCGATCAAGTGGGTTTTCATCTGATTGTGAAGCTGACGGTGGGCCTGTTCCTGGTCAATCTGACCAGCAAGCTGTTGCAAGGTACGGTCAGCGCCTATTACGGGGGTCAGGTCAGCGGATTTGGCGTCCGGTTGGCCTTCGGAATCATCCCGCGTTTTTTTGTGGGTCGGGGCGTTCGCAGGCTGGCGCGGCGCGAGCGTCTGTGGGTGTATGCGGTGCCGCTGTTGGTCAAGCTGGGCTTCTTCGTGCTCGGCATTCTGGTCTGGCAGTTCAACCTGCATTCGTCCAGTCGCCTCGGTTCCTACGGGTTCGTACTCGGTCATCTGGCGCTGGGCGAGGCGCTATTCATCATCAATCCGCTGTGGCGAGCCGAAGGCTATGCGTGGCTGACCACTTATCTGGATTTTCCGCACCTTCGCGAACGGGCCTTTGTGGTTTTACGACTCGCCCTGCGCAACGCGCACCCGCTCAAGCTCTTAGCGCCGCGCGAAAAATATGCCTTGTTAGCGTATGGCTTTGCCGCGGTCGCCTATTTTCTGTTGATTGTCGGGACGGTATTGTTGGGCGCCGCCGTGCATTTGGAAAGTCAAATGCACGGTGTGGGCGTGTTGTTGTTCCTGGCGCTGGTGGCGGGATTTCTGGCTTGGGCGCTGCCCTATCTGAGGTCGCCACCGACGGTAAGGGATGGTGGCGGGATAGCGTTTTTTCAGCCGTCATCAGGCTGGGGTGTTGGGAATGCTACCGTCCCACCGTCGCCACCCGCGGCCGGGAATGTGATCGCTCCGCCGAAATTGCCGTCTTCTTCGCCGGTAAAACAGCCGCCCAAGAGCCGTTTCAAGCGCTGGCTGACGCGGTTGGCGCTGCTGGCTCTGATCGGCGCGCTGTTTTTGTTGCCTTATCCGTATGAAGTGACGGGTGGAGCGACTTTGCTGCCGAACCGGCGAGCGGAAGTCCATGCGACCGTACCGGGTGTGGTGACCGAGGTGGGAGTCCGCGAGAATCAAACGCTGCAACAAAGCGCGGTGCTGGCTCGGCTGAGCGACTGGAGACCGCGTTACGACGTGGCGAGCACTCGGGCCGAACTTGAAAGGAAACGCAACGAGTTGGAGTTGTTGCTGCATGGCCCCAAACCGGAAGCGATTGCCTATGCCCAGCACCAGGTGGATTTAGCGCGAATCAAAGCCGCCAGCAGCAAGAAGCTGCAAGATGTGCTGGCCGTGGCGGCCAAGCAAGGCGTGGCGCCGGAACTGCGTTATACCGAAGCGATCGGTAACGCCGAAGCGGACAAGGCGGCGCTGGCGGTGGCGGAAGCCAATCTGCAACTGGTGAAAAGTCCGCCTCAGCCCCTGGAAGTCGCTATCAAACGAGCCGAATTGCAACAATTGAACGAGCAGCTGAGCTATTTTCAACAGCAGCTCGAAGCCACTCAGCTGCGTGCGCCCATCGCCGGGCGAGTGGTCACGCCGCGTCTGGAATTCAAGCAGGGTAGTTTTCTTAAGGAAGGCGATTTATTCGCGACCCTGGAGGAAACGCAAAAAATTCAGGTCGAAGTGCTGGTGCCGGAAACCGATATCGGCGCGGTTCAGTTGGAAGCTCCGGTCACCTTGCGCGTCTGGGCGCATCCCTTGCGCGACTTTAAGGGCAAAGTGAGCCTGATCGCCGATACCGCCGAATCACTGGTGGACAATCCGAGCGTGCGCGCGGTGCGGGTGGTCACGCTGATCGATAATCCCGATGGCCTGTTGAAAGCGGAAATGACCGGTTATGCCAAGATCGCCGCCGGACGAGAGCCGATCATCGTCGCTTTCACCCGTGCCCTGGTGCGGTTCGTGATGCTGGAAATGTGGTCTTGGTTGCCGTGATGACGGCCCAATCAGACGAGAGCGCGGCTGGCTTATGGGTTTGATAACGAGAGGCCGCTATCCGCTCTGTGGATCAGACGCCGCTGGTCCGGCAGTATTTCCGCATAGTACACATAAACGGTGTGATCGACCGCGAGGTTTTCGACATCCTTGATCCGGGTTATGGTTGAATGATTCACTTGGCGATGTAAAAACTGGCAGTGGCTCTCACTCATGCAGCTCACCCAGACTTCGCCTTTCCCTTGGTGATTTTGTGTTTGGCCAGATTTTTCCGTATGCATCAGGTAAGCAAGATAAGAAGCGCCATGCCAAACAAACCAGTCGGGCTTGAAGATATAGGGGAGTTCGGTGGGGGGGTTTAAATGGCTTGTCAAGACCCAATCATCCTGGCTTTTTTGCCGCCAAATTCCTATGGTGGTGTCATCCATTACGGCGGATAAGACATAGCTCTGCGTTGCGGGGTCTTGCCATATGAGTGGAAATCGTTTTTGAGCTAGATCGGAGGTTATGATCGTTGTCTTGCCGGTATCTATATCATAGTAGACAACTTGTCTCACGCCATCGATCCGAGCTGTGGCGACGATTGCTCGTCGGCCTGAAACCCATTGCGGAAATTGGAAATTGAGGGGAAGCAAGGCATCTGTGGTGGGTTCATCAATCTCGCGCCAACCATAAGCCATCGTAGTGCGGTTCGCATCAGCCTTTCGGTAACTGTAAATAATGCGGGGCGTTGGATCTCCCAGGTCGTGACTGGTTTCATATAAGGCTTTGTTATCCCCGGCGACGAGTGGAGTTTTCACGAGTTGTTGGGTTGTCGGGTTCCGCCATGCTTGGTAGAGCCGAGGTTGGCCGGACTCCATCTTTTTTGTATAAATCAAACGATTGCCGCGGTTATCGTAAGCCCATTCCGGGCCTTGGCGAGTCTTGCCTACCACCGTCAAATCGGTATCGACCAATGATTGGCGTCCGTTCGATGGCGTCCAGGCTCCAGTAACGCCGTCGACGTCTGTTTGCCACAACTGGCCTGATCGTTCCTGCCAGGCCATTCTTAAACTCGGAAGATTTTTATCAAATTCTGGATCGATCAAACTATCGCTTAAATCGGAAATTACCCTATCGTCGGGGGTGAAATCCTGATCGATAGCCGCAATCTCTTGGTGTTCGCTAGCATCGAAGGGTGGCGTTTTCAGGGCAATTGCTTTTCCAGAAAAGCAGGTTATGAATAAATACGCGCTCAATGAAATCGTTATGCTATGGCGAGGAAACATCCAAAGGCCTCGAAACATGGAAAAGTGATCCAGTCGACTTCAGAATTGGCCGAACCACAGGCAAGGTTCGAGGGTGGCGTCCGGAGATCCTCGCCAGGTGCCCGCAGCCAGCAGAAACTTTGGCAGGGCGATCAGCGCGCGCGGCAGGTAACTAACAGCGGAATCGGTTGAGAGCGTGAGCGGCTGCCAGCTTTCACCGTCGGCGGTTTGCCAGAGCTGAAATCCCGAAACCGTCTCCGCGTCCCGGTGCAGGGTGGCCGCGTAAAGGGCGCTGCCGGAACTGGCCAAGGCCGCCAGCACGGTATGGCGTGCGTCATCGAAGCCGGGGCCACGGGTCGAAACCGGCACTTGCAGGCCGATGGGCGAGAAGCGGGGTTGGCCTACGACCAACTCCCAACGACCGGTGGGGAGAATACGAATGATTTCACAGCCGGCCGCTGCTTTTGGCGAGCGTTCTGTTGGCGGCACGCCGGTTCCGAGATACAGCGCATCCCGCAAGACAGCCATCGCCGCCACCGCTGAATTGAGCGTATGACGATGCGCGCCCTGTTGGAGCACTGGTTCCCAGTGAAACGGCGGATCGCCCTGCGCTTGGGTGCGCCAGAGCTGAAAGCCGGCGAACGGATTGCCGGCCGCCGCATACAGCCTATCGTGGCAAACCTGCAAGCCGTGGATCACTTGGTTGTGGGGATCGCCGAAACCGGGAGCGTTGGCCGGGGCCCACGTTCCGGTGCGAGGGTCGCGGCTGACATACAGCAAGCCGCCACCCTCGCTCTTTTCGGTGGTGCCATCGCTCATGGCTCCAGCCAGCGCGCCGAACGTCCAACCTTGAAAGCAGTGCAGCCCACCGAACGGCCGCTGCTGGTTTCCAGCCGGCAGCATCTCGAAGCGGTCGCCGTCTTGCGAATAGAACAAGCGCGGGTTGCGCGGGCAGAGCAGGCTCAGGCATAAGGCGGTTTGGCCATTAGCGGTGGGGATCACCGTCATGGCGCGCCAACCCAACTCCAGCGGAAATTTTTTCCGCTGGCGCTCGCCCGGCCAGTGAGGTGTCGCCACCGGCGTCTCGCAGACGGTTTCCCAGCGTTTCGCACCCGGATAATAGCGCAGGATTCGAGCGATACCGGGCGTATCCGAGCCTTCCGTTAAGCTGACGACGCCGACGTACAGTCGTTTGCGAAAGAAAGCAGCGACTTGTAGGCGCTGGCCGCCAGCGGCGTCAGGGGTCGAAACAGGAATCGCGTTGAACGCGACGGGGTTGGCGGTGGTCATGACTCATGCAATCCGGGGCGGAAAAATTCGAGCATCATTGATAGCCGAGCCGGCGGGCCAGCCGCAGCATGTCCGGCCCGAAGCCGCGCGATTCCGGCAGCCATTCCAGCGGTCCCACCAGGCTGGCGGGCGAAGGGCGGCCCGCTTTCAACACCGGTTCTTCCAGAAAGCCCCGGTTGTTGCCGTGGGCCGCGCCGGGCGGTCCGATATGGGCGTAAGGCGAGTTTTCGGGATGTTTCATCGCTTCGATGGCGGCGTCATCGGTCCGAATTTGCAGCCATTCCGCGATTTGGCGCAAGTAACTATCCGGTTCCGCTAAGAAATCCTCGCCGAGTAATCTCATGGCTTGGCCAGGCGGCAGGCTGGCGGTAAAGTCCAGAATGCTGGAGTGAATCTTGATCCAGTGCCCTTCGATCATGGCGGCCAGCCGGTTGAGGTCGGGCTGGCCTTGCAGCAGCGCCTTGGCTGATTTGATCCGATAGAAGGAATTGCCGGTCGAGCGCGGGTGGCGGGTCAGGTGCAGAAACCATGCGTGTGGGAACATCCGGCGCAGTCTCGCCAGATTTTCCGGCTTGCCCTGGGTCGGGCTTTTATCGACCAGTTGCCGGGGCGCAATCCGTTCGGCCAGGTAGTGAAACATCCGCGCGGTGGTCCAGTGCCGGTGTTGGCGCAGCCACGCGCGGGCTTCGCGCACCGTTGCTTGGGTTTGTTCGCCGTGATGCAGTTCGGCGACCACCCGCAGCAGCCCTTGGTTCATGTGTTTGCGGCCGGGCCGGTCGGGGAGTTGCAACCATTCGTCCAGCGTGTCGACGATACCTAAGTAAATTTCCGGCAAGCCGTACAAGTCGGGATGCTGGCCGATGGCCATGCACACCACCGACGAGAACGAGCGGCCGGGACATAGAATAAACAGGGGTTGCGGGTCGGTCATTGATAACCCAGCAGTCGGGCGGTTTGCAGCGTGGCGCGAGAAAAGCAACCGGCCGGCGAGGGCCAATCGAACGGTCCTTCCAGCCGGGCCGGCCGGAGGGGCCTTTTTTCAAAGCGCGGGCTGTGCAAAAAGTTCGGATCGTGGCCGAACGGGGCGTTGGGTGGGCCGATGCAGGCGTAGGGCGACCGTTCGGGATGCAGCATCGCCGCGATGGCGTCGGCATCGGTACGGAGTTCCAGCCATTCGGCGATTTGCGGTAAATACACCTCCGGTTGCGACAGCAGCAGTTCCCCCTGGATGCTCAAGGTCTGACCGGGCCGCAGGCGGCGGGTAAAGGCCAGGATATTGCGGTTGGCGCGCAGCCACAGATTTTCGGGGTTGGGAGGCGTGCCGGTCCGACGTTTGGCCAGGATGGCGGTTTTTTGCTGGATTTCATGGATGGATTGGCAGGTCGTCCGGGGATGGCGGGTGAGATGCAGGAAGTACGCGTCGGGAAAATGTCGGTGCAAGCGGGCGAGGCGGGTTTCATCGAGCACGGTGCTCGGGCTTTTCTCGACCAACATGCGGGCGCCGCCACGTTGGGCTATGAACTCGAAAACCTGCTGGATGGGCCAGTGTCGGTGTTGCGCCAACCACGCGCGAGCGCGTTGTACAGTGTCTTGCGTCTGCGCCTGATACTCCAGTTCGGCGATGGTTCTTAGCAAGCCGTTCAGACCTTGCGGGCGATGGGCGGTCAGTCGCTCGATCACCTCGCCCAGCGTATCGGCCAGAAACAGATTCAGTTCCGGCAGCCCATACGCTTGCGGGTGTTGGCCCAGCATGTTGCTGACCACGGACGAGAACGACCGCATACAGGTCAGAATGAACAGCGGAGGAGCCATCGCTCGTCAAGGTTTGGGGTGCGCGGCGAAGAATTTCCAGATTTCTTCGCTGGCGCTCAATTGATGGCTGAGATAAATGCCGCGCCCCTGTTGTTTGGCGTTGGGCGTGGAGCCGGGCCAGCCATGACCGCCGCCGCGTACGACATAATAAGTGACATCCGCGCCGTTTTTGCACCCTTGGTAGGAGAAGCGATGGGTGTCGGCGGTAACAGAGCTTTGTAGGGGCGTGGCGGCGCAATTGTTGCGCTGCCGCCATTGGTCGAGCCCTCGCAGGGCGGATGGATAGCTGGCCATTTGTGCGGAATAAGCGCCGCGCCCGCCTTCGAGCGGCACGTTTTGATCGTTGCCGCCGTGGATGTGAAGGATGGCGACCGTTTGGCTTGGCCGGCATTGAGCGTAGGTTAGAGAGCCGGCGACCGGCGCGATAGCCGCGAGCTGATCGGATAGGTCGCACCCGAGTCGGTAGGCGAACATGCCGCCTTTGGAAAGCCCGGTGGCATAGATGCGTCTGGGATCGATGTTGTACGACCGTTTTAGCTGTTGCAGAATGGCGCTGACGAAACCGACATCATCGACATTCTGGTTTTCGGCGTAACCGCGCGGTGGTGAAGATCCGGCATTCCAACTCAGGCGCCGTCCTTGCTGGGCGCCGGTACCGTTCGGATACACCACGATGAAACCGTGGCGCTCGGCAATCTGGTGTAGGTTGGTGGTTCTGACGATGCCCGCCGCATGGCCGCCACCACCGTGAAAGACCATCACCAACGGCGTGGGCCGACTTGTTTTCAGGCTGGCGGGGACGTAGAGCAGATAGCTGCGTTCGCGTCCGCCGTGGCTCAAGTTCACGGTTTTGAAGCCGGGGGGCAGGTCGGCGTTACCCCCGAACGAACGGCCGAAACCTCGACTTTGTTGGCCGAACGCCCAATCCTCCTCGTCGGCGCGGGCGAAGGCGCGCCGCCCGCCGCCGGGTAACTCATCCATCGAGTTATCTCCGGGCAGACCAGCCGCTGGGCCGCGTTGGCCGAAGGCGCGCCGCCCGCCGCCGGGTAACTCATCCATCGAGTCATCTCCGGACGGATCGGTTACGAAGTGATCGGGCGTTTGGCCGCGTTGGGGAAAAGCGCGAACATCGTCGGCGCGAGCGAAGGCGCGCCGGTCGGCGCGACGGGGCAAGTCAGTGGGTGGGACGTCCTCAAAAGCATCGGGCAGGGCCGGCGGCGGAGAATTCCATACGGCGCTGGGGCCGGCCATGCTCTTCGGATAAAGTGTGGCGGAGGTTGAAGTCTTATCGTTCCAAGCCTGGACGGGATTCGGCTCGCGCGCGGCCCTATTCTCTTGGGCGCGCAGGGCGCGGCGCTCCAAGCGGCGCTCGTAGGCGAATGGCGCACTGTCGTAAGATCCCAGGCGTTCGACGCGCCGCTGATGATCGGCTAGCGAGGGATAGTTCCGCGAATGGCGCGGCGCGTCCTGACAGCCGACCAGCAGAGCGAGCGATAGCGCTACGAGGGTTTTTTGCATGAGATATCCTAGCGGTGGTGTTTTCGTCCCAACCAGATTTCCAAGCCTCCCTGCGGATTGTCCTGGTAACTCCAAGCGCTGCCGTCCCGAACGGCCACCCGCGGGCCGAAGGGATTGGCGGCGCCGACGAACAGTCCGTGCTCGGTCGAGACCAAAACTCGAAACCCATAATTATAACGGTTGCCGAAGCCGTCGGTGGTGACCGGCAACCAATTGTCGCCGTCGAAGCTACGATAGAGGTCGCCGCCGGCCTGGCGCTCCATGATGTCGTCCAAGCCGACGCGGTTGACGATGTGCCGAAAGCGTTCCGCCCAATTTTGCTGGTTGGCGAAATACAGCATCAAGCTCCAATCGAAGGTGCCCAGATAAAGCCAGCCCTCGTGGGCCATCATCCGCCAGAAATAGCCGTTGAAGGCGTTGCCGTAGCCGGGCAGATAACCGGAAGTCGCCGCTTTACCGTCGCGGGGCGCGCCGACCACCACTTCCCATTCGCCATCAGGATAAAAACGGATCAATTCGGGCGCGGCGGGACCGATTTTGTTGACCAGATCGATCCCGCCGTTTTGAATGCCGCTGCCGATATAGAGCGCGCCCTTGAACTCCTGAAAGCTCATCACCATCTGGTTGAACACGCCCCGGTGGGCGCCTTTTTCAAGCACCAGTTCCCAGCGATAAGGCGGGTTGCCCTCGGCCCTCGTGCGCCAGACCTGATACCCTTGCCGGATGTTGCCGGTGCCGGCGTATAGGTATTCGCCAAACGCCGTCATCTCGAAGACGACCACATTGTCGGGATCGCCGAAGCCCGGTGTGTTGACGGGGCGCCAATCACCCTTGAGCGGATCGCGGCTTTCGTAAATAACGGCGATGCCGGAGGTGTTGGGTTGGCCGCCAGCCTGTCCGGTCGGCGCGGTGAATAGCCGGCCCTTAAACGGGGTCAAGGTACGGATCGAATTGGTCGGCAAGTTCACCAATCCTGGCTTGGAGACAGGCGTAAATTCCTCACCGTCCACGCTGCGCAAGATCATCGCGCCGGGCCCGCGCGCCGAGGCGTAGGTGGCGACATACAAGGCCGGTTCCGGGTCGGAGTCGCCCTGAAAGACCGCCATGCCGCGATAGCCCATGTCGCGCGGTATTTGCGAGCCATGCAGGCCGGCGATCATGGGGGAACGAAAGGCTTCCCGCCAGTGTTCGGAAACCGGCTCGTATTGATAAATCCGGGCGCGCATGTCGAGTTCGTAAAGATCGTCGGGGCATTCCACCGGCCAGAACGGAAAGCGTTTGGGAATTTTGGACGCTTTCAACATGCACATGTTGGCGCGGGTCACGCCGACGTAGAGATGGCCTTGATGCCAGGCCATCGAGTGGGGATAAGAATTGTGACCGTCGCCGAAGCCGTTCGGGGCAATCTTGCGAAAGTCGGTGCGGCATAGCCCGGCGGGCGGGCTAGGTTCAGAAGCTCGCCAGCAGGGAGTCGGATTCGGCGTCATCGTGTTGGAGTTCGGGGAGGTCGGTGGCGGCGGGCGCAAGATTGGCTTGCGCGGCGAGAAAGCGCAATGTCGGACGCACCAGTCGGCGCGGTTTGGACAGCGGGAAAAAATGGCCGGCGTTCGGCACCAGCCGCAGCCGGTAATTCGGGCAAAGGCGGCGCAGCGCAGAACCGCTGCGCACGGTGGTCGATTGTTCGCCGTACACGCCGAGGATGGGTTGCCGTAATGTGGCCAGGCGGGCGGGCGTCAGATCGTCGTGCGACAGGTATTCCTGCCGGATCGAGGTGGATTCCTGTAAGTGCAGCCAGCGATGCGCGGTGCCGCCGCGTCGGGACGGGTTGCCGGTCAGGCCGAACACGCGGGGCAGATGCTCGCCCGCCGCCGGGTTGTGCAGGTGCGAACGGGCCATTTCCACTAGCAATTGATAGCCGCTCTCGGGGGCGTCGTCGTCGAGCACGATGCCGGCTTGTTCGAAACGCGGTCGCCAGTGCGGCCAATGCGGCCAGTCGCGCAGGCGCAGGTGCGGCTGCACGGTCCGCAACCGGACATCAGCCAAAATCAGGCTGATGACCCGCTCGGGAAACAGCACGGCGAACAGTAGCGCCACCGCGCCGCCGTAGCTATGGGCCAGCAGGTGGACGCGCTCCAGCTTGAGATAATCCAGCAACCGCGCCAAATCGTGGACCAGCACTTGCGGCGAGTAGCCTTGCGCGGGGATGTCGCTGCGGCCGTGGCCGCGCAGGTCGTAAGCGGTGAGGCTACAGAGTTGGCTGAGCGGTCGGACGATGCCCAGATGCCAGAAGCCCAGATTGGCGGCCAAGCCGTGAACCAGCACCAGATCGCCGCACGGCGGTGGGACATTTTCCAGGCGACAGGGAAATTGCAGGTAATGCAGGCCGACGCCGGCCAAGCGGGCGACGGGCATTACTCCTCCAGATAACCGAGCATGGCCAGTTGCGCCAGAATTTTTTCCTTTTCGCTATCGGGCATGGCCTCGGACGGCAGTTCACCGCGATTGACGGGAAGGGTGGGCGAGCCTTGGCGGACCGGATGTTGCTGTAGCCAACCTTCGTTAAAGCTCGCGGTCGCCACCCGGCCGTCAAAATCTTCCGGGATCGGTAGGTTCAGGCTGTGCAACAGCGTGGCGGCCACGTCGGCGATGGGAAACAGCTCGCCGGTCGCGCCGGCGCGGATGCCGGGTCCCGCCGCCAGAAACACGCCATCGGGATGGTGGGTGCCGACCGGGCGCGGGCGTTGGCCCACCGGCGGCGAAACGTTGCGGATCGAAACGAAGCCGTAATCGGCCAGCACTAGGGTCAAATCCGGTGCATTGGCGGTGGCCTGGCCGGGAAAGGCGTCTTCGCGGACCAGAATATCGCGGATCGCCGGCCGGCCGGTGGCGGGATCGATCAGTTCATAAAGTTGTCCCATCAGCCGCTCGCGGAACGCGAAATAGTCGCCCGGCGCGATGCCCGGCTGACCGGAGTCCCGCGCGACCCGGATGATGATGCCGTTGCTGGAAGGCGTGGGGCAGTAAGCGACGGTTTTTTGCCAGTTCAGATAAGCAAAGGGGCTGGCCTCCCGGCGCTGCGCCGCCGCCGTGCCGTCCAGGGTTTGGTAGACCAGATGGCCCAGATCGGCCAGATAGCGGTTGATGCGCACGATGGTGGCCGAGTCGCGAAAACCGTGATCCGAGGCCATGAACACCCGCGCCTCCGGTCCGGCCAGGGCGACCAGTTGTTCCAAGTAGCTGTCCAAGTTACGGAAATAGCTCAAACACAGCTCGCGAAGCTGCTGGTGAAAAGGGCTGGGATGGTCCGGTTGCAAGTCAGGATCGAGGTAATACCACGCCTGATGCTGGATCTTATCCACGCCGTCGAACAGCACCGCCAGCAACTCGGGACGGTCTTCAGCCAGCAGCTTGCGGGCGACTTCGAACCAGAGTTTTTCGCGCGGCAAGTGATAGCGCACCCAGTCGGCCAAGTAAGCCTCATCCATGTCGTTGCCGACTTCGTTTTCCCGCTCGAAATCCCAGGCCAGTTCCTTGGGATGAAAACCGGGGATGGTTTGCAAGCGCTCGTACAGGGCGTTCGGCGTCATGTTGCGGCGCAGATGCCGCCAGGGTGTGAAGCCGGGAATCAGGCTGCCGTTGATTTTCGGCGGCGGCGCCATGATCGGAAAGTTGAGCGAAACCACCTTCCGGTTTTGTCGGCCGGCGATGCTCCAGAGCGTCTCGCAGCGGATGTCGCGAAAATCATAGAGGGTGAAAAACACCTCGGTTTGCCGGTCGTCTACCCGCATGAAATCGTAGATGCCGTGTTCGCCGGGATTGCGTCCGGTCACCAGCGTGGTCCAGGCCGGCGGCGTGAGCGGGTGCGGCGTGGAACGCAGCGGCGCGCAAAAACCCCGTTCTATGAACGATTTGAGAAACGGCATGACGATGCCCTGACCGGGTCGGTCCTGGATCAAGTCGTCGAGCAGGTGAAAAGTAGCGCCATCCAGGCCAAGGAACAGAGTTTGGCTCACGATGGACTCCAGAAAAATCGAGGGCTGGCGGTGAACGGACGAAGGTGGGTCGGAGCGATCATGGACGGTGTTAGGGTATGAGTAGGCTTAGGACACTTTGGCAGAGCATTTTTGAACATGGCCTGAACGATAGCGGCAACGGTAGCGTATGGAAAACCTCCTTGCAATCATCAAGCCATTAACCAGAAAAGTCGAATGGAGAATTCGGCTGAAGCTCTGTTAAAGTTATACGGACAACCAGTATTAATCTGAGTTGCCAAAATAAAATCGCCAAGTTACCGACAAAGGAGAAGAACATGCAGCGTCGTGAGTTTATGAAAAAAGCCGGTCTGGGTATGGCCGCCGTCGCCGCCAGCGCGGCCGTGCCCGCCAGCGCTCAGTCGCAAGCCCCGGCGCCTGCCCCAGCGCCCGAACCCGCGGCCCAGCAAGGACAAGGTTCGCCCGCCATCAAGTGGCGGATTGCCTCCAGCTTCCCCAAGAGCCTGGATACGATTTATGGGGGCGCCGAAGTGCTGGCCAAGCGGGTCGCCGAACTGACCGATGGTAAGTTCGAAATTCGCGTGTTCGCCGGCGGCGAGCTCGTGCCGCCGTTTGGGGTGTTGGACGCCGTACAACAGAACACGGTGGAATGTTGCCATACCTGCGGCTACTACTTCCACGGCAAGAACAAGACCTTTTCCATCGATACCGCCATTCCGTTTGGCCTGAACGCCCGACAGATGAACGGATGGTATTATTTCGGCGAAGGTCTCACGCTGACGCGCGAGTTTTTCGCCAAATACAACGTCGTCAATTTTCCCGGCGGCAACACCGGCACCCAGATGGGCGGTTGGTTCCGTAAGGAAGTCAAATCGCTGGAAGATCTCAAGGGTTTGAAAATGCGCATTCCGGGTTTTGGCGCCGAGGTGTTTTCGGCCTTGGGCGCGGTGCCGCAAGCGATCCCCGGCGGGGAAATTTATCCGGCGCTGGAGCGTGGGGCGATCGACGCCGCCGAGTGGGTTGGCCCTTACGACGACGAGAAGCTCGGTTTTTATAAGGTCGCCAAGTTTTATTACTACCCCGGTTGGTGGGAAACCGGACCGCAGATCAGCTTCTATGTCAACAAGGAACAATGGGAGAAGCTGCCTAAGATGTATCAAGCCGCATTTGAAGTGGCCGCCAGCGAAGCCAATCTCAAGATGATGGCGGCCTACGACGCCAAAAACCCGCAAGCGATCCAGCGGCTGGTGCAGAACGGTTCGCAGTTGCGGCGTTATCCGGACGATGTCTTGAAGGCGGCCTATGACGCGGCCCAGAAACTCTATGCCGAGGAATCCGCCAAGAACGCGGATTTCAAGAAGCTTTACGATTCGCTGCGCGCCTTCCAGCAGATTTCGGATATCTGGATGGGATTGCCAGAGGGGGCGCTGTCGAACTTCATGCAGGCGCAGTTGCGGGCGAAGAAGTAGTGATTGAACCGGCCTGGAGAGCGCTAAACCGCTTTCCAGGTCGCAAGCGAGTTGGTTTGCGATTGGTTGTGAAGTAGTGGTGGATAGCGTGTCCAACTATATAGAAAGTTTAGAGCGCCTTGGAGTTGCCGGAGATTTTCGAAAATGTCAACCGCGAAAGAAACCGCTAAGGAAGCGTTAACCCTGGATGATCGGGAAACGGTCATCAAGGTGATCGGCGCCTTGATCGCCGAGGAGCGGATGACTGTGGCGCTGACGTCGGTGGATGCCCCGGCGTGACCTTCGCCCAGGCGGCGACCATGTTGCTTGATCCCCTGGCGCTGACCGTTTTCGATGCGGCGCATAGCGACGGGGAAGATCGCTGGTTCACGTTGGGCATGAGCGAGGGCGGACGGCTGTTGGCGGTGTCCCACACCTATGAGCCGCTGGAACCGACCCGCTCTCAGGTGCGCCTGATTTCGGCGCGGGAAGCCACCCGCCGCGAGCGGATGCAGTATGAGAACGAACCGAGGTGATGCGATGAGCCAGCTTTCAGACCCCGATGACGATATGCCCGCCGAGATCAACTTCTCGCAGGGTCAACGCGGCCAGTTCTTCAAGCCCGGCACGAAGTTGAATCTGCCGGTCTATCTGGATGCGCCGGTGCAAGCCCGCCTCGCCGCGCTGGCCGAGGCCAGGGGCGTGGAGTTCTCCATCTTCATCAACGAACTCCTGAAAAAAGACCTCGAACTTATCGATACAACACGCTAAAGCACAATCCCATAATGCCGCCATTTTACTTAGGGCGTGCAAACTATTTTTATAGTAAGACCATCTTTATAGGCGTAATACTCAGCGCACCATTTTCCTTTTTTAATTAAACTTCGCTTTTCAATATCACTGGCCTCAAAAAATCCTTGATGGATGTATAGCCTTTTTGAGACCAATCCATTTCTTGCCAAGAATAGCCCTGTTGCCAGCTTGCCCAAGCACGGTAATACAGTCCGGATTCCTGATCGTAATACTGGCCGGGGAATCAGTCACCCACCGGGCGTTGGTCGTGCTTTTCTCGATTTTCCCAGTTCCTTCAGTTCACTAGGCGCGTTTTGTCCGAATGGGAACGGCTGAAACCAAGACAACGGGCCAACGGCGGTTTGGAGAACCGTTCAGGCGGGCGAGCGAGGCTGTCAAAGAGCGAACGATTTTTGAAGTGTCGGCATCGGCGAACGATCCGTCAAGACCGGATCAATCGACCTTCTTTAGCCGCTAAGAAAGGCTTTTGGAAGGAGCAGACGCGGGGTTCAGGAGCCGGCGGACGGTTCAGGCGGCTCTGCCTGGAGGGTGGCGGATTCCACGGTCACCAGCGGATGGGTGGCGGCGTGGATTTTGGCCAGATGGTCCAGCGCGACGTGGGTATAGATCTGGGTGGTTTCGAGGCTCTGATGGCCGAGGAGGGCCTGGATGACGCGGATGTCGGCCCCGCCCTTTAGCATGTGGGTCGCGCAGGCGTGGCGGAACAGGTGGCAGGAGCCGGGTCTTTCGATGCCCGCTTTCTCCAGCAGGCGCTTGACGCGGGCCGAGAGCGCGCTCCTTCGGAAGCGATGGCCCTGATCCGTGAGGAACAGCGCGGGTTCGTGGGGATCGTGTTGCAGGTAAGGACGGCTCTCCTGGCGATAACGCGCGATCCAGGCCAAGGCGCGTGGTCCGAGCGGCACGAAGCGATCCTGTTGGCCCTTGCCCGCGCGGATCAGCAGAGTGACGTGGCGGGCATCCACGTCGGATAAGTCCAGGTTCGCCAGTTCCAGACGGCGGATACCGGTGGCGTAGAAGACTTCGAGCATCGCCCGATCCCGCAACCCTTCGGCCGTGCTCAAGTCAGGCTGAGCGAAGACCGCTTCGATGTCCTCGACGGATAAGAGGGTATGCGGCAACTGCTTGGGCTTTTTGGGCAGGATCAGCTCGGCGGCGGGGTTATAGAGAATCCGCCGCTCGCGCACCAGCCATTTGAAGAAGCCCTGGAGCGGGGTGAGCAGGACGTGTTGAGAGCCGAGGGTCAGCGGTTGACCATCGGGTTTGCGGGCGTCTCGGAGCTGGCGTTGATAGCGCTCCAGGATCGGGCGGGTGATCTCGGCGGGCCGGTGCAGGTCGCGCTCGGCACACCAGGCGCTAAAGCGACGTAGGGCCGATTCCCGGCGGCGGTGGGTATCTTTGGCGCTGCCGGTCATCCGCGTCCAGTCCAGATACGCCTGCATCAGCGGCCACAGCGCAGCGTGAGTCGGCGCCCGATGCTGGCGGGGACGGCCCATCAGGACGCGCTCGCGGCGGTGGGCATCTCGGTTTGGCTCCCCGCCACGGACTCGAACCGGTCTAGGATGAGCGCTGAGCGATCACTCACGGGGTGAGATACGACCGGTGAGTACGTTACGACCGGCCTAAAGTCTGGATTTTCCCCACCTTTTGCGTTTTCGGCGATGTCAGCGGGCGTCGGCTCAAAAGCCGCTTCCACAGGGCCTAAACGGGTGTTTTCAAGCGGCCGACCACCCCCCGACCGGGGGCCGACCTCAGTCCGACCAGGCACCGACCGATCCCCTTCCAACCCCGACGGGTTGGCGTCGTAGGCGTATTCTGGACCGTTGGAATCGCGGTTGAGCGCGTGTTTCGGGGTTTTAGCCCTTGCCGGCGTGACGGATTCCCCGGCTTGACGGCGCAGTTCAGCGACATCGATCAACCCGCTCAAGTGTGGCCGGTCGTCGGGATGTTCGTCGGGGCCGTCGTAGAGCAGTTCATAGGCGAAGGATTGCCCCGGCGCGCGATGGGCGAGGACGTATTCCAGATCCACCAGCCGGGCGAGGTGGATTTTGAGCTGGGTGTCGCCCCAGTCCAGGGCCTCGCGCAGTTCCCGGCGGCGGAAGCGGAAGGCGCGGCGGGGGATACTTTGGATTTGGGTCTGTTCACGCACCCACTGCTGGGTCAGACGCAGCAGGCGGCGGGTTTGCGGCGGCAGCTCGTCCAGGGTGCGGCCCAGCACCTCGTGGGCCAGCCGGTTGGCCACCTCGATGTCGTCCAGGGTGGCTTCCAGGTAGCGCAGCGGCGGTCCGTCCCCCGATCCCGACCGCCGGGCGGTCTGCTGCGGGCGTTGGTGCTGGTGGAGCAAGGCTAAGGCGTCGATCAGGGTCAGATACTTCTCGTGATCGCGCCGCGTGCGGGTGGAGCCATCGACGAAGGTCAAGCGCTCGGCGTAGGGATTGACGACGGGGATCGGCTCCAGCAGCCGTTGGGCGTGGCGGTGTAATTGGAAGATCGCCGCACGTTCCTGTCCGGCCAGCAGTCCCTCCAGCGTGCGGCGTTGGCGTTGTTGGGCGTGGATGGCCTGGGTCTGAGGACGAGACTCGTTGACGGCCAACACCAGACAGCGGTTCAACAGTTCTTCATCCGGTTCGGCGGCGGTGGTGGTGAGCAACAGCATCACCGGGCCTTTCACCCGATAGGTCCGCGTGGCGAGTTGACCGGTCTGCGGGTCTTTGGCGGTGCTGGCGATGGTCAGTTCCCCTTCGGATTGCAGGAGCTTCAAGGCGTATGCGGCTTGCAGAGCACCTTCGCTCTCGGCAATCGCCAGCACCTTGTGTTGGAGATCGGTCTCGCCGACGTAAAACAGGCTTTGGCCGGTGACGGCGGAGTACTTGACCCGCTCGTGTTCCGGCACGAAGGCCAAACAGGCGTCCTGAAGGGCGGATTTGCCCGCAGCGGAGGCCGATTGCACCAAGACGGCCAGGGGCGCGGGCAGCTTGCGCGAGAGGCAGGCCAGATAGCCCACCAGGCCGTTGACCGGCTCGCCGACCAGCCCGCAGCGGGCCAGGTCCTCGGTGAGGTAGGCTGAAAAAAGTGGACGCCAAGACTCTCTAGACTTAGGAGAAGGAGGTGGACCATGCAACGACTCCCCCGAGGGGTGTACACGAAAGAATTTCGCGAGCAAGCGGTGCGACTGGTGCTGGAGGAAAGGCTGTCGATCCCGCAAGCAGGTCAGCGCTTATCGATGTCGCCCAAGACGCTCGCCAACTGGGTGGGGGCGGCACGACGTGGGGAATTAGCGGTGCTCGGCGGCCGGCAGAAACCGTTGACCGAGGGCGAAAAGGAACTGAGACGGTTACGCCGGGCGTTGGCGGAGGTGACGATGGAGCGCGATATTTTAAAAAAAGCCGCCGCGTACTTTGCCAAGGCGTCACTGCCCGGTACGCGCTAATGGAGCCCCTCAAACGCCGGTTTCCCCTGACGGTCTTATGCCGGATGTTTCGGGTGTCACGCAGCGGGTTTTACGCCTGGCGACGGCGTCCACCCTCAAGCCGAAGCGGCCAGGAAGGGCGATTACAAGCGGAGATTCGCGCCGCGCATGAGCGCACCCGTCAGACCTATGGCCCCGAGCGCCTGCAACGCGATCTGGCGGCGCGGGGTGTGCGCGTCGGCGTGCATCGGATCAAGCGCATCCGTCGCCAGTTGGGTTTGCGCTGTCGGCAAAAACGGCGGTTTCGCGTGACGACGGATTCACGCCATGCCTTACCCATCGCGGCCAACGTGCTGGGCCAATGCTTTCGCGTCCAACGTCCCAATCAGGCTTGGGTCAGCGACATCACCTACGTGGCCACGGACGAAGGCTGGCTGTATGTGGCGGGGATCAAAGACCTCCACAGCGGCCGGATCATAGGCTATGCGATGGCCGATCACCTGCGCCAAAGCCTGGTGACCCAAGCGCTGGAACAGGCGCTGCAAACCCGCCGCCCCCGGCCAGGATTGATTTGTCACTCCGATCGCGGCAGCCAGTATTGTGCTTGGGACTACCAACAGCGCCTGCGCCAGCACGGCCTCCAATCTTCCATGTCCCGGCGCGGCAACTGTTACGACAACGCCCCCATCGAGAGCTTCTGGGGCACCTTGAAAACCGAACTCGTCCATCAAAACCGCTTCGAGACACGTCAACAAGCGATCGGCCAGATCACCGAATACATTGAACTGTTTTACAACCGTCAGCGCCTCCAAGCCCGGTTGGGCTATTTATCGCCCGCCGCGTTTGAACAGCGCTTCTATCACCATCAACTTAAAAAAACCTGATTCCTTGGCGTCCACTCTTGCCGACCGACCTCACTCGGTGATCCGGTCGAGGAGATCGGGCGCTTGCAGGAAGGCCAGCGCGGCCGCGCGCTCCGTCTCGGTCAGCGGCGGGGGCAGGTGACGGCCGTCGCCGTTGGCCTCCGCCGGAGACGCGGCAGCCTTCAAGGTCGCTCGCCGTTCGTCCTGCACGGCTTCCAGGGCCAGCAGCAGCCGGCCCAGGTCGCGGCGCAGCACCTCGGCCGAGACGTTCAGCTCCACCGAGGCGGCCTCGGCGAAGCTGCCCCGCTGCCGGGCGCTGTAGAGGTCCAGGCTATCGGCGTGAAAGCCGTCCCCCCGCCGGGCCAGCAGGTTGAGCTTGATGACGCCGACTGGTGCATCCGCTGCCAGGCCCCGCACTCGGTAATGCCGGTCACCCAGGGTCAGGTGCAGATCCTCGCCGTCCGCCGTGACCGTCGGTGTGGGGATCGGTGCGGGGGGTAGGACTGAGGCGGCTAAGGGGAGGGTCTCGGTCGGACTTTCGGTAACGGTCCCGGCGCTGATCCCGGACACTGGGCCAGGGTCGCCTTCGTTCACTCGGAGCGACACCGGCCGTTGCCCCTTGCCTAACCACTCGGCCGAGCGGATCAGCGCGCCTAAGCTCTCTGGAGGCGACGCAGACTGGCGGGCATAGGCGTTGGCGTCCAGCCCGTGCGGGAAGCGGAGGCGGTAGCAGTCCATCCCCAGCCCCATCAGCCGCTCCGCCAGCGCCAGAGCGGCGCGATCCCCGGCGGTATCCCGATCGTAGGCGATCGAGACCCGCTTGATTCCATGCTGCTGGAACGCCGTCAGATGATCCTCGGTAAAGCCCTGCACCCCGTAGCTCGCGGTGACGTTGCGAAAGCCCGCCACCCAAAAGGTCAGGGCGTCGATCAGGGCTTCGCACAGGATGATCTCGGAACTCGCCTGAAGCGCGGCTTCATTCCACACCCCCCGATGCGGGCCGGGTAGGTACAAGTGCTTGGGCGTTCCGGGTCGCAGATCATCCCGACGCTTGCGGCCGTAGACTTCGACCACATGGCTTCTCTCGTCGAACACCGGCATGATCAGGGAGCCGTTGAAGTGTTCGTGGCCGCTCTCGCGGTAAATCCCGACTTTCACCAGCCGACTTCGCAGCTCGGCCCCGGCCTTGCGGTTCTTCTCCGGCAGTCGCAAGCCCAGGGTCCGATCCGCGTAGCCGAGCTTGAAGGCCTCAATCGCCTCCGGCGAATCGATCCCCCGTTCGGCCAGATACGACAGCGCGTCGGGACTCTGCTGCAAGGTGGCGTGGTAGTAGTCGATCACCTGATCGAGCAGGGCTTGGTCGTCGGCGTCTGGGCGCACCGGGGAATCCAGCGTGCGGACTGTGGCCCGCTTGACCGGCGCGGAGGGCGTTGAGGGCGCGGAAGGCGCAGGGAGAGCCGCCGATTCGGCAGCGACGAAGCCAGGCCGCCCTTCCTTGAGCAGCGCGACCGCGTGACGGAACGACACGCCCTCGCTCTTCATCACCCAATCGATCACCCCGCCGCCCAACCCACAGCCGAAGCAGTGCCAGAGGTTTTTGGCGGGCGTGATCACCAACGACGGTTCCCGATCTTCGTGAAAGGGGCACAGGCCCACGAGATCCGCTCCCCGCTGCTTCAACGCGATCCCCCGACCTTCGATCAGCCGCTCCAGCGACACCTCGGACTTGAGACGGTCGAGTTCGGTGTCGGGAATGCGGGGCATGGGATCTCCAAAAAGGTGTCAATACGTAATAACGCTGTTTTTATAGCAGCGTATTTGGTATATTGCAACTAGTCTCACTCAACGGGGGTTGTATAGTGGTCACCTCTCAATCTGCCCGGTGGCTGACAATGCAGTTCTCAAAACGGCTGGCTTCGCTGCGCAAGGAACGCACGCTGACGCAAAAAGCACTCGCCGAACAAGTGGGCGTGCATGTGACCCAGATTCAACGCTACGAAAGCGGGGCCATCGAGCCGACCCTGGATGTCCTGCGGCGGTTGGCGGTGGCGTTGTCGGTGAGCGCGGATGTGCTGGTTTTCGATCAGGCCGAACGCGGCCCGGATGAGGATTTTCGCTTGCAGTTCGAGGCCCTTTCGCGGTTGCCACCGGAAGACAAGCAAGCGGTCAGACGGGTGCTCGAAGGCATGATCGTTAAGAATCGGGCGCGTTCCATGCTCCAAGATATTGCGTCTTGATGTTACGAAAGGAGTTCACTCATGCAGACTGCAAAAGAAGTCGCTAAGCAGGTGATCGACCGCTTGCCCGATCAGGCAAGCTGGGCAGACATCCTTTATGAGCTGTACGTCAAGCAGAAGATCGAGGCGGGTATAACCGCGATGACCGAAGGGAAGACTGTCGCTCACGAGGACGCGAAACGGCGTTTGCTGGATGGCTGAGCTGCGCTGGGCGGAAACCGCCCTGGCCGATTTGGCCGCGATTCGGGATTATCTGAGCCAGCATTCGCCCGCTGCCGGAAGGCGCTTTGTCCAAGAATGCTTCAACAGCGCCGAAACCTTGGGCCTTTTTCCCCGTCGGGGTCGGCGGGTGAGGGAGGCCCAACGCGAGGAGATCCGTGAATTGATCGTCCAGGGCCATCGTCTTATCTATTGGACCGACAGTGAGCGGGTCACCCTGTTGGCTGTCGTTCACGGAAAACGGGATTTCGAGAGGATTACTCCAAAACCGTGGGAGTAGATAACCACTTTGCATTGATCAATCCCGTTCCAACAGGTTGAGTTACAAAAATATTGCTACCATAAGACAGCCCCAGCCGAGTAAAACCATCATTGCTTCATACCATTTCAACTTAGGCATGAGTTTGCTGGGATAATAAAAGAATGTTTTTGTTCTGACCGCGTAGGTCATTATCCCAGTTACAGTAAGTAAAAATCCAAGCTGCGCAAATAAAAGTGATCCGTTCAATTTAAGTCACACTCGCAGGACAAAATATCCTTTTGTACAACCCAAGCGCGGCCTGCTGAACCAACAATGCTTAAATCAATACCTCCTATCAGCGCAGGTATAAGTCCACTTAATGATGAGGTGGCTCCGCCCAATTCGACAATCCCACCTCCAAATCCACCCCCCCATGCTATTCCATAAGCTACTTTTTTATAGGTACCATTGAAAACATCAGGATCGACGTAAGACAAGCTATCTTCAAATGTTATCGATCCACCACCCCCAGTAATTTCAAGACCGAAGCCAACAGCTGGCCCAGAAGCATGAACACGCGCATAGCCCCTCTTGCCTTTCACACATTCCGAGAAAAGCGTGTAAATATCGTAGACGGCACCGCCACCGGCCACTGCACCCATCGAAAAAACCATCCCGTTCCATTCAATAAGACCTGTAGGGTAAATTATTGAGATTGGATTCCCCCCTACATACCCATACGTATTAATCCCCCCTCTCAGCCCAATCGGATCGGACTGCACATACCGTCCCGTCTGCGGATCATAATCCCTCATGTAGTTGTAATGTAAGCCGGACTCTTCGTCGTAATACTGGCCGGGAAGTATTACGGTTTCCGATCCTAGCTCAACCTATTGACTCGGTTTCTGCAATTTTTGGAATAAGTCGGCTGTGTCATCCGGTTGAGACTGACCCGCGCCATCTCGATCATTCTGCGGAGCCAAAATCTGCACCGGCGTGGCCTCACCTGAATGAACGGAACGATCCAGGCCCACGGTGACCAGTGCGGGAAACGCGATGATCAGGGCCACCATGATGACTTGAATCACCACAAACGGGACCGCGCCCCAATAGATATCGCCGGTGCGGACCGCGGGCGGCGCGACGCTGCGCAAATAGAACAGTGCGAAGCCGAACGGCGGGTGCATGAACGAGGTCTGCATGTTGACGCCAAGCAGCACCCCAAACCAAATGAGATCGATCCCCAGCTTATCCGCCACCGGCGCCAGCAGCGGCAGGATGATGAAACTGATCTCGAAAAAATCCAGGAAAAACGCCAGCAGGAACACCATCAGATTGACCACGATCAGGAAGCCCAACTGACCCCCCGGCAAATCCAGCAGCAAATGCTCCACCCACAGATCGCCGTTAACGCCTCGAAACACCAAGCTGAACACACTGGCGCCGATCAGAATAAAAATCACGAAACTAGTGATTTTGGCGGTGCTGTGCATGGCCTCGACCACCATGATCCGATTCAGTTTGCCCTTGATCAAAGCGAGCCCCAGCGCGCCGACCGCGCCCAACGCGCCGCCCTCGGTCGGGGTGGCCCAGCCGATGAAAATGCTGCCAAGCACCAGGAAAATCAGCAGCAGCGGCGGGATCATCGCCACCGCCGCCCGCTGGACCAGCGCCCAACCGCGCAACGTTCGGGCCTCGGGCGGCAAAGCCGGGGCCACGTGCGGTCGGAATACGGTGTTCAAAAACACCCAGACGATATACAGCGTCGTCAGAATAAAGCCGGGGATGAACGCACCCTTGTACATATCGCCTACCGAGCGGCCTAACACATCGGCCATGATGATTAACACCAGCGAGGGCGGAATAATCTGGGCCAGTGTGCCAGAGGCGGCGATCACTCCAGAGGCTAGCGCTTTATCGTAACCGTAGCGCAGCATGATCGGCAGCGAGATCAAACCCATGGCGATCACCGACGCGGCAACCACGCCGGTGGTCGCCGCCAGCAGCGCGCCGACCAGGATGACCGCGTAGGCTAACCCGCCGCGAATGCTGCCGAACAACTGACCGATGGTGTCCAGTAAATCCTCGGCCATGCCGCTGCGCTCCAACACCAAACCCATGAACGTGAAGAACGGAATCGCCAGCAGGATTTCGTTTTTCATGATCCCGAACACCCGATCGGGAAACGCCTGCAACAAGTTCGGCGTGAGCAGGCCGAGTTCGATGCCGAGCAAGCCGAAAACCATGCCCACCGCCGCCAGCGAAAACGCCACCGGATAGCCGAGCAGCAGAAACACCACCAGCGCCGAAAACATGATCGGGGCCATGTAGGCGATGAGGAACTCAGCCATGTCAGTGGCCTCCCCGGAACTCGGGCATCTCCCGATGACCGGTCAGCACGGCGGCGCTCTTGATGATCTCGGATACGCCTTGCAAGCTGATCAGGATAAAAGCCACCGGAATCGCCAGCTTCATCGGCCACCAGGCCAGCCCGCCGGGATTCGGCGAAGCTTCACGGGTTTGGTAAGCGATCAAGAAGAAATTCCAGGAATCGTAAGCGATCAACAGGCAGACCGGTAACAGGAACAGCAGCCCGCCCAGAATGTCGATCCAGAGCTGTGTCGTCGGCCGCAACCGGGCATACAGGATATCGATACGGACATGACCGCCGATTTGCAACGTCCAGGACGCGCAAAACAGGAACACCAGCCCGAACATGAACCATTGGACTTCCAGCAGGGCGTTGGAACCCCAGTCGAAGCCGTAGCGCAACGTCGCCGCCAGCGCGCTGGTCAGCGTGCAGAACAAAATCAGCCAGGTCATCCACCGGCCGATGGCCCTATTGAGCGCATCGATGGCCGCCGACAGGCGGAGCAGGAACCTCATGTCGCCTCCTGAGATGGAGCAGGGTGTCAAGGAAACGCCAGCTTTAGCGGGTTGCTGAAACTGGAATTTTCAACGATCGAAAAAAAGTTTTGTAGGGTTGCCGGCACCTTACAAGTCTAGCTGCTGAAAGGCGATCCACAACCGCGCGCCGCTGCTAGAATTCGGCTTCGCCCTTGGTTCGGGCCATTCCGACTACACGAGAGCTGATTCATGCAATACAAGGATTTGCGCGACTTTATCGTTCAACTGGAACGGCTTGGCGAACTCAAGCGCATCTCGGTCGCCGTGGACCCGAAGCTGGAGATGACCGAAATTTGCGACCGGGTGCTGCGCGCCGGCGGTCCGGCGCTCCTGTTCGAACACCCCAGGGGTCATGCCATCCCGGTGTTGGGCAATCTGTTTGGCACGCCGCGCCGGGTGGCCTTGGGGATGGGCGCTGAGGAGGTTGAGGCGCTGCGCGAGGTCGGCAAGCTCCTGGCTTTTCTGAAAGAACCCGAACCGCCCAAGGGACTGCGCGATGCCTGGGAGAAGCTGCCGGTTTTTAAGAAGGTGCTGGACATGGCCCCCAAAAAGATCGGCCGGCCGCCGTGTCAGGATCAGGTCATCGAGGGGGAGGCCATCGATCTGGCGCGCTTGCCGGTTCAGACCTGCTGGCCGGAGGATGCCGGACCGCTGATCACTTGGGGGCTGGTGACGACGCGCGGCCCGCACAAGCCGCGTCAGAATCTTGGCATCTACCGGCAGCAGGTGATCGGCCGCAACAAGGTGATCATGCGCTGGCTGTCGCATCGCGGTGGAGCCTTGGATTATCGCGACTGGCAACTGGCGTGGCCCGGCAAGCCGTTTCCGGTCGCGGTGGCGCTGGGCGCCGATCCGGCCACCATCCTGGCGGCGGTGACGCCGGTGCCGGACACGCTGTCCGAATATGCGTTCGCTGGCCTGTTGCGCGGCTCCCGCACCGAGCTGGCGCAATGCTTGGGCAATGATTTGCAGGTGCCGGCCTCAGCCGAATTCGTGTTGGAAGGTCACATCGCGCCCGGCGAAACCGCGCTGGAAGGGCCGTTTGGCGATCATACCGGCTACTACAACGAAGCCGACCAGTTCCCGGTATTCACCATCGACCGAATCACCCAGCGCGAGCGACCGATCTATCACAGCACTTACACCGGCCGGCCGCCGGATGAACCGGCCATTCTCGGCGTGGCGCTGAACGAGGTATTCGTGCCGATCCTGCAAAAGCAGTTTCCCGAAATCGCCGATTTTTATCTGCCGCCGGAAGGCTGTTCCTACCGGCTGGCGGTGGTGGCGATGCGCAAGCAGTATCCCGGCCACGCCAAGCGAGTCATGCTCGGCATCTGGTCGTTCCTGCGCCAGTTCATGTACACCAAGTTCGTGATCGTGGTCGATGAAGATGTCAACGCGCGCGACTGGAAGGACGTCATTTGGGCCATGACCACCCGCATGGACCCGGCGCGGGATACGGTCACCATCGAAAACACCCCGATCGACTATCTGGATTTCGCCTCGCCCGTGTCCGGTCTCGGCTCGAAGATCGGTTTCGACGCCACCAACAAATGGCCGGGCGAGACTACCCGTCAGTGGGGCCGGCCCTTGACGATGAGCGACGCGGTGAAACGGCGGGTGGATACGCTGTGGGCCGAGTTGGGTTTATGATGCCGGCCAATCAGCCGACCGCTTTCCTTACTCAGTGCCGGCAATCAATCCAGGCGAGGAATACATCGATTATGACTTATCGCGTCGTGCTTCAACCGAGCGGTCACGAGTTTCAGGTCGGCGAAACCGAATCGGTCCTGGATGCCGCCTTGCGCGAGAAGGGTAGCGTGTTGCCCTACGGCTGCCGCAACGGCACCTGCGGCTCCTGCATGGGGACGATCCAATCCGGTGAGATCGAGTATCCCGACGGCAGGCCGCCGGCGCTCAGCGAGCGCGAGCACGCCGGAGGTAAAGTGTTGTTGTGTCAAGCGCGGCCGCGCGGCGATCTGGTGATCGAAGCCCGCGAGATCAAGACCAGCGGCGACATCACCATCAAGATTCTGCCCTGTCGGGTGGAGCGGCGGGAGCTGCTGGCGCCGGATGTGATGCGCCTGTACCTGCGCTTGCCGAGCGCCGAACGGCTGCAATTCATGGCGGGTCAGTATGTGGATATCCTGCTGGCCGACGGCCGCCGCCGTGGGTTTTCGCTGGCCAATCCGCCGCACGCCGACGATCTGCTAGAGTTGCATGTCCGCCGCGTGCCGGACGGTTTTTTTTCGGCTTTCGTGTTCGACAAAATGAAGGATAAAGCGCTGCTGCGCTTCCAGGGGCCGTTGGGAAGCTTTTTTCTGCGCGAGGATTCGCTGCGTCCGATCATCCTGATCGGGGGCGGCACCGGCTTCGCGCCGCTGAAAGGGATGTTGGAACACGCCTTCCATGTCGGCTTGAAACGGTCTTTGCATCTGTACTGGGGGGCGCGCGCCAAGCTTGACCTGTACCTGGATGAGCTGCCGCGCCGGTGGGTGCAAGAACAGCCCAATTTCCGTTATACGCCGGTCTTGTCGGAACCGCGCCCGGACGATGGCTGGCTGGGTCGCACCGGTTGGGTGCACGCGGCGGCGGCGGCGGATTATCCTGATTTACACGAGTACGAAGTCTATATGAGCGGCCCGCCGCCGATGATCGAAGCCGCCAAACCGGTATTTGCCGCGCAAGGCTTGACGGAAGATCGGCTGTTTTACGATTCCTTCGACTTCGCGCCGCATTGAGCGGACGCCGACTACGAAGCGGGGGGATAAAAGGGCGGTGCGCCGCTGGTACCGCCCGAGAGTTGAAAGCCCTGAATTAGGTGGTCGAGGCCGAGGCGGCCGGTTGCTCGGATTTCTGCAGTTGCGGCGCCGGCGCGGCGGCGGGCAACATCGCGCCCTGTTTCTCCTGCGGTTTCCCAACCAGCAGCCGCAGCCCGGCGTGAAAACATTGCAGGGCATTATTGGGTTCTTGCAGCACTTGCAGCAGTTCGCCAAGTTCCTCATAGGCATCCGGCGTGGGCATCAATTGAATGCTCCGCTCCAGATAATGGCGGGCCTTGTCGGGCTGCTGGCAGCGCTTTGCCAGCCGGCCCAGCGTCAGCAGCAGATGCGGGTTATCGCTGTGGCGGGTGAGCCAGCTTTCAGCAGTCGCTAGCTGCGCGACGGCGTTGCCGCGTTCCAGCCTTCCGTAACCGACCGTCAGCCTTTCGCTCCAGCGGCGGGTGATGGCCTCACGCAGCAGCCTTTCGGCGTCGTCGATAGCCCCGTAGTCGCACAATGCGTTGGCGTAGCCGATCAAAAATTCTTCATCGTCTTCGCGCAGCGCCGCCGGCGCTTGCCGCCACAGCGCCTTGAGTTTATCCAGCGATCCCGAGGCGGCGCTCTCCAATAGGGCTTGATAGGTTTGTTTCTGCAACGCCGCGAAAGGCTCGGAGCCGAGCGCTTTCTGCTTCTGAAGTTCCGTCAGCAATGCTTGCAAGGGTTCCCAGGCCTTGAGCTGTTGGTAGGTTTTGGCCAGTCCTTGCAGCACGCCGGGATGGTGGGGGTGGTGGGCGCGTAACGACTCCAACAGCGGGCGCGCCTGATCGGCGTGTCCATCGTCCAGCAGAAACCCCGCTCGCGTCAATTGCACCGTCAATTTGTCGGCGTCGGGGGCATCTTCGGCTTTACGCAAATGCAGATCGCGCCGCCATTTCAGATCGTCGAGTTGATGGGCGGCTTGGGCGGCGTTCAAGTAGTGGAGGGCGGGGGAGTCACTGTGCGGCGCGCTCTTGACCAAGGCTTTCTCGGCCGCCGCCCAGTGGCCCGCCGCCATCTTCTGGACACCGGTGTTGAAGGAATGGCGCGCTTTTTTGTTCAGCCGCCGCCGGTTGAAGGTCAGCGTCCAACCCGGCGCCTGCCACAATCCGACCATCAGCCGGACCAGCCCGTAGAAGGCGATGAAAAGGACGATCAAAAACAGCGCCAGAAAGGCGAAGCTGGTTTCGACCGTCCAGTTGCCCATGCTGAACATGGCGTAGCCGGGGTCCTGCTTGAGCACCAGCGCCAACCAGGCCGACACTAGCAACGTGACGATAATACCGATCAATAACTTCATTACCGTGACTCCTGTCCGGTTCTTGGCGGTTCGGCGGGCGGCGGCGCTGTCTTTTGGACCGCGCGAACCGGTTGCCGCTTGGCCAGAGCGTCTTGAAAGGCTTTGTTGAGACCGGCCAGATCCGGGATGTAGGTATTGAACTGCACGCTTTCCAGCGCTTTCACCTCGCTTTGAAAAGCGCTCACCTGCGAATCATGCGCATCGAAGTAAGTGGCCAGCCAAGATCCGACCAGCTTGTGAGCGTCCTGATAGGCCTGAGCGTCACCGCGCAGCAAGGCCAGGCGCATGCTTTCCAGTTCCAGTTGCAGGTTCTGACGCAGGAAAAACTCTTCTTCCATGGCGATCAGGGGCGGTGCGTCGCTGCGCACGCGCCGGATCACGACAATGCCCTTGAACTGGTTCCAGACGGCTTCAGTAGCGCGGTCCCACCAGGGCCGTTCGCCGCCGCTGACGGTCGCGTTGTCGGACGGCTTGAGCCGGCTTTTGATGTTCGGTACGCCCGAATCGATTTTTACCGGCAGCGTGGCGGCTTGTTGCTGCATTTCCACCAGTTTGTGAGCCAGCCCGGAGAAATCGGTGAGCCGCACCCCGCGCAAGCTGCCGATCGCCTCGCCCAGCATGGTTTGTACGGAGGCCAGCGAGCTTTCGCCGACGGCCTTCAAGCGCTCTTGGGCGGTGTCCAGCGCCAGCAGGGCGGCGGGGACGTTGCGTTCGATCTTCAGTTTGGTATCGGCCAGCCGCAGCAGATAGTCCGCTTCCGCCAGCGGGAAGGCGTTCACGTCGCCGCCCTTGGCCACGACGACCTTGAGGGCGTCCAGGTTCTCAGCCAGTCCGGTGTCCGTCAAACGGACGTTTTTCAATTGCTCGTCCAGCTTGGCGAGATGGTTTTGCTGGTCGCGCAGTTGCGCGTCAACCGCTTGTTGTTGCTTCTGGAAGTCGGTTTTTTGGGTGTCGTGGCTTTCTCGCAGCAGCTTCATTTCGCCCTTGAGGATGTCGTTCTCACCCTTTTGCAGCTCCATGGCGTTTTTCAGCGGTTGCACGTCGCCGGACAAGCCGATGATCTGGCCTTTAAGCTGCTGATTTTCGTCCGAGGCGAGCAATTTTTGAACCTGGGTTTTCACGGCCTGGAGTTCGGGAGCCGTTTGAGCCACCGCCTGTTTGACCGTCGCCTCGATCCGGGTGGTCTGGGCGGCGTGCTCTTGTTGCCACAGATACCAGAGATAGCCGCTGCCGCCCGCGGCGGCGAGGGCGATGAGGAGCGCGAAACTCGCCAGTCCGCGCCCGCTTTTGGCGGGTGGCGCGGCTACATAGCTTCTGGAAGGCGCGGCGGTAAAAGCCGAGGTAGGTTTGATGATTCCGTTGTCTGATTTTTTGTCTGTCATATTGCGTCACCGAACTGAACTGAAGATAGATTTGCCGCCAAGTCCAGCAATGTGGAGACGATGGCGTCGTCGCTGGCGTTTTCGCTCAGCAGAAGGCGGCGGCAACCGTATTCCGCGGCAGTCTGTCGGGTACGGGGACTGATCGCGACCAGAGGTGTGTCACGCAGATAGCCTTGTCCCGGTTCGCTTAGCATATCAAACAAATTCAACAGGATTTCGGTACTGGTCACCACAACCGCGCCAATTTCGCCGCGCGCCCAACATTCCAGCAGCCTTTCGCTATCGGCGCTCGGGCGTTCGCGCCGGTAGACTTCGGCGCGGTCCACGCGGGCGCCGCGCGCGGTCAGCGCGTCAGCCAGCAGGGCGCGTCCGTTTTCGCCCCCGACGATGGCGATGCGTTGGCCGGCCACATTCCGAAAACGCATAAGCGCCAGCAACCCTTCGCTGCTGAAGGATTCCGGTTGCAAGCAACGGTCGATGCCGAACTGCGCCAGCTTTCGAGCGGTCGCTTTGCCGACGGCGGCGATTTCCAGCGCGGGCGGGAGGCCGCCGCGTTGCTGGATGAGGGGCAAGGCCCGTTCCACGGCGTTGGCGCTGGTAAAAATAGCCAGGTCGTAATCCGCCAAGCCGTCGAACACGGCTAGCGCCGACGCCCAGTCGCGCGGTTCGCGGATCAGTAGGGCGGGGTACCGGATGGGAGTGCCGCCGCGGCTTTCGATCAACTGACAAAGCGAGCCGGCCTGATGGTCCGGCCGGGTGACCAGTACGCCCAATCCGCTCAGCGGGCCGGCCATCGGGTCGCTCGCCTAGGACGACGCGCGGACGCGCCGCAAAATCGCATCCGCGCCGCGCCCGAGCAGGTCCTCGGCTAAAGCCTCACCCAATGAGGGCGCCGCATCGGCCGGACCGCGAATCTCGCCGGTGACGAGCCGGCTGCCGTCGGGTGCGCCGACCAGACCGCGCAACCACAGGCGATCCTCCTCCAATACCGCATAACCGGCGATGGGGACTTGGCAGCCGCCCTGCAAGCGGGCATTGAACGCCCGTTCCGCCGAGAGCCGGAGCTGGGTTGACGGATCGTCGAGCGCCGCGCTCAATTCACGGGTGCGGGGGTCGTCCAGACGGCATTCCACGCCGATGGCGCCCTGACCGATGGCCGGCAGGCTGAATTCCGGTTCCAGCACCCGCGCGATGCGCTCGGCCAATCCCAAGCGCTTCAGGCCGGCGGCGGCCAGAATGATGGCGTCGAACGCACCGGCATCCAGCTTTGCCAGCCGGCTGTTGACGTTGCCGCGCAGACTGGAAATTTGCCAGGCGGGATAGCGGGCCGCGAGTTGGCATTGCCGGCGTAGGCTGGAGGTGCCGATTCGAGCGTTGGCCGGTAAGGCATCGGGTTGGGGATAACGGTTGGAGACGAAGGCGTCGCGGGGGTCCTCGCGCGCCAGGATGGCGGTTAAACCCAATCCGGCCGGAAAATCCACTGGCACGTCCTTCATGGAATGAACGGCCAGATCGGCGTGATTTTCCAATAGCCCCTGCTCCAATTCCTTGACGAACAGACCTTTACCGCCGATCTTGGCCAGCGGGCTATCCAGTATTTTATCGCCGCGCGTGACCATGCCGATCAGTTCGACGTGGAGACCGGGATGCGCGTGCCGCAGGCGTTCGGCGACGTGCTCGGCCTGCCACAGGGCGAGGGCGCTTTTTCGGGTGGCGATGCGCAGAGTATCGGAGGGCATGGTTTTGCTAAGCTATGCTGTCCTTTTCCTTTAGTCTACAGAATATCTTATGAGCGATACACAAACCAACAAGACTTGGGGCGGGCGTTTCACCGAAAGCACCGACGCTTTCGTGGCGGCGTTTACGGCCTCGGTGCGCTTCGACCGACGCATGTACCGGCAGGATATCGACGGCTCCATCGCCCACGCTCGGATGCTGGCGCGGACAGGCGTGCTGGCGCCGGCCGATTGCGAGGCTATCGTGGGTGGTTTGGAGGCGATTCGCGGCGAGATCGAGCGCGGCGAGTTCGAGTGGTCGGTGGGACTCGAAGATGTCCACATGAACATCGAAGCGCGGCTGACCGAACGCATCGGCGACGCCGGCAAGCGGCTGCACACCGGCCGCTCCCGCAACGACCAAGTGGCGACCGATATCCGCCTTTACCTGCGCGATGCCATCGACGCCATTTTGCCCGAACTCAAACGCTTGCAAGCCGGGCTGGCGGAACTGGCGGCGCGCGAGGCCGATACCATCATGCCCGGCTTCACGCACTTGCAGGTCGCCCAGCCGGTCACGTTCGGCCATCACCTGCTGGCGTGGTTTGAGATGCTCAAGCGCGACTACGAGCGGTTGGTCGATTGCCGCAAGCGAGTCAACATCATGCCGTTGGGCGCGGCGGCGCTGGCGGGGACCAGCTATCCGCTGGACCGGCATTACACCGCACAACTGCTGGCTTTCGACGCGCCGGCGGCCAACTCGCTGGATGCGGTCAGCGACCGCGACTTCGCCATCGAATTCACCGCCGCCGCCGCGCTTTTGCTGACGCATTTGTCGCGGATGTCCGAGGAATTGGTGTTGTGGTCCTCGGCCCAGTTCGATTTTATCGATTTGCCGGATCGATTTTGTACCGGTTCCTCGATCATGCCCCAGAAGAAGAATCCCGACGTGCCGGAGCTGGTGCGCGGCAAGGTCGGTCGGGTCAACGGCCATTTGATCGCCTTGCTGACGTTGATGAAAAGCCAGCCGCTGGCCTACAACAAGGACAATCAGGAAGACAAGGAACCCTTGTTCGACACGGTGGATACCGTGATGGGTTGCTTGCGCGCTTTCGCCGACATGGCCCCGGCCTTGCGCCCGAAGCGCGCCAACCTGCTGCAAGCCGCCCGGCGCGGCTTCGCGACAGCCACCGATCTGGCCGATTATCTGGTCCGCAAAGGCGTGCCGTTTCGCGACGCGCACGAAGTGGTCGGCAAGGCGGTTCGGTTGGGCGTGGAGACCGGTCGGGATCTGGCGGAGATGACGCTGGCGGAATTGCAGGGATTTTCGCCGTTGATCGAGAACGATGTGTTCGAGGTGCTATCGCTGGAAGGTTCGGTGGCGGCCCGCGACGTATGGGGCGGCACCGCCCCGAACCGGGTGCGCGAGGCCGCGGCGACGGCGCAGGCCTGGTTGGCGGAATTGCGTTGAAAAATGCGCCGCTTTGATGGCGGGTTCGGTTGGATCGGCGTTCTGCTGGCTGCGGTACTGGGCGGCGGCTACTGGTGGCTGCGGCAAACGGCGCTTGAGCCGTGGAACTGGCCGAGCGAAGTGCCGCCGATGGCCGCGCCCGCACCCGCAGTCGTCAAACCGCCTGCCTCCCCAAGTTTGTCGAGCGCTGTTTCAGCTTTGCGGGAGACCCCTGATCCGGCGGTGACCAGACCCTCCGTCGCTCCGCCGAGCACGGCATCACCGATGACGACACCGCCCGCGCCGGCCGCGCCCCCTTCCGTTTCCAGCGCTGGCGCTACCCGTCCGCTGCCTCCAGTCAAGCAGGCCAGCGATGCCCCGAACTTACTGCAAGCCTGTTGGAATCAGGAGCAGTTGCGCGCTACGGCAAATGACCAAAGAATTAAAAATCCAGCGGCCGATCCTTCGCCGTTGGTGGGAGGGCAACCACCGACAATTCCGCTAGCGGCGGCGTTAAGTCGGTCGATCCGTTATGTCAAACCTCGTAACGGCGAGAAGCTGCTGGCGCTGACTTTCGATCTGTGCGAACAAGCTAATGAGGTCAGCGGTTATGACGCGGCTCTGGTCAATTATTTGCGAGACCATCAAGTGCGGGCCACTTTTTTTGCCGGCGGCAAATGGATGCGCTCTCATCCCGAGCGAACCATGCAACTGATGGCCGATCCTCTATTTGAACTCGGCAATCACACTTGGACCCATGCCAATCTGCGGCGGGTCAATGGCCCTAGGATGTTCGAGCAAATCAGCAGGACTCAGACGGAATATGGCATCTTGCGCGAGCGCTTGTTGGCTTCCAAATGCGCGAGCGCGCTCGGCAATAAAGCGGCGATCAGCGTGCCGGCCAAATTGAGCTTATTTCGTTTTCCTTATGGCGCGTGCAATGCGGAATCGCTGGTCGCGGTAAATCAAGGTGGGTTAGCGGCCATCCAGTGGAACATCGTCACCGGCGATCCCAGCAAGGGGCAAACGGCGGCCGGAATTGCCCGCGCCGTGCTGAATCAAGTCAAGCCAGGCTCCATCGTGATCGCTCATGCCAACGGGCGCGGCTGGCATACCGCCGAAGCGTTGCCGCTGATCGTCCCTGAATTGCGCGCTCGCGGGTATCGCTTTGTCACGGTCAGCGAGCTGCTGGCGGATGGCGAGGTGGTTGCGGCCGATTCCTGCTACGAGAACAAACCGGGCGATAATCTCAAATACGACCGGTGGTCTGGAGCGAGCGGAAAGTGATAAAGCCGAAACCCTTTCTTGATCGCTATATGCTGTCCGGCTTTTCACTGGCGCCAATCGAGGCAGCAGAGGCTAAGATTATTGCGGGCGAGATGATCGAGATGGACCCTTGGCGTACCTTGAATTATGCGGCGGCTCCTTTGGAAAACTATCTATCAACACCTAGCCCGGCGTTGCATCGTTACGCAATTAAAGTGGCTAAGGATGACATCGCTGGTGTGGTGACAGTCCGTTATCCTTGGTTGAAAGGCGCTTATCTTGAATTGTTCGGCTTTTTCCCAAACCAGCAGAACAAAGGGTTGGGCACGGCGGTTCTAAATTGGCTGGAGCGGGAAACCGAGTCTCAAGCAGCTAATTTATGGGTTTTAGTGTCTTCTTTTAATGATTCCGCCAAGCGGTTTTATCTGCGGCAGGGCTTTCGGGAAATCGGTGCTATTGAAGCGTTGGTCAGTTCAAAAAGCACCGAGCTTTTGTTGCGTAAGGTATTACGGCAAGTCGCATAGGCCCCTTTGAGGAAACGAACAGCATGAGTGCCGACGGGCGTCAGCCGCTTTCTAAACCGGGTTAGAATTTCAGTTGATGTAGTAGCCCGCCACTCGCCAGCTTCCATCCTTATCGCGCATGGGTGTCACTGTTTCGAGCGCCGCTGCCTTCTTCTCGAAGCGCGTGTTAAATTGGATGACAACATACTCGCCGTCGGGCGCGCCCGGAAGGCTGCGAGTCAAATTGGCGGATTTGAGGGCGCGAGATTTCAGAGCACCAAGCTGGGAACGAATGGGTTTGACGGCTTTTTCCCAATCGGTTTTTGAGACGCCGCCGCGGAACAATGCCGCTGCCTGATCCCAGCTCTCACCGTATTGCTCCGCATCCACGAGCGCCAACCAAGCTTTAGCCGCCTCTTGAGCCTTGACAGTGGTTTCGCTATCGGCCGCTCGAGCGACAACCCCTAGGATAAACAGAAAAATAACACCGATTCGTAAAGTGTTTTTCATGAGAGTTTCCTCGAAAAAAGCGATAGTTAGTAACCCGAACATAGTCGCTCATGGCGGTTCCTACCGCGCCACCCATCCGCCACACACCGGAAAAATCTGACCGACGAAACAATTGGCGGCCTCGCTGCACAGATAGGCGGCAAACACCGCATCCTCCGAGGCCGACACCAGCCTGGCCAGCGGCACTTCCCGTTTCAGCCGCTCCTGAAACGCCGGGTTGGCCTGAACCTCGGGCGGAAAATAGGTCGGATTATCGACGAAGTTTTGGGCGATGGCGTTGACCTGGATATTATGGGCTGCGACTTCCACACCCACGGCTTGAATGTACGCCAACTGCGCGCCGCGAGCCGCGCTGTAAGACGAGGTGCGTTTCATGCCGCGCAAGGCGGCGGCGCTGCCCATCAACAGAATTTTCCCCGACCGGCGTTGGATCATGTGCGGCAGCACGGCGCGGACCAGCCGAGGCAGCGGATCGACCAGATGGGCGAACACCGTCCGCCATTCATCATCGGTGACGGCGACCGCTGGCGTCGCCGGCGCGGGTAGGGCCAGATTGGCGACCAGCCCATCTATAGGGCCTGCGCCCTGGATCATTTGCGCGGGCAAGTCTGGATCGAGCAACGGCCGGTCGTCGGCGATGACCGTCGCGCCCAGTTCGGCGAAGGTCTGGCACAGCGCCGGACCCATGAAGCTGCTCGCCTGAGTGATCAAGATTCGCTGGCCCGTGAGATCGCAGATTTTCATAATGTCTTCACCCGTTGGATGTTGAACCTCTGCCGAGCGTCGGTTCGGCGTGCGCCGCTACCCTCAGGCTGGCGCGACCGCCAACACCCGGCCCAACCAATGGGCGATGTCGCGGATTTCCTCCCAGCACACCTCATGGCCCATGCCGTAATCCTGCCATTCCACCCGATAGCCCAAGGTTTCCAGGGCTTCGGCGCTTTGCTTGCCATAGCGCATGGGAATCACCGCATCGTAATCGCCGTGGGTCATGAAGATCGGCGTCTGCTGGTTGGCCGGCCGGCGTTCGCCGCTGAGCTTGCTGGCCAGGGGGAGGTAGCAAGATAGCGCCAGAATGCCGGCCAAGCGCTCGGGGTAGCGCAAGCCCGTATGCAGAGCCATCGCGCCGCCCTGGGAAAAACCGGCCAGCACGATGCGTTCGGCGAGGATGCCGCGCTTCTTCTCGCGCTCGATCAGCTCGAAAATGGCACGCTCGGATGCGTAAACGCCCTCCGGGTCTTCCTGGCGGGGCAAATCCATGCTCAGCACGTCGTACCAGGCTCGCATCCGCATCCCGCCGTTGACGGTGACCGGCCGGATCGGCGCGTTGGGAAATACGAAGCGGATGGCCGATGGCTCCGGCAGCTTCAATTCCGGCACGATGGACTCGAAGTCGCGGGCGTCAGCGCCCAAGCCGTGCATCCAGATCACGCTGGAGCGCGCGGTGAGCTTGGGTTCGATCTCGACGGTGGTCAGCGCGGTTTCGTTCATCAGCAAATCCCGTGGAAGCAGTCTGGCGGCATTAGCCGTGAAGTCGGTCGGCTTGTCAAGCCGCACCCGCCGGTCCAAGGCAGGTTATACTGATAATCGTTTTCGTTTCTCGCAAGGATTTTCCGCAATGCACGAGTTTCGCCCTGGAGCACCGCTGGTAGGGTTGCTGTTGGCCGCGCTGTTGGCCGGTTGCGGTCAGAAAGGCCCGCTCTATCTGCCCCAGCCGCAAGCCAAATCGCCGCCCTCCGAACAGGCTCCAGCGCCGCCGTCGAGGCCCTGAACCATGGATCATTTCGAGTATCGCGGCGGCCGCTTGTACGCCGAGGAGGTGCCGGTCGCCGACATCGCGGCGGCGGTCGGCACGCCCTGTTACATTTACTCCCGCGCCACCATCGAGCGCCACTGGCGCGCCTTCGACCGCGCCTTCGCCGACCAGCCGCATCTGGTGTGTTACGCGGTCAAGGCCAACAGCAATTTGGCGGTGTTGAACGTGCTGGCGCGGTTGGGGTCGGGTTTCGACATCGTGTCGGTCGGCGAGCTGGAGCGGGTGCTGGCGGCGGGGGGTGACCCCGGCAAAGTGGTGTTTTCAGGCGTGGGCAAGCGCCGCGATGAGCTGGAGCGCGGTTTGGAAGTCGGCATTCATTGCTTCAACGTCGAATCCGAAGCGGAACTGCTGCTGTTGGAGCGCGTGGCGGCGGCGCGCGGCCAACGGGCGCCGGTGTCGCTGCGGATCAACCCGGATGTGGACGCCAACACCCATCCCTACATTTCCACCGGTCTGAAGCAGAACAAATTCGGCATCGAGGTCGAACGGGCGCTGGCGGTTTACCCGCGCGCCGCCGCTTCACCTCACCTGAACGTCATCGGAGTCGATTGCCATATCGGCTCGCAACTGACCCAGGTCGCGCCGTTCGTGGACGCGCTGGAGCGGCTGCTGGCGTTGGTGGCGCGGTTGGAAGCCCAGGGGATCGCGATTCGCCATCTCGATCTCGGCGGCGGCTTGGGCATCCGCTACCGTGATGAAGAGCCGCCGTTACCGGCCGATCAGGCCGGCGCGTTGCTGGAGCGCCTGCGCGGCCGGCCCTACCGAATCCTGATCGAGCCCGGTCGGGCCATCGTCGGCAACGCCGGCCTGTTGGTGACGCGGGTCGAATTATTGAAACAAAGTGAGGATAAAAGCTTTGCGGTGGTGGACGCGGCGATGAACGATCTGTTGCGGCCGGCGCTGTATTCGGCGTGGCAGGCGATCATTCCGGTCGCAGCGCGCAACGCCGGCGAGCCGCGCCGTTACGACGTAGTGGGTCCGATCTGCGAAACCGGCGATTTCCTCGGCAAGGATCGAGAATTGACCGTCGAAGCGGGTGACCTGCTGGCGGTGCGTTCCGCGGGCGCTTACGGTTTTTCGATGAGCTCCAATTACAATTCCCGGCCTCGTGTCGCCGAAGTGATGGTGGACGGCGAGCGCTTTCAAGTAGTGCGGCGCCGGGAGACGCTGGCGGACCTGTACGCTGGCGAGACTGTCTGGCCGTAATAAAGCGTTTTTAAGAGGTCCTACGATGCACGCTGCTTTTGCCAATCCTTCCCAGGATGAAATCCGCGCCTTGTTAAAGCGGATCAAAACCATCGCCGTGGTCGGTTTGTCCGGCTCGCCGGGCCGAGCCAGTCACGGGGTCGCCAGAGCACTCCAAGGTTTTGGCTATCGCATCATCCCGGTCAATCCCACGTTGGCCGAGGTGCTGGGCGAGAAGGCCTATCCCAACCTGCGCGAGTTGCCAGAGCCGGTCGATCTGGTGGATGTGTTCCGTGAATCAAGCCATGTCGCCGGCATCGTCGAGGAATGTATCGCCCTCAAACTACCCGCGTTGTGGCTCCAAGACGGCGTGGTGGACGAAGCGGCGGCGCGGCGGGCGCGAGACGCCGGCTTGACCGTGATCATGGATCGCTGCATTTATCGAGATTACGCTCGACTGATGTGATGGCCGGGAGCGTGGTCTGTGAGCGGACGGTTCTGATTGTACTGCTGCTTAAATTTCAAGAAAGCTTATGAACGACAAAATAGCGGAGCATCCCGTTCAGCATCGCCTCAAATTGAGAAACCTCCGTTTGTCAGATTATGATGACATTCATGAGATTATGGAGGTCGTTTATCACAACATGGACGGCGCCTGGAGCCGGGAACAGTTCGCTTCGCAAATCGCCCGATTCCCCGAAGGACAAATCTGTATCGAGGATAACGGCAAGGTGGTGGCGGCCGCGCTGAGCCTGCTCGTCGATTACGGCCGTTACGGCGACCGCCACACCTACTGGCAGATCACCGGCGATGGCTATCTGACCACCCACGACCCCAACGGCGACACCCTGTACGGGGTCGATGTGTTCGTCCATGTCAAATACCGCGACATGCGGCTGGGCCGACGGCTGTACGACGCCCGCAAGGAGTTGTGCGAAAAGCTGAACCTGCGCGCCATCGTGGTCGGCGGCCGGATTCCCGGCTACGGCAAATACGCCCAGGAGATGACGCCGCAGCAGTACGTGGAACAGGTCAAGGCCAAGGAGCTGATCGATTCCATCCTAACTTTCCAGTTGGCCAACGACTTCCACGTCCGCCGCATCATCACCGGCTATCTGCCCGATGATACAGACTCCAAAGCCTATGCGGTGTTGTTGGAGTGGTTGAACATCTACTATGAAGAAAAAGAAGTCCTGATCGGCGGCGGCAAGTCGGTGGTGCGTATCGGCGCGGTCCAGTGGCAGATGCGCCAGACCGCATCGCTGGAGGAAATCCTCCAGCAAGTCGAATATTTCGTGGATGCGGTGGCCGGTTACAAGACCGATATCGTGCTGTTTCCAGAATTTTTCAACGGCCCCTTGATGGCGCATTTCAACCAGCGTAACACCGCCGAGGCGGTGCGCCAGTTGGCCGAGTATACCGATCCCTTACGCGATGCAATCTTGGATTTAGCTATCGCCTATAATGTCAACATTATCGCCGGCAGTATGCCGGAATATCGAGGCGGAGCATTATATAATGCCGCTTTCCTGTGCCGGCGCGATGGCACCTGGGACAAGCAGTCCAAACTGCACATCACCCCAGACGAACAGGCATATTGGGGCCTTCAGGGTGGCGACGCGCTCCAGGTGTTCGAACTGGATGTCGGCAAGATCGGTATTCTGATCTGCTATGACGTGGAGTTTCCGGAACTGCCGCGCCTGCTGGCCGATCAGGGGATGCAGATTTTGTTCGTGCCGTTCTGGACCGACACCAAGAACGCTTATTTGCGGGTCCGGCGCTGCGCTCAAGCGCGAGCCATCGAAAACGAATGTTATGTAGTGATTTCCGGCAGTGTCGGCAACTTGCCCAAAGTGGAAAACATGGACATGCAGTACTCTCAGGCCGCGGTGTTCACGCCCTCGGACTTCGCCTTTCCGCACGATGCCATCGCCGCGGAAGCCACGCCGAATACCGAAATGACCCTGATCGTCGATCTGGATCTGGACAATCTGAAGGAACTGCGCACCCACGGCAGCGTGCGCAACTTTCGCGACCGGCGGCTGGATTTGTACAAGGTCGCTTGGACCGGACGGAGTTGAAATCGACTGAAAACCGCTGATTCGCCCTGCGGCTCGGCTTTGTGAAGATCTCATCATGACCTTGCGCTTCACCAAAATGCACGGACTCGGCAACGATTTCGTGGTGATCGACGGCATCAATCAGACCGTGGTGCTGGACCCGGCCAAAATTCGCCAGCTGGCCGACCGCCATTTCGGTATCGGTTGCGATCAAGTGTTGCTGGTGGAGGCGTCCGACCGGCCGGAGGCCGATTTTCGGTACCGCATCTTCAACGCCGATGGCGGCGAAGTGGAGCAGTGCGGCAACGGCGCGCGCTGCTTCGCCCGGTTCGTGCGCGATCATGGCCTGAGCGACCGTGACCAATTGCGGGTAATGACCGCCAGCGGGTTGCTTCATCTAAACATCCAGGCGGATGGCCGGGTGGCGGTGGATATGGGGCGGCCGAGATTAGAACCGGTTGAAATTCCTTTTTTTGCCACCGAAAGGGCTAAACATTATCCGATCGCCGCCGATGGGATAGACATGGCGATCGGGGTGGTGTCGATGGGCAACCCCCACGCCGTCTTGAAAGTGGACGATGTGCGGCACGCGCCGGTCGCCCATTTGGGACCGCTGTTGGAGCGGCATGGCCGCTTTCCCAAGCGGACCAACGTCGGTTTCATGCAGGTGGTGGCGCCGGATCGGATCCGCTTGCGGGTGTTCGAACGCGGCGTCGGTGAAACCCTGGCCTGCGGCAGCGGCGCGTGCGCGGCGGTGGTGGTCGGTCGGCTGTGGGGGTTGTTGGAGCCGGAGGTGCGCGTGGAATTGAAAGGCGGTGAGTTGAATATCCATTGGTCTGGCGAGGGGGAACCGGTCACCATGAGTGGGCCGGCGGCGACCGTATTCGAAGGGTGGATCAAGTCGTGAACGAGGATTTATCTTCCGTGGACTTTGAGCTGGCGGTGCTCGCCTACTTGCGCGATCACCCGCAATTTTTCCTCGATCATCCCGATCTGGTGGAGAACTTGCGAGTTCCCCATCCCTGCAAACCGGCGGTGTCGTTGCTGGAATATCAAAACCGCTTGCTGCGGGAGCGCGGCCAGCGCTTGCACAACAAATTGTTGGAGCTGGTCGCCATCGCTCGCGACAATGACCGGCTGGCGGAACGGGTGCAGCGCCTGGCGTTGACCTTGCTCGATGCGCGCGGCGGCCTGGATGAGCTGTTGCACGGCATCAAGGCGATCCTGCGTGATGAGTTCAAGGCCGATTGCATCGTGCTGTGTCTGGCGGAACCGCCGACCACCGGTTTGAGCGCCGTGGAGGAATTCCTGCGGCCGGACGTGGTGGGGTTGTTCGATGAGGTATTCCGAGCCGGCCAGCCTCAATGCGGTCGGTTGAGCCCCGAACAGGCGGCGGTGTTGGGCGGTCAGGGCGATGCCAACGCCGCCTCGGCCGCATTGATACCGCTGATCGGCGGCAACTGGCGCGGCTTGCTGGTGGTGGGCAGTTCGGATGCCCGGCGCTTTCATTCGGGCGTCGGGACTTTCTTTCTGGAACGGATCGGAGAATTAGTGAGCCAGGCCTTGCAGGCGCGCTTGCTGGCCAGCGGCTGGCAGACGGAGGCCGAGACGCCTTCCGCGCACGGGAGCGGCTGAGCCCAGGTTCAAAAATCCAGCCATTGATCCAGGCGGGCACAGGCTTCCGCAACGCCCGCGCCGCTCAGTGCTGAAAACAGCTGCGCGGTGACCCCCGGGAAATCAGCCCCCAACATTCCTCGCACTTGTCGCAGCGCGAGCGCCGCTCGACCGCGGCTTAGCTTGTCGGCTTTGGTGAGTAGTACATGGGCCGACAAATGGCGTGCCGCGCAGCAGTCCAACAGTTGCCGGTCCAGTTCGGTCAGCGGGTGGCGGACGTCCATCAAGAGCAGCAGGCCCTGCAAGGACGCGCGTTCGCGTAAATACCGCTCCACCAGGACGCGCCAGTGTTGGCGGATCGGCTCGGGTACGCGGGCGTAGCCGTAACCGGGCAGATCCACGAGAAAACGCTGCGGTTCCACCAGAAAAAAGTTCAGCAGCTGGGTGCGGCCGGGAGTTTTGCTGGTCCGCGCCAGCGCGCGTTGCCCGGTCAGCAGGTTGAGCGCGCTGGATTTACCGGCATTGGAGCGGCCGGCGAAAGCGACTTCTCGGCCGGTATCGGGGGGTAACTGGGAAAAGGCGTTGACACTGTTCGAGAAACGCGCGGCGCGGTAGCGATGGGCGGCGGCGGAACTGGATGAAATAGAGCTAGGATCGCTGGGGTTTCTCATTGAACTTGGAAGCCGAAACTGATATATAAATCACTGCTTTTGGCGAGTGGAACTCATTAAGATAGTCACTCTAGCGCCGCGACCGCGCGAGACGCGCCCGCTGGACCACGCATGGTTTTTCCGCGCGCGACCGGTCGCACGAACCGAATACCGTCATCGTACAGGAGCCCTCTAAAAATGAAAAAATATGTTGTGATCGCCGCGACGTGCGCCCTGCTCGGTTCCGCGACCGCCGCGCTGGCCGCCGGCGATGCCGCCGCGGGCAAGGCTAAGTCCGCAACCTGCGCGGCGTGTCATAATGCGGACGGCAACAGTACCATCGCCCAATATCCCAAGCTGGCCGGACAGAGCGCCGATTATCTGCTCAAGCAGTTGCAGGATTATAAGAGCGGCACGCGCGCCAATCCGATCATGCTCGGCATGGTCGCGCCGCTGAGCCCGCAAGACATGGAAGATCTGGCCGCCTATTTCGCTTCACAGCAGATCGTCCGCGCCGCGGCCGATCCGAAGCTGGCCCCTCAAGGCGAGGCCCTGTTCCGGGGCGGCAATCTGAACAGCGGCGTTTCGGCCTGCGCGGCTTGCCACGGCACCGTCGGCGCCGGCAACCCCGCCGCCAAATTCCCCGCGATCGCCGGCCAACATGCCGAGTACCTCGAACTTCAGCTCAAGGCGTTCCGCGCCGTGGAGCGGTCTAACGATGCTGGCCAGATGATGCGCGCCATCGCCGCCAAGATGACCGATCCAGAAATCAAGGCGGTTGCGTCTTACGTACAAGGTTTGCAATGAGAGGCTGGCGAGTTGGGCTGAGTTAGCTCCGCAGTGTGTGAGGGTGGCCAAAGCGGTCACCCTTTTTTGTGGAAGCCCCTTCTTGCGGTCCACGGCTGAGGAACGCTTTCCCGCAGGTCGGGTCATAGAAAACGTCCGGCCCACGCTCTCCAACCCCACTGTGAACGCAATCACTTCCGACGGTGTCCCTTCGCGGCGTACCCTGAAATGGGTGTTGCTGGAATTCTTAGGTTCGATGAATCTGGCCATCACCTTGCTGGTGGTGATCGCCGTAGCGTCAGCCATTGGTACGGTCCTCCAGCAAAATCAGCCCTACTCGAACTACGTGCTCAAGTTCGGACCCTTCTGGTTTGAGGTGTTTCGTGGGTTGGGGCTTTACGACGTGTACGGGACGAACTGGTTTCTGGGCATTCTCGCCTTCCTGATTTTGTCTACGGCCGTTTGTCTGTACCGGCAGGTCCCCGGCATGTTGCGGGAAATGCTGCGGTTTCGCACCCAGGTTCAGCTCCATTCCCTGCGGGGGTTTCACCAGCAAGCTGAATGGACGCTGCCCGGTCGGGACTCAGAAAAAGCGTTGGCGGCGGTCACCGCCGTTTTTCGGACCTTCGGCTATCGTTGGCGCGTGCAGTCCTATGCCGACCATCAGGTCGTGGCGGCCATGAAGGGTCGCTACAACCGCTTGGGCTACCTGTTCACCCACGCCGCGGTGGTGGTGATCGGCATCGGGGGCTTGCTGGATGGCAACCTGTGGCTGAAGCTCAAGGAATGGAACGGCCAGCTCGCGATCGAACGCCGCGATCTGGCGGCGCGCGATATCCCGCCGGCCAGCCGGCTCCAACCGGGAGCGGTGCCCGCGTTTCGGGGTAATGTGATGCTGCCGGAAGGCTCGGCCGCCAATTTCGTGTTTCTACGCCTGCGCGATGGCTATCTGTTGCAAGAGCTGCCGTTCGCCATCGAGCTGAAGGATTTTCAGATCGCCTACTACGATACCGGCCAACCCAAATCCTTCGTCAGCCGGGTGAGCATCCACGATGAGGAGCATTTGGGCAGCCAGCCTTTGGAGGCGACCATTCAGGTCAACCATCCGCTGACCTATCGTGGTTATGCCATCTATCAATCGGATTTCGGCGATGGCGGCTCCAAGCTGGCGTTGCGCGCTTGGCCGCTGGCCGCCGCCCGATCGCAGCCGGTCGAGCTGAAAGGCGAGGTCGGGGGTACGCTCAAGCTGGACGGACCCGACGGACCCCTCACGCTGGAATTCGACGACTTTCGACTGTTCAACCTGCTGCCGGAGCCCGACGCCAAGCCCGGCGACCGCAAGTTCCGCAACTTTGGTCCCAGCGTGGGATTCAAGGTCCGCAACGCCGCCGGCGAAGCGTGGGAGTATTTCAATTATATGGTGCCCGCTCAGCTGGAGGGTCGCTGGTTCTACATCAGCGGGATGCGCGCCCGGCCGGGCGACCCCTTCACCTATCTGCACATCCCGATGGACGCCAACAATAGCCCCGAGCGCTTCTTGAAATTCAACGCCCGCTTGCGCGATGCGGGCGGGTTGCGCGCGTTGCTGGAACGCTCGGCCGGCGCCCCCGCCGGGAATGCCGACTTCCAGCGCGATCTCAACTTGGTGCGAGCGAATCTGGTCGGTTTGTTCGCCGAGGGCGGATTCAGCGCCGTGACGGAACGGGCTAAGGTCGTGGTGCCGGCCGAGCGGTTGCGGGAGGCTACAACGCTCTATCTCAACCTCCTGCGCGATACGCTGGCGGAGGTTTACCTGGACGTTTTGCGCGAGGCGGGCGTGGCGGTAGAGTCGGGCATCGACGGACGGGAAGAGGCGTTTTTCAACGACGCCATCTCCGCGTTAGCGGCGCTACCGAGTTACAGAGCGCCGCTTTATCTGCAACTCGCCAGCTTTCAGCAAGTGGAGGCATCGGGGTTACAAATAAGTCATAGCGCGGGCGCTCCGGTGGTCTATGGGGGGTTTGCCTTGCTGATCGCTGGTATCTTTATCATGTTTTATACTTCTCACCGACGGCTGTGGGCGTGGCTGGCCGTGGAGGATGGCGCGACCCGCTTGTTGCTGGCGGGTACCGGCAACCGCCGTCAAGCCGATTTCGCGCGCGATTTTGCTGAGTTGAGAAGGCGAGTAGCCGCTCGACTCGATCAACTTGCGCAGCCGGCGCCGGCTGCGAGTTAAAGTTTGCATTGACAGTCAACAATATCATTTCGGTAGTTTCGTAGCGTTTGCTATTCTTATGTCAATCGCTATGGCTTATAAGACTCCACGAGAGGAGGTTGGTGATGGCCGTAACGCGTGAGCTGATGCTGGAGCAATTGGAGCGGGCAACCTCATGGAAAAATCCGACCGCTTGGGATGTTCTCTGGGGGTTGTTGGTGGTGGCGGGCTCGGGTTACGCCTACACGCTGTACCAACCCTTTATGGATGGTTACGAGGTGGCGATCCAACTCATCGCCACGCTGGGCCTGGTCGCTTGGGGGCTATACTGGAAACCAGCCCGGTGGTTCGTTCTGGTCGCGACCGTGCTGACCGTGACGGGATTCTGGCGCTACGGGACCGATTTTGGCGTGCGCAAGAGCGATTTCCTGCTCAAATATTTCCTGGAAAGCCAAGCCGCGTTCATGTGGATGAGCAGCTTGTTCGTGCTGGCGACGCTGGCTTATTTCGTGGCGCTGTTCGGGCGTTCCGAGTTCGTCGGCCGGACCGCGACCGCCTTGACGTGGAGCGCGGCGGTCATGGGCTTGACCGGATTGCTGGTGCGCTGGCGCGAGTCGTACCTGTTGGGCGCCGATATCGGCCACATTCCGGTCAGCAATTTGTATGAAGTCTTCATCCTGTTCGCGCTGGTTACCGCGTTGTTGTATCTGTTTTATGAAGACCGTTACCGCACCCGCAGCATGGGCGGCTTCGCGCTCTTGGTCATCAGCGCCGCGGTGGCCTTCTTGTTGTGGTACACCTTCGACCGCCAAGCCCATCATATCCAGCCGCTGATTCCGGCCTTGCAGAGTTACTGGATGAAAATTCATGTGCCGGCCAACTTCATCGGTTATGGAGCTTTTGCCTTGGCGGCGATGTTGGGAACGGCTTATTTGGTGCGATCCGGCGCGGAAGCGCGGAGTCCCGATGGATTGTTGGCGCGTGTTTTGCCTCCGTCAGCGCTTCTTGATGAGGTGATGTACAAGGCGATCGCCTTGGGCTTCGCCGCCTTTACCATCGCCACCGTTCTAGGGGCGCTGTGGGCGGCCGAGGCGTGGGGCGGCTATTGGTCCTGGGACCCCAAGGAAACCTGGGCGCTGATCGTCTGGTTGAATTACGCGGCTTGGCTGCATTTGCGCCTGACCAAAGGCTGGCGTGGCGCACCGATGGCGTGGTGGGCGGTCATCGGCTTGTTCGTCACCCTGTTCGCCTTCTTGGGCGTCAACATGTTCTTGTCGGGCCTGCATTCGTACGGGTCGCTATGACCGAACCCCGACCTTTGGTTTCGCTGTGAATGAAAGAGAGCTATTCATGACCCTGTTTCTTCGCCTGGTGCTGGTTCTGCTGGCGTGCGTGTTACCGTTGTCTGGCTTGCGCGCGGCCGATCCCGCCGCTGCGCCGCCGTCATTTCAGGAGGGCAAGGACTATGTGCGGCTTTCGACGCCGGTGCCGAGTTCGGTCCCCGACAAGATCGAAGTCGTCGAGCTGTTCTCGTACCGCTGCCCGCATTGTTATCAACTGGAAACGGTCATTCAGGAATGGCTCAAACGCAAGCCGGAGAATGTGGTGTTGGTCCGAATCCCGGTATCGGGCGGTTTCGATCCGAGTTACGAGTCCGCCGCTCGCGCTTACTACGCCGCCGAAGCGCTGGGCGTGCTGGACAAGATTCATCAGCCGCTGTTCGACGCTATCCACAAGGAACGGCGTAAGCTCGGCACGGAAGACGAGCTGGCGGGGTTTTTCGCCGAACAGGGCGTGAATCAGGACGCCTTTCGCAAGGCTTACCAGTCATTTCAGACCGAAACGCGTTTGTTGCGGGGCGATCAGTTGGTGGCGCAGCGCTATCGGGTACGAGGCGTGCCGGCGGTGTTCGTCAACGGTCGGTACGAAGTGCTCGCGCAGCGCATGTTTGAAGTCGTGGATTTTTTACTGGCCCGATAAGCGGTTCTCAGGCAGGGAGGTCGCAGGTAATGAAGGCCGCGCCAAACGGAACGCGCCGGTTGCGGCTGCTCAGCTACAACATCCAAAGCGGGCTGTCGACCAGTAAATATTCCGAGTACGTCACGCGCAGTTGGAAGCATATCGTGCCGGTACCGTCGCGGATGCTCAACCTCGACCGCATCGCCCGGCTGCTGTCCGATTACGATATCGTCGGCTTGCAGGAAGTGGACGCCGGCAGCCTGCGCAGCGGTTTCGTCAATCAAGTCAAATATCTGGCGGATAACGCCGGTTTCAGCTACGTGTTCGATCAGTCCAATCGCAAGATCGGCATGATCTCCCAACATGGCAACGCGCTGTTAAGCCGGCTACGGCCAGCCGCCATCACGGAATATAAACTACCGGGTTTGATTCCCGGTCGGGGGGTGTTGGAGGTGCGGTTCGGGGCCGGCGCGAACGCCTTGCACGTCTTGATCCTGCACATGGCGTTGGGACGGCGCGGCCGGTTGCGCCAGTTCGAGTTCGTGGCGGAGCTGGTGCGCGAATACGGGCACTTGATCCTGATGGGGGATTTGAACTGCGGCTCGGACAGTCCGGAAATGAAAGCCCTGCTGGAAGCGGGCCGCCTGCACGATCCGAGTCCGGGGCTTTATACCTTTCCCAGCTGGCAACCGGACCGACAGCTCGATCACATTCTGGTCTCGTCCTCGATCACGGTCGAGCGGGTCAAAGTGCTGGAAGCGCACACCTATTCCGATCATTTACCGATCGCCATGGACGTTCGCTTGCCCAAGACGCTGAAATTATCAGCCAAGGGTAACGGCTGAGGATGCACTCCGAAGAGCGCATTCCGGATTTATGGGCCGCCTTGGGGCAACAGATCAGCATAGCGACCGCCGCGCCATTTAGCGTTCGCAGCCGACAGGCGATCGGCGGCGGTTGTATCAATCAGGCTTGGCGGGTGGGTGACGGCGAACGCCACTATTTCGTCAAGCTCAATACCGGCGCCGGTAAAGCGATGTTCGAAGCCGAAGCGGCGGGTTTGGCGGAACTGGCCGCGACCGCGACCGTGCGAGTACCGAAACCGATCGGTCATGGCGCTATCGGGCAGCAGGCTTATCTGGCGTTGGAGTATCTACCGCTGGACGGGGGTGGCGCGACAGCGATGGAACTGCTGGGACGCCAGCTGGCGCTACTGCACGCCCGAGCGCAACCTTATTTCGGCTGGCATCGGGATAATACGATTGGCTCCACGCCACAGCGCAACGGCCGCTTCGAAAGTTGGCCGGAATTCTGGCGCGAGCGCCGTCTGGGCTATCAGCTCGATCTGGCCGCCAGCCACGGGCATGGCGGTAACTTGCAACGCCAGGGCGAGCGCCTGCGGGAGCGACTGGATGGGTTGTTCGCCGGCTACCACCCGGTTCCCGCGCTATTGCACGGTGACCTTTGGCGCGGTAATGTCGGGTGCGCGCGCACCGGAGAGCCAGTGATCTTTGATCCGGCCGTCTATTACGGTGACCGCGAAGCCGATCTGGCCATGACCGAGCTGTTCGGCGGTTTTCCCGCAGGCTTTTATGACGCTTATCGCGAGGCGCTACCCTTGCAAGCCGGTTATCCGCTGCGGCGCACGCTGTACAATCTGTACCACGTTCTCAACCATCTCAATTTATTCGGCGGCGGTTATCGCACGCAAGCTGAAGACATGATCGCTCGCTTGTTGGCGGAGCTTGGCTGAACGATGGTGGGGATCGCCGGCTTTCTTTGTGCGGGCGGTCTCGCTAAAATGCGCCTTTTGTCGTATTCCTGCGGAGTGTCCATGCCTCAAGCCTTCAGCCACCAGCCGGCGACGTTCTGGTTTGCGGTGTTCAGCAAGCCCCGTCGCGAAGCGGAAGCGGCCGAGCAGCTTGAACGGCAAAGCTATCGCGCCTTCCTGCCCCGCGTGCGCTCGCGGCGCCGGTTGCGGGGCCAATGGCAAGAGGTGATAGAACCCATGTTCCCGCGTTACCTGTTCCTGCAAGCCGTGCCGGGCCAGGATGATCTGCGGCCGATCCGCTCGACCCGAGGCGTGATCGGTTTGGTGCGCTTCGGCGGCGAGCCGCAGCCGGTGCCGGAGGCGGTGATGGCCGAACTGCGCCGGCTTTGCCCTGGCGGTGACGGTGTGCTGGAATTGCCAGCCCCGCTGGTGCCAGGCGCCCGCGTGTGCGTTTTGGAAGGGCCGTTCGCCGGCTGCGAGGCGGAACTGCTAAGCCTGGACGGCGAACGCCGGGCGCTGGTGTTGCTGGAATTGCTCGGACGCTCGAACGCGGTCGCGTTGCCGCTGGATATGTTGGCGCCTTTAAGTTGACTCTTTGAAACCTTTGCTGTTGCCTGCCGCAAAGCCACTCTCTTTTGAACTGTGAAACTGACCGGGCAACGCTCTTGCCCGAAGAAGCACTCGCGCTCATGAATCCTTACCAACTGACCCACCTCAAACAGCTCGAAGCCGAGAGCATTCATATCATCCGCGAAGTGGCCGCCGAGTTTGAAAAACCGGTCATGCTGTATTCGATCGGCAAAGACTCCTCGGTGATGCTACATCTGGCGCTCAAGGCTTTTTATCCTGGCAAGCCGCCTTTCCCGCTCCTTCACATCGACACGACCTGGAAATTCCGGGACATGATCCGTTTTCGCGACGAGCAAGCGAAACGGTTGGGGCTGGAATTGCTCGTCTACACCAATGAAGAAGGCGTCCGTCAGGGGATCAACCCGTTCACGCATGGCTCGCGGGTCTATACCGACGTCATGAAAACCCAGGCGTTGAAGCAGGCGTTGGCATTGCACGATTTCGATGCAGCCTTTGGTGGGGCCCGCCGCGATGAGGAGCGTTCCCGAGCCAAGGAACGGGTGTATTCATTTCGCGACCGCAACCATCGCTGGGACCCCAAGAACCAGCGGCCCGAGCTGTGGAATCTGTATAACGGGCGGGTTCACAAAGGGGAAAGCATCCGGGTTTTTCCGCTGTCCAATTGGACCGAACTGGATATTTGGCAATATATCCACCTGGAAAGCATTCCGATCGTGCCTTTATATTTGTCGGCCCAGCGCCCGGTTGTGGAGCGTGAAGGAACCCTGCTGATGGTCGACGACGAGCGAATGCCGCTGGCGCCAAGTGAAGTCCCGCAACAGGAATGGGTCCGGTTCCGCACCCTGGGTTGCTATCCGCTGACCGGCGCGGTTCGTTCTCGGGCCGCGACCTTGCCGGAAATCATTCAGGAAATGCTGCTGACCCGTCATTCAGAGCGCCAGGGCCGCTTGATCGATCATGATGCGGTCGGTTCGATGGAGGAGAAAAAGCGGCAAGGGTATTTCTAGAATCGAGAAGATAGTACTGACTTTCGAACTCAGCCTCATGCATTCTTTGAACCTTGTAAAGCGCTGTTAAATTTGAGTCGAGCTTGATAATACGGATACCCTTTCAGCATGAAGCAAGCTATTTGCAATAAACTTATCTTTTCTCTGCTATTGCTATTTATGATAGTCGAGTTAAGGGTGGGTCTATTGGCTGATACGCCCGATTGGAACGCAATCCTTATTCCAGCTTCCTTAAACAGCGATACGACGGTCAAGCTGGTGGGCGATCAAACACAGATGTTGACGCTCGCTTTGCAGGCTGCGGAATCTGTTCGAAAGCAAAGCGCCGATCACGATATCAGCCTGGAATGGGATTTTCCTCAAGGGATGCAACTGATCAGTAACGCTGGCGTTTTCAAGCAGACTGCCTTTGAATCTCGCCAGGAACGCGGTAGGAATTATTTTTCATTGGCCTTTCAGGTCAGTAACGCTAATTTACTGGGTAAACCCGGAGAAAGAATCAATTCAGACTGGCAATATCAGTCTTTTTTTGTGAGTGTGCCTCTTGCAATCTCTAATGAAAATGCCTATGTGCATTTAACGTTACGAGATAAAAGCCGATCTTATAACTGGCGATGGCCTTTGCGTATTTCGCACTTCAACCCGACCCAGGTTCACCCCAGAACCACCACCATTGGCTTGTGGGATTACAGCTTCTATCGCGCTGGAGCAGCCAGCGACGGCATTGCTGATTTTTTCCAGGCGGCTGGCATCAATTTTACTCAGAAAGCCACCGATAAGATTTTTTTTGCTGCCCTGAAGAAAAGAAACATCGCGGTGGGAGGTTACACCGATCATACCGCTTTTGCATCGCCGCAGGTCATGGATAGCCAGGTGAGCGGCGAAGCGTTACCCGGCCGGTTTGCTTGCCCGCAAGCCAGCCTGGAGCTGTCTCCAAAAGCTCCTGTGGCGGGCGTTGAGGAACTCGCCAACAATGCCTTACAGGGTGACGGCATGGCGGTGATCGATTACGAGCCGACAGGCGTTGACGGGTTTTGTGACAAGGCGGTCAAAAGATTCCAAGAAGAATATCAGATCAGCGCTGATAAATTCGCCGCTTTTCGGCGGTATTTTTCCGCGCAAAAACTGCAAACCCATAACTCCAAAGATCCAGCGATCAGCGCCATCTACGAGCGGTGGAAACAATTCAACAGCCAGCAAACCAGTGCGTATATCAAGCAGATCAGAGAGGGATTGAGGAAAAGAGCTCCAGGGGTTCGTTTTGGAGTGACCACGGGTCGAAGTTATGGCGCCAACCCGAAATCCGCTGCGGCCCTGGGCAACGATAATTCCTTGCTGGCGGATGATGTGGACCTCATCATGCCGCAGCTGTACTTTGGTTATGATGGCGCTAATGTCAAGCTGTTAATGCAATATACCCGAGGCTGGCGGGAGACCCTGGAAGCGCGAAAGACGAAAGCGCAGTTATGGCCGCTGTTATTAATCCGTTATCCCGGCCTCAATCAAGATCAACCGCCCTTGCGGGTCCGGCAGCAGATTCTAGGGGCATTGGCTTCCGGGGCGGAGGGCATCGTGCTCTATGCTCCTCACAATCTGGAGGCGGATCATTGGATTACGCTTGCGGATACCATGAAAGAGGTGTTCGCCTACGAAAACTTTTATCAACGAGGCCGGCGGGTTGATGATCTTTTTAAATTGCACGACATGCCGACCGATCAAGCCGTCCAGCATGTGTGGCCCGATTATAAAGAGCTCGTTGAGGGGCCTGATTGGGCGTTCACAGCACACGAATGGCAGGGAAAGTATTTGCTGACTTTATTCAATTTGGGCGAGCAAGGTGATTTGGATTTTACAGTCGTTCCTTCACCAAAAGCCAAGTTGCTTAAGCTGGACGATGCCACTGCCAAAGGCGACTTCAAATGGACGGTCAAAGCCGGTCATATTGGATTTATCCTGTTGTCAAAACAATAATTTATTGGAACTCATGAAGCAGATGGCACTCGCGAATAGTCATTCCGCTTGAAATTGCAGCGCTCTCTTGCCTGGATCTTCCTTTTCACCCATTTCGGCCACGGGCTAATCTATTATCATGTCGCACGCTTCTCCCTTAATCGAGCAAGATATTACCGCTTATCTTGAGGCTCACGAGCGGAAGGACCTGCTGCGCTTTATTACCTGCGGTAGTGTCGATGACGGCAAAAGTACGCTGATCGGGCGATTGCTGTACGACACCCAGTTGATTTATGAAGACCAGTTGGCCGCCGTGCGCCGCGATACCGTCAAATACGGCACCACCGGCGAGGAATTGGATTTGGCGCTGCTGGTGGACGGCTTGCAGGCCGAGCGCGAGCAGGGCATCACCATCGATGTCGCCTACCGCTATTTTTCCACTGAAAAGCGCAAGTTCATCATCGCCGACACGCCCGGCCACGAGCAGTACACCCGCAACATGGCGACCGGCGCCTCAACCGCGCAACTGGCCATCTTGCTGGTGGACGCGCGCAAGGGCGTGCAAGTGCAAACCCGTCGCCACAGTTTTATCGTGTCGCTGCTGGGTATCCGCCATCTGGTGCTGGCGATCAACAAAATGGATTTGATCGGATTTGATCGGGCGGTATTCGAACGAATTCGCGAGGATTACTGCAATTTCGTGGATAAGCTGGGGGTGCGGGACGTGCGTTGCGTGCCCGTCTCCGCCCTGCGCGGCGATAACGTGGCGCAGCGCTCGAAGGCCATGCCTTGGTATGACGGACCGTGTTTGTTGCAACTGCTGGAAGAAGTGGAAGTCGCCGCCGACCGCAATCTGCGCGACTTCCGGTTTCCGGTGCAGTTCGTCAACCGGCCCAACCTGGATTTTCGCGGTTTCTGCGGCACCATCGCCGCCGGCAAGGTGCGACCCGGCGATCCGGTGGTGGCGTTTCCCTCGGGGCGGCGCAGCCAGGTGACCGCTATCGTCACCGACCGGGGCGAACTGCCCGAAGCTTTCGCCGGTCAGGCGGTGACCTTGACCTTGCGCGATGAGATCGATGTCAGTCGCGGCGATTTATTGGTCGATCCGAACCGGCTGCCGGCGGTGGCCGATACCTTCGATGCGCGGGTAGTCTGGATGGCGGATGCGCCCCTGTTGCCGGGCCGGCAGTACGATCTGAAAATCGGAACCCGGCTGATCCCCGCCGTTCCCAGCCTGCTGCACCATCGGATCGATGTCAACACGCTGGAACACCAGCGGGTCGACGAGTTGGGCCTGAACGAGATCGGTTATTGCCGTTTTGCCCTGAACCAGCCGATTCCCTTCGATGCTTACGAGGAAATTCCGGGCACCGGTGGCTTCGTCATCATCGACCGGGTTAGCAACGCCACGGTCGGCGCGGGGATGATCGTGCGGCCAGTCGCCCAGCCCCTGGTGGACAAATCGCGCAACGTGGTCTGGCACGATCACAAGGTGACCAAGTTGCAACGGGCCAATCAGAAGGCGCAGCAACCGTGCGTGATCTGGTTGACCGGCCTGTCGGGCTCGGGAAAATCGACGCTGGCCAACGGTTTGGAACAACGGCTGCTGCAACGGGGCTATCACAGCTATTTGCTGGACGGCGATAACGTGCGCCACGGACTCAATCAGGATTTAGGCTTTTCCAGAGAGGACCGCATCGAAAACATCCGACGCATCGGAGAAGTGGCGGCGTTGTTCGTCGATTCCGGCTTGATCGTGATTACCGCCTTCATCTCGCCGTTTCGAGCCGACCGGGCATTGGTGCGGGAGCTGGTGCAGGAAGGCGAGTTTGTCGAGGTCTATGTACGGGCCTCGCTGGAAGCCTGCGAGCGCCGCGATCCAAAGGGTTTGTACGCCAAGGCGCGCGCCGGCGTAATTCGGGATTTCACGGGGATCGATTCGCCCTACGAAGCGCCCGAACGGCCGGAGCTGGCGCTCGATACCGAAAGTGAAGCGGTCGAAATGTGCCTGGAACGCCTGTTAGGCTATCTCAGCGAACGGCGGATCTTGCGGGGAAATTAGCAACGTTTGCGGGGAGGCCGTGGCAACAAACTCCGCGTCGACGGTCGTCGCGCTCGCTCGGAGATTCGAGCCCAGCTCGCGCTGGGCTGTGACAGCAAGAGGAGACTTCTGATGTCCCAGGTTGCCTTGATCACTGGCGCTACCTCCGGCTTCGGCGCGGCCTGCGCCCGGTTGTTCGCCGCCAACGGCTGGCGGCTGGTCCTTTGCGGGCGGCGCCTGGAGCGCCTTGAAGCCTTGCGGGTCGAGCTGGCCGGGACGGTTTCCGTGCACGCCTTCGCGCTCGATGTTCGCGACGAATCGGCCGTTAACGCAGCCCTGGCCGCGCTGCCGTCCGCTTTCGCCGACATCGATGTGCTGGTCAACAATGCGGGACTGGCGCTCGGCTTGGAACCGGCATACCAGTGCGACATGGAGGATTGGCAGCGGATGATCGACACCAATATCAAGGGTTTGCTGTATTGCACGCGGGCGATCTTGCCGGGAATGGTCGCCCGCAATCGTGGCCACATCGTCAATATCGGCTCGGTGGCGGGCAGCTATCCGTATCCCGGCGGCAATGTCTACGGCGCCACCAAGGCGTTTGTCAGGCAATTTTCGCTCAATTTGCGCGCCGATTTGGTGGGGAGCCGGGTGCGGGTGACCAACATCGAACCCGGTCTGGCGGAAAGCGAGTTTTCGCTGGTGCGTTATAAAGGTGAGGGCGATAAGGCGGCCCAGACCTATCAAGGCACCGAACCGCTGCGGCCGGAAGATATCGCTGACATCGTCTATTGGACGGTGACCCAACCCGCTCACGTCAATCTGAATTGCATTGAGGTGATGCCGGTCTGCCAGGCCTTCGCGCCGTTTGCAGTCCATCGCGAGCGCTGAAGAAGCTGACGAAAAGGATGTGCGAGCCGGTCAGCCACCGGCGGCGGGCGGTTCCCGCAAGTCGGACTGAAGCAGGTGATTGGCAAATCCGCCCAAGTGTTCCTTGAACGCCCGGCTGCTGTCGGCGAGTGCTTGGGCGTCGGGCAACCAACGCAAAAGGTTCCAGGCGCGTTGCCGCACTTCAAAATCAGTGGGCGCCGGAACCACCGCGAGATCGGTGGCCGCAAACAGCGCCAGCGCGCGAGGCATGTGCAGAGCCGAGGTCACCAGCAGGATGCGGTGCGCGCCTAGCTGGTGCAGGACCGGCAGCGAATTATCGCGGTTTTCCTGGGTGGTGCGGCTGCGCGCTTCCAGTACGATGGCCGCCTTGGGAACGCCCAACTCCTGAAGCAGTTCCGCCATGACCTCGGCTTCGGCGCGCTCGGCGCCGCTCCAGGGTAGGTTGCCGCCGCTGGCGAGAATCAGCGGCGCTTTGCCAGCCCGGAACAAACGGGCGGCGTGCCAGACCCGATCGGCGGCGGCGTTAAGATCGGGGTACAGTCGTTCGGGTGGCCTGGCGGCCTCCATGCCGCCGCCGAGCACGACGATGGCGTCAGCGCCGGGTAACGCCTCCACCGGAAGCGGCGGGTGGCGCTGTTCCAGCGTGGCCCGAACCCAATCGCTGAAGGCGGGGGTGGACCAAAGCCACAGCCAGCTCAAGGCGATGGCCAGCAGGACGCCTGCCGTCCGCCGACGCTTGCACCAGAACAGGAGTCCCGCCACCACCGCTAACAGCCAGGATGCCGATAACGGATACGCCAGCTGGCTGAGGATTTTGGTGAAAAGCAACATGAACCGTTGAGCGACGGGGAGGGTTATCAGCCCGGCTCTTCCACGACAATGCCTTTTAAGAGCACCCCTTCGGCTCCGATGATGCGCAGCCGGGTGCCGGCGGGACAATCGCGTTCCACCGCGACTTTCCAGGTGCTGTCATCCACCCGGATTTTGCCGTGACCGTTGATGATCGGAGCATCCAAAGTGAACACCCGTCCGACGTATTGGTGGCCGCGCCGGTTGAGCAGAGGGTCTTCAGTAGGGGTCGGGTGTCGCCGCAGTCGAAGTTGCCACGCCACGATGGAGCCGACCGACAGCACCGCAAACAGTAACACTTGATAGGTCCAGGCCATCTCCGGCGAAACGGTGAGCGCTAGGCCCACCAGCAGCGCCGCTACCCCCATCCACAGAAAAAAGAACCCCGGCGCGATGGATTCGACCGCCATCAGCACCACGCCGAGCAACCACCAATTCCAATAGGACGGTTCCAACAGCCAAGCGCTCACGAGCGTGCCCCCGGTTTGCCGAGCGCTTCCTGGGCCAGTTCGGCGACCCCGGCCAAAGTTCCGACCAACCCCGAAGTATCCAACGGCAACAGCAATACCTTCTGGTTGGGGGCCGCCGCCAATTTGGCGACCGCCTCCACGTATTTTTGCGCGACGAAATAATTGATCGCCTGCACGTTGCCCTTACCGATGGCTTCCGACAGCATCAGGGTGGCGCGCGCTTCGGCCTGCGCCAAGCGTTCGCGGGCTTCGGCATCCCGAAACGCCGATTCCTTGCGGCCTTCCGCTTCCAGGATCGCTGCCTGTTTCTGGCCTTCGGCCGCCAGGATCGCCGCCTGCCGCTCGCCTTCGGCCACCAGGATCGCCGCGCGTTTGTCGCGTTCCGCTTTCATCTGGCGCGCCATCGAATCGACCAAGTCCTTGGGCGGCGCGATGTCCTTGATTTCGATACGGATGACTTTGACGCCCCACGGAGTGGTCGCCTCGTCCACCACCACCAGCAGACGGGCGTTGATTTCGTCGCGCTTCGACAGCAGCTCGTCGAGGTCCATGGAGCCCATGACCGTGCGGAGGTTGGTCATGGTCAGATTGAGGATGGCGAATTCCAGATTGTTCACCTCATAGGCCGCTTTTGCGGCATCGAGAACCTGGTAGAACACCACGCCATCCACGCGGACGATGGCATTGTCCTTGGTGATGATCTCCTGTGAGGGGACATCGAGCACCGTTTCCATCATGTTCATTTTTTGGCCGATGCGATCCATGACCGGAACGATGAAATTCAGCCCCGGCTTGAGCGTTTCGATGTAACGGCCAAAACGCTCCACCGTATATTCCATGCCTTGCGGCACCGATTTGACGCCCAGAAAAATCAAAATGGCGGCTAAAATCGCCAATCCGACCACAAATGCGGGAAAGCCTTGCAACATACTCGACTCCTTGCGGGGTTATCAGCGCTTTACAATGATGCCTGAACGAGCATCCAGGATCACGAACAGTGGCGTATCGTCGTCCGCCCACGCCACGATTTGCCAGAATGGCCGCCCGCCTTCGAGATACAGCGAAGCCGAGTCCGGCGCGAGTTTTTTGCCGTTAGCGCCGCGTGCGAGGGCAGTTTGAGCGGTGGGCAGCACGCTGTCCAGATCGCGCAGCCAAGGATCGAAGCGCAGCGGCGCGAGCGGCGCGGTTGCGGTCAGTTCTTGCCATTCACTGTCATCGGCCGCCTGCTCGAACTCCCGTTCCGTGGCGGTCGCCGCCAACGTGCCGGCCATCGGATCGAGCAGGATATCGAAACTGCAATACCGACGGATCCGGCGTTGGGCGTGATCGGCGTGGCTTTTGAAAGAGTAACGGAACTCTCTAGGAAAGGGGCTTATGGCAGAGACATCGAATTCCACCACGACGCTTTCCAGTACCGCGCGCCCATCGGTTTGTTGGGCTAACGGCCAGACGTATTCGTATCCGGCGCGAGCGCCGTCGATGGTAGTGACCGCCGTCAACGGTTGGCGGAAGACCTCGATCGACGGTGCGCCGCCAGCGAACTTTGCCACGTCCAAGCCATTTTTGGCCAGTAGCTGACGCGAGCGCCGGTCGGCGGCCCACAAATATAAACTTTGCAAAGGCCACGCTTGCCGCCAGGCGCTGGTCAGTGCGGCCCACGGCCGCAAACGGGCGCTATCACCCCGCGGATCCAAGCGCAGCCAGCCTTGCTTGATGAGTGCCTGAATCTCCCGGTTACAGCGCTCGGTCAGCAGGTTGGCGGGGTCGCGGCTGGCGCCTTCGGTTTTTGGCGCGGCGGCCTGGGGCAAGCGCTCCACGAGATCGCGGTGCAAGGCGTACAAGGCTCGCGGCTCCCAAATGTCCTTCAACTGGATCCGAGCCAGATAGGCCGGCGCGGGCAAACTGTAGGGTAGGTTCAGATTGGTGGTGACCAGCAGCCGTCCGTCGTGGAAGTCAGTCGAGAATTCGACGAATTGCCTGCCCGGACGCACGGGGATGTCGATGGCGGCATACGCGGCCAGAGCGCCGGTTTCCAAATCAGGATGTTTCAGAAACCGCAGCCAAAGCACCCCGTTGCAGATGAGTTCGTCACAGCGAAAATCGCTTTGGGTGACGAAGCCCGCGGCGGCCAGGGCGTCGGCGACATCAGTGAACGCGATCCAGGCCGCATCTGGTAAATCCGGTTCCCGAACGGACGTGAAGCGGGGGCGCAACGGCAGTTTGATTCGCAGCAAGCCCGCCGGAACCCCGATCAACAGTTGCGGCAGCAGAGCGAGCGGTGCGACGAGCCATTTCAACAGGCGGATGAACAAAACCAGGGTATAGGAGAGCAGCAGGACGAGCCAGCGCAGCACGGGATTGAAAAAGGAATAGCGCACGCAGCGTCCCTCGCGGCTCAGGACTCCTCGTCCAAGCGGCCCAGGGCAAAAAACTCTCCCCGACTCCACACCCCGTAACAGCGACCTTCCGACGTGTTTCGTTCCTCACCCAGCTCGGTCAATTCCACGAAGACCGCGCGGCTCAACAACGCTCGCAATCGGCCGCGAACGTGCAGGTAGGGCGAAGGCTCTCCGCCGGGTTTGCGGTACTCGACGACCAACGGATGATCGGGTCCGGCGGTGAGGGTGTTGCCGACATTGGTGGTGAAGGTCAACACTTGGCTGGAACCGACGCCGGTGGCGTCGACGCGAATGGCCACGAAGGGGGCGTCTTCCACCTGGATGCGCCATTTTTCCACCGGTGTGACCAGATAGTGGTAACCGTCCTCATCGCGGCGCAAAATCGAGGCGAACAGCCGGACCAACGCTTCGCGCTGGAAGGCGGTTCCTTCATGATACCAAGTACCATTCCGGGCGATACGTAGGTCCATATCGCCGCTGAGTGGAGGGTTCCAGCGATCTACGGGCGGCGGCGGCCGTTCGGCTGCAAGTTGCTCGGCCAGGACCGCGGGATCGGGTTTGGATGACGGCATGGCAATGACACTGGTGGTGCGGCTTCATTCTATAGTAGATGAAGCTAAGCCTACCCGCGATGCCTAGCCTGTGCTAGCCCAGATGAAGGGCCAAGGCGATCTTTTTGGAGTGGGGAAAGGTGGCTGGATTAAAGACCCCTTCTCTCGGCATGAGAGAAGGGGAGAGCGGCGGTAAGCCGTGGTTCTGCGTTAGGCTTTCAGGCGGGCGTGCTGTTTAACCGGTGGTCGTTGCCCGCTGCAAGTCGCGATAGATGCGCATGACCCGATCCGCATAAGAGGAGCGGGTTCCCAGGCTGCCGTTGTAGTTGAGCAAGGCGCGCCGCAAGTTGCCGGAATGGTTGTTGAGATAGATCGTCAGAATCTTCGAGCCGGTATGAATGTTCTTGGCGGGATCGAACAGCGCGCGGGAACCCCCGATTTCCTTGACCTTCTCCCGATGTGGTCCCGGCATCACTTGCATCAGGCCCCGAGCACCAACCCGGCTCACGGCGCGTTCCTGAAACGTGGACTCTACCGCGATGATGGCCAGGATCAACTCTGGTTCCAGTTGATGGCGGCTGCCGTTATCGATGGCTTGCCGGACGATATTGGTCGCCTTTTGTTCGGAAATACCATACTTGCTTTGAATATGTCGGGATAGATTGGCGAGTTTGCTTTGTTGGGCGGGTTCGACTCCGGTGGGATCGGGCTTGGAATCAATGGCGGGCGCCGTAGCTACCGGAGCCGTGCTGGCTGGAGCCGTGCTGGCTGGAGCCGTAGCTGCTGGAGCCGTGCTGGCTGGAGCTGTTGCCGGCGCTTCGAACGTTGATGGCGTTACCATGGCGACCTGGGCAGGTTGCTTGTTTTCGTTTTGCCCGGTGGCCTGATCCGCCCAAACCACTGCGGGCGCTAGCATGACTGCACACAATAAGCCCGATTTCAGGGCTTTGCTAAATCGCTCTTCGGCGATTTCCGCGACTACCATATAACCTCCGTCATATCAGTACGAACTGATAGTGCTTGATGGGTCGGTATTCCCACGAGCGATGGCTTGATCGCTTGAGTCCGACCGAATCGCTCCGGTCGCTACAGACCCGACCTAAGCAACTCCGGTTACTGGCCTGCCTGCCGGTTTCCGGTGTCGCCTGACGTTCCTAAGCCAATCATCAGTAGTCCGGATTGGCCTGTGGCAGGAACATATTGCAATACAGCATTACCTCATTATGAAAGCACAATAAAAAAATGTTTTGCAAGTATCTAATTAACAAAAAAATATTTTCATCGAGAGCAGGGCATTATTTTTGATCACTGCTTATTAGTAAAAAATTATTTAAAAAACAGATTGTTATTTTTATTTTTGTTTAGAATGATAAAAAGAGATAAATTATATATTTAACAACGAGATAGAATTTTTATATTCTTTTACAAATAAGATTTGTTGTCGGCTAGCAATAAATTTTGACCGCGATTGATTGCCGGTCGAGGTGTGTAACAATTTATTTTAATATTAATTAATATAAATCAATAGCTTATAGAAATGGCTACAATTTATTTAACATATTGATTTTAAAATTTAAACCTTTAATAAATATACAAATTGAATATTGATCAAATAAGCGATGCAAGATCCTTTGGGCGAGGAAGCCAGCGCGGCGGCATCCGACCCGAAGGTCTGTAGTAGTACAATGCGAAGTCTGACAACTACGGTAAGGTATAGCGGCAATGGGTAACCGACTTTCCAAGATCTACACCCGTACCGGTGATGACGGCACCACCGGTTTGGGGAACGGCGAACGGGTGGCTAAGGACAGTCTGCGCATCGAAACCATCGGGGCGGTGGACGAATTGAATTGCGCCATCGGCCGGGTGTTGGTGCACGATCTGCGCGACGCCATGCGGGAGTGCCTGCAAGCGGTGCAGCACAAGCTGTTCGATCTGGGCGGGGAATTGAGCATTCCGGGCTATCAGGCGATCAAGGGCGAGGATGTGGAGCGCCTGGAATCGGCCTTGAACGATTTTAACGCCCAACTGCCGCCGCTGAAGGAATTCATTCTGCCAGGCGGCGGCCGGGCGGCGGCGGACTGTCACATGGCTCGTGCGATTTGTCGCCGGGCCGAACGGCGGCTGGTGTCGCTAGCCAGCGAAGAGGACGTCGGCGAGCACGCCCGCAGGTATCTGAACCGGCTGTCCGACTTATTGTTCGTGCTGTGTCGCATCCTCGCCCGCGACGAGGGCGGTGTCGAAGTGCTGTGGCGCAACCCCGCCCGCAGCTCGAACGCGACTTAAGTCGAGGCTACTTGCCGCAGTGGTTCAGAGCCGGCTGATCCGCCAGCATTGGTGAATTTTAGGGTCGCGCGCGAAATCGAGCGGCAGGGTACGCCGGCTCCACTCCTCGAACGCCAATTCCGGCAATCCGGCGCGATCCAGCCGAAAGTTGCGCTGGTTGGTCGAAAATAGCAAAACGCCGTCGGGCGTTAATAGACGAGCGGTTTGGCGCAGCAACGCGACATGATCGCGCTGGATGTCCAGAGTGCCGTCCATCCGCTTGGAATTGGAGAAGGTCGGCGGATCGAGAAAGATGAATTCATACCTGTCCCGCGACTGGGCCAGCCATTGCCGGCAATCCGCCTGAATCAAGGCATGTTGCGGGTGATTAAGGCCGTTCAATTCCAGATTGCGCCGCGCCCACTCCAGGTAAGTGGATGACAGATCGACCGTGGTCGTACTGAGGGCGCCGCCCAGCGCGGCCTGAACCGTGGCCGTGCCGGTATAGCCGAACAAATTCAAGAAGCGCTTGCCGGCCGCCAGTTCGCCGATCAACTGTCGGGTAAGACGGTGATCGAGAAACAGGCCAGCGTCCAGATAATCGGTGAAATTGACCCAAAACCGCGCCGGTCCTTCCCAGACCTCATGAAAGCGCCCCTGCGCGGCGAATTTTTGATATTGGCTGGCGCCTTTCTGGCGTTGCCGGGTTTTCAGGAAGACGTTTTCCGGCGGTAACTCCAACACCGCCGGCAGCGCCGCCAGCACCTGTTCCAGCCGCTCGCGCGCCCGGCGGGGATCGACGGTGGCGGGTGGCGCGTATTCCTGTACGTGCAGCCATTGTTGGTAGCGATCCACCGCCACCGCGTACTCCGGCAAGTCCGCGTCGTACAGGCGGTAGCAGCTGATGCCTTCCCGCCGCGCCCACCGTCCCAGATGGCGCAGGTTTTTGCGCAGGCGGTTGATGAAGCCTTCGGCCCCGAGGGATGAGGCCCGTTCCAGCGCGCGGGCGCGTTGGTCCGCCACATGTTCGGCCATTCCAGCCAGCGCGTGGTGCACGCGGGCGCGTTGGTCCGCCGCGTCCCGATCCACGAAAAAGGCCGGTTCAACCCGAAAGCGCAACAGGCGGCATTCCAGTGGGCCGTTGTAAAAAACATGGGTTTTTTCGGCGCGCAGACCCATTCGTTTGGCGAGTTCGGGATGACCGGTGAACACCGCCGCCCGCCAGCCGACGAAGCGCGCTTTCAGATGATCGCCGAGCTGGTGGTAAAGCGGTCCCCAGTCCTCCTGCTCGCCCAGCCGTTCGCCGTAAGGTGGATTGGCGATCAGCAAGCCAGGGGAGCCGCTCGGAGGAACGAGGTCGGTCAATTCGCGGCGTTCGATGCGGATGCGGTCGGTGATTCCGGCGTGTCCGGCGTTGCTGGCGGTCGCTCGCACCGCCTTGGGATCGCAGTCGCTAGCGACAATTGACGGAATCCGGGCCTGGCCGACCGCGCGCCGCTCGCTGGCCTCCGCCAGCAGCCGATTCCAAAGCGCCGGGATATGACCCAGCCAGCCGCTGAAACCCCAATGGCTCCGCAACAACCCCGGCGCGTGATCGCCGGCGATCCAGGCCGCTTCGATGGCCAGGGTGCCGGAGCCGCACATCGGGTCAAGCAGAGGGCCGGCGGCGGCGGCAATGGCGGGCCAGCCGGCCTTAAGCAACAAAGCGGCGGCCAACGTTTCCTTCAAGGGCGCCGCCACCGTGGCTTGACGGTAACCGCGCCGGTGCAGGCTGTCGCCGGACAGGTCGAGGCTGAGCGCGGCATGGCCGTCACGCAATACGGCATGAAGCCGTAGATTCGGCCGGTGGCGGTCCACGCTCGGCCGCTGGCCGCACCGGTCTCGAAAACGGTCGACGATGGCGTCCTTGATCCGCAGCGCGCCGTAATGGCCGTGGTCGATGCCGGAACCGGTTCCAGTGAAATCGATGCAGAGGCTACCGTCCGGACTTAAATGATCTTCCCAAGGAAAGCTGCGTGCGCCTTCATACAGCGCATCCGCCGAAGGAGCCGGAAATTCGGTCAGCGGCAACAGGATACGGCTGGCGGTACGCGACCACAGACAAGCGCGATAGGCGAGTTCCAACGATCCCTGAAAGCGGATGCCGCCGCGCATCGGCTTGGGATCGCCGGCCTCCAGCGCGGTCAGCTCGGCCGCCAGCAGCGTTTCGACGCCGGCCGGGGCGGTCGCAAAAAAGCTCAGTCGCTCGCTCATGACTTCAATCCGCGATCGCGATGTCGACGAGTGTCGGCGCCAGCAGGCGCTGAAGTTCGCCAGGACTCAAACTGACCAGAAAACCCCGCTTGCCGCCGTTTAGGTAAATCAGAGGTAATTCGAGAATGCTGGCCTCCAGATAGACGGGCATGGCTTTGCGGGTGCCGAAGGGCGAGGTGCCGCCGACGAAGTAACCGCTGTGCTTGTTGGCCACCGCCGGATCGCAAGGGGTGATGCTTTTCGCGCCGAGCGCTCGCGCCAGTTCCTTGGTGGATACTTGGCGATCGCCGTGCATCAGCACGATCAAGGGTTGGCGGCGGTCGTTTTCCATGATCAGGGTCTTGATGATGGCATGTTCGTGCACGCCGAGACAGCGGGCGCTGTGCGCGGTGCCGCCGCGCTCTTGGTAACTGTAGAGATGGCCGCTGAAGGCGACATCGTGCGCGTGCAAAACGCGGGTGGCGGGAGTGACCGGAAATTTTTCTTTGCTCATAAACAGCGCTCGATTTTATTTTGTTGTTAATTTGGATTATTAATACAAGTTGTTTTTTTAAAACATTCAATTATCTATTATGATAATAACGAGCGTATCGCGCGGGTGACCACGAGTGAACAGCATATTGTTTGAATAGGTTTTTTATGGCTTATTCCATCGCTCTTCCAGATTTCCATAATGATAATTTCCTGGGAGTTAAGGGATTCTTTAAAAACAGCACAAAGGATTAGCGGGTCGGATTTGTTGCTTGAAGACAAAAATCTTTTTATGCCACAACCGCTTGCTTTGTGAAAGCCAATTTGTTTAGAGTTAAAAAAACCCAAATTGCTGAGAGGGCGGTAGGAAATGCGAGCCGATGTTGCGCTTCAACCGAGCAGCAAACAAGACCAAGAACAGCCGGATCTGAACCGGCGCAGCTTTCTGAAATGGGCGGCCGGTGGCATCGGCGCCTTGGCCATCGCGCCGGATTTACTGCAAGCGGCTATCCTGAGCGAGCGCTATCTAATTTTTTATAATCCCAATACCGGCGAAAACATTCGCCAAGTGTATTGGACGCCGCGCGACGGCTATATTCGGGACTCCATCGGTCAAATCAGTTGGGCCTTGCGCGACCATCATAACGATCAGGTCCGGCAATTCGACGCGGGGGTCTTGGATCAATTATACGCGTTGCAATTGCAAATCGGTTCGGGCAGTCCGATTCATGTCATCAGCGGCTATCGCTCCCCGTCCACCAATCGGATGTTGGCTGAAGGCAGCAGCCGGGTGGCGCGCAACAGCTACCACATTCAGGCCATGGCGCTCGACGTGCGCACGCCGGGCGGACGGATCTCCGATCTCTACCGCGCGGCTCGCTCGCTGGGTGCGGGCGGGGTCGGCTACTATCCGCGCTCCAACTTCATCCACATCGACAGCGGGCCGGTGCGGTATTGGAGCTGATTCGATACGGTCAGGTATCAAAACAACAGGGGCGGCTTTTAGCCGCCCCTGTTGTTTTAGCGCAACTCAACGATTAGAACAGCAGTTGCGGCAAGAACAGACTGACTTGCGGGATGTAGGTGATGATGATCAAGAAGCTCAGCATGATCATCAGCCAGGGAGTCGCGGCTTTCACCACATCCCACAACGGCATTCCGGTGACGCCGGAGGTTACAAACAGGTTCAAGCCGACCGGCGGCGTGATCATGCCGATTTCCATGTTTACCGTCATGATGATGCCCAAGTGAATCGGGTCGATGCCGAGTTGGGTGGCGATCGGGAAAAAGATCGGCGCCAGAATCAGCAGGATCGACGACGGCTCCATGAAATTGCCGGCGATCAGCAGGATGATGTTGACCACGATCAAGAACTGCCAGGGCGCCAGACCCCAGCCGACGATGGTTTCGGCCATGGTCTGCGGGATGCGCTCGGTGGTCAGGACGTGGGCGAACAGCATGGCGTTGGAGATGATGAACAGCAGCATCACCGTCACCTTGCCGGCTTCGCCGAAGACGTGCGGCACGTCTTTCCAGGTCATGTCCTTGTGGATGACCATGGCGACGAAAAAGGCGTAAACCGCCGCCACCGCCGCCGCTTCCGTCGCGGTGAAAATGCCGCCGTAAATGCCGCCCATCACCACGATGATGAGACCCAGGCCCCAAATCGCATCCTTGGCCGCCACCATCAATTCGCCGAAGGTGGCGCGCGGCTGGGTCGGAATCTTGAATTTGCGGGCGGTAATGTAGATCGCGGTCATCAGCATCAGACCGAGCAGGATACCGGGGATCACGCCGGCCATGAACAACTGGCCGACCGAGGTTTCGGTGGCCGCGCCGTACACCACCATCACGATGGAGGGCGGGATCAAAATGCCCAAGGTGCCGGCGTTACAGATGATGCCGGCGGCGTATTTTTGCGGGTAGCCCGATTTGACCATCGCGCCGATCACGATCGAGCCGATGGCCGCCACCGTGGCCGGCGAGGAGCCGGACACCGCCGCGAACAACATGCAAGCCAAGACCGAGGCGATCGCCAGCCCGCCGTGCAGGTGGCCGACGGCGGCGATGGCAAAGCGGATCAGCCGCCGGGCCACGCCGCCGGTGGTCAGAAAGGCCGAGGCCAGAATGAAGAACGGAATCGCCAGCAGCGTGTAATGCTCCATGGTGTCGAACAGCTTGAGCGACATGGACGCCAGCGAGTCGTTGGTGAAAAACAGGATGGTCAAAATGCTGGCCAGACCCAGGGAAAAGGCGATCGGCACCCCGATGATCAACAGCGCGAACAGGACGATGAACAAAAAGGCGGTGGTCATGGGGCTTTCTCCTGGCGGGGATGGGCGGCGTCAGGATGCAGGATTTCGGAGGTTTCCACCGCCTCGATGGCCTCGCGCGCTTCATCGGCCAACTGCAAGCCCGCCTGTTTGCCGAGCAAGGTGTTCCAAGCCACTTGCAGCAGGCGAATCAGCGCCAGCAACAAGCCGACCGGCAACATGACGAACGGAATCCAGCGCGGGATCGGCAAATCCTGGGCTTCGATGCCGATGGAATACAGTTTGTAGACGTATTGCGTCGCGCCCACCAGCAGAATGATGCAGTAGGCGCAGCAGCACAGCACGCCGATCAAGCCGACGATGCGGCGCAAATGCAGCGGGAACTGGCGCACCACCACGTCGATGCCGATGTGCGCGCCCACCTTGATGCCGTAGGAAATACCGAACAAAACCAGCCAAGCGAATAAATAGGTGGTCAGCTCCAGCGCCCAGCCGAAGCCGGTGCTGAAAAAGTAGCGGGCGACCACCTGACTGAAGGTGATGACGGTCATCAGCGCCAAGAGCAGCGCGATGAAGCCTTCCTCCAGATGATGAACGGCGCGTGTCAACATGAGGCGTTCTCCAGCGCAAGCACGAACGAACCTCCCCGCCCGTCAGGGCGGAGAGGGCTAGAGCGTGGGGTCAGGGCTTGTTGGCCGCGCGGGCGGCATCGACGACATCCTTGCCGATCTTGTCGGTGAACTTCGCGTAAACCGGCTCCATGGCTTTTTGCCAGGCCGCGCGCTGCTCGGCGCTGAAGGGCAGGATTTGGGTCTTGCCGGAATCCTTGATCTTCTGGCGGTCGCCGTCGTTCAAGGCGCTGGAGGATTTATTCACCTCGACGGTCACCTCGGCCAGGATTTTTTCCAAAGTCCCGCGCACGTCCGCCGGCAGATCGTTCCAGAATTTGGCGTTGGCGACCACCATGTAGCCGAGGTAGCCGTGGTTGGATTCGGTGAAGAACGGTTGGACTTCAAAGAATTTCTGGGAATAAGCGTTGGACCACGGATTTTCCGCGCCGTCGACCACGCCGGTTTCCAGGGCTTGATAGACCTCGGCGAAGGCCAGCTTCTGCGGCACGCCGCCGACGGCCTTGAATTGCGCTTCCAGAATGTCGGAGGCTTGAATGCGGAATTTTAGACCCTTGGCGTCTTCCGGTGCTTTCAAGGCTTTCTTGGCCGAAAGCTGCTTCATGCCGTTGTCCCAATAGGCCAAGCCGACCATGCCTTTCTTGGCGAGCGAATTGAGGATGCCCTTGCCGGTGGTGCTGGTGTGGAAGCGGTGGACCGCCGCGATGTCGTCGAACAAAAACGGCAGATCGAACACCTGAATCTGATCGGTGTAGCGGTCGAACTTCGACAGCGACGGGGCGATCAACTGCACGTCGTTGAGCAGCAGCGCCTCCATTTCCTTGCCGTCGCCGAACAGTTGCGAGTTGGGAAACACCTCGACCTTCACCTTGCCGGCCAGCCGTTCCTCGGCCAATTTCTTGAACATCAGCGCGCCCTGGCCCTTGGGGGTGCTATCGGCCACCACGTGCGAAAACTTGATCACGGTTTGGGCGTTGGCGATGCCGGTCAACAGGGCTAATGCGGCACCGCCGAGCAAGGCGCGGACGATTGAATGACGGTACATACGGGGTTCTCTCCTTTGCGGTTTATCTATTGCGCGTTTAACAACGATCATTTAAAAGGGCCGGCCGCGTGGCGGACCGAGCCTGAAATAAGAATAGAAGAAATAATGAGAAAGGCGCGAAAAATGGAGGACGGGCGGCGGCTTTTAACCAGGAGCGAGCGGATTTCAACTGCGGATGCCGGTGCCGCGTTTGAGCAACCACAGGCTGTAGCCGAATAAAACAGCGACGAATAATAAAATAATGGCGAAGGCGACGGCCATGTCGATGTCCGAAACGCCCAAAAGCCCGTAGCGGAAGGCGTTGATCATGTACAAGATGGGGTTGAGCAGCGACACGTCTTGCCAAAACGGCGGCAGCATTTTGATGGAATAGAAAATCCCGCCCAGATAGGTCAGCGGCGTCAGCACGAAAGTCGGAATCAGGGAAATATCGTCGAAGCTCTTGGCGAAAATGCCGTTGATCAAGCCGCCCAACGCGAACAGCGTCGCGGTCAGCAGCATCACGGCGAAGGTCAGCCACAAATGATTCCAATGCAGGCTGGTGAAGAAGGCCGAAACCGCCGTGACCACCGCGCCGACGGCCAGCCCGCGCAGCACGCCGCCGCCGACGAAGCCGAGAACGATGATGGCGTTCGGCAACGGAGACACCAGCAATTCCTCGATGTGGCGCTGGAACTTGGCGCTAAAAAACGACGACACCACATTGGAATAAGCGTTGGTGATCACCGCCATCATAATCAGGCCCGGCGCGATGTATTGGGTGTAGGAAAAGCCGTCCACCGGACCGAGCTGGCCGCCGATCAGCTTGCCGAAGATGATGAAATACAAGGCGGTGGTGATCGCCGGGGGCAGCAGGGTCTGAATCCAAATCCGCAGAAAGCGCAGCGTCTCCTTGATCAGGATGGTTTGCAGCGCGATGAAGTGCGCGCGCCAACTCCCGCGCGAAGGCCGTTCGAGGATCACGGTGCATTCTCTCGTTGAAAATATGGATGACCTACTATACTGCATGGAGAACTCCTCGACATGGCCCAACCCGCGCGGTCATGACGCAAAGAGGAGCGCCCGCGACAGAGTCCGCAACACAACATTTTGGAAATCACCATGTCAGACGAAACGATCGAAACGGCCGCCGCGCCTGATGCCTCGGACCCGCCGCAACCCTCGCCGCACCCCGCGTCCGACGCCGAACCGAAACTGCCGATGAGCGGAATTCGGGTGTTGGACCTCGGCACCTTTTTGGCCGGCCCGCACGCCGCGTCGGTGTTGGGTGAATTCGGCGCGGAAGTTTTGAAAATCGAACATCCCATCGCCGGCGATCCGATGCGCCGCTTCGGCACGCCGACCAAGCGCCACGACGCCACCCTGGCGTGGCTGAGCGAGGCGCGTAATCGAAAATCCGTCACCATCGACCTGCGCCAGCAGGAAGGCGTCCAACTGTTCTTGCGCCTCATCGAAAAATCCGACGTGCTGATCGAGAATTTCCGACCCGGCACGATGGAGGAATGGGGGCTCGGCTGGCCGCGCCTGCAAGAAGCCAACCCGCGCCTGGTGTACTTGCAGGTGTCCGGCTACGGCCAGACCGGACCGTACCGCCGCCGCTCGGGTTTCGCCCACATCGCCCACGCCTACGGCGGCCTGTCGTACTTGGCCGGCTTTCCCGGCGAGACGCCGGTGGTGCCCGGCACCGTGCCGCTCGGCGACTATTTTTCCAGCCTCTATGGGGCCATCGGCATCATGATGGCCTTGCGCCACCGCGAAAAGACCGGGCGCGGTCAGGTGATCGACATCGCGATTTACGAATCGGTGTTCCGGCAACTGGACGAGATCGCCGCCTCCTACGGCCTGTTCGGCAAAGTCCGCGAGCGGGAAGGCTCCGGCAGCTTCGTCGCGGTGCCGCACGGGCATTTCCGCACTCAGGACGATAAATGGGTCGCCATCGCCTGCACCACCGACAAGATGTTCGAGCGGCTGGCCGAGGCGATGGAGCGGCCGGAACTGGCGTCCTCGGCGCTCTACGGCCAACAGCGCAAGCGGCTGGCGGCGCGCGGCGAGGTCAATCAGATCGTGACCGAATGGGTGGGCTCGCTGCCGCGCTCCGAGGTGTTGGAACGCTGCCTCAACTGCGAGGTGCCGGTCGGCAAGCTCAACAGCATCGCCGACATCTTCGAGGACGAACACTTTCAGGCGCGCGGCAATCTGGTCAAGCTCGAAGAGCCGGGGCTGGGCGAGGTGGTGATTCCCGGCGTGGTGCCTCGGATGTCGGCCACGCCCGGCCGCATCACCAATCTGGGACCGTCCTTGGGCGATGGCACTTATGAGATCATGCGGGAACTGCTCGGTCTGTCGCCCGATGAAATCAAACATTTGCGCCAGCGCAAGATCATTTGAGCCGCCGGTTCGAGCCCACGAGTTCCAGGAGCGTCATCCATGACAACGCCTACCAACGACGAAAATTTGCCGCTGTCCGGCATCCGGGTCATCGACGTGGCCACGGTGATCGCCGGGCCGTATTGCGCCGGCATCCTCGGCGAATTCGGAGCCGATGTCCTCAAGGTCGAACACCCGATCGGCGGCGACATCTGCCGCAAATACGGAACCCCCACCCAGCGCGGCGACACCTTGGCGTGGCTCAGCGAAGCGCGCAACAAAAAATCGGTCACCATCGACCTGCACCGCCGCGAGGGGGTGGAGGTGTTTAAAAAGCTGATCGAAAAAGCCGACGTGCTGTGCGAAAACTTCCGGCCGGGCACCCTGGAGAAGTGGGGTCTGCCGTGGGAGACACTGCGCGAAATCAATCCGGGCCTGATCATGTTGCGGGTCACCGGCTACGGGCAAACCGGCCCTTACAAGGACCGGCCCGGCTTCGCCCGCATCGCCCACGCGGTCGGCGGCATCGCCTATCTGTCGGGGATGCCGAAAGGCACGCCGGTCACGCCGGGCTCGACCACCCTGGGCGATTATCTGACCGGCATCTACGGCTGTCTCGGCGTGCTGATGGCCTTGCGCTATCGGGAGCAGACCGGCATCGGTCAATACATCGACGCGGCGCTGTACGAATCGGTGTTCCGCTGCACCGACGAACTGGCCCCGGCCTACGCCATGTTCGGCCAAGTGCGCGAGCGCCACGGGCCGACCCACAACGATTTCGCCTGCCCCTACGGCCATTTCCCGACCAAGGAAGACGGCAAGTGGGTCGCCATCGCCTGCGCCACCGACAAGCTGTTCGCGCGCTTGGCCGAGGCGATGGGCCGGCCGGAACTGGCCTCGTCCAGCCTCTACGGCGATCAGAAAACCCGCTTGGAAAACCGCCACGACGTGAACGAAATCGTGCGCGACTGGTGCGGGTCGCTGACCCGCGATGAGGTTTTGAAGCGCTGTAACGCCACCGGCGCGCCGGCGGGGCCGTTGAACAACATCGCCGACATCTTCGGCGACCGCCAGTTTCACGCCCGGCGCAATCTGGTGTCGGTCGATGTCGAGGATTTGGGCGAGACCGTGATCGTGCCGAACGTGATCCCCCGCTTGTCGGAAACGCCGGGACGAATCCGCCACCTCGGCCCCAAGCTCGGCGAACACACCGATTTAGTTCTGACCGATTTGTTGGGGATGAGCGCGGACGAAATCGGCGAGCTGCGCAAGAAGCGGGTCATTTAATTCTCAACCGCGCGCCCGTCGCCGCCGGTTCGAACGGCGACGGGCGACCGTTTTTTTGGAGAGCCATCCGATGAGCGAAAGACTGGAACGCTCGGTGCTGCTCGCGCCGGGCTCCAATTGGGGCATGATTCAAAAAACCGCCGCCGCAAAGGCCGATGCGGTCTGTATCGATCTGGAGGATGCGGTCGCGCCGGAAGAAAAGGAGACGAGCCGGGGCAACGTGATCCGGGCTTACCGCGAATTGGATTTCGGCGGCAAACTGCGCATGTTCCGCATGAACGGACTGGACACGCACTTCGCCTACCGCGATCTGGTCGAGATCGTCGAGGCCGCCGGCGACCGGATCGATTTGATCGTGGTGCCGAAGGTGAGCCGGCCCGAGGACGTGCATTTCGTCGATACCTTGCTCGGTCAAATCGAAAGCTACAAAGGCTTTTCGAATCGGATCGGCGTCGAGGCATTGATCGAAACCGCGCAGGGCTGCGTCAACATCCGCGAGATCGCGGCCAGTTCCGAGCGGCTGCAAGGTTTCGTCTACGGTCCCGGCGACTACGCCGCCTCGGTGCGGATGCCGCTGGAATCCATCGGCGAGTTGGACGAAAACGACAAGCTCTATCCGGGGCACCGCTGGCACCACGTCATGCACTCCATCGTCAGCGCCGCCCGCGCCTACGACAAGCGCGCGGTCGATGGGCCGTTCGCCGGCATCAAGAACCCCGAAGGCTTGCAGCAAGCGTGCAGGATCGCCCGCGCGATGGGTTTCGACGGCAAATGGTGCATCCATCCCAGCCAGATCGAAACGGTCAATCAGATTTTCGTGCCGTCCGAAAAGGAAATCGCCTGGGCGAAGTTGGTGCTGGACGAATATGAAGCCGCGCTGCGCGAGGGCCGGGGCGCGATCAGCGTCAAGGGCAAGATGATCGACGTGGCCTCCTTAAGGATATGCCGCACCATCGTCGAGCGCGCCCGGCTGGCTGGATTAATCAACTGAGAGTTTTTTATGGCGAAGATTTTGGAAGGATTGCGAATCGTCGAAGGCACCGCGTTCGTGGCGGCCCCGCTGGCGGGAATGACCCTGGCGCAGATGGGCGCGGAAGTCATCCGCTTCGACCGCATTCGCGGCGGCCTCGACTATCACCGCTGGCCGGTCACCCACGACAACAAAAGCTTGTTCTGGGCCGGCTTGAACAAGGGCAAGCGCTCCTTGGCGGTCGATGTCAGCACGCCGCGCGGCCAGGAAATCGTGACGCGCCTGATCTGCGCGCCCGGTCCCAACAACGGCATTTTCCTGACCAACCTCCGGGTGCGGGGCTGGATGGATTACGAACATCTCAAGCAGCACCGCGAGGATTTAATCATGCTGACCGTGCTGGGCACCCGCGACGGCGGCCCGGCGGTCGATTACACGGTGAACCCCAGCGTCGGTTTTCCCTACGCCACCGGACCGGAAGGCTCCAGCGATCCGACTTGCCACATCTTGCCGGCTTGGGATTGCATCACCGGCCAGATGGCGGCCTTGGGCTTGCTGGCCGCCGAACGCCACCGCCGCTTGACCGGCGAGGGCCAGTCGGTGGAAATCGCCCTTAAGGATGTGGCGCTGGCGATGCTCGGCAATCTGGGCATCATCGGCGAGGTGATGGTCAATCACGTCGACCGGCCCAAGTACGGTAATTATCTGTACGGCGCTTACGGCAACGAGTTCGACACCGCCGACGGACGGCGCGTCATGGTGGTCGGCCTGACCCGACGGCAGTGGGACGGCTTGTGCGCGGTGACCGGCCTCAAGGCGGAATTCGACGCGCTGGGCCAGCGCTTGGGGCTCGATTTGAACCGCGAGGGGGACCGTTTCAAGGCGCGCGAGGAGATTACCGCGCTGCTCAAACCGTGGTTCCTGGCGCGCACCCCGGACGATTTCGCCGGTCCGTTCGATGAGAGCGGGGTCACATGGTCAGTGTTTCGCAGCTTCAAACAGGCGGTGACCGAAGATCCGGATTGCTCGACCTGGCATCCGATGTTCGATCTGGTCGAACAGCCGGGCATCGGCGAATATCTGGTGCCGGGTTCGCCGTATGCCTTCGGCAAGAGCGAGCGCCAGCCGCCCCAACCGGCTCCCGCTCTCGGCCAGCACACCGACGAGATTTTGTCGGACCTGCTCGGCATGAGCGACGTGGAAATTTCCAAGCTCCACGACGATAAAATCGTGGCCGGGCCGCGCCGCTAACCCGCTTCCGCCGCCGTTCGGGCGGCGGAGTCGCTTTTATCCACCAAGCGCACGAACAGCTCCTCCAAGCGGTTGACCTTGTTGCGCAGGCTGAGCACGGCGACGCCGCGCGCCGACAGTTGCTCGAACAGCGCGTTCAGACCGCGATCCTTGGACACGTCCGCCTCCAGGGTGAAGGCGTCCAGCCGCCGCAGCGGATAGCCGGCCACCTCCGGCAGTTCGGCCAGCGGTCGGGCCAGATTCAACACGAAGGTTTCCAGGTGCAGTTGGCCGAGCAAGGCGCTCATCGGACCGTTTTGCACGATCAAGCCCCGGTCGATGATCGCCACTTGCCGGCACAGGCTTTCGGCTTCCTCCAGATAGTGGGTGGTCAGGATGATGGTGGTGCCGCGCGCGTTGATCCCGCGCAAAAATTCCCACATCGAACGGCGGATTTCGATGTCCACGCCGGCGGTCGGTTCGTCCAGAATCAACAACTTCGGTTCGTGGACCAGCGCGCGGGCGATCATCAGCCGCCGCTTCATCCCGCCGGACAGTTGCCGGGCCATTTCCCGGCGCTTTTCCCACAAGCCCAACTGGCGCAGATACGTTTCGGCGCGCTGGAAAGCCAGCGGCCGGGGGATGCCGTAATAACCAGCTTGATTGACCACGATTTCGAGCGCCGGCTCGAACTGATTGAAGTTGAACTCCTGCGGCACCAAGCCGATGCAGCGCTTGGCGGCGGTCAGCTCCGCGTCGATGTCGTGGCCGAAGACCTGTACGGTTCCGCCGGTTTTGCGCACCAGCGAACAGATGATGCCGATGGTGGTGGATTTGCCCGCGCCGTTGGGGCCGAGCAGGGCGAAGAATTCGCCTTCCGTGATGTCGAGATCGATCCCGCGCACGGCCTCCAGGCCGGTGGCGTACACTTTTCGCAAATTGCGCAGAGTCAGGGCGGAGGGGTTCATGCGGGGTCGGGCGATCCGGGGTTGACGCTACTGGGGTAGCAGGAAAGGCGCGAATTCGAGTGTGTGTCGCTCTTCAAGGCGTCGGCCGTCAGGACTGACCAGGATGAAAAAAGCGGCGATCCCCCGCTCGGCGGCCAGTCGGAAACCGGCTTCCGCACCGGCCGCCATCAAGGCGGTGTCGGCGGCGTCGGCATTCAAATCCAGCCGGTCGATCACCGTCACCGACGCCACGGTTTGCGGCACGGGCCAGCCGCTGCGCGGGTCGATGATGTGCGAGTAGCGCCGGCCGTCTTGTTCGAAAAAATTGCGGTAGTCGCCGGCGGTGGAAACGGCGCGATCGCCGATTCTAATCAGGCGCTCGACCGCGCGCTGGCCGGGAGTCGGTCGCTCGATGGCGGCCGTCCAGGGTTGCCCCTGGCCATTATGCCCCTTGGCGCGTAAGTCGCCGCCGATGGACACCAAATAATTGCCGACGCCCGCGCCGTCCGCCAGTTCGGCCAGCCGGTCCACGCCGTAGCCCTTGGCCAGGGCTGAAAGATCGACGTAGAGATCGGCGCGCTCTTTCCTCAACGCCGGCGGTTCGGCGCGGGCGTGCAGCCGTTTGAAACCGACCCGCTCGCGCGCTCGGCGAATTTCGTCCTCGGGCGGTATTCGATCCTGACGCGGTTCCGGTCCGAACCCCCACAGATTGACCAGCGGCCCGACGGTGATGTCGAACGCACCCTCGGTCAAAGCGCTCATCCGCAGGCCTTCGGCGACCACTTGATACAGTTCGGGTGAGACCGCGACCCACTCGGTGCTGGGGCTGCGGTTAAAACGCGACAGTTCCGAATCCGGATCATAGGTGGACATTTGCCGGTTAATCCGCGCCAGCAACGTTTCCGCCTGTTGCTGGAAGTCGGCGGGAATGGTTTGTCCCGGCGCGGGAACCAGTTTGAGTTCGTAGCGGGTGCCCATGGTGGAGCCCGTAATCCGTACCGTCGGATCGGGCGGCTCGGCTCCGCACGCGACCAGCAGAACGCAGAGCGGCAACAGAACCAGTAGCCGAAAGCAGGCATGACGCATCGGAGGCTAGCGAACCGAGGTTGAAAATCGGCCAACAAAGTTTCGCCCGCCGGTGCGGGATAAGCTGTCACGCGGCGGGCGGAGTGAAGTGCGGTATTCGCGCGACGTTACGCTCAGTTGCTCGAAGCCTCCATCGCGGTGATGGCGTCGGCCATGCTGACCACGCGGCGGGCGCTTTCGACGTGCAAATTTTCGATCAGCTTGCCGTCGACCACCACCACGCCCTCGCCGCGCGCCGCCGCTTGCGCGTGCGCGTCGATGATCTTGCGCGACCACGCCACATCTTCCGGCCGGGGCGTGAACACCTTGTTGCAAGGGCCGACCTGCTTGGGATGGATCAGCGTCTTGCCGTCGAAGCCGAGTTCGCTGCCTTGCTTGCAGGCGAATTCGAAGCCGCTTTCGTCGTTCAAGTCGAGATAAACCCCATCGAGAATGGCGAGCCCGGCGGCGCGAGCGGCCAGCAAGCACAACCCCAGCGAGGTCATGAATGGCAACCGCTCGTGAGTGTGGGTGCAGTCCAACTCCTTGGCCAAATCGGAGGTACCCATCACCAGACACTCCATGCGCGGGGTCGATTCGGCGATGCGCTGCGATTCCAGCACGCTGCGCGGGGTTTCCATCATCGCCCAGATCGTCATCGACTCGGGCGCGCCGTTGGCGCGCATGATCGCTTCCATGTGGCGGATGGCGTCGGCGCTTTCCACCTTGGGCAACAGCAAGGCGTCCGCGCCCGATTTTGAAGCGGCGGCGATGTCCTCATAGCCCCATTTGGTGGACAAGGCGTTGACGCGAATGATGAGTTCTCGCATCCCAAAACCACCGGCGGCCACGGCCTCGCACACCTGCTTGCGGGCGATTTCCTTGGCGTCGGGAGCGACGGCGTCTTCCAAATCCAGAATCAGGCCATCGGCGGGCAAAGACCTGGCTTTTTCCAGAGCGCGGGCGTTGGAGCCGGGCATGTACAGCACACTGCGGCGCGGGCGAGCGGATTTAGGCATCATCTTTCTCCTTGGAGTGGTTTTTAAGTTATGGAATTTACCGCTTGGAATAGCGGGAATTTTACACTCCTCGCCACCATAAGGAGAGAGGTCGAGCGTACAAGTTAGCGCGGCGTCGCTACGGCGCGAAAGCGGTGGCCGCCGAGCCGCAATAGCAGGAGCAACAGCAACGTGTTGCCGAGCAGCAGATAGAGGTTGTAGTTAGGCAAGGCCAGCGGCACGAACTTTAGCTCCACCAGCAGCACGCCCAGCGAAGCGATCAGCAGATAGACCGCCACCAGTCGGTTGGTGGGGCCAGCTACAGCGGTGGCGAGACCTTGGCGAATGCTGAGCAGCGACAGGAACAGCAGCGGCACGATGCCGATGGAAAAAACTTTATAAGCGATCAGCAGCGATGGGATGATGGCTTGCAAGCGCAGCGCGAAGCCGGTAGCCAGCACCGCCGCCAGCACCATGCAACCGCGAATGATCCAGACCTGGGCGGCCTCGTCCGGCGCGCGGCCGACCGCGCGCAAGCCGTGGACGATCACATCCCGTCCGAGCAAAGTGCCGGTGGTAATCAGAATGATATCGGCACCTGACAGCGGGATGGACAGCAGCGCCACCAGTACGAAGTCGGCCAGCGCGCCACTGAAGAACTGATTGACCAAGGTTTGAATGGTGAGATCCGGTTTGGCGACGGTAATAATGCTCTTGGCCAAGATTCCGATGGCGACGATGATCAGCGAAATCGCCACGATTAAAGCGCTGGCGAGCAGCAGGCCACGTCGGGCGCTGGCGATGTCACGAGCCAGGAAAATCCGCGAGTACATATCCGGTCCGAACCAATAAGACAAGCCGACCGGCACGAACACGCCCAAAAACAGGCTAAAGGTGAAGGCATCGTCGAAGCCGAAATGCAAGCTGAGCGGCGGGTGCGCCCCGGCAGCCGCGGGCGCGGCGGTCAGACACAATCCCAGCAGCAGGGCCAAACCGGCCACCATGACCAGCACTTGCAAGAAGCCGGTCTTGACCGTGCCGGCTTGACCGACTAGCAGGCTATAGGTTGTGAAGATCAGGGTAAACAGCGCATATCCCCAGGTTTGACCGCCTAAAAATTGGGTCAGGATGTTGCCGCCGGCGATGATCTGTCCCGCCAGCACCATCAACCAAGCCAGAAACAGCACGGTGCTGACCAACAAACGGATATTTTCGCCGAACACGCGGGCGATGATATCGCCGATGGTGTAGCCCTTGACCCGCCAAACGGTATCGAGAAAGGTGTAGGCGAGCACCACCAGGAAAATCGCCCCGGAGAGCGTCCACCAAATCGCGTTCAGGTTGTATTGATAGGCGTAGCCGGCCAGGCCAAACACCGAGGACGCCCCGAAAGCCAGCGCCACCAGCGACATGCCGACGCTGAAACCACTGGCTTGCCGGTCGTAGACCACGAAGCCGTCCAGACTGGCGCCGCGATGTTTGAGCCAGTGCTGAAAGCCGATGCCAAACAAAAGCAGGATATAAAGAATCAGCCAGATCATGGGGGCGGTTCGTCGGGTGGTTTTGGGTTTGGAGGAAGGTGCCCGCAGGCTTTTGCCACCCAGTAAGTAGCCGCTCGGGTTGCGAAAAAACCGATCAGCAGGGGAATGGCCAGTTGGTTGACGATGAAGAAATCCGCGATGGACTGCAAGCCTGTGAAGCCGGGAAGGTGCGAGCGTAAAAACAGTAGATAAGCGAGCGCCAGCCAGAAACCCACCGCGTCCAACAGCACGGCGATGATAATGCTCCACAGCGAAAAGCCCGCCGCCAGAACGAACGCGGTCCACATCGCCAGGGTACTGACGATCAGGCTCGCTATCGCCACTCGCTTGCGCCCGGTGTGCCAATAAAACCAGGGGCTTTTGAAGCGATCTAGCTTATCGAGCGCGAACGCTCGCCACATCGATTTCATGGGCTTAGCGCGGGTCCGGCGCGTTAGGCCGCCCGCCGTGAAGCGCCGGCTCGCACCAGGAGCGCGTCATCCGACTCGGCACCCATCATCTCCGTGCGCTCGGTTCAGGCAAAACCGATCTCGACGCGCTTGTTGCGCTTGCCCTCGCTGCGGACGCGCGGCACCTTGACGACGCATTGGGGGTATGGCCTGGGCGTTGGGGATCGGGTGTCGAAAAAAGGGTTTATGGCGCTCATCGCGGGGGCGGCGGATTATCGTGGATCGAGGCGTTACGGCGGAAAGCCCGGTGCTTGCCGGTCGCCATCGCCCTATGCTTCAATCGATGCAGTGTAATCTTTACCGCGCGGGTTGGTCGATGCGTTGCGCCCTCTTGCAACCATGAACCCGATATAAATTAGCTAACGATAGCTTAGGCAAAATAAATTGGTCTAATCTGATAGTCGGCATCTATGATTGCTCCATCGCTTTCATCCATCCACTAGGAGAACACGCATGTCTCTGATCAATACCGAAATCAAACCTTTCAAGGCTCAAGCTTATCAGAACGGCAAATTTTTCGAGGTGACCGATAAGAACCTCAAGGGCAAATGGTCGGTGGTGGTGTTCTACCCGGCCGATTTTACCTTCGTCTGCCCGACCGAACTGGAAGATTTAGCCGATCTGTACCCTGACTTCCAGAAGCTTGGCGTGGAAATTTACGGCGTGTCCACCGACACCCACTTCGCGCACAAAGCTTGGTCCGACACCTCCGAGGCGATCAAGAAGGTCAAGTATCCGCTGGTCGGCGATCCCACCGGCACCATGAGCCGCAACTTCGGCGTGATGATCGAGGAAGAAGGGCTGGCGTTGCGCGGCACTTTCGTCATCAACCCCGAAGGCCAGATCAAGGTTTGCGAAATCCACGATCTGGGCATCGGCCGCAACGCCGCCGAACTGCTGCGCAAGGTGAAAGCCGCCCAATACGTCGCCAGCCATCCGGGCGAGGTGTGCCCCGCCAAGTGGAAGGAAGGCGAGAAGACCCTCAAGCCCTCGCTGGATCTGGTGGGCAAGATCTAAACCGACTCCCGGCAGCAGGGCGCGCGCGGCGCGCCTCCCAGCCGGACGGCGAAGGGCGTCGACGCGCCCTCCCGTTCGGTTTTTTTTCGGATTTTTTTCAAGGGGTACGCTCTCTAGCGAGAGGTTCGCCCCGATCAGGAGAACGACGATGCTGGATGAAGACCTCAAGACGCAATTGGCCGCTTATTTAGAGCGCGTCACGCAACCCTTTGAGATCGTGGCGACCTTGGGCGACGACGAGAGTTCGCGCGAGCTGCACGATTTGCTGGAAGAAATCGCCGGTATGAGCGGGAAGATCACGCTCAAGACCGACGGCGCGGACCCGCGCCAGCCCTCGTTTTCGCTCAACCGGGTCGGAAGCGACATGAAATTGCGCTTCGCCGCGATTCCGCTGGGCCATGAATTCACCTCCTTGGTGCTGGCCCTGCTGTGGACCGGCGGCCATCCGCCCAAGGTCGAACCGGAGGTGATCGAGCAGATCGACCGATTGGACGCCGACCTGGATTTCGAAGTTTATATTTCCCTGTCCTGCCATAACTGCCCGGACGTGGCGCAGGCGCTGACGCTGATGGCGGTGCGCAACCCGCGCGTGAAGGCCACCATCATCGACGGTGGTCTCTATCAAGACGAAATTGAAGCTCGCCAGATCATGGGCGTGCCCACCGTGTTCCTCAACGGCGAATACTTCGGCTCCGGCCGGATGAACGTCGAGGAAATCATCGCCAAGGTCGATACCGGCGCGGCCAAGCGCGAAGCCGCCAAGCTCAACGCCAAGGCGCCTTACGATGTGTTGATCGTCGGCGGCGGTCCGGCCGGCGCGGCGGCGGCGGTCTATGCGGCGCGCAAGGGCATCCGCACCGGCGTGGTGGCGGAGCGTTTCGGCGGTCAGGTGCTGGATACCCTGGCGATTGAGAATTATCCCGGCATCCCGGAAACCGATGGCCCCAAGTACGCCGCCGGCTTGGAGCAGCACGTTCGCGCCTACGATGTGGATATCATGAATTTGCAGCGGGTCGAGCAACTCGTTCCCGCCGCGCAACCCGGCGGCTTGATCGAGGTGCGACTGGCCAACGGCGCATCGCTCAAGAGCCGCGCGGTGATCCTGACCACCGGCGCGCGCTGGCGCAACGTGAATGTCCCTGGCGAACAGGAATACCGGACCAAGGGCGTGGCCTATTGCCCGCACTGCGACGGGCCGCTGTTTAAGGGCAAGGACGTGGCGGTGATCGGTGGCGGCAACTCCGGCATTGAGGCGGCCATCGATCTAGCCGGGGTGGTGAAGCACGTCACCGTGCTGGAATTTATGCCGGAATTGAAGGCCGATGCAGTGCTGGTGAAGAAGCTGTATAGCATGGCCAACGTGACGGTGCACACCAACGCCCAGACCACCGAGATCACCGGCGCGGCGGGCAAGGTGAACGGCATCGTGTTCAAGCATCGGGAAAGCGGCGATAGGATCGATATCCCGCTGGAAGGCGTGTTCGTGCAGATCGGCTTGGTGCCCAACACCGAATGGCTGCGCGGCGCGGTGGAGCTGAGCAAGTTCGGCGAGATCGTGGTCGACGCGCGCGGGGCGACCAACCTTCCCGGCGTGTTCGCGGCGGGCGATTGCACCACGGTGCCGTACAAGCAGATCGTGATCGCCGCTGGCGAGGGGTCGAAGGCGGCTTTGAGCGCGTTTGATTATTTGATCCGCACCCCGGCGGTAAGCGATCAATCAGCGCAGGCTGAGGCGGCGTGAGGAACCGATTGTCGCCGGCATCTGCGGCGGCAGGTTGGTTAAAAGCCGAATTGAACAACCAGAGAGCCGTGATCGTGCACATGGTTTTAATATAGATAATTATCTATATTATTAGCGTCATGGACTTCATCTGGGACACCGCCAAGCGCCAAATCAATCTGAAAAAACACAGATTGGACTTCGCCGATGCCGAACGGGTTTGCTCTGGTGAAACCTTCACCTTCGAAGATGACCGTTTCGCCTACGGACAACAACGATTTATTTCCATGGGCCTACTTCGCGGCGATGTCATCATCATTGTCCACGCGGAGACAGAAGAAACTATTCGCATCATCTCCATGCGCCGAGCTGAAAAACATGAGCAAAGACTCTACTTTTCCAACCTCTCCTCTTGACGATCTGGATGAAGCTCCCCCGATCACCCAAGAACATGTTAATCGCGCCATTCATCGGGTCAACCTCGCGCCCGTGCCCGCCAGGAAACAAAAAATCAGCATCACTCTCGATCCTGATGTGATTGCCTGGTTCAAGGAAAGAGCGGGTGAACGTGGCTACCAAACCTTAATAAACGCCACTTTGCGCGACGCCATGCAACAACGCCGCCTGGAAGACTGCCTGCGACAGGTCATTCGCGAGGAAATCGGCGTATGGCCACCTGTCGACGCGAAGTGACCAAGGGTCAGCGCATAGAAAAAAGCAATGAGGGCTTTTTTGGATTCTCACGCCTACCCTAACCGATCTGCTCCAGATACTTATCCGCATCCAGCGCCGCCATGCAGCCGGTGCCGGCGGAGGTGACCGCCTGCCGGTAGACGTGATCCGCCACATCGCCGGCGGCAAACACGCCGGGGATGCTGGTCGCCGTCGCGCCGCCCTCGCTGCCGCCCTTGACCTGAATATAGCCGCCTTTCATTTCCACCTGGCCGGCAAAAAGATCGGTGTTGGGTTTGTGGCCGATGGCGATGAACACGCCTTGCAGCGCGAGGTCCTTGCGTTCCTCGGTGTGAACGTTGCGCACGCGAATGCCGGTCACGCCGCTGCCGTCGCCCAGCACCTCATCCAGCACGCTGTCCAGTTCCAGCCGGATCTTGCCGCTTTTCACCTTCTCCATCAGCTTGTCGACCATGATCTTTTCGGCGCGGAACTGCTGGCGGCGATGCACCAGGGTCACTTCGCTGGCGATGTTGGCCAGATACAGCGCTTCCTCGACCGCCGTGTTGCCGCCGCCGACGACCGCGACTTTCTGGTTGCGGTAGAAGAAACCGTCGCAGGTGGCGCAACCGGACACCCCCTTGCCCATGAACGCCTGCTCCGAAGGCAGGCCGAGATACTGCGCGCTCGCGCCGGTGGCGATGATCAGCGCATCGCAGGTGTATTCTCCGGAATCACCGACGAGCTTGAAGGGCCGCTGTTGCAGCTTGGCGGTGTAAATCTGGTCGAACACGATTTCCGTATGAAAGCGCTCGGCGTGCTTGCGCATCCGTTCCATCAAGTCCGGTCCCATCAGACCTTCCACATCGCCCGGCCAATTGTCGACCTCGGTGGTGGTGGTCAATTGACCGCCCATCTGCAAACCGGTGATCAACACCGGCGCCAAGTTGGCGCGGGCGGCGTAGACGGCGGCGGTGTAACCGGCCGGGCCGGAGCCGAGAATCAACAGGCGGGTGTGTTTGGCGCTCATGGGTGAGTCTCCTGATGGGCGTTGATCGAGCGATCGGGGCGAGCGAATCGGTCAGATGGAAAAGGAAACGGGCGGATGGGAACTTTAAAGCGTGCTTGTAACGCCACTGTCATCGAAACGCCTTAAATAGGACGCTGGTTTAAGAGTTTTCAAGATATTAGGCTGGGTCGATTAAATTCAAGAGGTTTCATGAACGCGAAGTGTATTTTAATCGTGGAGGACGAGCAGCCGATTCGGGAGATGGTGGTGTTCGCCTTGAGCGACGCTGGCTTCGAGGTGCGGGAAGCGGCCGACGCCCGGCAGGCGCAAGCCAGCATCGCCGGACGGTTGCCCGATCTCATCTTGTTGGACTGGATGCTGCCGGGCCTTAGCGGCATCGACTTCGCCCGCCGTCTGAAGCGTGAGGAACTGACCCGCGAAGTACCGATCATCATGCTGACGGCGCGGGCCGAGGAGGAGGACAAGGTGCAGGGCTTGGAAAGCGGCTCGGACGATTACATGACCAAGCCTTTTTCGCCGCGCGAGCTGGTGGCGCGCATTCGGGCGGTGTTGCGCCGGGGCGGGCCGGCGGCCGAAAACGAGCTGCTGCGCGCCAACGGCTTGTCGCTGGATTTGGCCAGCCACCGAGTCAACGCCGGAGCGGCGCTGCTGGAAATGGGTCCGACCGAATATCGCTTGCTGGAATTTTTCATGTCCCACCCGGAACGGGTTTACAGCCGCAGCCAGTTGCTGGATCGGGTCTGGGGCAGCAACGTCTACGTCGAGGAACGCACGGTGGATGTCCACATCCGCCGTTTGCGGAAAGTGCTGGAGCCGCACGGTCACGATGCCTTGATCCAAACGGTGCGCGGCGCCGGTTACCGGTTTTCGACGAGGGTTTAGAAGGTGTCTCACGCTTGGTGGTCGCTGGCTTGGCGGTTGGGAGCGCTTTTTCTGGGAGCGGCGTGGTTGGGCTGGCTGGCCGGGCAGGTGTTGGCCGGGCTGCTGCTCGCCGCGGTCGGAGCGCTGGCCTGGCAGTTGTGGCGGCTGTATCAGTTGGAGCGCTGGTTGCGGCAAGACGATAAGGACGCCGAACCATGGCCGGCCGGCCGGGTTTGGGAGGGCATCGCCTCGCGCATCGACCGCTTGCGCCGCCAAAACCGCAAGCGCAAGCGCAAGTTCGGCCGCTTGCTGGGTCAGTTTCAACAGGCGACCGCCGCGCTGCCGGATGCCGCCGTCATCCTGGACGAAGAGGGCAAGGTGGTGTGGTGTAACGGCGCTTCGCAACCGCTGTTGGGGTTGACGCCGGGGCGGGATGTCGGGTTGCCGGTCGCCCACTTGCTGCGCTATCCCGGCTTCGTGGCTTTTCTGAACCAGCGCCGTCCGGGCGACAGCGTGGAGTTTCCCTCACCGGTGGACGATGAGGTGACGCTCAGCGCCCGGCTCGTCCCTTACGGTAAGAAACAGCGGTTGCTGCTGGCGAGCGATATCAGCCGGGTGCGGCGGCTGGAGCAGATGCGGCGCGATTTCATCGCCAATGTCTCCCACGAATTGCGCACGCCCCTGACGGTCGTGATCGGTTATCTGGAGACGTTTCTCGACAGCGATAGCCCAGCCTTGGCGGCGTGGCGGCAACCGTTGCGCGGAATGCGGCAACAGGCCAATCGGATGCTGCACATCATCGAGGATTTGCTGATGCTGGCGCGCCTGGAGTCGCAAAAGGACCGGATGCCGGGCAAACCGGTCGCGGTGCCGGCCTTGCTCGCCGATATCGCCGATGACGCCGGCGCGCTCAGCGGCGAGCAGGGTCACGAGATCGTAGTACAGGCCGATTCCGGATTGTGGCTGATCGGCTGCGAGAAAGAGTTGCGCAGCGCTTTTTCCAATCTGGTGTTCAACGCCGTGCGTTACACTCCGGCCGGCGGGCGGATCGAGATTCGCTGGTCCGCCGACGAACGGGGTATCTATCTGGCGGTGGAAGACGACGGCGAAGGCATCGCTCCGCATCACCTTCCCCGGCTGAGCGAGCGCTTCTATCGGGTCAACCGCGACCGCTCGCGCGGCAGCGGCGGCACCGGGCTTGGCCTGTCCATCGTCAAGCACGTCTTGAACAATCACGGCGGTCAGCTGCGCATCAGCAGCGAGTTAGGCAAGGGCAGCGTGTTCGTTTGCGAGTTCCCCCTGACGCTGCGCGCGCTACCGTCGGGCACCGTGGCCCCTCATCCGCTCTCGGCCTGAGCGCGCCAGGGTCACGCTGCAACGCCAAGGCGCGCGGGAGCTGTGATCCGGCGGCAACCGTCACGGTTTGGTTTTGGGTGGTGCGGAAACCGGCGCTGGATTGTATCCATGGTGTTAAAATAATCCCGTGCCGCTCCCGAGTTTGGAGGATCGCCCCATGCGAGAATTCATCCGCCATCCCACGGATATCCCCATCGAATACCAGATTGCCAGCGTCAAGGCGGGCCATCACGAACGCCTGAACAATATCAGTCAAGGGGGGTTGTGCTTCCAAACCGAAAAAGCCCTGCGGCGGGGTAGCCTGGTTCGAATCACCATTCCGGTCCGGGAGCCGGCCTTCGAGACCACCGGCACCATCGTCTGGTGCCGGCGCGCCGACGACCATTACGATGTCGGGGTCCAATTCGCCGATGCGAACACCGAGTTTTCGGTGCGGATGGTCGAGCAGATTTGCCAAATCCATCTTTATCAGAAACAGATCTTGGAACAGGAAGGACGGCAGCTTTCGACCGCGGAGGCGGCGGCGGAGTGGGTCGGAAAATACGCCAAGGATTTTCCGACCTAGCCGGCCTCCTCTCGAAGCCCGCCACGCCGGTGCTAAACTGGCGGCAACCTTTTCCGTGAGGGTGCTTTGATGAAATTGTTACTGGTTCGCCACGCCATCGCCGAGGACGCCGAAAGCGACGGTTTCGCTGGCGGCGCCGACGCCCGACGGCCGCTGACCGAGGCCGGGCGCAAGAAGATGCGCAAGGGCGCCAACCGTCTGCGCTCGCAACTGGAGCGAATCGATGTTCTGGCGTGCAGCCCGTTGGTGCGCGCCCGCGAAACCGCCGAAATCATCGCGCGGGCGTATGGTGACATCCCCATCGTGGAGCGTCCCGAGCTGGACTACAGCTATCCGCCGGAGGCGGTGCTGGAATGGTTGGCGCATTGTCCGGCCGAGACGGTGGTGGCCGTGGGCCACGAGCCGCAATTGAGCCGGCTGGCGGGTTTGCTGCTGGCTGGCGAATCCCGTTCCACGATCGTGTTTCGCAAGGGCGGCGTGGCTTTTTTTGAGTTTTCCAAGCGCGCCGCCGCCGGTAAAGGGGTGCTGCACTGGGTGCTGACCGCCGGCCAACTGCGCAACCTGAAGCAGGATTGAAGGAGAGTTTTATCATGAGCTCCGATGTCGTCGCGGCGATCGATCTAGGCTCCAACAGCTTTCACATGATCGTCGCCCGGATCGCCAACGACCATATCCAGGTGCTGGATCGGCTGCGGGAAATGGTGCAACTGGCGGCGGGCCTGGATGACAAGAACCAGCTGTCAGAGGACTCGCAACGGCGGGCGCTAGAGTGTCTGGCGCGCTTCGGCCAGCGGCTGCGCCATATCCCGCCCCAGCAACTGCGGATCGTCGGCACCAACACCTTGCGCCAGGCGCGCAACAGCGCGGAGTTTCTGACGCGGGCCGAGGACGTGCTAGGCCACGATGTCGAGATCATCAGCGGTCAGGAAGAAGCGCGGCTGATCTATCTCGGAGTCGCGCACAACGTCGCCGACGTGTCGGGTCGGCGGCTGGTGGTGGACATCGGCGGGGGCAGCACGGAGCTGATCATCGGCGAGAAGTTCGAACCGCTGCATCTGACCAGTCTCAAGATGGGCTGCGTCAGCTTGAGCCTGGCCTGTTTCGAGGATGGCAAGATCAGCGAAGCCCGGATGCGCGAGGCCGAACTGCGGGTGCAACTGCGGCTGGAGCCGGTGCGGGAGGATTATCTGGAGCGCGGCTGGCAAGCCGTCACCGGCGCTTCGGGTTCGATCAAGGCGATTCAGGAGGTGGTGACGCGCGAAGGCTGGAGCCGGGAAGGCATCACCCTGGAAGGGTTGCGGCGCTTGCGGGCCGCGCTGGTCGCTACCGGGCAGGTGGCGGGGCTGGCGACGCGCTGGCAGCTGGAACCGGCGCGGGCCAAGGTGTTCGCGGGGGGCTTCGTGGTGTTGCACGGGTTGTGCGAGGCGCTGAACGTCGAAAAGATGGAAGTTTCGGAAGGCGCGTTGCGGGAAGGCGTGATTTACGATCTGTTGGGCCGCATCCGCCACGAGGACGTGCGCGACCGCAGCATCGCCGCCGTGGTCAGTCGTTACGGCCTGGATCAGGCGCAATCCGAACGGGTGAACGCGACGGCCCACGCGCTGTTGCGTCAGGTGCGCGAAAGCTGGCATCTGGAAACCGAGGAGTGCGCTCACGTCCTGGAGTGGGCGGCCCGCCTGCATGAAGTCGGCATGTTGTTGACCTACAACCAGTATCACAAGCACGGCGCGTACATCCTGCAACACGCCGATTTGCCTGGATTCTCGCAAGACGATCAGACCTGGTTGGCGGCTTTGGTCCGCTACCATCGCCGGTCGTTTCCAGAAAATGCCTTCGCGCATCTGCCGCGCGATGTCGCCCCGCTGGCGCGGCGGTTGTGCGTCCTGCTTCGTTTGGCGGTGGTGCTGAATCGGGCGCGTACCCGTCAACCGCTGCCGGTCGCCGCTCTGCGCGGCCAGCAACAGCGCATGGAATTGCATTTTCCCGCAGGCTGGCTGGACGAGCATCCGCTGACGCAAGCCGATTTGGAGAAAGAAGCACGCTTCTTGCGCAAGGCCGGTCTTCGCTTGGAGTTCAAATAACGTCCGTTCGGAATTCCCGTTAAGCTGAAGGGCGTTCCGGGTCTAGCAACGGCTGGAGCAACAGACCGTACCAGCGAGTGGCCCGCCAGTCGCGGAAATACGCCAGACCGATGCTCATGCCGGTATGCCCGTCGCGCGGCTGATCGCGATAGGTGCCGAACAGCCGGTCCCAGCACGCCAGGCTGAAACCGAAATTGCTGTCGGTTTCCTGGCGGTGGACGGAGTGGTGGACCCGATGCATGTCGGGCGTGACCAGCACGTAGCGCAGCGCCCGATCCAGCTTCAAAGGCAGCCGGACATTGCCGTGATTGAACATCGCGGCGGCGTTCAGAATCACCTCGAACAGCAGCACCGCGACCGGCGGTGCGCCCAGCAGCACGACCATCGCCAGCTTGACCAGCATCGACAGCACGATCTCCAGCGGGTGGAAGCGCAGGGCGGTGGTGACATCGAAGTCCAGGTCGCTATGGTGCGTTCGGTGCAGCCGCCACAGCAGCGGCACTTTGTGAAACACGACGTGCTGGGCGTAAATCACCGCATCCAGCAGCGGCAGGGATACGGCAACGGCCAACCAGCGCGGCGCGGCGAGCCAGTGCAGCAAGCCCCAACCTTTAGCTTCGGCCAGTTGCGCCGCTCCGACCGCCAGCACCGGAAACACCAGCCGTAGCACCAAACTGTCCGCGGCGACGATGCCGAGATTGGCCGGCCAGCGTCGGCCGCGCGCCAAGCTCAGCGTCCGGCGCGGACGGCGCCATTCCCACAGCATCATCGCCAGCAACACCGCAAAAAAGCAGCTCAGCCGGATGGCGGGTTCGTAACGCAACCAATCGATCATGGCGATCTTCCAAAAAACGGGTCCGGTCCGGCGGGCCGCTCGAACAATGGCCGGCGGAGGCTTGGGTTATAATGCCGCACCGTCGGGCGGAACGGTCGTGCGAGTTCCGCCTTTGGACTGTTTTCTATGGAGGAAATTCGCGTGTCCAGAGTGCCCCAGACCGTCACCGGTCAATTCCCCGGCAGCCGCCCGCGCCGGATGCGCCGCGATGAGTTTTCCCGCCGGCTGGTGCGGGAAACGGTATTGACCGCCGCCGATCTGATCCAGCCGCTGTTCGTAATCGAGGGTTGGAAACAGCGCGAGCCGGTGGCGTCCATGCCGGGCGTGGAACGGATGACCATCGACGAGTTGCTGCGCGAGGGGGAAACGCTGGTGCAAGCCGGCGTGCCGGCGGTGGCGCTGTTTCCGGTGATCGCGTCGGAGGCCAAATCCTCGGACGCCGCCGAAGCCTACAACCCCGAAGGTCTGACCCAGCGCGCGGTTCACGCCCTCAAGACCCATCTGCCCGAATTGGGCGTCATCACCGATGTGGCGCTCGATCCCTTCACCAGCCACGGTCAGGACGGCTTGGTGAATGAGGCCGGCTATGTACTGAACGATGAGACCGTGAGCGTGCTGGTGCGGCAGGCGCTGTCGCACGCGGCGGCCGGCGCGGATATCGTCGCGCCCTCGGACATGATGGACGGTCGGATCGGAGCCATCCGCGAAGCCTTGGAATCCAACGATTTCATCCATACCCGCATTCTGGCCTATTCCGCCAAGTACGCCTCCAGTTTTTACGGGCCGTTCCGCGATGCGGTCGGCTCGGCCGGCGCGCTCGGCAAGGGGAGCAAATCCAGCTATCAGATGGACCCCGCCAACGGCGACGAAGCCCTGCGCGAGGTGGCGCTGGATTTGGAGGAGGGGGCTGACATCATCATGATCAAGCCCGGTCTGCCGTATCTGGACATCGTGCGGCGGGTCAAGGATCAGTTTGCCGCGCCCACCTTCGTCTATCAGGTCAGCGGCGAATACGCCATGCTGATGGCCGCCGCCCGCAACGGTTGGTTGGACGAACGGGCGGTGGTGTTGGAATCCCTGCTGGGGATCAAGCGCGCCGGCGCGGATGCGATTCTGACTTATTTTGCGAGCCGGGTGGCCGGGTGGCTGCGAGAAGGAGCATGAAGGCATGGAAAATCGGGCTTGTGGCGGGAGCGGGCGTGGTGGTGATGAGCGTGTTTTTTCTCGCCATCATGCGCCCGCCCGGCGCGCGCTCCGGCGCGCCCGCTGAGGATTTGCCTTGGCGGATCACGCGCGGCCAGAACGGCGCCACCATCACGGTGTTCGGCCTGACGCTGGGCGAGAGCACGGTGCGAGATGCGGTCGCTAAATGGGGCCGGCGCTACGAGTTGGGTCTGTTTCAGAATCCGGCGGGTCGGTTGAGCCTGGAGGCGTATTTTCGCGACGCGGTGGTCGGCGGTCTGAACGCCCGGCTGGTGGCGTCGGCGCGCTTGCCGGAGGAGACCTTGCAGGCGATCCGCGCCCGCGCTGGCACCGGCGCACCCACCGTCGAAGGCGGTCGCCGCTATGCGGTTTCGGAGGCCGATCAGGCTTTGGGTTTGGGCGCGACCATCACGGCCATCACCTACATGCCGGTCGTCAAGTTCGACGCCGAACTGGTGCGCGAGCGCTTCGGCGAGCCGGCCGAGCAGCTGAAGGCCAAGGACGGCGCGCATTGGCTGTATCCCGAGCGTGGGCTCGATCTGTTGCTGGGCGATGATGGCGAGGCCCTGTTGCAGTACGTTCCGCCGCCAGAGTTCGAGCGCCGGTTGCGAGCGCCGTTGCGCAACTGAAAACGGAGGCTACCGATGACGACGAAACCGGATCAATACGCCGTGATGGGCCATCCCATCGCACACAGCAAGTCGCCGCGCATTCATGCCTTGTTCGCCGCGCAAACCGGCCAGCCGCTCGAATACCGCGCCATTCTGGTCGAACCGGGTGGTTTCGCCGCCGCCGCGCGGGCGTTCCGGGACGCCGGCGGCAAGGGTTTGAACGTGACCCTGCCGTTCAAACAGAACGCCTGGGTCTTTGCCGATCTGTCGAGCGTTCGCGCCGAACGGGCGGGCGCGGTCAATACCTTGATTTTCGAGCCGGGCGGCACGCGCGGGGAGAACACCGACGGCACGGGGTTGGTGCGGGACCTGACGGTCAATCACGGTTATTCGCTGGCGGGGCGGCGGGTGCTGCTGCTGGGCGCGGGCGGCGCGGCGCGAGGCGTTTTGCAGCCGCTGTTGCTGGAAGGACCGGCGCAACTGGTCATCGCCAATCGCACCGCCGGCAAGGCGCTGGAGCTGGCTTTGCGCTTCGGGGATTTGGGCAAGGTGTCCGCTTCCGGCTTCGCCGAGCTGGCCGGGCGCCAGTTCGACCTCATCATCAATGCCACGGCGGCGGGGTTGAGCGCTGAGGTGCCGCCGCTGCCGGATGGCGTGCTGGCGCCGGAGGGCTGGTGCTACGATTTCCTGTACGGCAACGAACCGACCGCGTTCGTGCGCTGGGGCTTGGAGCAGGGCGCCGCCCGCGCCCTGGATGGTTTGGGGATGCTGGTGGAACAGGCGGCGGAAGCCTTCCGGCTGTGGCGCGGGGTTCTGCCCGAGACCCAACCGGTCATCGCGGCGTTGCGTGCTGGATAGCCTTGTCCGAGCCTCGCAACGCCGCGATGACCGGTTCAAAAGCGGCTGCCCGCCTGATCGCTGTTTTACGAGCGCTTAATCGAGATCGTAAACTTCGACCAAACTGTTGCCGACCGTGCTGTTGGCTCCCCGCACGATGGCCGTGTAGGCGCCGGGGTTGAGGGTCTTGAGAATGGCCGATTCTTGAAGGTTCAACGGTGCCTTGCGAGTGGCCTCAATGGCGGTTTTCTGGCTGTCTTGCCAGTTGTCATTGCTGGTCACGACCGTTTGTCCTTGGTAAAGCGTCAAGGTGGGGTCGGCCAGCGTTGCGGGAACGCCGGCGGCGTTCAGCGCCGGTCCGAGAGCCCGAACCAAAATCTGTTTGGGGCTGCTTCCGCCGATGACGAACCCGGCGATCATCACGCTATCCCCAGTTTCCGTTCGGCCGCGGGTGGAGACGTTGATCAGTCGGATCGCCGACCGCTCGATGTCATAAACTTCGACCAGCGCGTTGCCGGTGGTATCGTTGGCGCCGCGAATAATGGCCGTGTAGGGACCGGGGTTGAGAGTGGTGAGAATAGCCGATTCCTGAGGGTCGGGAGGGGCCTTGCCGGTGGCCTCGATAGCGGTTTTTTGACTGTCTTGCCAGTCGTTGTTACTGGCGAGCACCGTCTGGCCGTTATAGAGGGTCAAGGTCGGATCGTAAAGCAGGTTCGGTACGCCCGCCTTGGCCATGGAAGGCCCGATCGCCCGGATCAACACCTTTTTGGGGCTGCTTCCACGGATCACAAAACCAGCGATCAGGACGCTGTCGCCGGTACCGACCCAGGCGCGGGTGGAAAGGTTGATCAGCTGAGCGGACTGCGTTGATGATCCCGGATTGGGCGAGCCGCCGTCCGTGGGTTTGGGTGCCGCGGCCGCTACCGTGGTGCTGACTTCGTTGGAATAGCTGCTCTCATCGCCGGTGCTATCGAAGGCGGTAACCGCGAAATAATAAATTCCCGCCGCGAGATCGGGCGTCGTATAGCTCGTCGCGTTCGCTGCGACCGTGCCTGTCGAGGTATAGCGGTTGCTGAGCTGTCCGTAATAAATGTGGTAGCCGGCCACCGAGCCGGAACTGGCGTCCCAGCCCACAGTGACTGGCGCGGGTGTCGCGGGGGCGGTAGAGAGCAGCCAGAGCGCGGCGAGCGCAAAAAAAGGTTTGATAGGTTTTAAGGTGGGGAAGTCGGTTAAAAGGCACTTGCTAAATAGCGTGGGCATCGGGGCGGTCTTTTAATCATTTTGTAATAAAAAAGAAACAAGCACTGCGGCCGTCAAGCCGCTCGCATTGAGTTGTTATCTGGATTGGCTAAGCGAGATTGGATAATACAATAATCTTGCCAGAATTTGCCAGTAAGCTAGGATTTATTAACAAATTAATGATGCAAAATCTGACTGAGAAACAGCTTGGTCCGTTCCGAGCGGGGATTGCTGAAAAACTGCTCCGGCGGGTTTTGCTCGATGATTTCGCCGCCGTCCATAAAAATGACCCGATGGGCCACGGTTTTAGCGAAACCCATCTCATGGGTAACACAAATCATGGTCATGCCGTCCTCGGCTAGTGCCACCATGGTATCCAGTACCTCCTTGATCATTTCCGGGTCCAGCGCCGAGGTCGGCTCGTCGAACAGCATGATCTTGGGGTTCATGCACAGGCTGCGGGCGATGGCGACCCGCTGTTGCTGGCCGCCTGACAGTTGCCCCGGATACTTGCCGGCCTGCTCGGGGATCTTGACCCGCTGTAGGTAGCGCATCGCGACTTCTTCCGCCTGCTGGCGCGGCAGCTTGCGCACCCAGATCGGCGCCAGCGTGCAGTTCTCCAGCACCGTCAAATGGGGGAACAGATTGAAATGCTGGAACACCATGCCGACCTCGCGGCGGATGCGTTCGATCTGTTTCACATCGTTGCTCAGTTCCTGGCCGTCCACCACGATCCGACCGCGCTGGTATTCCTCCAGCCGGTTGATGCAGCGGATGGTGGTGGATTTACCGGAGCCGGACGGGCCGCAGATCACGATTCGCTCGCCCTTGCGCACGGTCAGATTGATGTCCTTCAACACGTGGAAAGCGCCATACCACTTATGGACGCCTTGCATGTCGATCATGATTTGCTCGGACAGCGCCGCGCCGGCGGAGGAGGGAGAAGGGTCGGACATAAGAGGATTTCCTAACGCTTGTGGCCGGTGTGCAGGCGTTTTTCCAATCGTTGGCTGTAGCGGGACATGCCGAAACAGAACAGCCAATAGACGGCGGCGGCGAACACGTAACCCTCGGTGGAAAAACCCAGCCACTCCGGATTGGTGGTGGCGTTGTGGACGATGTTCATCAGGTCGAACAGGCCGATGATGAGCACCAGGGACGTATCCTTGAACAGGGCGATGAAGGTGTTGACGATGCCGGGGATGACCAGTTTCAGGGCTTGGGGCAGCACGATCAGCAACATCGACTTCCAATAGCCCAGGCCCAGCGCGGCGGCGGCTTCAAGCTGGCCCTTGGGGACGGCTTGCAGGCCGCCGCGCACCACCTCGGCCATGTAAGCGGCCTGGAACAGGCTGACGCCGATCAGCGCCCGCAGCAGCTTGTCAAAATTCATCCCAGCCGGCAGGAACAGCGGCAGCATGACCGAGGACATAAACAGCACGGTGATCAGCGGCACGCCGCGCCAGAATTCGATGAAGGTCACGCATAAGGTCTCGATGGCCGGCAGCCCGGAGCGCCGGCCCAGCGCCAGCAGCACGCCCAACGGCAAGGCGGCGGTCATCCCCACTCCGGCGATGATCAAGGTCAACAGCAGCCCGCCCCAGCTGCTGGTGTCCACGACCGGCAGACCCAGCACGCCTCCTTTCAACAAGATCAGCGCGACGATGGGGAAGGCGACCAACAGCGCTAATCCCAGTCGCATTTTGACTTTTTGCGGCACGGAACGGACCAATAACGGCGCCGCGCCGAGCAGCGAGAGCAGCACGACCGTTTTGACCCGCCAGCGCTGGGCGTCCGGGTAGAAACCGTACAAAAACTGGTCGAAGTGGACTCGGATGAAGGTCCAGCACGCGCCTTTATTCGCCGCGCAAGCAGCGCGGTTGTCGCCGCTCCAGGTAGCGTCCAGAAACACCCAGCGCAGCAGCGGAGGGATCAGGGTAAAGAGCAGGTACAGCGCCAGCACGGTCAGCGCGGCGCTGAACGGGGATGAAAACAGATTGCGGCGCAGCCAGCCGAGCGCGCCGGCGGTGCTGGCCGGCGGCGGTAAGTCGGGGTGGGGGACGCGAGACTCGGCCACAGCTCAGCGCTCCACCAGCGCCACGCGCCGGTTGTACGCATTCATCGCCAGCGAGATAAGCAAGCTGAGGGTCAGGTAGACCGTCATGGTGATGGCGATGCATTCGATGGCCTGCCCGGTCTGGTTCAGCACGGTGCCGGCGAAGGAGGACACCAAATCGGGATAGCCGATGGCGGCGGCCAAGGACGAATTCTTGGTCAGATTCAAATATTGGTTGGTCAGCGGCGGGATGATCACCCGCAGCGCTTGGGGCAGGATGATCAGCCGCAAGGTCTGACCGGCATTGAGCCCCAGCGACAACGACGCTTCGGTTTGGCCGTGACTGACCGCCTGAATGCCGGCGCGGACGATTTCGGCGATGAAGGCGGCGGTGTAGATCGACAGCGCCAGCAACAGCGAGGCCATTTCCGGGATCACCACCCAGCCGCCCCGAAAGTTGAAGCCTTGCAGTTCGGGGTACTGCCAAACCAGCGGCGAACCCATCAGCCAATAGGTCAATAGCGGTAGACCGGCCCACAGCGCCAGCGACGCCGATAGCGTGGGAAAGGGTTGACCGGTCGCCATCTGCCGGCGGCGCGCCCAGCGGAACAGCCACCACGTCAGCCCGACCGCGACACCTAACGCCGCCAGCACCCAACCGAAACCCGGTTGGAACTGCGGAGCGGGAAGGTACAGCCCGCGAATGTTCAGAAATACCGCATCGCCCAGATGCAAGCTCTGGCGCGGGGGCGGCACCGCCCGCAACACCGCGAAATACCAAAAGAAGATTTGCAGCAGCAGCGGAATGTTGCGAAAAGTCTCGATATAAACCAAGGCCAGCCGGGAAATCAGCCAGTTCTTGGACAAGCGGGCGATGCCGATGATGAAGCCCAGCGAGGTCGCCAGCACGATCCCCAACGCCGACACCACCAAGGTGTTGAGCAACGCCACCCAAAACACCCGGCCGTAGCTGGAGGTCGGTGAATAGGGAACCAGCGTCTGAATGATGTCGAAGCCCGACGGCGAGGACAGAAAACCGAAGCCGGAGGCGATGCCCAACCGGCGCAGGTTGTCCTGGGTGTTATGGAAGACGTACAGGCCGAAGGCGACCGTGGCGATCAGGGCGATCGCCTGAAAGGCGATGGCCCTGGTGTGCGGGTCGTTCCAAAACGGCGGTTTGACCGGAGTGAGGGCCGGCTCGGTCATGAAGTTTCCGAAAATCGAGTGAGGGGCCGCATCAGAAAACCCCCATCTTGCGACCGCGGGGCAGGGGTTGGGGCGAAGCTGCGCGCGACGCTCAGCGCACGGGCGGCGCGTATTGCAGGCCGCCTTGATTCCATAGCGCGTTCAGGCCGCGTTCGATCTTGAGCGGGCTGCCCTTGCCGACGTTGCGCTCGAAGATTTCACCGTAGTTGCCGACTTGTTTGATGACGTTAGCCATCCAATCGTTGGCCAAGCCGAAGTCCTTGCCTTTATCGCCTTCGACGCCGAGCAAGCGTTTCACATCGGGGTTGGTGGATTTTTTCATTTCCTCGACGTTCTTGGAGTTGACGCCCAGTTCCTCGGCGTTGACCATGACGTAAAGGGTCCACTTGACGATATCGAACCAGTCGTCGTCGCCGTGGCGGACCACCGGCCCCAGCGGTTCCTTGGAAATCACCTCGGGTAACACCACATAATCATCCGGTTTGGCCAGCTTGATGCGCTGGGCGTAGAGCTGCGACTGATCCGAGGTCAGCACGTCGCAGCGTCCGGCCTCTAGGGATTTGGCGCTTTCGTCGGATTTATCGTAGGTGATCGGCGTAAATTTCATCTTGTTGGCGCGAAAATAATCGCTCAGATTGAGTTCGGTGGTGGTGCCGGCCTGCACGCAGACGGTCGCGCCGTCCAGGTTCTTGGCGCTGTTGACGCCCAGTTTCTTGTTGACCAGAAAGCCTTGTCCGTCGTAATACGTCACCCCGGCGAAATTCATGCCCTGCGCCGAATCGCGGCTGGAGGTCCAGGTGGTGTTGCGCGACAGCACGTCGATTTCGCCCGATTGCAGCGCGGTGAGACGCTCCTTGGCGGTCAGCGGGGTGAACTTGAGCTTGGTGGGATCGCCGAACACGGCGGCGGAAATGGCGCGGCACACGTCCACGTCGATGCCGTTATAGTTGCCCTTCTCATCGGCGAAGGAGAAGCCGGGCAGGCCGTCGCTGACGCCGCATTTGATGGAGCCGTTTTTCTTGATGGCCTCCAGGGTCGCGCCGGCGTAAGCAGTGCTGGCGCCGGTTAGCGACGCAACGGTTGCGAGGAGGGCGAAGGTTCTAAACCTTTTCATGGGGGATCTCCGAAAGCGGCGGGGTGAGACAGGACGGTCTGGAACATTGATGAGAGTAGTATTAGTCGGACTGTAAGGAAAATATAGAGTGGCTTACGACAAACTGGTAATTGTATGACTGTCCGTGCGTTGGTGACCCGCGGCCTTGCCACCGTGCGCGCCGCCATCGACTTGGTTCATGAAGCGATGGAGCCCGATGAGTTTCATTTGGGGGCAAGCTATTCCACCGAACAGACCCCGTTGCGCCTGTCGGCCGATTCCTTTTACCTGGAGCCGGCGGCCGCGACGCCGGACGCCTATGTGGAATGGCTGCTGGCGCTGTGCCGGGAACGAGAATTTACCCTCGTCTGGCCCCAAAACCGTTGGTCGTTGCTGCTCGACGAACAGACGCGGTTCGCGGCCGCCGGAGTGCGGCTGATCCTGTCCTGCCCGGATGTAGCAACGCTGGAGGCGATCCAGGATAAGTCTCAGGCCAACGCCCGGCTTGCCGCCGCTGGCGTGGCGCTGCCGCGAACCCTGCCGGTGGCGACCGGCGCGGAATTCACCGACGCGCTGGCCACGTTCGCCGCCGGCGGCTGGCGCACCTGCGTCAAACCGGTGCGGTCGATCTACGGGCTCGGCTTTCGGTTGATCGACGATAGCAAACGGCCGCTGGAGCGCTTTTTGGCCAATGATGTTTTCACCATCGACAGCGCCGGCTTCGCGCGCCTGCTGGATGCGGCGGAGGGCGAACGCGCTTTTCTGGCGATGGAATATCTGGCCGGCGACGAGCGTTCGATCGATTGTCTGGCCGACCGGGGACGATTGGTGCGCGCCATCGTGCGCCGCAAGCCCGCCGATTCGCACTGGCGCTGGCAGATCATTGAGGATGATCCCGCGGCTTGGGAAATCGCGGAGCAGGCCGTCGCCGCGTTCCGGCTCAACGGCCTGATCAACGTGCAAACCCGCGAGCGGATTCATGAAGACGGCCGCCGCGAGCAATGTTTTCTGGAAGTGAATCCGAGGATGTCGGGTGGCATCTACCTGTCCTGCCTGGCGGGGTTGAACCTGCCTTATTGGCTGTTGCGGCTGCTGTGCGGCACGGTGGCTGAAGCGGCCATCCCCCGGCCCGCCAACGGCGTCCGGGTGGCCAAGATCGAACAGGCCGTGATTTTGTGATGGAGCCTCTAGGGCGCTGCGTGGAAATACCGATCCGGGCCGGCCGGCTGTCGCTCGACCTCCGACGCGAGGAATGGCCGCTGGAGGCGTGCGTGGCCTGCGCCACCCGGCAAAATCCCCGCCGGCTTTACCTGTTTGTCAGCAAGGTGTTGGGCAAGCATTGGCCGGTCAAACCCAGCGTGATGCGCGCCGTCCAGCGTCGGCTGGCCGGAAAAATAGCCGCTTTGCCGGGACCGCTGCTGGTGATCGGGATGGCCGAAACCGCCACCGCTCTCGGTCGTGGCGTGGCGGAGGAAGCAGCGCTGCAAACCGGGCGCGCCGATATTTTATACTGGCAAACCACTCGTTATCTTTTATCGCATCATCTTGCTTTTAGCTTCGATGAATGCCACAGCCACGCCCCGGATCACGCCGTATACTTGCCTGGACCCGCTTTATTGCCTCTTTTACAAACGGCGCGGACGCTGGTGTTGGTGGATGATGAAATTTCCACCGGCCGGACCTTGGTCGAGCTGGCGCGGGCGTATTTCCAGCTCAATCCCCGGATCGAGCGGGTGGCCTTGGTTTGTATCACCAACTGGTTGCCCGAGGAGCGGCAACGACAAATCGAGGCGCTGTTGGAGCGACCGGTACTGTTCCCGGCTTTGATCGAGGGGGATTTCCGCTTTACGTCGGACCCGAATTTTCCGCCGCCCGAACTGCCGGTGGCCAGCGCGGGTGTCGATCGTCAGCACGATAACATCACGGCCGACCCCGCGCGCACCGGGCTCATCGCCGGCCGCTGGGAACCGCCGCCGCTGCCCGAACTCCCGCTGGATCGACCGCTCGCCGTGATCGGCACCGGCGAATATACCTATACCCCGTTTCGCCTTGCCTTGGCGTGGGAAGAGCGGGGGTATGACGTGCGGTTTCAGTCCACCACTCGCTCGCCGATTCTGGTCGGCGACGCCATCGCTAGCCGGCGTGAGTTTTTGGACAACTACGGCGACGGCATTCCCAATTATTTGTACAACCTCGATCCGAACCGGTTACCCATCATCTGTTACGAACATCCAGCCATGCTGGCTACAAATCCGCTGGCCGCCGAAATCGGCGGTTTGAGTTTGGTGACGGAGCTTTCATGCCGCGCCTCGTGATCTTTCTCGACCTCGACGACACCATTTTACAAACCGCCCCAAAATGTCCGCCGGGCGAGCCGGCGCTGGCGGCGGCGGTGGATCGTGCCGGACAGGCGCTGTCGTTCATGACCCGCTCCCAACAGTATTTGCTCGCGGGTTGGTTGGAGCAGGGTACGGTGATTCCGGTCACGGGCCGCACCGATGACGCGCTGGCGCGGGTGCTGATCGCCTTCGACTCCTGGCGCATCACCCATCACGGCGCGGTGATCCGCCAACCCGACGGCCGGTTGCCGCCGTGGTGGCGTGCTGAGGTGGAACCCCGGCTGATCGCGGCGCAACCGCTGCTCCAAGAACTCGCCGAGCGCTTGAAGGCGGGCGCGGCGGCGGGGAGTTATCGGGTCAGCAGCCATGCCATCGAGCGGCGGCTCACCTACATTTCGGTCAAGACCGAGGGTGATGGCGCGGTGTTGGCCGGTTTGCGAGCGCGGCTGGAAACGGACGGCTGGCCGCCGGAGCTGGTGTTGCACCACAACGGCAACAATCTGGCGTTGACCGTGGTCGGCGCGCAAAAGCAGGACGCCGTGCGGCGGGTGATCGCGGAGCTGGAACAGGAAGGACCGACCGTCACCATCGGCGCTGGCGACAGTCTGACCGACATTCCGTTTCTGCGCGTCTGCGATTTCGCTCTGGTGCCGAAGAACAGCCAAATCCAGCGCGAAACCTGGGCCGGGCGCTCGGCATGAGCGCTTTCGCCGGCAGCTATCGAGCCGAGGATACGGTATTTTTGCTCAAACCGATGGCGCTGGCCATGGTGGATGTGGCCACCAAGGAGCGGTTGATTCAGTCGGGCCGGCGCCATTACAGCGAGCTGCTGACGCCCGAGAATGCGCCGGACCCGAAGTATCTGGAATTGTTCGAGGCGCTGACTTCGCGCTACGCCCGGCGGTTGGCGGGGGAAGTGTTAGGGTTGGCGCGCTATCTCATCGATGCCCGACCCCAGCCGCTCACCGTGGTATCCCTGGCGCGAGCCGGCACGCCCATCGGCGCGTTGCTGGTTCGCGCGCTGCGCTACTTGGGACGGAGCGACGCGCGCCATTACTCCATTTCGATCATCCGCGACCGGGGCATCGACGAAAACGCATTGAAGTTCGTACTGCGGGAGGAAAAACGCCCGGCGGCGGGTTTGGCGTTCGTGGATGGCTGGACCGCCAAGGGCGTGATTGCCGGGGAGCTGCGTCGGGCGCTGGCCCATTGGAATGCCCGGCAGCCCGAACGCTTGGATGCGGAGCTGCATGTGGTGTCGGACATCGGCGGCGTGGCCGAGGTGGCGGCGACCCATGATGATTACGCCATCCCCAGCGGCATCTTGAACGCCACCGTGTCGGGGTTGACCAGCCGTTCGATTCTGAATGCCGCCATCGGCCCGCGGGATTTTCACGGTTGCGTTTTTTACGCCGATTTCGCCTCGCACGACCGCTCGGCTTGGTTTCTCGATCAGATAAGCCAACATTTCGCCGGCGTCACCGCCGCGCCCGTCTGGCGCGATTCTGGGGAGCGTCAGGAACGGCGGCGGGCGATGCGCGTCTTTTTGAAGCGGCTTCATGCCCGGTACCGCATCGCCGATCGCAATTTCATCAAACCGGGAGTGGCCGAAGCCACGCGCGTCTTGCTGCGCCGGCTGCCCGATGTGCTGCTGCTGCGCGATCCCACGCAGCCGGATGTCGAACATTTACGGTTGCTGGCGGAGCAGAAGCGAGTCTCCGTCGTCATCGACCCCGACATGCCCCTGCAAGCCACCGCGCTGATCAAGGACTTGTCCTGACCGTCAAACTCGGCTAGCCGGCGGCGGCCCCGCGCGCCCAGGCGCTGAACGCATCGCGGTTGCGAGAGCAGATCAGCACCTTGCCCGCGCCGGCAAAGCGCAACACGACACCCTCGCCGCTGGTCACGCTGTTCAATAGATTGCCGAGCAAGCCGGAGCCGGTTTTGGCGGTGGTCACGGAGATTTCATAATGCAGGCTGCTGTCCCAGGCGACGACATGGGCGTTGTCAATGATCACATCCTTGCCCGGTTCCACGTCCATCATGAACATCGAGCCGAAACCAGAGACCGCCAGTTGACCCTTGCCACCGGCTTCCAAGACGAAGAAGCCGCCGCTTTGCGCGAACAAGGCGTTGCCGAGATTTTGGGCGCGCGTGGTCAGTTCGACGCCGGCGGTGGCGGCGACGAACGCGCCGTCGTTGAGGGTGTAGCGCTGCGGGCCGACATCGAGCATCTGGATCGCGCCGGGCAGCATCGGCGACAGCAAGCAATCGCCGTCGCCGCGGGTCGCTTCGATGTGCTGCTGAAAAAAGGATTCGCCGCTGGTCAGACGCCGCATGAGGGCGCGGCCGAGGCCGCCGCTCATCTTGCCTTGCAAGTCGAGCGTGGCCTCCATCATCACCATGGCGCCGGATTCGCAAATAATTTTTTCGCCCTTGCGTAACGAGGCGTGCAGGAAAGGATCGATGTCACCCGTGATAGTGAACGTTGGCATGAAGTACCTCGTCCGATCATGTGCCGTTGCGTGGATGGAAAAGCGTGCTTTCAGGTTCCGAGCGTAACAAGTTCGGCATAACTTTATTGGATAATCGATAATTGACCGGCAAGCAACGGTAAAATGAGCTGAAACATGAGAGTTTTCAAGCGTAAAAGGGGAGACGCGCGGCGGTGCCAGCGGCATTCGATGCCGTGGCGTCTTAAAAGCGGATGAGCGCCGTCTCCGTTGATTTTTGCATTACGCCACGCGGGGAGCCAGCGCGCGAGGGCGACACCGGACCGCGCCAAGCCTCGCCGGCCCTTTCGGCGATGCAATTGGGCGCGTCGTTGTATATCCCAGCGACCCGGCCGGATCTGGCGGCCATCGCCAACGGGCTGAAGTTGCCCGGCTTGCGTTCGGTGATTTTTTGCACCGAGGATTCCGTGCATGGGCGGGATCTGGAACGGGCGCTCGACAACGTGGCGGCCTTGTTGCCGGCGTTGGAAACCTCCTCGCTGTTGCGCTTCATCCGCCCGCGCAATCCGACGGTGTTATGGCGGTTGTTGCAATTGGACGGGATCGAACGGATTCAGGGCTTCGCGCTGCCCAAATTCGGGCCGCATAATTTGGACGAGTGGTTGCGGGTGTGGGACGCGCGCAACGGCCATTATTTGCTGCCGATTCTGGAAACCGTCGAAACCTTCGAGCACCGCAAGATGGAGCGGGTGCGGGATCGGCTGGAAAATTGCGGGTTGAAGGAGCGGATATTGTGCCTGCGGATCGGAGGGAATGACTTGTTGAACCTGCTCGGCATCCGGCGCGGGCGGGGCGCGACGGTGTATGACACTCCCTTGCGCGACACCATCGCCGATCTGGTGCGGATCTTTCATCCGGCGGGCTATCCGTTGAGCGCGCCGGTATTCGATTATCTCGACACGCCGCAGGTGCTGGCGCGAGAGGTCGCGGCCGACTTGCAGCATGGCTTGATCGGCAAGACCGCCATTCATCCCGCGCAAATCCCGGTGATCGAGGCGCTCTATCGGGTGGCGCTCGACGATTACGAAACGGCCGGGGCCGTGCTGGCGCCCGACGCGGCGGCGGTGTTCCGGCGCAACGATTCCTTCTGCGAGCCGGCCACCCACTGGCGCTGGGCTACGGCGGTGTTGGAGCGGGCGCGAGTGTTCGGAGTGGAAGAGCGATCCTCCCCGCAGTGATGGGTGCGACCGCGGCGGTCCGTGCTCGCCGCTGCCGTGCCCTAGCCCGCCCGTTATGAACTAGGAACTTTCAGCTTGCGATGGCGGACAAAGCAACGACCTTGACTGTTTAACCAAAATAACTAACGCTCATGGGCACTTATTTTGCCCGGCTCACCGTATCAACAGGAGAATCTTCATGGTGACCAATTTGCTGGACCTGTTCAAAGCGGAATTCGGTGATGAGTTAATTGAATCGCTCAGTACGTTGCTGGGCGAACAACCCGCCGCAACTCGGACCGCGACCCAGCGTGTCGGGGAGGCGACCCTGGCGGGACTGATTCAGCGTAGCGCCGCGCCAGACGGCACAACCGCGCTCGCCAACGTTCTCAACGAGGCCAGGTTCAATGACGATGGCTTGGCCCATCTTACGGCTTCTATGCGACAGGCCGGTGCTTCCACAGGGCTCATCGATCAAGGCAAAGCGCTGTTGAGTTCGCTGTTTGGAGAGCGAACCGACGGCTTGGCCCGCTGGGTCTCCAGTTCGAGCGGAATCGGCCAAAGTTCGGCTTTGTCCTTGCTGAGCCTGATCGCGCCCACGGTGCTCAGTTTCATCAAACGCCAATTCGGCGGCAACGTGGATGCTTCGAGCCTGCGTGGTTATCTCGACAGCCAACGGAGTTTTCTCGAAAAGAGCGCGCCCGACGGTCTGCTCTCCCTACTGGGCTGGCAGGGCGGGCCGGCTGCCGGTGCCGCAAAAGTAGCGCCTCATGAGGCCCGGCCGGCCGGTCCGGCGATCATTGCGGATGCGCCACAATCCGAGCGTTCTGGTTTTCCTTGGTATTGGTTGCTGTTGCTGCTGGGCTTGCTGGTCCTGGGTTTCTTGCTCATGCGGGGCTGCGATAGAGTTGATACTACGGCGACCCGGACGCCCGCCGTTAGTGGAACGGCGCCAGCCGCGCCAGCCGCGCCAGCCGCGCCCAGACAGGAAGTCGTGGCTTCCGCCGCGCAACCGGTGGAGTTGGTCTTACGCGACAATGTAAAGCTTAGGGTGCTTCCGGGCAGTGTCGAGCAAAGGCTGGTCGCCTTTATCGAAGATCCCACGAAAGCGGTTGACGACAAGACCTGGTTTACCTTTGATGGCCTTGAATTCGAAACCGGCAGCGCCAAGCTCAAGGCGTCATCCCAGGAGCGGTTGAAGCAGATCGCCGCCGTGCTTAAAGCCTATCCAGCGGTCACGATCAAGGTCGGCGGCTACACCGACAACGTGGGCGACCCCCAGACCAATCTCAGGATTTCCGGGGAACGGGCCAAAGCGACCCTGCAAGAGTTGGTCAATATGGGCATCAGCGCCAACCGCATGGACGCTGAAGGCTATGGCGAACAGCATCCGGTGGCGGATAACGCGACCGATCAGGGCCGGCAAAAGAACCGCCGGGTCGATATTCGGGTGACGGCTAAATAGCGATCCTGTAATCCGTGACGCCAGAGGTCCCCGGCTGTGTCGGGGGCCTCTGTATCAGCCATTCCTACGGTGGTGGTGCAAGATTCCGAGGCTGCGGAGCAAAACCGACCTGAATGTAAGGTGACGCAGCGTTTTTACCTGAGTTCGGCGGTGCCAGCAGCGCTCAGACAGGATCAAAAATCTTGCCCGGATTCATGATGCCATTCGGGTCGAACACCTGCTTGAGCGCCCGCAGATAGCTGAGTTCGGTGGCGTCGCGGGTGTAATGCAAATAGGGTTTCTTGGTCAGGCCGACCCCGTGTTCGGCGGAAATGCTGCCGCCGTGACGTTGCAGCGCCGCGAAAAGATGCTCGCTCACCGCTCCGCATTTTTTGGCGAACAGCGCGGTTTCCATAGCCGTCGGCTTCAGGATGTTGATGTGCAAATTGCCATCGCCGATATGGCCGTACCACAGCACTTCGAAATCGGGGTATTGCCGCGCCAGTAAAGCGTCGATTTCTTCCAGCAATGCCGGCACCCGCGAGATGCGTACCGCAATGTCGTTCTTGTAGGGCTGATGCTCGGAGATCGCTTCGCTGATGTCCTCGCGCAATCGCCACAGCTCCTTGGCTTGCTGTTCGCTCTGACTGATGGCGCCATCGACCAACCAGCCTTGTCCGGCGCACTGTTCGAACAACGCCAGCGCGGTATCGGTGTGGCGTCCGTTCGGGTTTTCGAATTCAGTCAATACATAATAGGGCGTGGCGGTGTCGAACGGCCGCTGGAGGCCTTTTTTCAGGACATGGCGCAACGCCAGTTCCGAGAAAAATTCGAAGGCGCTCAAGTCCAGCGTGGCGCGCAAGGCGGCGTAAATGGCCATGATGCCGTTCAAATCCGGCACGCCCAGCACCATTACGCTGGGTTCCCGCAAGGGTCGGGTCAGTTTGAGCGTCGCCTCGACGATGATGCCCAGGGTGCCTTCACTGCCGACGAACAGATGCCGCAGATCGTAGCCGCTGGCGTTCTTGATCAAACCCCGGTTGAGATCGAGCAGGTCGCCGCGCCCGGTGACCACTTTCAAACCCGTCACCCAATCGCGGGTCAGACCGTAGCGCACTACCTTGATCCCGCCGGCGTTGGTGGCGATGTTGCCGCCGATCTGGCTGGAGCCGCGCGAGGCGAAATCCACCGGGTAATACAACCCCTGTTCGCGAGCGAAATTCTGCACGGCTTCGGTGATCGCGCCCGCTTGACAAGTGACGCTGCGATCCACCGGATCGAATTCCAGAATCCGGTTCATCCGCTCCAGCGACACCACGAGTTCGCCGCGACCGGCGACCGCCGCGCCGCTGAGTCCGGTGCGCCCGCCGGAAGGCACCAGCGCCAGCCGGCGCTCGTTGGCATAGCGGACCAACTGCCGCACCTGTTCGACGCTGCCGGGCAGCACCACCGCCAGCGGATTCGGCGCATACAGGCGGGTCCAGTCGCGGCCGTAGCTCAGGCAAGTATCAGCGTCAGCGCGCACGTAAGCAGCTTCGATAAAGCCGCGGATGCCCTCAAGCAGGGCGGCGGTTGCGTTTGTGGTGGGCGTCATGGTCGGCGGCGATGGTGGCGGCGGGAGAAAGAGATGGTTGCCAGTCTTGGCCGGAGGGATAATAACCGCATTCTATCACCGGCGAATCGGACGCACCCATGAGCAAGACCTCTCTCGACAAGAGCAAGATCAAAATTCTCCTGCTGGAAGGCATTCACCCCAGTGCCGTGGAGGCGTTTCGAGCAGATGGTTATAGCACCATCGAGTCGCATCCGAAGGCTTTGCCCGAAGCGAAGCTATTGGATGCAATCGGCGATACCTATGTCGTCGGGATCCGTTCCGCGACCCAACTGACCGCCCAGGTGTTCGAGCGCGCCCCCCGGTTGATGGGGGTCGGTTGTTTTTGCATCGGCACCAATCAAGTCGATCTCGACGCCGCGCAGGGGCGAGGGATACCGGTGTTCAACGCGCCGTTTTCCAACACCCGCAGCGTGGCGGAGTTGGTACTGGCGGAGATCATCCTACTGTTGCGGGGCATTCCCCAGCGCAGCGCGGCGGTCCATCGCGGCGGCTGGATCAAGACCGCCACCGGTTCCCACGAGGTCCGGGGCAAATGCCTGGGGATCGTCGGCTACGGCCACATCGGCACGCAGGTCGGGTTGTTGGCTGAAGGGTTGGGGATGCGGGTCGTGTACTACGATATCGAAACCAAGCTGACGCTAGGCAACGCCAAAGCGTTGCCGTCGCTCGATCGGCTGCTGGAAACCGCCGATGTGGTGACTTTGCACGTCCCGGAAACGCCGCAAACCTACCGGATGATCGGGACCGAACAACTGGCGCGGATGAAAGCCGGCGGCCATCTCATCAACGCCGCGCGCGGCACGGTGGTGGATGTCGATGCGCTGGTCGAGGCGCTGGAATCCAAACATTTGGCGGGTTCGGCGCTCGATGTGTTTCCGACGGAGCCGAAAGGTAACGACGAGGAATTCATTTCCCCGCTGCGGCGTTTCGACAACGTGCTCCTGACCCCACACGTCGGTGGCAGCACCGAGGAAGCGCAGCAGAACATCGGCCTGGAAGTGGCGGGCAAGCTGCTGAAATACAGCAACAACGGTTCGACGCTCAGCTCGGTCAATTTCCCGGAAGTGGCGCTGCCCGAACACCCCGGCAAGCACCGCTTGCTGCACATCCACCGCAATCAACCGGGTGTGTTATCGGAACTCAATGCCATCTTTTCGGAATTGGCCATCAACGTCGCCGGCCAATACTTGCAGACCAATCCCCGGATCGGCTACGTCGTGATGGACGTGGACACCGATGGACGCGCCGAAACGCGGCAACTCAAAAAGCGGCTGGGCGAGGTGGCCGGCACGATTCGGACCCGAATTCTGTACTGAAGCGGGAGGGGGTGAGCATGTCGTTGCGGGATGAATTACTGAAAGCCGGACTGGTGCCGTCGGACAAAGCCAAAAAGCTGGAAGCCGAAACGCGCAAGCAGGGGCACCAACTGAAAAAGAGCAAGACGCTGGCGGCTGAAGATGGGGCGCGGCAGGCGGACGCACAGCGGCGAACCGAAGCCGAGATCGCCCGCAAGCGCGAGCAGGACCGGCAATTGAATCGGCAGCGAGAGGCGGAAAGGCAACGCCGGGAACAAACCGCCCGCGCCCGACAATTGATCGACAGTCACCGGTTGAACGATCGCGAAGCCGAACTGCTCTACAACTTTCAGGAGGGCCGGCTCATCCGCTCGATCCGGGTCACGTCCGCCCAGCGCAAGGCGCTGGCGCTGGGTCGCATGGCGATTTTGCGCGGAGATCGCAGCGAGTTCGATTTTCCGCTGGTTCCACGCGAAACGGCATTGAAGGTCGCTGAGTTCGCGCCGGAACGGGTCGTGCTGCTGTATCCCGAAAGCAGCGGCGAAGAGAGCGAAGACGACTGGGGCGATTGGTGAGCCAATAAAGCCATTTTATACCATCATCTCATTAACTAAATCAAAAGGAAGACTCAAGCGCTGGAATCCAACCGTTCCAGCAGGCGCTGGCGGTAGCGATCTTCCAGCAGCAGATTGAGCGGCTGGCGGCGGCTGGCCAAAAGCCGCAACTGCAACAATTCGAGCCGGGCGCGCGCCCGGCTGCGCTCGCTTTCCGGCAGCTGCCGCAAAAGCTGTTCGGCCTCCCGCGCGTCTTTGCGCAATTGCAATTCCGACGGCAGAAAGCCAGCGTTCTTGAGGATGCGGTAAGCGGCGCGCAATGCTTCAGGAACGGCTGAGTCATCGTCCAATTACAGGGGTTTAGCTTCGCCGGGCAGGCCGCGCAATTCACCCCCTTCGATGGCTTTCTGAATCCGGGCTTCAGCGATCTGGTCGAGCAGGTCCATGGAACAGTGCCTCGAACGTGGGGCCAAACGCAATCGATCTCAATGCTGTAAACCGGATGTTAAAATCAACTATTCTTATTGAGGCATGGGGTAACAACAGTCCCTCATGGCGCGGGCTTAAAATCTCATGATGCTAGACATTGAGTGAGTTTAAAGGTCTAAAAATCAGGGGGGTATCAAGTTATGATAGCAAGCGCTCAACCAGCCTGGAAGAATCAACTCGACCGGCGGCATCGGCTCGGCACGGGCTTATTACTCGCCTTAACTCTGCTAGCGAGTGCGTCGAGCCAACTCCATGCCCAAGAACCCGGTATTACGCCTACCGCTTTGCGGGTCGGCGGTATCATGGATTTACAGGGTGCGTCCAGCGCGCGCGGCCAAGCGATGAAAGCCGGCGTTGAAGCCGCCCTTAAAAATGAGAAGATTCAGGGGCGAAGCATAGAATTTATCGTGCTCAACGACTCCTTTCAGCCGCCCTTCGCCCTGGAGGCGGCCAAGAAATTGATCGATCAAGGCGTGTTCGTCATGCTGGGCAATACCGGAACGCCGACCACCAAGGCGGTCATGCCGCTGCTTGCGCAACACCAGATTCCGGCGGTCGGTTTTCCGCTTGGAGCGGCTCACTTGCGGCCCGGTGTCGGCGATGTCATCAATTTCCGGGCCAGCTTCGCCCAGGAAACTAGCCGGGTCATAGAGACGGCCTTGGCCGCTGGGGTCAAACCCGAGCAAATCTGCGCTTATCTCCCCAGCGATGCGGGCGGCATGGAAAACCTCGCGACGGTCAAGGCGGCGCTGGAGAAGCAACCCAATATCGAAGGGATCATCAAAAAATTCGATCAGATCATCGCGTTGCCGGAAAACCAGTCCGACCCGAACGGTATCGGCCCGGTCGGGTTTTACAAACGCAGCGAGTTGACTCAAGCCAGAGCGGGCTATCAATCGTTGAAGGAGTGGGAAAAAACCGCCGGCACCCAATGCCGGCTGGTGCTGACCGTGGGCGGCATCAACGCTTCAACCGCCAACTTTGTGCAATATTCGAGGTATAGGGGAGAAAAATGGCTGGTCAGCATCACTTCCCAGATAGAAATTCCCAGCTTTATCAAAGAAATGGCGGTTCACAATATCAAGGATGGGGTGATCATGACCCAGGTCGTGCCGCCCCTGGACTCCTCGTTGCCGATCGTCGAGGAGGCCCGTAAAGCCTTGGGTGGCGATATCGGCAATATCTCCCTGGAAGGGTATATCGCCGGCAAGCTGTTTCTGGCGATCCTGCGCAATGTAAAAGGGGAGCTGACCCGCGAAAATTTTCTCAAAGCGGTGCGCGGCCGCGCCTTTGATCTGGGCGGCTTGCCGCTCGATTTTAGCAACGACAATCAAGGTTCCGATTTGGTCCAGCTGCAAGCGCTGGAAGACGGTGCTTTCAAGACCAAGACAGCGGAGCAGATTCATAAACTGTTGCAGAAGTGACGGTCCCCGGCCGCCAGCGCGTTAAAGCAGCGTCCGGCGCCGTCAAATCCCATCGCCGTGACCGTTCCAGTGCATCGGCGGCGCGGGGTTCGCCTCATCTTGCAGGAACACCCGCAGCTGGCGGGGTTTGACGAAAACCAGATCGCCGGCTTTCAGCGGATCGGCGGCATAACGCTCGCGGGTCATTTCCACTTCGGCGGTCTCATCGCCCGGCGTCTGCCGCAGCTCCAGCCGGACCAGCGAACCGAGGATGGAAACCCGGCTGATCTTGGCGGACAAGGTGGTGTCGCCGTCTTCTGGTTCCCGCAGCAGATCGATATCGTGCGGCCTGACGTAGGCCAGGGCGGGAACCTGCTTGGCGTCTTGATACTCAGGCGCCCGCAGGCGCAATCCGCCCAGCCGCACCCAGCCGGCATGGGCCCGACCGTGGAACAGATTGATGTGGCCGAGAAATTGGTAGACGAACGGCGTGGCCGGCGCGTCGTACACTTCTTCCGGCGTGCCGATTTGCTCGATATGGCCGTGATCCATGACCACGATCTGGTCGGCGACCTCCAACGCTTCTTCCTGATCGTGGGTGACGAACACGCTGGTGACGTGCAGCTCGTCATGCAACCGGCGCAACCAGCGCCGCAATTCCTTGCGCACCTTGGTGTCGAGCGCGCCGAAGGGTTCGTCGAGCAACAGCACCTGCGGTTCGACCGCCAACGCGCGGGCCAGCGCGATCCGCTGGCGCTGGCCGCCGGAGAGTTGCGAGGGATAGCGGCCCGCCAGCCATTCCAGTTGGATCAAACCGAGCAATTCATTCACCTTGGCGCGGATTTGCGCCTCGCTGGGCCGGCGCGCGCGCGGCCGCACCCGCAGGCCGAAGGCGATATTTTCAAAGACCGTCATGTGCTGGAACAGAGCGTAATGCTGGAACACGAAGCCGACTTGCCGGTCGCGGACATGCCGGTCGCTGGTCTCCTCGCCGTTGAAGAAGATATGGCCCCGATCGGCGGTTTCCAGGCCGGCGATGATCCGCAGCAGGGTGGTTTTGCCGCAGCCGGACGGGCCGAGCAGGGCGACCAGTTGGCCGGCTGGAATGTTCAGGTTGATGTTGTCGAGCGCCACGAAGTTGCCGAAGCGCTTGTGGAGTCCTTGGATGTCGATGCTCATGCAGTCTCTCCGGGCGCGGAGGGGCGCCGCTTTTGCAAGGTATGGTGCTCGATCAAGGTCTTGATCGCCAGAATCACGAGAGCAAAAAGCGTCAACAGTGAAGCGCAGGCGAAAGCGGCGGCGAATTGGTATTCGTTGTAGAGAATTTCGACATGCAGCGGCAAGGTATTGGTCAAGCCGCGGATGTGACCGGACACGACCGACACCGCGCCGAACTCACCCAAAGCCCGCGCCGTGCACAGCACCACGCCGTACAGCAACCCCCATTTGATGTTGGGAAGCGTGATGCGCCAGAACGTCACCCAGCCGCTGGCGCCGAGCACCAGCGCCGCTTCTTCTTCTTCGCTGCCTTGCGCCTGCATCAAGGGGATCAGTTCGCGGGCGATAAAAGGGACGGTGACGAAGATCGTGGCGAGCACGATGCCGGGCACGGCAAAGATGATCTTGATATCGCGCTCGACCAACCAAGGGCCGAGCCAGCCTTGACCGCCGAACAACAGCACATAGATGAGGCCGGCGATGATCGGCGATACCGCGAAGGGCAGATCGATCAAGGTCACCAACACGCTCTTGCCGCGAAACTCAAATCGGGCGATGGCCCACGCCGCCGCGACGCCGAACAGCATGTTCAGCGGCACGGCGAAGGCGGCGCTCAACAGTGTCAAGCGAATGGCGTCGAGCGCGTAGGGGTCGGTGATGGCGGCCCAGTAGACACCGATGCCCTTGCGCAAGGCTTCGTAAAATACCGCCGCCAGAGGCACGACCAAAAACAGCGACAGAAAGGCGAGCGCCACACCCAGCAACAGGATACGGACCAACGGCGGTTCGATAACGGTAACGGCGGTGGGTTGCCGGGAAAAATCGTTCATGGCGCTTCAGACTGCCGCAAGTGGCTCCAGCGCTGGAACAGGTTGATCAGCAACAGCAGCACGAAGGAAATGACCAACATGACCACGGAAACCGCCGCCGCTCCTCGATAGTCGTACTGCTCCAACTTACCCACGATCAGCAGCGGCGTGATTTCCGACACCATCGGCAAGTTGCCGGCGATGAAGATGACGGAGCCGTATTCGCCGATGGCCCGAGCGAAGGCCAGGGTAAACCCGGTCAGCAGCGCCGGGCGGATCGCCGGAAAAATGACCCGCTGAAAAATCTGCCAGCGGTCGGCGCCGAGGCTGGCCGCCGCTTCCTCGACCTCGGCTTCTAGATCCTCCAGCACCGGCTGTACGGTGCGAACCACGAACGGCAGGCTGATGAAGACGAGGGCGACGACGATGCCGAGCGGCGTAAAGGCGACCTTGAGGCCGAGCGGTTTGAGAAACTGGCCGAGCCAGCCGTTACCGGAATATAAAGTGGTCAGGGTAATACCCGCCACGGCGGTCGGCAGGGCGAACGGCAGATCGACCAGGGCGTCCACCAGCCGTTTGCCCGGAAAGCGGTAGCGGACCAGCACCCAGGCGACGATCAAGCCGAAAACGGTGTTGATGGCGGCAGCGAGAAAGGCGGCGCCGAAGGTCAGTTGATAGGACGCGATCACCCGGGGCGCGAGCACGATTTTCCAAAACTCCTCCCAGCTGAGCTGGAAGGCTTTCAGAAACGCCATCGCCAAGGGAATGAGGACGATCAAGCTCAAGTAGCCGACCGCGAAGCCGAACGTCAGCCCGAAACCCGGCAGGACGCTGGGTTGGCGAAACCACGACCTCATGCGCAACGAATCCAGCGGCGACGCGCAACGGGCGGTGCCGCCGGTGGCGGGAGGGTGGAATGAGGCGGAAATACGCGCAAGGTTCAAGCTCCGCAAAAAGTAGGGGCAAAACAAGACCGCCGCGACCGGTCTATGGGGAAGGTCGCGACTATAGGCGCAAGACTAAAGAAGAAAAAAGAATATTTAATGATATTTATATAATTTATCGAGCGAGAGCGATCCGTTCACCGATTCTCGTCGGTGGCCAGAGCAAACACGGTCACGGCCCACGCGTCCATCTGAAAGTTTTCGCCGGCGGGGACTAGCAACTCACCGGCGGCCAACCGCGGGTGCGCGGTATCCAGCAAACACCGCCATTGATTGGCGTTGGCCGCCGCCGGCATTCGGAAGGGCAGAGGGTTGGGGCCGGCGTTGAAGAGGATCAGCAGTGTATCGTCGGTCTCTGGATAGCCGTCCGGGGTAAAGTGGTCGCCGGCATCTCCGGCCAGCAACATGCCGAAGCAGCGCGCCTTGGGCTCTTGCCAGTAGGCATCGCTCAAGGCGCCACCGCCGGAGCCGATCCAATCGATATCGCGCAATCGAGTGCTTTGCGAGCTTTTGTTGCCATGTAGGAACAGCGGACGGCGCACTACCGGGTGGTCGCGGCGCAGGCTGATCAGACGGCGGACGAATTCTTGGAATTCCTGTTCTTCCGCTGGAATCTTGTCCCAGTTCAACCAATTGATCTCGTTATCCTGACAGTAGGCATTGTTGTTGCCGCGCTGGCTGCGGCCGAATTCATCGCCGGCCAGCAGCATGGGAGTGCCTTGCGACAGCAGCAAGGTCGCCAGCAGGTTGCGGCGCTGGCGCAGGCGGATTTTCTGGATGGCCGGATCGTCGCTCGGTCCCTCGGCGCCGTGATTCTTGCTGAAATTGTAGGGATGGCCGTCCCGATTTTGTTCGCCGTTGGCTTCGTTGTGACGGTCGTTATAACTGACCAGATCGGCCAGGGTGAAGCCATCGTGGCTGGCGACATAGTTGATCGAAGCCCACGGGCGGCGGCGGTCGTGCTCGAACAGGTCACTGGACGCCAGCAGGTTGGGCGCCAGCTTCGCCAGCATACCGTCGTCACCGCGCCAGAACCGGCGGGTGGTGTCGCGAAAGCGATCGTTCCATTCGGCGGTGCCGGCCGGAAAGCCGCCGAGTTGATAGCCGCCCGGACCGATATCCCAGGGTTCGGCGATCACCTTGACCGCCGCGAAGGCGGGTTCTTGTCGGATCGCGTCAAAAAATCCTCCCTGACGGTCGTAACCATGTTCTTCGCGGCCCAAGGTCACCGCTAGATCGAAGCGGAAGCCATCGACATGCATCTCATCGACCCAGTAGCGCAAGCTGTCCATCACCATCTGCAACACCCGCGGATGCGTGATGTTGAGCGTGTTACCGCAGCCGGTGTCGTTGATGTAAAAGCGGCGGTTGTCGGGATGGAGACGGTAGTAGGAGGCATTGTCGATACCCCGGAAGCTAAGGGTCGGACCCAGCTCGTTACCTTCGGCGGTGTGGTTGTAAACCACGTCCAGCAGCACTTCGATGCCGGCGTCGTGCAGGTGTTTGACCATGGTCTTGAATTCGGCCAGCTCGCCACTGCTCAAGTAACGAGGTTCGGGCGCAAAAAAGCACAGCGTGTTGTAGCCCCAGTAATTGCGCAAGCCGCGATCGGCCAAAAAGCGGTCGTCCACGAAGGCGTGTACCGGCATCAACTCGACGGCGGTAATGCCGAGCGCTTTAAGGTACTTGATGATTTCAGGATGCGATAGGCCGGCAAAGGTGCCGCGCAAATGATGGGGAATGCCTTCATGGCGGATGGTGAAGCCGCGTACGTGCGTTTCATAAACCAGCGTTTTCGACCAGGGGGTTTCAGGGGGCCGATCTCCCTCCCAATTGAAGCTGGTGTCCACGACCACGCATTTCAACATTTCGCGGCTGTTGTCGCGGTTGTCGAACGACAGATCGGCTTTCGGATCTCCGACGCGATAGCCGCAGTGTTCGTCGTGCAGATGCAGCACGCCGTAGAACTGGCGGGCGTAGGGGTCGAGCAGCAACTTGTGATGGTTGAAGCGGTGGCCGAGCTGGGGTTGGTAAGGCCCGGAAACCCGATAGCCGTAAAGGGTACCCGGCCATAAGCCGGGGATATAGCCATGCCAGATTTGGTCGGTGTTTTCAGGAAGCGCCAAGCGTTCGATCTCGCGTTGGCCCGAAGAATCGAACAAACACAATTCGACTTTTTCAGCGTGGGCGGAAAAGAGCGCGAAGTTGACGCCCTTACCGTCCCAAGTCGCACCGAGCGGATACGCTTTGCCAGGCCATACACGAGCGCGTGATAACATTTTCTGGGTTCCTGATGAACGGTTTTTTTGGAATAGAGCGACTTCAAACTATAGCGCGCGCCAATCGAGAAAACCGCGCCTGAAAAGTGATTTAGATTTTTATGATTAAATTCAATCTAATAAAAATACCTTGGCGAGCTTTCCGAGTATTATATCATCATCTTCAGCTCGCTACCGACCCGCTCAGCGATAAGGGGCGCGATAGCGATGGACACGCACCGACGGAAGCAAGGGTTCATCCTCGATGCGCACATCGGCCCGTCGGAGTCGAGGGGTGAGCGGCGGTTCGGGGGCCACCGGTACGAACTCAGGCAGCGTTTGGCCGGGTTGCAACGGTATCAAGATCGGCAGTGGCGCTTGCATGAGGCGGCGGCGCACGCCTGACCCGCTCTCGGCCGCAAAGACGAGATTGGCGCGCAGGTGAGGGCAAACGCTGCGAACCCGCGCCAGTATCTCATCGCCGCCAAGTTGGGCAAGCCGTTGTAATTCCAAGATGATTTGCGGCGTCTCGACCCGTTGTTCCAGCAATCGGCGAGCCGTGGCCTGGCTGGTGCGCTGGATCACCCGCCCTTGCTTGGACCAGGTAAAGCCAATCTTTAGGGGACGCTGATCGAGCAGCGGAATATGCCGGTAGGCTTGTTTGAGGTTCAAGCGGGCGGTTCCCATGCGGCGCATGGCGTCCGCCAGTGCTTCCTGACGGCGGTGCAGATCGGTCATGGCCGCCTGGATTTCAGGTCGCGCCAGGGACTTGAGGGCCAATACCGCCGCCTTGAAGCGATCCTTGGCGGCATTACAAGCAGAGGCGGACAGGAGCGTTTCCTGGCCGGCGCCGACGATGCCGGGGCAGGTGAGGGTTTCCCGGCCATCTCGCGCCTCTTCGTACCAAAGCGCGCGATAGAGCTGGATCGCCTTGAAGCGCATGTCAGCGGCTTCTTGCATCTCGGCTTCGGTGCGCGACACCCAGGCGGCCAGCGTCGCGTCGCGACGGATGCGAGCGCAACATTCGTCCAGATGTCCGAGCAAGCTATCGTAAGCGGCCAGTAATTCGGTCCTCAGTAGGACCATCGATGGAGCGGGTGCGGGCATGCTGGTTTCCTCCACTGCGTCACCTCTTATTATATCATCACCTTTTATATAACCAAAAAACCATCCAAACCTCACCTAACCGGCAGCTCCAAACCCTCAAAAACCTCAGCGATCTCCTCGACCGTCTGCAACCGCTCGACGGCGCGCACCCGCTCGCGTTGTAAATGCGCCGAGAACAGTTCCATAAAATCATACATATAACGGCGCAGAAACATACCGCGCCTGAAACCAATTTTGGTGATGTTGGACGGGAACAGATGACTGGCGTCCAAGCGCACCAAATCCTGATCCTGCTTGGGATCATAAGCCATTCTAGCCACGATCCCGACGCCCATCCCCAAGCGGACATAGGTTTTGATCACGTCCGCATCGGTCGCGGTAAAAACCACGCTCGGTTTCAAATGCGCGCTGCGGAACGCCCCATCCAGTTGCGAGCGCCCGGTGAAACCAAAGACATAAGTCACCAGCGGATATTGCGCCACATCATACAACGTCAAACGCTCCACCCGACTCAAAGGGTGGCCGACTGGAACCAGCACGCAACGGTGCCACACATAACAAGGCATCATAACCAAATTTCCAAACAATTCCGGGGACTCGGTGGCGATCGCGAAATCAACCTCGCCCGATTGCACCAACTCGGCGATCTGCATCGGCGAGCCCTGATGCACCTGTAAGTTGACCGCCGGATAGCGCTCTCGAAACACCTTGATGACGGGCGGCAGCGCGTAGCGTGCTTGAGTGTGGGTGGTGGCCAGCGACAAGCTGCCGCGGCGATCATCGCGGTACTCCTCGGCCAAAATCTGGATATTGTTGACTTCACGCAAAATAGTTTCGACCTTCAGAATAATCTGCTGCCCGATAGGGGTAATTTCGGTCAAGTGCTTGCCGTTACGGTTGAACAGCTCGACACCCAGTTCTTCTTCCAGCAGGCGCAACTGTTTGCTGATACCCGGCTGAGAGGTATACAAACTCTCCGCCGCGGCGGAAATGTTCAGGTTATTACGAACGATCGCCGTCAGATAACGCAGTTGCTGCAATTTCACGGATAACCCCTCCAAGCGGAAACATCGCGGTCGCCTACCCAGTGACCGCCACTCAAGGCGTCAAAACCGGCCGTTTGACCACCGCATAACGCACGCCCGAGAGCCTCCCGCAAAGACATGCCGCGCTCCAAGATCCGCTCGGCTCGTTCAACCATCATTACCCCCCTCGAAAATCTCGAACTGAACAGGGGTCAACACCAGCCCGGTCAGGGGAGGCAAGTTCACCAGTAAGGAGCAAGGTTGCCCCATATGAAAAACCGGGAGGGCGCAGATTTCGCCATTGATTCCGCCGCCACCTCCGTATTGGGCCGCATCGGAATTCAACACTTCCTTGTAGAGTCCGGGCAGCGGCACACCCACGCGATAGCCGAGGCGGGCGGTGGCGGCGAAATTGAAAATGATCACGGCCTGGTGCTCGCCACTCCGGCGCAGGTAGACGATCACCGACTGAGCGGGATCGTGGCAATCCAGCCATTCGAAGCCTTCCTGGAAAAATTCGCAGGCGTGCAAGCTAGCCAGAGACCGGTACAGGCCATTAAGATCGCAGATCAGCGTCTGAACGCCGCGACATTCCCTTTGTTCCAGCAAAGGCCAATCCAGCACTCCGGCAAAATCCCATTCCTGTTCTTGAGCAAATTCGTTACCCATGAACAGAAATTTCTTTCCAGGGTAGGTCCACAGATACAAATAAAGCAGCCGCAGGTTCGCAAAGCGCTGGCGCCGGTCTCCCGGCATCCGCGCCAGCAGCGATCCTTTGCCATGGACCACCTCATCGTGAGACAGCGGCAGCATGAAATTCTCGGTAAACGCGTAAAGAAGCCCAAAAGTCAGCAATTCCTGATGATGGCGGCGCAAGGCGGGATCGAGGGTCAGATATTCCAGAGTGTCATGCATCCAGCCCATGTTCCATTTCATCCCAAAGCCGAGTCCCCCCATCCAGGAAGGCCGGGTCACCAACGGCCAAGCGGTGGATTCTTCGGCGATCATCAGCACGCCTTGAAAGCGGCGATGAATGAACTCATTCAGCTCGCGCAAGAAGACGGCCGCTTCCAGATTCTCATTGCCACCGAAGGGATTGGGCCGCCACTCGCCGGAATCGCGGGCGTAATCCAAATACAGCATGGAGGCGACGGCATCCACCCGCAGGCCGTCCAGGTGGTATTCCTCCAGCCAAAAACAAGCGCTTGCCAGCAAGAAATTCTTCACCTGAGTGCGGTTGTAATTGAAGACCAGCGTGCCCCAACCGCGATGCTCGCGCCGGGTCGGGTCTTCATATTCGTAGAGGCAGGTGCCATCGAAGCAGGCCAGACCGTGGACATCCTTGGGGAAATGGCCGGGCACCCAATCCAGAATGACACCGATACCCGCCTGGTGGCAGTAATCCACAAACCAGCGAAAATCGTTCGCCGCGCCGTGGCGGCTGGTCGGCGCGAAGTAGCCGGTGGTCTGATAGCCCCAAGAGGCGTCCAACGGATGCTCGGTGACCGGCATCAGCTCGATGTGGGTGAAGCCCAGCGAACTGACGTAAGCGACCAGCCGTCGGGCCAACTCCTGATAGGAGAGATAATCGCCGGTGCCATCCCGCTGCCATGAGGCCAAGTGAACCTCGTAGACGGAAAGCGGCGTCTGCGACCATTTTTGATGGCGCCGGCGCAGCATCCAACTTTCATCCCGCCACGAATAGGCGGTATTGTCGGCGACGATCGAGCAAACCTCCGGCCGCCGTTCGAACAGGCGGCCGTAAGGATCGCTTTTGCGCAACAAAGCACCGGTTTCCCGGACGCGGATTTCGAACTGGTAGCGCAGCCCCGCCGTCAAACCGGGAACGAACAACTCCCAAACATGGCCGCGCCGGCGCAGGGGATGGCAAAGACCCTGCCAAGCGTTGAAATCGCCCACCACGCTGACCCGTTCGGCGTTGGGAGCCCAGACCGAGAACAGAACGCCGGCGATGCCATCCACCCAGCGCGGATGGGCCCCCATCATCCGGTAGGCGTGGAGGTGGCGACCCTCGTTGAACAAATGCAGATCATACAGGGTCAACTGGGGTGCGAAGGAGTAAGGATCGTGCATCGCGAACTGACGGCCATCGGCGGTGGTCCAGGCCAGTTGGTAATGCGGGGCCAAGGCACTCACCTTGCCTTGCCATTCAAACAGATCGGTTTCCGCCACGCGTTGCAGGGGTTGGCCGATATCGACCAGATAAACCTGCCGGGCACCCGGCCAAAACGCACGAATGGCGATCCGCTCCGCGCGGCCGTGGCGACCGAGCACTCTAAAGGGATCGGGGTGGCGTCCCTCCCCCAACAAAACGGCGTCAGCGATGATCTGTTCGCTGGCTGTTCGCGCTGGCGTCGGGCTAGCGCCGCCGAGTTCGGAGTCCGTCATCAGAAAAACCGATCCTCCCGGATGCCGGGGCACTCCGGGCCGGTGCGGGCGCTATGAGTGACAATAGGTTGCATCCGGGACCTACTACTATATTAGTTATGACATCGGGTCTGGCTATCCGGCTGACACCGGGTACCCGGCGGGTCGCCGATCCAATCGTCCGAACCCGAGATTTGGAAAATCATAGCAAAGAGGGATATCAAACGCATGAGCGCCGCCACCACCTCACGTTTCGTCAGCCGACTGACTCGGAAAACTCTCGTACTCATCTTGGCGGGAGGCCGCGGCAGCCGGCTCAAACATCTCACGCAGTGGCGCGCCAAACCGGCGACGCCGTTCGGCGGGAAATATCGAATCATCGATTTTCCGTTATCCAACTGCATCAATTCGGGAATCCGGCGGGTTTGCGTGCTGACCCAGTATAAAGCGCATTCCCTGATCCAGCACATCCAGCGTGGTTGGGGGTTCCTGCGGGGTGAATTCGGCGAATTCGTGGAACTGCTGCCCGCCCAGCAGCGCACCGATGACGCGTCATGGTATCGAGGCACCGCCGATGCCGTTTATCAAAACATGGATATCATCCGCCTGCACGAGCCGGAGTTCGTGTTGATCCTATCCGGCGATCAAATTTACCGGATGGATTATGGTCCCCTGCTGGCGCGCCACGTCGAAAGCAAGGCGGATGTCACGGTGGGGGCAGTCGAGGTTCCGCGCGAGCGAGCGCGGGAATTTGGGGTGCTGACGGTCAACGAAGCCAACGAAGTCATTCGGTTTACGGAAAAACCCAAGGAACCGGAAACGCTGCCCGGTCAGGATGATGTGGCGCTGGCGTCGATGGGGATTTACGTCTTCAACACCGACTTCCTCTTCGAACGCTTGAGCGAGGACGCCGACTCGGCGCAGTCCAGCCACGATTTCGCCAAGGATATCCTGCCGCCGCTGATCGGCAACCGCCGCATCGTGAGCTATCCTTTTCGCGACGTGCAAACCAAGGCGCAGAGCTACTGGCGAGACGTGGGAACCGTCGACGCCTTCTGGGAAGCGAACATGGAATTGGTCGAGGTCGACCCGCATTTGAATCTGTACGACGAACACTGGCCGATCTGGACCTATCTGGATCTGGCGCCTCCGGCCAAGTTCGTGTTCGACGATGAAGGGCGTCGGGGCATGGCGGTGGATTCCATGGTGGCGGAGGGTTGCATTATTTCCGGCGGTTACGTCAATCATTCGCTACTCTTCCTAGGGGTTCGAGTCCATTCCTACGTGCAACTACGGGACTCGGTAGTGCTGCCGGGCGTCGACATCGGCCGCTACTCCCAGCTCAGCAAGGTCATCATCGACCGAGGGTGCGTGATTCCGCCCGGCACGGTGGTCGGCGAGCATCCCGAAGAAGACGCGCGCCGCTTTCACCGCACCGAAAAGGGCGTGGTTCTCATCACGCGCGAAATGCTGGGACAGGAATTGCCGCGCCGACGCTAGCGTCGGCTTCAGACATCTAAAATAACAGCCACTTTTGAGGAGTTATCACGCATGAGCCAAGGCTCGCCAGCAGAAAGGCGGCGCGCGGGTTTGCTGCTGCACCCGACCTCGCTTCCCGGCGGTTACGACAACGGCGATTTGGGACCGGAAGCTTACCGCTTCGTGGAATTCATGGCCGCCTGCGGTTTTACGGTCTGGCAGACGTTGCCTCTCGCGCCGCCGCACGCTGATCTATCGCCCTATTCGGCGCAATCGGTCCATGCCGGCAACCCGCGGCTGATCGCTCTGGAGCCGTTGGTCGAGGCGGGCTGGCTTCAGCCGGACGGCGGTCCTAGCGAGGGCGAGGACGGCTGGACCTACCGGCAACGACGCTTGAGCGAGGCCCGTCAAGGCTTCCAACAAGCGGATCGGGCGCGAGGCGAGTATGAAGCATTCGTGCGGGAGCGGCGGGATTGGCTGGAGGATTACGCGCTGTATCAGGCGATCCGCGCGGCCCACGGTCAGGCCGCTTGGTTCGACTGGCCGCGCGAACTGCGCGACCGACACCAGGATGCGCTGGCGGCGATGCGGCGGCAGTTTGCCGAGACCGTGGCGCAATGCCAGTTCGAGCAATTTCTGTTTTACCGGCAGTGGGCGGCGCTCAAGCAGTACGCCAACGAGCGCGGTATTCTGATTTTCGGCGATATTCCTTTGTTCGTCGGCTACGACAGCGCCGACGTTTGGGCGCGGCGCGATTGCTTTTTACTGGATGCGGAGGGACGGCCGGAGGTGGTGGCCGGCGTGCCACCGGATTATTTTTCGGCCACCGGCCAATTGTGGGGCAACCCGCATTATGCGTGGGCGGCGATGCGCGCCGACGGCTTTCAGTGGTGGAAGGAACGCATTCGCACGCAATTGACGCAGTTCGATCTATTGAGGATCGATCATTTCCGGGGTTTGGAGTCGTACTGGGAAATCCCGGCCGACGCCGAAACCGCCGTGGCGGGACAGTGGCGGGAAGCACCAGGCGATGAGTTGTTCCAAGCGCTGCGCGCGGAGTTCGGCCGCTTGCCGCTGGTGGCGGAAGACCTTGGCATCATCACGCCGGCGGTCGAGGCGCTGCGCGACAAACACGGCCTGCCGGGCATGAAAGTACTGCATTTCGCCTTCGGGGGCGACGCGGAAAATCCGTACCTGCCGCACCATCACGTCAGTAATTCGGTGGTCTATACCGGCACCCACGACAACAACACCACGCTGGGTTGGCTGGAGGAGTTAGACGAGCCGACCCGCAATCATATGTTCGATTATCTGGGCGGCGGTCCGGCACAAATGCCTGAACGGCTGGTCCGAACGGCATTGGCTTCAGTGGCGCGGCTGGCGGTGGTGCCGATGCAGGACGTGCTGGCGCTCGGCGGCGCGGACCGCATGAACCAGCCGGGCGTGGCCGAGGGGAACTGGCGCTGGCGGTTCCGCTGGGATCAGGTCGAACCGCGGCTGGCGGGTCATTACCGGCATCTACTGACGCTGTACGGTCGGATTTGAATGCGCATTGAAGCCGATCTGAAACTGGGCTTCAGGGATGTATTGATCCGGCCCAAGCGCTCGACGCTCGGCAGCCGCTCGCAAGTGAGCCTGGAGCGGACCTTCAAGTTCCGCCACAGCGGCCGGACCTGGACCGGTATCCCGATCATGGCGGCCAACATGGACAGCGTCGGCACCTTCGCCATGGCCATGGCGCTGGCCCGACAAGGATTGTTCACGGCGGTGCGCAAGCATTATTCACCAGAGGAATGGGAAGCCTTCAGCGCCGCGCTGCCGGAGCAGGGTCAGCTGATGCATGTGGCGGTCAGCACCGGCATCCTCGACAGCGATCTGGCCAAGCTGGAGCGGATCCTGGCGCGTCGGCCGGAGCTGTCGTTCATTTGCATGGACGTGGCGAACGGTTATTCCGAATATTTCGTCGAACAGATCACCAAGGTGCGGCAACGCCATCCCGATAAGATCATCATGGCCGGCAACGTGGTCACCGGCGAGATGGTCGAGCAGTTGCTGCTGTCGGGCGCCGATGTCGTCAAGGTCGGGATCGGGCCGGGTTCGGTGTGTACGACCCGCGTGAAAACCGGGGTCGGTTACCCGCAGCTGTCGGCGATCATCGAATGCGCCGACGCGGCTCACGGTTTGTCCGGGCAGATCATTTCAGACGGCGGTTGCACCTGTGCCGGCGATGTAGCCAAGGCGTTTGGGGCCGGGGCGGATTTCGTGATGTTGGGCGGGATGCTGGCGGGCCACGACGAGGGCGGCGGCGAACTGCTGGAGCGCGATGGTCAGCGGTTCGTGGAATTTTACGGCATGAGCTCCCGCACGGCGATGGAAAAGTACAGCGGCGGCGTGGCGGAATACCGCGCCTCGGAAGGGAAAACCGTGACCGTTCCCTATCGTGGGCCGGTCGCGGAAACGATCAAGGACATCCTGGGCGGACTGCGCTCGGCCTGCACGTATGTGGGAGCGGGCCAGCTGAAGGAACTGACCAAGCGCACCACCTTCGTGCGGGTGGCCGAACAACACAATCCGATCTTCGACGCCTGAGCCGGCCATGAGCCTGACCGCCGAGACCATTTGGAAGCTGCTGACCGCCGTACGAGAACGACGGCCGCTGGTGCACAACATCACCAATTTCGTGGTGATGAACAATACCGCGAACGCTTTACTGGCGCTGGGCGCGTCGCCGGCGATGGTGCATTCCAGCGACGAGGTAGAGGATTTCGTCGCCATCAGTCAAGCGCTGGTCGTCAATATCGGCACGCTGTATTCGGAGCAGATCGCGGCGGCTAAACTGGCGGCCATCACGGCTCGGGCCCAGGGCATCCCCTGGATTCTCGATCCGGTCGGCGCGGGCGCGACGCCGTACCGGCGAGCGGCGGCCGAGGCTTTGGCGCGATTGGGGCCGACCGTGATCCGGGGCAACGGTTCGGAAATCCTGGCCCTGGCGGCGGGACAGGCCGGACGCGGCAAAGGTGTGGACAGCCTAGATAGCGCGGCGGCGGCGCTGGACGGGGCGCGGCAAGTGGCCGCTGGCGCTGGAGCGGCGGTCGCGATCACGGGCGCGGTGGACTATGTGACCGACGGCCAACGCGTCACGACCATCGAGAACGGCCATCCCCTGATGGCGCGGGTGACCGGTTTGGGGTGCTCGGCGACGGCGGTCATCGGGGCGTTTCTGGCTGTGGAACGGGACGCTTTCACAGCGGCGGCGGCGGGTCTGGCGGTCTTTGGCGTCGCCGGAGAAGTCGCGGCGGAACGATCGCCGGGACCGGGAAGCTTACAAGTCGCGCTGCTGGATGCGCTGTATGGATTGGATGAGACTCGCTTCATCAGACAATGCCGCTGTCGGGAAATCACCCCCTGAATTTCCCCCCGATCCCGTAAGCCCAACCCTCCAGCCAACCGTCAACCCGGTTTCAGCAATGACCGCCGGCCAGCGCGTCGCGCCGGCGGGGGGTAGACGGGGTGGAGCAGCTTGAACCGGCTATTTCATTGGTCGACGATCACCAGGAACACGCCATTGAGGTCGAGGTTCCCGACGGACGCGGCTGACGCCGACCCGTTCTGGGATTTCAATGAGCGAGTGGGGGCCTGAGAATCGAAGCGCGCCCAGTACCGCACCGGATGCGGCCCTGGGCGTCGACACTCTCACCGTCACCGCTTCAGGACGGCGCTCGGGCGATGAACCCTTGCGCTGCGCGCGCTCAAAGCGGCAGCTCGGAACTTCCCATCAGGTATTCATCCACGGCGCGGGCGCATTGCCGGCCCTCGCGAATGGCCCAGACCACCAGCGATTGGCCTCGGCGCATGTCGCCGGCGGCAAAGATTTTGTTGACCGAGGTCTGATATTCGTCGGTGCCGGCGGCGACGTTGCCTCGGTCGTCCAGAGCTACGCCCAGCTCCTTCAGCATCCCTTCCTGGATCGGATGGATGAAGCCCATCGCCAGCAACACCAGATCGGCCTTGAGCTCAAATGCGCTGTCTGGCACCTCGACCATGACCTGCCGGCCATTTTGCTCCTTCCATTCCAGCCGCACGATTTGGATCGCTGTCACTTGGCCGTCCTGGCCGAGAAACTGTTTGGTGGCAACTGCCCAGTCGCGCTCGCAGCCTTCCTCGTGGGATGAGGAGGTCCGCAGTTTCAACGGCCAATCCGGCCAGGTCAGCAGCTTGTTTTCGTGCAGCGGCGGCTTGGGCATGATCTCTAACTGGGTCACCGAACCCGCGCCCTGACGGATCGAGGTGCCGACGCAGTCGGAGCCGGTGTCGCCGCCACCGATGACCACCACCGCCTTGTCGGTCGCCAAAATATCCTCGCCGGCTATTTTTGCGCCCGCCACCCGGCGGTTCTGCTGGCTCAGAAAATCCATGGCGAAATGGATGCCGCGCAGTTCGCGCCCCGGCCCGCTCAGATCGCGCGGGTGCTCCGCGCCGCCGGAAAGCACCAGGGCGTCAAATTCAGCCAGCAGGGCGCGGGCTGGAATCTCAGCGCCGACGTGACTGTTGGGACGAAATTCCACGCCTTCGGCCCGCAGTTGCGCCAGCCGGCGGTCGATCAACCACGTTTCCAGCTTGAAGTCGGGAATGCCGTAACGGAGCAGGCCGCCGATGCGGTCGTTCTTTTCGAAGACCACCACGGCGTGTCCGGCTCGCGCCAGTTGCTGGGCGCAGGCCAAGCCGGCGGGACCGGAGCCGATCACCGCGACCCGCTTGCCGCTCCTGTGCGAGGCGATCTGGGGCTGGACCCAGCCTTCCGCCCAGCCCTTGTCGATGATGGCGCATTCGATGTCCTTGATGGTCACCGGATGATCGTTGAAGTTGAGGGTGCAGGAGGCTTCGCACGGCGCCGGACAAATCCGGCCGGTAAATTCGGGGAAATTGTTGGTGGAGTGCAAAACGTCCAACGCCTGCCGCCAGTTGCCGCGATACACCAGATCGTTCCAGTCGGGGATGATGTTGTGGACCGGACAGCCGCGATGGCAGTAGGGGATGCCACAATCCATGCAGCGCGCGGCCTGTTCGCTAACACCCGATTCCGGCAAGGGCGCGATGAAGTCGCGAAAGTGGGTGACCCGCTCGGCGACCGGCGCATAACCGTGCTCGCGGCGGACGATTTCCAGAAAACCCGTCGGTTTGCCCATAACGTTTATGCTCCCACGGCCACGTTGGCCTTGTCATCTGCATGGGCAGCGCGAGCCTTGGCCTGCTGCGCGTCGTGCAAGGCGCGCCGGTAATCCAGCGGCATGATTTTGACAAACTTCGGCAACCACTCGTTCCACTGCTCCAAAACGCGATGGGCGGGCTCGCTGCCGGTATGGAGGTAATGCCGGGCGATCAGGATTTGCAGGCGACGGGCGTCGTGCCGGAGTAAATCGTCCGGCAGTTCGGCGTTGGCCAAGCCGCTCCAGTCATCGCGCAAGACTCGGACGTTGAGGGTTTCCTCGGCGTCGTTCAAGGGTTCCAGCACCACCATGGCTTTGTTGGCGCGGCGGGCAAAATCGCCTGCTTGATCCAACACGTAAGCGACGCCGCCACTCATGCCGGCGGCGAAATTGCGGCCGGTTCGGCCCAGCACGATCACCACGCCGCCGGTCATGTACTCGCAACCGTGATCGCCGGTGCCTTCCACCACGGCGACGGCGCCGGAGTTGCGCACGGCGAAGCGCTCGCCAGCGACCCCCCGGAAGTAACATTCACCGGCGATGGCGCCGTACAACACGGTGTTGCCGACGATGATGTTGTCCTCGGCGCGCAGGCGGCTTTCCGCCGCCGGATAGACGATGAGCCGCCCACCGGACAGTCCCTTGGCGGCGTAGTCGTTGGCTTGGCCGCGCAACTCCAGGGTGACGCCGCGCGCCAGAAACGCGCCGAAACTCTGGCCGGCGGTACCGCGCAGATCGATGTGGATGGTGTCATCCGGCAAGCCGGCGTGACCGTAACGGCGGGCGATCTGGCCGGAAAGCATGGCGCCGGCGGTGCGGTCGCTGTTGCGGATCGAGGCGGCGAAGCGCACCGGCTGGCGGGCCTCCAACGCGGGTTGGGCCCAGGCGATCAGCTGGTGATCCAGCACGTTGCTCAAGCCGTGATCTTGTTCCTCGCAGTGATAGATGGCGACGCCGGGCGGGGCCGGCGGCATGGCCAACAGGCGGGTGAAATCCAGGCCCCGCGCTTTCCAGTGGTGGATGGCGCGGCGCATGTCGAGCCGGTCGGCGCGGCCGATCATTTCGTCGAAGGTGCGGAAACCCAGCCGCGCCATCAATTCGCGGACCTCCTCAATCAGGAAGGTGAACAGATTGATGACGTGGGCCGGTTGGCCGGGGAAGCGCTTGCGCAATTCCGGGTCTTGGGTGGCGACCCCGACCGGGCAGGTGTTGAGGTGGCACTTGCGCATCATCACGCAGCCGGCGGCGATCAGGGCGGCGGTGCCGAAGCCGAATTCGTCGGCGCCGAGCAGCGCGCCGATCACCACGTCGCGGCCGGTGCGCAGCCCGCCGTCCACCTGCACCGCGATCCGGCCGCGCAAGTGGTTGCGCACCAGGGTCTGATGGGTTTCGGCCAAGCCGATTTCCCAGGGCGAGCCGGCGTTCTGGATCGAGGTGATCGGACTGGCCCCGGTACCGCCGTCCTCGCCGGAGATGGTGACGTGATCGGCGTGGGCCTTGGCCACGCCCGCCGCCACCGTGCCGACGCCGATTTCAGACACCAGCTTGACGCTGATGGTCGCCTTCGGGTTGGCGTTCTTCAAATCGAAGATCAGCTGCGCCAAGTCTTCGATGGAGTAGATGTCGTGATGCGGCGGCGGGGAGATCAGGCCGACGCCGGGGGTGGAGTGGCGCACTCGGGCGATCCAGTCGTTGACCTTGTGGCCGGGCAACTGGCCGCCTTCGCCGGGCTTGGCGCCCTGGGCCATCTTGATTTGCAGGGCGTCGGCGTTGACTAGATATTCGGTGGTGACGCCGAAGCGGCCGGAGGCGACCTGCTTGATGGCGGAGCGGGCGGAATCGCCGTTGTCGAGCGGGGTGTAACGGGCCGGGTCTTCGCCGCCCTCGCCGGTATTGGATTTGGCGCCCAGCCGGTTCATGGCGATGGCGAGCGTGGTGTGCGCCTCCCAGGAGATCGAGCCGAACGACATGGCGCCGGTCGCCAACCGCTTGACGATTTCGCTGGCGGATTCCACTTCTTCCAGGGGTAGGGGCGTATTGGCGAAACGGAATTCGAACAGGCCGCGCAAGTTGCGCAGGTGGTGATGCTGGTCGTTCATGGCCCGGCTGTAGCGCTTGAACTGCCGGTAGTCGCCGGAACGAACCGCATGTTGCAGCAGCGACACCGTTTCCGGGGTCCAGGCGTGCCGTTCCCCGCGAATGCGAAACGCCAGCTCGCCGCCCACGTCCAGCGCCTCCCGGTACAGCGGCGCGTCGCCGAAGGCTTGCCGGTGGCGGGCGGCGGCTTCGCGGGCGATTTCCTGCAAGCCGACCCCTTCGATCACGCCTTGGGTGCCGGTGAAATAACGGTTGATGAATTCCTCGGCCAAGCCGACCGCTTCGAAAATCTGAGCGCCGCAGTAGGATTGATACGTGGAAATGCCCATCTTGGACATCACCTTGAGAATGCCCTTGGACACCGCCTTGGTATAGTGTTCGTGGGCCTCGGTTTCGCTCAACGGCGGCGTGAAATGGCCGAGCGAGGCGGAGAGGGTGTCAAACGCCAGCCAGGGGTTGACCGCTTCGGCGCCGTAGCCCGCCAGCAGGCAAAAATCGTGCACCCGCTTGGCTTCGCCGGTTTCGACCACCAAGCCGACTTCGGTGCGCAGGCCGGTGCGGATCAGATGATGGTGGACGGCGGCGGTGGCGAGCAGGGCGGGGATGGCGATGCGATCGGCGTCCATGTCCCGATCCGACAGAACCAGGATGTTGTCGCCGTGGCGCACCACGTCGGCGGCTTCGCGGCAGAGGTCTTCCAAGGCGCGGGCCATGCCGTCGGCGCCGCGTTCGACCGGGTAGCAGATGCTGAGAGTGCGGGTGCGGAAGGCGCGATCCACGTGATATTCGATGCGGCGGATCCGCTCCAGATCGACGTTGGCCAACACCGGCCGCTTGACCTCCAAACGCTTCTGGGTGCCCGCGCTGAAAGGCTCCAGCAAATTGGGGCGCGGGCCGATGAAGGAGACCAGCGACATCACCAGTTCCTCGCGGATCGGGTCGATGGGCGGGTTGGTGACCTGCGCGAACTTCTGTTTGAAGTAATCGTAGAGCAGCTTGGGCCGGTCGGACAGCACCGCCGGCGGAATGTCGCGGCCCATGGAGCTGATCGGGTCTTCACCGCTGACCGCCATGGGGTTGAGGAAGGCGCGGGTGTCTTCCTGGGTGTAACCGAACGCTTGCTGGCGGCGCAGCAAGGTGTCCGGATCGGGCGCCATCGGGCCGATTTCGGCCGGCAGATCCTGCAAGCGAATCTGAGTGGCGTCCAACCACTCCTGATAGGGCTGGGCGGCGGCCAGTTGGGCCTTGATTTCGTCGTCGTCGATGATGCGGCCCTGCTCCAGATCGATCAGCAGCATCTTGCCGGGTTGCAGGCGCCATTTCTTGACGATTTTTTCCTCGGGGATCGGCAGCACGCCCATCTCGGAGGCCATGATCACCTGATCGTCGTCGGTGACGAGGTAACGGGCCGGCCGCAGGCCGTTACGGTCCAGCGTCGCGCCGATCTGACGGCCGTCGGTGAAGGCGATGGCGGCGGGGCCATCCCACGGCTCCATCAAGGCGGCGTGGTATTCGTAAAAGGCGCGGCGGCGCGGGTCCATGAGCGGGTTGTCGGCCCAGGCTTCCGGCACCATCAGCATCATGGCGTGCGGCAGCGAGTAGCCGGCCGCCAGCAGCAGTTCCAGCGCGTTGTCGAAGGTGGCGGAGTCGGATGCGCCGTCGCCGATCAGCGGCCACAGCTTTTCCAGATCGGCGCCGAGTTGCTCGGAGCGCATGTTATGGCGGCGGGCCAACATCCAGTTGATGTTGCCGCGCAAGGTGTTGATCTCGCCGTTGTGGCAGAGATAGCGGAACGGGTGCGCCAGCGCCCAGGTCGGGAAGGTGTTGGTGGAAAAGCGCTGGTGGACCAAGGCCAGGGCCGATTCCAGCCGTTCGTCGCGCAAGTCCGGGTAATACACCCCGAGGTTGCGGGCCAGGATCATGCCTTTGTAAACCAGGGTGCGCGAGGAGAACGAGGCGATGTAGAACGGCTGGCGGCTGAGCAGCTCGCGGTCCCAAATGGCGTGATGGGTTTGCTTGCGGATCACGAACAACTTGCGTTCGAACGCGGCGGTGTCGGGGCAGTCGGGGCCGCGCCGGACGAAGGCTTGGCGGATCATGGGTTCCGAGGGCCGAACGCTGCGGCCCAGGCAGGAGTTATCGGTGGGCACGTCGCGCCAACCGAGGAAAATCTGCCCTTCGGCGGCGACCGTTTGCTCCAGGGCCGCTTCGCAGCGAGCGCGGACCAGCCCATCGCGCGGGAGGAAAATCATGCCGACGGCGTAGTCGCCCGAGGCGGGCAATTCGATGCCCAGCCCGGCGCATTCAGCGCGCAAGAAGCCATCGGGAAGTTGCAGCAAGATACCCGCGCCATCGCCGGCCAGCGGATCGGCGCCCACCGCGCCGCGATGGCTGAGATTGGCCAGAATTTCCAGACCCTGGCGAATGGGCTGATGGCTTTTGCGATTCTTGATATCGACGACAAAACCGATACCACAGGAATCGTGTTCGTTGCGCGGGTCGTAGAGTCCTTGGGAGGCAGGCAGGCGGGTCAAACTCATGGCAATTCCTCGATAACAGCGGCTGACGCGGCATCCTTTCCCGGACGGAACCTGATGAAAAGGTCCGTATTAAATTTTACGAAACTGCAACTTGACATAGTACTGATCCCATGACAGTTCGCGCAACCGTTGGGCCGTATTTCCGTACGGCTCAAGCGTTAGGATTCGAGCGCCCGCGTGGCGGCGAGTTCGGCCGCCAAGGCCGATCCCGAATCTGTTCCTTGGCCAAATCGATAAACGCGCGCGTCTTGGCGGGCGGAGCCAAATTGCCGGCATAGACCGCATGGAAATGCAGCAGGGGCAGCCGGTAGGCGGGCAGCAGCCGGATGAGCCGGCCCAGGTCCAATTCGGCCCGCGCCAGCGGTTCGGGCAGCGCCGCGATTCCAGCATCGGCCAGCGCGAGTTCCTTGAGCGCGACGGTGGCGGAAACGCTGATCGCGCCTTGCATCCGGATATTCAGCGTTTTGCCGTTTCGCAGTAGCGGCAAGGTCCACGGCCTCGGCAGGACGCTGAGGGCCAGCCATTCGCGCGACCGTCGGACGCCGCCGTGAACGAAGCGGCTTCCGCCACCGCCGCGAAGGCCGCCATGCGAGCCAGATACCATCGCGCCGGACGCGCCGATACCGTTCGCTGGAGCAGTTCGGGCCGGTTTTCAAAGCCGTTTACGAAGCCGCCGCCACGGGACAATGAGCCAAGCTGGAGGTGTGACGAGGCGACAGCGCGAGGCCATCGCCGGCCCGAACGAGTGGAGAACCGGCGACGGCAGGGTTGTTAAAGGGTCAAACGACGCCCTGGTCGATCATGGCGTCGGCGACCTTGCGGAAACCGGCGATATTGGCGCCGAGCACCAGGTTGCCCGGCGCGCCGTATTCCTTGGCGGTTTCGCTGGCGGTGCGGTAGATGTTTTCCATGATCCGCTTGAGCTTGGCGTCCACTTCCTCGAAGGCCCACTGAATCATGCTGGCGTTTTGACTCATCTCCAACTGGCTGGTGGCGACGCCGCCGGCGTTGGCGGCCTTGGCCGGCCCGTAGGCGATGCCAGAGGCCAGGAAGGCATCGATAGCAGCTTGGGTGGAGGGCATGTTGGCGCCCTCGGAAACGCAGGCGCAACCGTTCTTCAACAGGTCCTTGGCATCTTCTTCGCTGACTTCATTTTGAGTGGCGCTGGGGAAAGCGGCGTCGCAGCGCACGGTCCAGACGCCGTTGCGGCCGGCGGGGTAATTCTCGACCGGGGTGTAGGTGGCGCTCGGACGTTCTTCGGCGTAGCGGGTCAAACGGGCGCGTTCGACCTCCTTGATGCGCTTGAGCAGCTTGAGATCAATGCCGCGCTCGTCGTAGATCATGCCGTTGGAGTCGCTGACGGTGACCGGCTTGGCACCGATTTGATAAAGCTTTTCAACAGTGTAGATGGACACATTGCCGGAGCCGGACACCGCGCAAATTTTTCCTTCCAGGGAATCGCCGCGTTCGGCCAGCATATTTTGAGCGAAGTAGACCGCGCCGTAGCCGGTGGCTTCGGTGCGCGCCAGCGAGCCGCCCCAGTTCAAGCCTTTGCCGGTCAATACGCCTTCGTAGCTGGCGGTCAGGCGCTTGTACTGGCCATAGAGATAACCGATTTCACGGCCGCCGACGCCGATGTCGCCGGCCGGCACGTCGATGGTGTCGCCGATGTGACGGAACAGTTCGGTCATGAACGACTGGCAAAACCGCATGATTTCGGCGTCGGACTTGCCCTTGGGGTCAAAGTTGGAACCGCCCTTGGCGCCGCCGATGGCCAGGCCGGTCAGCGAGTTTTTGAAAATCTGTTCGAAACCCAGAAATTTGATGGTGCCGGCAGTGACGTTGGGGTGGAAGCGCAAACCGCCCTTGTAGGGTCCGAGCGCGGAGTTGAATTGAATGCGATAGCCCTTGTTGACCCGAACGTTGCCCCGGTCGTCGAGCCAAGCCACCCGAAATAGAATCTGCCGTTCCGGTTCGATGACGCGCTGGATGATATTGTGCTTCTGATATTTGGGATTGCGGTCTAGCAGGGGTTTGAGCGAGGAGAGCACTTCTTCGGTGGCCTGATAGAACTCCGCTTGGGCGGGGCTGCTTTGCTTGAGGTAGTTGATAGTCTCGGTAATGTAGGACGACATACGGGAAAGTTTCCTTGAGTAAATTTACTTAAATTTTTCGCGCTGCGAATCATGGCTCGGCCGAGCGGCATTTCCAGCCTAAAGCTGTGGAAGTTTATTCCTTGAGGCGATGGCGTTCCATGGTTTCGTGCCATTCCTTTTCTTCGGCGTGCAGGTACAGGCCGGTGGTATCGATGCGGGCGTGGCGGGCGTTGCGCTGCAAAAATTGAATGTCGATGCCGGCGTCGGCCTGATGGGTGATGCTGGTGTGGCGGAACCAGTGGGTGGAAGCGCGGCGCAGTTTTTCAGCCTGATAAGGGTCTTCCGCTTCCAGTCGCGCCGCCGCCTTGGCCACTAATTCCTTGACGATCCGATAAATCATGTTGTCGCCGATACCGCCGGTGCCCTTGAGGTTCAACACCAGCGGGGTGGCATCGTCCGGGGCGGGCAAGGGGGAGAGACCGTAAAAGCGACGGTAGTCGCGCAGCGCTTGCAGCATGTCCTGATTGACCGGCACCTGGGCTTCCTTGCGGCCTTTGCCGATCACGCGCCACCACCAGCGCCCGCGAATCTGCATGAAGCTGCTCATGGCATGATTGGCGACTTCGCTGACCCGGGGACCGAGCAGGTAGAGCAAGGCGAGCAGATATTTGGCGCGGGCGTGGTGCTGGCGGTCGCGTTCCTCATCGCGAGGCAGTTCGTCCACCGTGGCCAGCAAGACTTGCCATTGATCGTGTTCGAGAAAGCGCTCCACCTGTCGCGCGGACTGTTGGCCGCGCGCGCGGCGGCGCGCGAGCGCCAACGGATTGCCCGCCAGATAACCGGCCTTGACCAGATAGCTGAACAACGAGTTGATGATCAGCATGGCGACCTTGCGGCTGGCGGGATTGAGCGCGCCGAGAAACGGTCGCCAGCGCGGGCTGAAGCGGGGTGCTTTTTGCCCGCACCAGCGTTCGCGAGGTTGTGGGTCGGCAAGAAAAGCTTCGTAGAGCAGGCAATCCTCGCGGGTGAGGCTGGAGAGGGCTTTGTCGCGCTCCAGTAACGCCCAGAGCAGCAGGCGCTCGGCTTCCTTGCGGTAGTTGCGCAGGGTTTGCGGTGAGTCGTGGAATTCGGCGAGCCAGGCGCGCACGGCTTCCAGATCGTTACTGGCGGCTAGCTGACAGATCACATCGGGTCCGGCCCGGTTGGCGCCGGCGCGGCCGTCCAGCGTTTCCGGCACCCGCAGCCGCTCCAGCGGCAAGGGTGAAGCCAGGGTTGCGGGGGGAATGGGGATCATCGTCATAAGCGGGTTTTGTCGAATGGGTTCGCGGGTACGGCAGCAGTTTAGCGTATTAGGTTATTATGGCGCCCACGCAAACGCGGGCCAGCCGCGCCGCGGCGGTTGAAATATTACAAGACGCACCGCCACGGTGGCCGATACGCAAGTCCGGCGCGTGGTTTCAGGTCGTAAAGGGGAGAGGGTGATGGCGGCAATTGACGCACAAGTCAGCACCGGGCTGGCCGGTCTGGACCGGGTTTTCCGGGGTATCATGGCGGGCGACAATATCGTCTGGCAGGCAGACAGCATCGACGATTACCGGCCACTGGTGGAACCTTTTTGCCAGTACGCCCGCGACAGAGGCCGCAAGCTGGTCTATTTCCACTTCGCCCGCCATCCAGCGTTGGTGGCGGAAGGTCCGGGCGTGGACATTCAAGTGCTGGACCCCGGCGAGGGCTTCGAGCCGTTCCTGAGCGCGATCCACACCACCATCGAACAGTCCGGGCGCGGCGCGTATTACGTATTCGATTGTTTGTCCGATCTGGTGGCCGACTGGTACAGCGATCAGATGCTGGGCAATTTTTTCATGCTGACCTGCCCTTATCTGTACGACCTAGAAACGATCGCCTATTTCGCGCTGATGCGCGGCCATCATTCCTTTCACGCCACCGCGCCGATTCTCGATACCACCCAGTTGTTCAGCGATATTTACCGGCATCAGGGCGAATTGTACGTCCGTCCGCTCAAGGTCCAGCAACGCTATTCGCCGACCATGCACCTGTTACACGTGTGGCGCGGCGAGGAGTTCGCGCCGGTTACGGACAGCGTGACCATTTCTCAAATTTTGACGCTGTTTCCCTGGTCGGGCTTGAAGGCGAACGATCCTCGACTCGACATCTGGAATCGCACGTTTTCAGAAGTCGAGGAGGTGGTGGCCGCCGGACACGCGAATGTGCCGGTGAAGGATTTGGATCGCGACCTGTTGCAGCGGACGTTGCGGATGACGGTGTCGCGCGACGAGCGGGTGATGCAACTGGCGGAGCGCTATCTGACTCTGGGCGATATTTTGGCGATCAGGGAACGGATGATCGGCACGGGCCTGATCGGCGGTAAAGCGGTCGGGGTGATGCTGGCGCGGGCCATTCTGCAACGGACCGAGCCGCGCTGGCGCGAGCTGCTGGAAATCCACGATTCTTTTTTTGTCGGCTCGGATGTGTTTTACAGCTATCTCGTGCGCAACGGCTGCTGGTGGGTGCGAGACAAGCAGAAAAATCCGGCCACGTTTCTCGATGGGGCGGAAACGGCGCGGCGGCGCATCTTGCGCGGCGATTTCCCAGATTACGTGATGCAGCAGTTTTCCGATATGCTGGATTACTTCGGTCAATCGCCGATCATCGTCCGCTCCAGCAGCTTGCTGGAGGACAATTTCGGCAACGCCTTCGCCGGCAAGTACGACAGTGTGTTTTGCGTCAATCAGGGGCCGCGCGAGAAGCGGCTGGACGACTTGCTGACGGCGGTGCGCACCATCTACGCCAGCACCATGAGCGAGCGAGCGCTGATGTACCGGGTGCGGCGGGGGATTTTAGACCGCGACGAACAAATGGGTTTGCTGGTGCAGCGGGTGTCCGGCGCGCAGCACGGCAATTTGTTTTATCCGCACATGGCCGGAGTCGGACTGTCGTTCAATCCTTATGTATGGAGCGAGCATATCGACCCGGCGGCGGGGATGGTGCGACTCGTCATGGGTTTGGGGACGCGGGCGGTGGATCGGTCGGACGATGACTATACGCGGGTGGTGTCGCTGAGCGATCCCGAACGCCGGCCGGAAAGCCATTTCGACAGCGTGCGCCAGTACGCCCAGAAGCGGATCGACGTGCTGGATCTGGAAGCGAACCAACTTTCCACCCGCCAGTTCGCCGACGTGGCGCAACAGAGCCCGGATTTGCCGTTGCAAATGGTGGCGACGGTGGACGACGAGTTGGAACAGCGGGCGCGCGAGCGAGGGATGCAGGAGGTGTTTCCGTGGGTGTTGACCTTCGAGCACTTGCTGCGAAACACGCCGTTCGTGAATGACATGCGCGAGATGTTGCGCATCTTGCAGCAGGCGTACGATTATCCGGTGGATGTCGAGTTCACGGCCAATTTCATCGACGGCGGGCGTTACAAGATCGATTTGGTGCAATGTCGGCCGTTTCAGGTGAAGGAGGCGGGCACCATTGCGAACCCGCCGGAGCGCATCGCGCCGGAGCGGCTGGTGCTGGAGGCGCACGGTGCGGTGATCGGTCACAGCCGGATCGGCACCATCGACCGTTTGGTTTATGTGGTCCCGGCGGTTTACAGCCAATTGCCGTTGAACGAACGTCACCAGATCGCCCGCGTAATCGGCCAGATCACCCGCTTGCGCGGGCCAGATGCGGCTAAGTCGCTGCTGTTGATCGGTCCGGGCCGCTGGGGTACGGCCTCGCCCGAGCTGGGCGTGCCGGTGCGCTTCGCGGAAATCAACAACGCGGCGGTGCTGTGCGAGCTGGTGGCGATGCACGAGGGCTTGGTGCCGGATGTGTCGCTAGGCACCCATTTCTTCAGCGATCTGGTCGAAACCGACATCCTGTATCTGGCGGTGTTCCCGCAGCGGCAGGATAACCGAATCAACAGGGCGTTTTTCGACCAGCAAGCCAACCGGCTGGCGGAGTTGTTGCCGAACGCCGCGCCATGGGCCGAGTGCGTGCGGGTGATCGACCTGCCGAGCGATCAGTATCGGGCGATGTTGCGCTTCAATGCCAATACAATGAAACAGAACGTATTTTTTTATCTGGATACGCCGGGCGCGGCGGCGGAATAGGATTGCGGAAAACCGCCTTGAAGGCGTTATGGGCAGCATCCAGCCCCAAGGTAAGGCATGGATGTTTTCAGCGATCAGACGCACCGCGCCGCTGTTGAGGATCGCGCCGCGCCGAAACGATGAACCCGTTCTCAAAGCGTCTTGAAACGCTCGGATGCCGGAGGCGTCCGCCGGCGTGACCTGAGAAGACGCCTTGATTTCCAAGCCGACCAGCACGCCGTTTTTCTCCAGCACAAAATCGATTTCCCGCCTGGAACGGTCCCGCCAGAAATAGAGGCAGCGATTGAGCGAGTCGAGCGCGCGCCACGCTTGCAGCGTTTGAAAAATCGCTTGTTCCAGCCAAAATCCGCGATCTGGCGGACGGGCAACGCTTTTGGCCAGCCAACCAGCGAGTTCAAAGCGCTTTTGAGGCGAAAGTATAATTCATGATTATAAGAATAATCTTGAATTTCATAAGTGAAAGATCAGCATAAATACGTATTATGTAATCATTTATTATTATAGAATCGACTCAACTCTCAATAATCAGGGATACCCTCAAAATCATGGCCCGCACTGGAATTACGTTTGAAAATGTTCGCGACGCCGCCGAATCCTTACTCGGACGCGGCCTTAATCCCACCATCCAGCGCGTTCGCGAAGCGCTCGGCACCGGCAGCAACACCACCATCAGCGAGCATCTGAAAATCTGGCAACAGCAGCTTGCGGAAACGCCCAAAATCGTTTTGCCGCCGAGCGTTCCCGAAGCCGTCGCGCTCGCCTTGGATGCGTTCTGGAAAATCGCCGTGCAACACGCCGAATCGGCGTTCGAGGACCAACGCGCAATCGCGGCCCAAACCGCCGCCGCCGCCGAGCAAGCCCGCGAGGCCACCCTCAACCAATGCCGCGAAATCCAAAGCGAGATCGACCAACTGCGCCGCCAGCTTGAAACGACCCAAACGGCCGCCCGCGATCTCGCCGACCGCCTGTTAGTGGAACAAGAGCGCCGCGCCAACGCCGAAACCGCGATTCAAGCCGCCGAGGCGCGCGCCCGATCCGCCGCGCAAACCGCCGATCAACTCCGCGCCGAAACCGCCGCTCGCGTCGCCCAGCTTGAAACCGCGCTCCAACAAACCCGAACTGATTTGGAACACCAACGGCATCAAGCCCAACAAGATTTGGAAACGGAACAACGGCGTAACGAAGCCAGCGAATCCCGTTGGCTCGGTCTGATCGACCAACTGCGCGCCGAACAAAATACCGAACGAGAACGCTTCGCCAGCGAGCGCCAAGAGTGGACTCGCCTCGAATCCGCATGGCGTGCCCAACAAGAAAACCAACGCGCCGAAACCGCCGAACTCAAGGCTGATCTAGCGACCGCTCAGGAGCGCCAAACCCATCTAGCGGCGGAGCTGCAAAAACTGCAAACCCTCCGTGAAAGCTCGGAAATCCAACATCTCGAAACGGTGCGCGAGCTTGAAGCGCTGCGTGGTGAACTCAAGGCGATGCGCGCCGACCGAGATCGGTGGCAACCGCAATCGCCGTCTGCCGCAGCCTCTCCCGCTTTAACAAAACCCCCTAAATCCCGATCCGCGAAATCGACTCGCAAATCCCAACCCTAACCGCAAAACCTGTCAGGTGGTGTGGATAGCTGCTACCATTAATTTCATTAAATTGCCTTGGGAAAACCGCTTTGGTGCGGGGTCCGGCGTCGGACCCGCCCTGGCCCCAAGGTGTCGATTGGAACCAGCGAGGTCAACACCCACCATGAACGCCGTGGTTCACGCCAAGGCTGAAAGCCGCCACCTTTTATCCGGCAACGAAGCGGTCGCCCGCGCCGCCTGGGAAGCCGGCGTCCGCGTCGCCGCCGCCTACCCCGGCACCCCCGCCACCGAAATTCTGGAAAACATCGCCTTGTATCCCGATGTATATTCCGAATGGTCGGTCAATGAAAAAGTGGCGGTGGAAGTCGCCATCGGCGCGTCGCTGGCCGGATCGCGCGCCTTGGCGGCGATGAAGCACGTCGGCATGAACGTCGCCTCCGACGCCTTCATGACCCAATCGCTGGCCGGCGTGGTCGGCGGTCTGGTGATCGTGGTCGCCGACGATGTCGGCCTCTCCTCCTCGCAAAACGAACAAGATTCCCGCTACTGGGGCCGCTTCGGCCACATGCCGATTCTGGAGCCGGCCGACTCCCAGGAAGCCTACGAGATGGTCAAGCGCGCCTTCGATCTCTCCGAGGCGCACGAAACCCCGGTCATCGTCCGCATGACCACCCGCGTCTGCCACGTCAAGGCCATGGTCGTGGTCGAGGGCGAGCGCATCGCGCGTCAAGTCCCCGGCTTTCAAAAAAATCCCCAACGCTGGGTGATGACCCCAGCTAACGCCAAGCCGCGCCTGCCGCTGATGCACCAGCGCGACCGCTCGCTGCGCGCAGCGAGCGAGCACAGCGATTTGAACATCGCCTCAACCGGCGGCGACCGGCGGATCGGATTCATCACCTCCGGCCCCGCCTTCATGCACGTCCGCGAGACCTTCCCGAACGCCCCAGTGCTCAAGCTAGGCTTCAGCCACCCCGCCCCCCTCGACAAGATCCGCGCCTTCGCGTCCCAAGTCGATACGTTGGTCGTGGTCGAGGAAACCGAACCGCTGCTGGAAACCGAAATCCGCGCCGCCGGCCTGGAGGTTCACGGCAAAAATATCTTGCCGCGCTTCGGCGAACTCGCGCCGGGCGTGTTGCGCCCCGCCATCAAGGCCTTTCTCGGCGAACCGCATGAGGTGGCCGCCCGCTCCGGGACCGATCTGTTCCCGCGCCCCCCGACCATGTGCGCCTCGTGCCCTCACCTCGGCCCCTACTTCGCCCTCTCCCACATCCGCAACCTCAACATCATCGGCGACATCGGCTGTTACACCCTCGGCGCGGGTCATCCCTGGAACGCGCTGGACACCTGCATCAGCATGGGCGCGTCGCTCAGCATGGCCCACGGCATGGATAAGGGGCGCGGCGAATCCGACGACAAGAAAAGCATCGTCGCGGTCATCGGCGATTCCACCTTCTTGCACATGGGGATGCAGGGCCTCCTCAACATGATCTACAACCGGGGCAACGTCACCGTGTTGCTGCTGGACAACCGTTCGGTCGGCATGACCGGCGGTCAGGAAAACCCTGGCACCGGCCAGGACTTGCACGGCCTGCCCGCCCCGCGGGTCGATTTCGCCAAACTGGCCGAGGCGCTGGGCGTCCGCCCCGAACGCATCCGCCTGGTCGATCCTTACGAACTGCCGACCATGGTCAAGCTGGTGCGGGAAGAAACCAAGATGGCGGAACCCTCGGTCATCATCACCAACCGCCCTTGTTCGCTCACCGACCGCTTCGAGCGCTTGCGGGCCTACACGGTGCTGGACGACCAATGCACCGGCTGCGGCAACTGCATCGACCTAGGCTGTCCGGCCATTTCGGTCGCCCGCCGCGAAACCGTGACCGCCAAGAGCGGCAAGACCAAGGAGCTGGTGTTCGCCCGCATCGACCCCAACACCTGCACCGGCTGTCACATGTGCGTCGAAACCTGCGCGCCGGACGCCATCGTCCAACCGGAACCGCAAAACCGCGTCATTCGGATTCACGCTCATGCCTGACGGCATCACCAACATCCTCGTGGTGGGCATCGGCGGCCAGGGCGTCATGACCGCCGCCGAAATGCTGGCCCGCACCGCCTTGAACCAAGGTTACGACGTAAAAAAGACCGAAGTGGCCGGCATGGCCCAGCGCGGCGGCGTGGTCTCCTCGCACGTCCGCTTCGGTTCCAAGGTCTATTCGCCGCAAATCAACGCCGGCGAGGCGGATCTGCTGATCGGCTTTGAAGCCGCCGAAGCCTTGCGCTGGCTGCCGCATTTGCGCGCCACCGGCGTGGCCATGGTCAACACCTTGCGGATCGCGCCGCCGGTCGTATCGGCTGGCCTCTACGAGTACCCCGCCGATCCCATCGGCGATCTGACCGCGACCGGCATCGAGGTCCACGCCTTCGACGCCGGGGCCATCGCCGAGGAATTGGGCAACGCCAAGTTGGTGAACACCATCATGCTCGGCGCGATCAGCGACCATCTGCCCTTCCCAGCCGAAGTGCTTAAAACCAACATCGTCGAAGGTTTTCGAGCTTATAAACCCAAACTGGCGGACATCAACGCCCGCGCCTTCGACGCCGGCCGGGAAGCGGGCCATATCAAGTCTCTTTCCGAGCATCCGACGGCTTGAAGTCTCAAATCAAAAAAAATCGATGTGGCCAGCCTCGGTAAAAACCGCGCGCGCCGCACCATTGAGGGGAGATCAAAGATGATTCATTGGAAAACGATTCTAGGAACAATTCTATTTTTGACCGTTTTCAACCCCGCGCGCGCCGCCGATCCCATCAAGATCGGCTCTTTCTTGACCGTGACCGGACCGGCTTCATTCCTCGGCGATCCCGAACTGAAGACCTTGCAGATGTATGTCGAGCACATCAACGCCAAGGGCGGCGTCAAGGGTCGCCCGATCGAACTAATCCATTACGATACCAGCGGCAACGCCAAGGACGCGGTCAACTTCGTCAAGCGGCTGATTAAAAGCGACAACGTGGATTTGCTTATCGGCGGCACCACCACCGGCGACACCATGGCCGTCATCCCCGATGTGGAAAAAGAAGGCATTCCCTTCATTTCGCTGGCCGGCGCGGTGGAAATCGTCGAACCGGTCAAGAAATGGGTCTTCAAAATGCCCCACTCCGACCGCATGGCGGCCGCCAAAATCTTTGAGGACTTGCGCAAGCGCGGTCTCACCAAAATCGCGCTGATCACCGGCGACGGCGGTTTTGACAAATCCGGCCGCGCGCAAATTCTCAAGCTGGCGCCCGATTACGGCATGACCTTGGTCGCCGACGAATCCTACGGCAACAAAGACACCGACATGACCGCCCAATTAACCAAGATTCGGGCGTCGGGTGCCGAGGCGATCATCAACTTCGGCCTGGGCCAAGCCCCGGCCATCGTCACCAAGAACATCAAGCAACTGGGGATCAATCTCCCGCTCTATCAATCGCATGGCGTCGCGTCCAAGACCTTCATCGATCTGGCCGGCGATGCGGCCGAAGGCGCGCGCCTGCCGGCGGCGGCGCTGGTCGCCGCCGAGCAATTGCCGGACGCCGACCCTCAAAAACCGGTGTTGCTGGCGTATAAAAACCAATACGAAGCCAAACACGGCCCGGTGTCCACCTTCGGCGGCCACGCCTACGACGGTCTGATGATCGCCGTGTCAGCCATCGAGCGGGCGGGTGGAACCGACAAGGCCAAGGTCCGCGATGAGATCGAGAAAACCAAGGGTTTCATCGGTACGGCCGGCGTGTTTAACATGAGTCCGCAAGATCACATGGGCCTGAATCTGGACGCCTTCAAATTGGTGGAAGTCCGCAACGGCGCTTGGAAAATGATCGAATAAGCGCCGCTCATGCCCGAACAGGTCTTCCAATTCCTGGTCGCCGGAATCACGGTCGGCTCGTTGTACGCCTTGGTGGGGTTAGGCTTTGCCCTGATCTATAACGCCTCCGATGTCGTCAACTTCGCCCAGGGCGAGTTTGTGATGCTGGGGGCGATGATCGCCATCGCCTTGTTGAGCGCCGGACTTCCGCTGCTGTTGGCCGCTTTCGTCGCCACCGCGCTCACCGTCGGCGTCGGCGTGCTGTTGGAGCGCTTCGCCGTCGAGCCGGCGGCGGGCGCGTCGGTCGTCACCACCATCATCATCACCATCGGCGCGGCGATTTTCCTGCGCGGCGTCGCCCTGCTGCTCTGGGGCAAGGATTTTCATTCCCTGCCGCCGTTCAGCGGCGACGATCCGATCCGGTTGGGCGGGGCCACCCTGCTGCCGCAAAGCGTGTGGGTGCTCGGCGTCACGATCGTGCTGGTGGCGTTGGTGCGGGCTTTTTTCAACCGCACGCTGCTGGGCAAGGCGCTGCTCGCCTGCGCCTTCAACCGCTCTGCCGCGCAGGCGGTCGGCATCAACGTCAAGGTGATGCTGCGCTTGGCCTACGGCCTCTCCGCCGGCTTGGGCGCGCTGGCTGGCATCCTGATCGCGCCCATCACCTTCAGCTCTTACGAAGCCGGTGTCATGCTCGGCCTTAAAGGCTTCTCCGCCGCCATCGTCGGCGGCATCGGTAACCCGATGGGCGCGGTCGCCGGCGGGTTGCTGTTGGGGGTGCTGGAATCCCTCGGAGCCGGTTTGGTGTCATCCGGCTACAAGGACGCCATCGCCTTTCTGTTCGTCCTGATGGTGCTGTTTTTCGAGCCGACCGGGCTGTTCGGCCACAAAGTCTCGGAACGGGTGTGAGCGATGCGGCTGGCCGGTTTCTATGCGTTCGCGGCGGCCGTGGCGGCGCTTCCCGTCCTTTTCCCCGATAACTATTTCGTCGTCGTGGTCGGCGCGTCCGCCGGATTGCATGTGATTTTGGCGGTCGGCCTCAATCTGTTGATGGGTTACGCCGGCCAGATTTCCCTCGGCCACGCCGCGTTTTTCGGCGTGGGCGCGTATGCGTCCGCCGTGCTCACCACCCGTTTCGGCTGGCCCTCGCTGCTGGCGCTCACCGCCGGTTTGGTGGCGGCCGGCCTGCTCGCTTGGGCGTTCGCCCGCCCGATTTTAAGGTTGCGCGGCCATTATTTGGCGATGGCGACCCTCGGTTTCGGCGTCATCGTGCACGTCGTTATGGTGCAAGCCACGCACTGGACCGGCGGCCCCGACGGTCTGTCCGGGATTCCGCCCTTGAACCTGCTCGGTTGGAAAGTCGAAGGTGATCGGCAGTGGTATGGCGTGATCGCGGCCGCCATGCTGCTGGCGGTTTGGCTGTCGCTCAATCTGGTCGATTCCCAAGTCGGCCGCGCCTTGCGGGCGGTGCACGGTTCGGAATTCGCCGCCCAGATGATGGGCGTCGATACCGCCCGCGCCAAAACCCAGGCATTCGTGATTTCCGCCCTGTTCGCCGCTTTTGCCGGGAGTCTGTTCGCCCACCAACAAGCGTTTGTCAGCCCCGATTCGTTCGACCTCACCGTCTCGGTCGAACTGGTCACCATGGTGGTGTTGGGCGGTCTGGCCTCCACCTTCGGCGCGGTCTGCGGCGCGATCGCCTTGACCTTGCTCCAGCAAGGCTTGGTCGTGTTCGAGGATTACGAGATGCTGGTCCACGGCGCGCTGTTGATGGCGGTGATGATCTTCATGCCGCAGGGCCTGTTCGTGGGTTTGAGCCAAGCGGCGCGTCGGGTCGGCGCCGTCTTGATTCGTTCCCAGCCCTCGCCGGTCGCCTGATCGTATCGTTCATGACCGCGCTGCCGCCGCCCGCTCCCGCCTTACCGTTGCTCGCGGTCGCGGGTTTGGAGCAAAGTTTCGGCGGCGTCATGGCGCTGGCGGGCGTCAGTTTTCAGGTGCTGGAAGGGTTGATCTATGCGGTGATCGGTCCCAACGGCGCGGGTAAAACCACCTTGTTCAACGCGCTGTGCGGCTTTTATCAACCTTCCGCCGGCTCGATCCGCTTCGCTGGCCGCGAGTTGTTGGGGTTGTCGCCGCACCGCATCGCCGCCTGCGGCGTCGCCCGGACTTTTCAAAATTTACAGTTGTTTTTCAACATGACCGTGGTGGAAAACGTCATGGTCGGCTGTCATTTGCGCGCCCGCGCCAGCCTGTTCGCCGCCGCCCTGCGCTTGCCGGGAATGCGGCGTCAGGAGCGACGCTTGCGGGAGTGGGCCATCGAAGCCCTGGAACTGTGCGAGCTGGCCGACCGCGCCGGTCAAGCCGCCAGCGCCTTGCCCTACGGCCTCATGAAGCGGGTTGAAATCGCTCGCGCCCTCGCCGCCAAACCGCGTCTGCTGTTGCTCGACGAGCCCGCCGCCGGACTCAACGACACGGAATCCTGGGCGCTGCGCGATTTGATCGCCCGCATCCGCGCCAGCGGCGTCACCGTGCTGTTGGTCGAACACCACATGCCGTTGGTGATGGGCGTCTCCGACCGGCTGCTGGTGCTCGATTACGGCAGCGTGCTGGCCGAAGGGACGCCGCCGGAAATCCAAGCCGATCCGCGCGTGGTCGCTGCTTATCTGGGCGGAGCGGTCAGCTATGCCGTCTGAAGTGGCCGCCGCGCCCGCCGCCGGCTCTTTGCTGGAGGTCATCGGACTGAGCAGCCATTACGGCCCGGTGCGCGCCGTCCACCAGATAGATTTATGCGTCGGCGCGGGCGAGTTGGTCGCTCTCGTCGGCGGCAACGGCGCGGGCAAGACCACTCTGCTGCACGCCTTGTCCGGCTTGCAACCCGCCAGCGCCGGACGGATACGGTTTGACGGCCGAGATATCACCCGCTGGCCGCCGCATCGGATCGTCACCGCCGGCGTGTGTCAGGTGCTGGAAGGACGCCAAGTGTTCGCCCCGCTCACCGTCGAGGACAACCTTCGTCTCGGCGGCTACCGCCAGCGCCGCGATCCGGCTTGGCTGCGCGAGGAACAAGAGCGCGTCTACGCCTTGTTTCCGATTCTCGCCGAACGCCGCCGGCAACCGGCGGGTACCTTGTCCGGCGGCCAGCAGCAAATGCTCGCCATCGGTCGCGCCCTGCTGGGTCGGCCGCGCCTGCTGCTCTTGGACGAACCATCGATGGGCTTGGCCCCCTTGTTGGTCGAGGAAATCTTTCGCGTGATCGTCGAACTGAACCAACGCGGCGTCACCATTTTGCTGGTCGAACAAAACGCCCGCGCCGCCCTGGCCATCGCCGGGCGCGGCTACATCCTCGAAACCGGCCGCATCGCCAAGACCGCCCCGGCGGTGGACCTGTTGGCCGATGACGACGTGCGCCGGGCTTATCTGGGCTATTGACACGGAGACCCCCATGTACGTGGATCGGATCATGAGCCGTGACGTGCTGCAAGTCGCCGAGGACGCGCGCGTCACCCAACTGGCGGCGCTGATGCGCGACCGTCACATCCGCCATCTGCCGGTGGCGCGCGATGGCCGCTTGGTCGGCTTGGTCACCTCCCACGACCTCGAACGGGTCGCGCCGTCTCCGGTGACCACCCTCTCGGTCGGCGAAGCCAATTATCTGCTCGGCAAGCTGACCGCCGCCAAGGTCATGCGCGCCCAAGTCGTCACCTGCGCGCCCGACACCTTGGTCGAGGAAGCCGCGCGCGTGCTGCGCGAGAAAAAAATCGGCTGCCTGCCGGTGGTCGAGCCGAGCGGTCGGTTGGTCGGCATCCTCACGCACGAGGATGTGCTGGATTTTTTCCTCGACATCACCGGTTGCCTCGCCGAAGGCACCACCCGCATCGCCGCGCACTTGCCCGACGCCATCGGCCAACTGGGGCGGTTTTTAACCGCGATCAACGATGCGGGCGGCTACATCGCCACCGTGGTTTCGCCGGTGCATCCCGATCAAACCGGCCTGCGGATCGTGGTGGTGCGCTACCGCGCCGCCGACCCACGCCTTTTGAACCAGCGCTTGCGCGACCTGGGCTACGACCTGCTGACCGAAACCTGGCCGTCCCCGTCCGCCGGAGCCTAACAGTTTTTCCTATCACCCCGAGACCGCGCCATGATTCTCGACACCGAACAAGAAACCCTGCCCCGCGAGGAGTTGCGGGAATTACAAGTCCGCCGGCTGCGCGCCACCGTCGAGCGCTGCTACCAGACCGTCAAATACTACCGGGACGCCATGGACGAACTCGGCGTCCGGCCGAGCCACATTCAATCCGTCGCCGACGTGCGCCTGCTGCCCTTCACCAAAAAGGAAAACCTGCGCGAAAACTATCCGTTCGGCATGTTCGCCGTGCCGACCGATCAAGTGGTGCGCATCCACGCCTCTAGCGGCACCACCGGCAAGCCCACCGTGGTCGGCTACACCCGCCGCGACGTGCGCACTTGGGCGCGGGTGATGGCGCGCAGTCTGGCCGCCGCCGGCCTGCATCCCGGCGAGCGCCTGCACAACGCCTACGGCTATGGCTTGTTCACCGGCGGTTTGGGCTTTCATTACGGCGCGGAGGAATTGGGCGTCATGGTGACCCCGATTTCCGGAGGGCAAACCCAGCGCCAGATCATGCTGATTCAGGATTTCGAGCCGACCGGATTATCCTGCACGCCGTCCTACGCGCTCAACCTGGCCGAGGCGGCGGCCGACATGAACGTCGATCTGCGCAAGCTGCCGCTCAAGGTCGGGATCTTCGGCGCGGAACCCTGGACCGAGGAAATGCGCTACGAATTGGAATCGCGCCTCGGCATCGACGCGGTGGACATTTACGGTTTGTCCGAAATCATCGGACCCGGCGTCGCCACCGAATGCATTGAGGCCAAGAACGGCCTGCATGTCTTTGAGGATCACTTCTTGATTGAGGCGGTGGATGTCGACACCGGCGAACCGATCCCCTACGGCGAGGCCGGCGAGATCGTCATCACCTCGCTCACCAAGGAAGCGTTTCCGGTGCTGCGCTATCGCACGCGCGACGTGTCGGTGCTCGATCCCGCGCCCTGTCGCTGCGGGCGCACTCACGTTCGCATGAAGCGCGTCACTGGCCGCACCGACGATATGTTGATCATTCGCGGCGTCAACGTTTTTCCCTCTCAAGTCGAGGCTATCCTCATGCAAACCGAGACGCTGGCTCCCTTCTATCAATTGGAAGTCAGCCGCGAAGGCAATCTCGATTTGCTGACCGTGAACGTCGAGGGTAGCCCTCCGCTGGTCGCGCAAGGTGACGCCGCCATGGCGCGGGTCGCGCAAAAGGCGCAGAAGGACATCAAGGATTTCATCGGTGTGACCGCCAAGGTGGCCGTCAAGCGCACCGGCGAACTGCCGCGTTCGGAAGGGAAAGCCGTGCGGGTGATCGACCGCCGCAAAAAATAACAGCCGGTGATGACTGGCGGCGCGCGTTGTCAAAACGGGGCAAGCAGTCTCAAAGCGCAGCGCCAGGATCTAAACCCATGAAGATATCGCAGCCGCCCGTCAGATCGAATGCCACCGAGGTTGCCGAGTTCCTGCGCCAGGCTGCCTCTCTCCCGGCGAATGCCGCCCCGCGCGGCCGGCTGATCTTTGCCCTGGATGCCACCGCCAGTCGCCAGCCGACTTGGGATCGGGCGTGCCAGTTGCAGGGAGAAATGTTCGAAGTGGCGGGCGAATTGGGAGGATTGGCCTTACAGTTGGTCTGGTATCGAGGATACGGCGAATTTCAGGCCGAACCTTGGCTGACTGACTCGGCACGGCTGCGCCAACGCATGACCGCCGTGCAATGCCGGGGTGGCCTGACCCAGGTTGGCCGGGTGCTGGAACATGCCGTTCGCGAATCCCGCCACAATCGGTTGAATGCCTTGGTGCTGGTCGGCGACTGCCTGGAAGAAGCCATTGATGGGGTCTGCCATCAGGCCGGCCCGTTAGGTTTGTTAGGCGTGCCGGCTTTCGTATTTCAGGAAGGCAACGACTCCACCGCCGCGCGGGGTTTTCGAGAAATCGCCCGGCTGACCCGCGGCGCTTACTGCGCTTTCGACACCGGCAGCGCCGAGCAGTTGCGGAGCTTGCTTCGAGCCGTGGCGATCTATGCAACGGGCGGCCGCCGGGCGCTGGAGGATTTCGGCAAACGACAGGGTGGCTTGGCCCGCCACTTGATCCGGCAACTTTAAGGTCTGAAAGAACCGATGCTGGTGCGCGCGCTGCTGGTCATCGTCCTGCTGGTGGGCGGCTATTTTTTGCTCCGTCGGCTTCGTGGTTCGCCGTGGCGCGCGCGGGCGCCGCAACTGCTGGCGGCGGTTGGCGCGATCGGTTTTCTGCTGCTGCTGGTGGCGCGAGGGGGAGGAGAAATTGCCCTGCCTCTGTTGGCCGCGCTCGCGCCGCTCTTGTTGCGCTGGCTCAAGGCCCATCCTTTGCCCCCCGCCGCGTCTCCTACCGCCGGTCAGGGTCGATCCGCGATCGATACTCGCTTTTTATCCATGACGCTCGATCATGCGACCGGGGTCATGTCCGGCACGGTGCGGGAAGGCCGTTTTGCGGGCCGCAACTTGCGGGATTTAGCGATGCCCGCGCTTCTGGAGCTCTGGCGAGACTGCCGGATCGATCCTCAATCGCTGGCGGTTTTAGAGGCGTATTTGGACCGGCACGCTGACCCCGCCTGGCGCGATCGGTTGGAGCAAGACCAAGGCGAACCTCATCAGACCGCCGATGCAAAATGGTCCGGCCCGATGGGACGGGCCGAAGCCTATCAAATTCTCGGCCTGCACGCTGGCGCCGGTCACGATGAAATCCAAAGCGCCTACCGCCGGCTCATCCAGCGCGTGCATCCCGATCAAGGCGGCAGCGCCTATTTGTCGGCGTGTTTGAACCGGGCGCGGGACTTGTTGGTGGCGGATCTGGAAAAAAGCTGACATGAGATGATGGTATAAGAAGCCGAAGCACCAAGCAGCGTCAAGTCGCGCCGGCGTTGTACTGTTCCGCTAGTCGTTGGCGTTTTTCGTAGCAGGCGCGCGCCGCCGCAACGTCATCCAGAAACCAACCCAGCTCGCTCAACAGCATCGCTTGCGGACCGTCCACCAGCGCCTTGGCCGGTGCTGGATGAAAGTCCACCAATACCATATTGGCGCCGGCCACCACCCCTTGAGCGGTGGCGTGCATCAGGTCATATAGGCCGTCCGGCGCCCGTTCCCGCGAGCCGACCGAATGCGACGGATCGACGCACACCGGCATCCGGGTCAAGCGCTTCAGCACTGGCACGTGGCTAAAATCCACCAGGTTGCGGTGCGGATCGCCCATGTTGGTCTTCACCCCGCGCAAGCAGAACACCACGCGGGAATTGCCTTCGCTGGCCAGATACTCGGCGGCGTTGAGCGACTCGTTCAGGGTGATGCCAAAACCGCGCTTGAGCAGCACCGGAAATTCCTGCTGGCGGCCGACCGCTTTCAACAACTCGAAATTTTGGGTGTTTCGAGTTCCGATTTGCAGCATCACGCCGGTCGGTTGGCCGGTTTTTTCCAGACAGTCGTGGATTTCCTCGACATGGCTTTCGTGCGTTATCTCCATGGCGACGACCTTGATGCCGTACTGGCCGGCCAGCTCGAAAACATAAGGCAAACAGGCTTTGCCGTGGCCTTGGAACGAATAGGGATTGGTGCGGGGCTTGTAGGCGCCCATCCGGGTGCAGACCTGACCGTGCTCGCGCAAGGCTTTCAGCATCAATTCCACATGCTCGGGGGTATCCACCGCGCACAGTCCGGCGAACACGTTGAGATGGTCCTGGCTGAACGGTACGCCGTTGTAATCGAAACCGCTGGCGCGCCGCTCGTCCCGATGCCGGCCCAGGATGCGGTACTCCTCCGAAATGCGCACCACTCGCTCCACCCCCGGCAGGGCGCTGATGTCCTCGGCGGACAGCGTTTTGGTATCGCCGATCAGATAGATTTCCGTCAGTCCTTGTTGGGTGCCTTGCACCTTGTGGACGCGCGCGGAAATCCCCGGCAACCGCTCTAAATAGTCGAGCGTCAGCCGGTATTCCTCGGAGTGATCCTCGACGTTGGGATTCAGAATGACAATCATGATTTTTTTCGTTCTCGGACTTGACAGTGGAAGGCATCGTTTGCGCTGCGCGCCATCCTAGCATTCTTGGTTGGAGAAGCCAGTTTTTCGCCGGTCGGATTTCCTTTCCAGAACGGTTCAACGCCCGTCGGGGACGATATGATCCAAACCGCCCAGATAAGGCTTGAGGGCTTCAGGAACCCGGATGCGGCCGCGCTCGTCCTGATAGTTTTCCATCACCGCCACCAAAGTCCGCCCGACCGCCAGTCCGGACCCGTTCAGGGTGTGGGCCAGCTCCGGCTTGCCGGTCGCTGGATTGCGCCAGCGGGCTTGCAGCCGTCGCGCCTGGAAATCCTCGAAATTGCTGCACGAGGAAATTTCCCGGTACTTTTGTTGGCCGGGTAGCCAGACCTCCAGATCGTAAGTCTTGGCCGACGAAAAACCGATGTCACCGGCACACAGCGCCACCACCCGATAAGGTAAGTCCAGCCGCTGCAAGACGTGCTCCGCATGACCGGTCAATTCCTCCAGCGCCGCATAAGACTCCGCCGGGCGGACGATTTGCACCAGCTCGACTTTTTCGAACTGATGCTGGCGGATCATGCCGCGCACGTCCTTGCCGTAAGAACCCGCTTCGCTGCGAAAACAAGGCGTGTGTGCCACAAAGCGCAACGGTAACCGGTCGGAACCCACGATCTCATCGCGCACCAGGTTGGTGACCGGCACTTCGGCGGTCGGAATCAGGTAATACTCCATCTCGCCGCTCAGCTTGAACAGGTCGGCCTCGAATTTCGGCAGTTGCCCCGTACCGCGCAGGCTGTTGGCGTTGACCATATAGGGAACGTAAACTTCCCGATAGCCGTGCTCCTGGGTATGCAAGTCCAGCATGAACTGGATCAGTGCGCGATGCAGCCGCGCCAGTTGGCCGTGGATCACCGTAAAACGGGAGCCGGTCAGTTTGGTGGCCGCTTCGAAATCCAGCCCTCCTTCCGATCCGAGATCGACATGATCGCGCGCCGCAAACGGATACGCGCGCGGCTCGCCCCAGCGGCGGATTTCGGCGTTGTCAGCCTCACCGGCTCCGTCCGGGACGCTATCGTGAGGCAAATTGGGAATGCCCAATTGCAGGGCGCCAAGTTGTGCTTGCAGGTTCTCCAAGGCGCTCTCGGCTTGCTTGAGCTCGCCGCCCAGAGCAGCGACCTCCTCCAGCAACGGCTGAACGTCTTGGCCGCTGGCCTTGGCCCGGCCGATGGCTTTAGAACGGGTATTGCGCTCGTTTTGCAGTTCCTGCGTGCGAACCTGCAAGCTTTTGCGCTGGGTTTCCAGGGCATTGATCGCTCCGACATCCAGCTTGAAGCCGCGTCGGGCCAGTTTGACAGCGGTTTGCTCCAGCTCGCTTCTTAGTAATTTCGGGTCCAGCATGATTCTCGGCGCTCCGTGATCCAGCTCGTCTAGTGGGATTCTTGCGGCAGGAGCGGATTATAGCGGAATCTTACTGTGGGAGCTGTGCTGGAAGATGATGATATAAAAATGGCGCATCGGTAAGGCGGCCCGCAGGCCGCCTTGGGAAGGATCAAAGGTGATCGCTTAGATATTGCGGGTCCACAGCGAGGCCATGGCCGGGCCGGTGCCGACGCACAGCGAAGCGCCGCCGGTGGTCTTGCCTTGACGCTCTAGTTCGTAGTACAGGCTGACTATGATCCGCAGCCCGGTCGAACCGACCGGATGGCCCAGCGCGATGCCGGAACCGTTGAAGTTGCAGTTGTCCGTGGTGAGGTTCATGCCGTGATCTTGCTTGAGCATCCGACCGACGCCGAGCCATTGGGCGGCAAACGCTTCGTTGACTTCCCAATAGTCGATGTCTTCGAACTTCATGCCCGCCTGCTTGAGCGCCTTGGGAATCGCCACCGCCGGACCCAGGCCCATCACCACCGGATCGATGCCAGCGTTGCAGATGCTGACCAGCTTCAGCAGCGGCTTGAGGCCCAGGGCCTTGGCCTTGTCCGAAGACATGATGACCACCGCGCTGGCGCCGTCGTTGATGCTGGAAGCGTTGGCCGCCGTCACCACGCCGTCCTTCTTAAAGGCGGTCGGCAGCTTGGAGATCTTTTCCATGCTGGCATCGGGGATGAAGTTCTCGTCGGCCTCAAAAAAGGTCGAGCCTTTTTTGGATTTCATCTCGACCGGCACGATTTCGCGCTTGAAGACGCCTTCCTTGGTCGACTTGGTGCAGCGGCTATGGCTGATCAGCGCCAGCTCGTCGCATTCCTGCCGGGTGATGCCGTACTTGACCGCGACGTTCTCCGCCGTCATCGCCATGTGGCCCGGCACCAGCTCATCGAACAAACCGTCGTGAATCATGCTGTCTTCGATGTTGCCCTGCCCCATCCGATACCCCATGCGGGCCTTGGGCAGCAGATAGGGGGCGTTGGTCATGCTCTCCACGCCCACCACCAGCCCGATTTCGGTCTGGCCGAGCATGATGTTGTGGCACGCGATTTCCAGCGCGCGCATGCCGGAGGTACAGTTTTGATTGACGCAGACAGCGCTGCTGCGATGGGGCAGCCCGACCCGCATGCTCACCTGCCGCGCCGGCAAAGAACCTTGCATACCGCCGTAGAGCTGGCCCATGCAAATTTCGTCGATCTGGTCGGCTGGAACGCCGGACCGCTCGATCGCGGCCTTGGCGGCGGTGATCGCCAGTTCGCGCGCCGGAACGTCTTTCAGGGTGCCCATGAATTTGCCGATGGCCGTCCGGGCGGCGCCAACAATCACGACTTCTTTGTTTGCCATCTAGTGACTCCTCATTATGATGATGTGGTTATGCGGTTCGTGGTGGGTTCAGATCGGTCGCTCCCGGACCGCAGTGCTGAATGGCCTATCGATGCTCCGCGCCGAGCCATCCGAGGTTGCCGGAGCAGACATCAGAAAGTAAAGCCTATCTTGAGCGTATGTCAATCGTTCCCTTGTTTAGCACTCCGTTATCGATATGGAAATGATAGGCTTATGCTGCGCTTCATCGGCCCATCCGCCGGATGCGCCAGCAGTCGGTTCTTTTTCAAGGATAAAACGCTAATTTCATCGATAAAAAGATGATATAATAAAGCCAGAGATCGCGATCGACCGAGATTTACTCGGATATTCCACCGGGCGGTCTGGATGCCCCGCACTAACTGCGCTATCGTTGCGTTTCGCCAAACTCATTCGGAGTAAGTTCGATTTGCGTGGTGCGCTCTGGCTGTATCGACAAAACCGGATCGAAAGATTAGGGGTGCTGCCGCCATGACATCAACGGCGGATACAGATTCCACCCACCCCAAAAAATCGGTCATCCTCAAAGATGGCGAGTTCATCGATCTACTCGAACAGCGGGCTGGCAACTTACTGTCGATCGCTCGATTTTTGTCAGCCCGGCAGCCGCGCGCCAGCGCTTTCACCCGACCGCTGGTCGCCGATCTGCTGGCGCAATCCCTGCTGGTCGAAGAACTGCTGGATATCTATGGCGCGCGCAACAACCGCCAGTGGTGTCGGTTTCGCTCCTTGGTCGCCACCATCAAGCTGTTTGCGGAAGTCAGTTACGAGCTGTTGCACATCCACCACTGTCTGCCTTCCTACCGGCTGTTACCGGTCGATCGGGACTTTGCCGCCGCCACCCTCCAATCCTTGGAACTGACCTACGATGTGCTGGTGCGGGCGGCGACTTGGCTGCTGGTGCAAGCCGACCGGCTGGGGATCGACGTCCCCGCCACCGAACTTCCAGCGGAACGCTATCGCGAACAGCTCCCGCAAGGGCGTTTATTGCATAACCGCGCCATGCGTAAAATAAAAAGCGCCTCTGAAACAGTTACTTATCTTGCAACTGCCTATTTGAACCTGGCTGCGGACAGCGAGCTTTTGAATACCGCCGAAAAAGTGGAGCCCAAAGATTACGCGACCTGTTTCCCGGACCCGATCAGCGAAGACAACCTGCGGTATTTGAAAGTCCGGTTTCACTGCCTCCAATCGCTTTATGACACCTACGTCTCGGAAACCGAAATCGAATCCCTGGATCAGAACCTGCCCACCCTGCGGGGGCACATCAGCATCGTGTTCCACTTATTGGAAATAGCCACTTATCTGGTCCATTACTACGAACGCCACCTCAACGAGCAAACCGGCGATTCCGCCTTCCGGCGCCGGCCGGTCATCGCGCCCGGCACGCTGCTGGCCATGCTGATGAATTACTCCATCGCGTTCTCCGGGCTTTATCTGACCTACGGCCGGTGTTTTTGCCACACCATGCTCAGGCGCTACGCCGAAATCGGCCGGATCGAAGCGCCGGTCCCCTCTTATCGCGGCTTTCACGTGCGCCCCTCGACCTTGATCGCGCGCATCGTGCAACACTATGGCAGCTTGATTATCATGGAGTTGGATGGCCAGTCTTACGACGCGGGTTCGCCGATGGACATCTTCCGAGCCAACGAAAAAATCAACGCGCAGAAACGGCGCTGGCTGGTCGCGGAAATCGGCCGCCAGTCCCTGCCCCCGGGCGAGCTGAGCGACGCCCAAATCAGAGCCGCCATCCTCGATATCATCATCAAACTGGCGGAACAGAGCAAGATTGTCATTTACCAACAACCGCTCCAGTTGTCGGATGAATTCAGCAAGGACGGAATACTGCTCGAAACGGTGACCAAGGAAATCGCCAAGCTGCAAGCGACCGGCCAGCTCGATATCAAAACCGAGTTGAGCATCGCCTTCGTCGGTGACAAGCGAGTGCTGAGCGATCTGGCGTTGCTGGCTGAATCGGGGTACGGCGAAGATCATTTCGGCAACAATATCGCCTTGCCCAAAGAACTCGGGTACTTGCGCCGCTAGCGGCGCGATCTTCTCCGGCTAGCGATAGCGCCGTCGGCCGCTGCACCGGTCCAGCTCCCGCAGCCGCTCTAGTTTTTCACCGATGCGCCCTTCCAAACCATTGGCGGTCGGCTGGTAATAGCGCGCTTCTTTTAGAGCCTCCGGGAAATAGCATTCGCCCGCCGCATAGGCGTTCGGTTCGTCGTGCGCGTAGCGATACCCGTCGCCGTGTCCCAGCTCTCGCGCCAGCGCGGTCGGCGCGTTGCGCAGGTGCGACGGCACATCCAGCGTGCCGCCGCGCCCGACATCGCGCCGGGCGGCTGCGAAAGCCGTGTAGATCGCGTTGCTCTTGGCCGCGACCGCCAGGTAGACGACGGCTTGGGCGATGGCCAGCTCGCCTTCGGGGCTGCCCATCCGTTCTTGGGCCTCCCAGGCGTTCAAGGCCAGCCGCAGGGCGCGCGGGTCGGCGTTGCCGATGTCCTCGCTGGCCATCCGCGCCACCCGACGGGCGATGTAGAGCGGATCGCAGCCGCCGTCCAGCAGTCGGGCCAGCCAGTACAGCGCCGCATCCGGACTACTGCCGCGCACCGCCTTGTGCAGGGCGGAAATCTGGTCGTAGAACAGATCGCCGCCCCGGTCGAAGCGCCGCCCCACCCCATCGCTCATGACTTCCGTCAAGGCGGCGTCCAGCGCGATGTCGTGCGCTTCGGCCAGCTCCGCCGCCAGTTCCAGCCAGATCAAGGCGCGGCGGGCATCGCCATCGGCGGCCTGCGCCAACCGCTCCCGCGCGGCATCCGGCAGCGGCCACCGCCCGCCCAACCCGCGGTCGCGATCTGTTAGCGCGCGGTCCAACAACTGATGGATAGCGCTACTGTCCAGGCTGTTCAGTACGTAGACCCGCACTCTGGACAGCAGCGCGTTGTTGAGGGCGAAGCCGGGATTTTCGGTGGTGGCCCCGATGAAGGTCAGGGTGCCGTCTTCCACGTAGGGTAGAAAGGCATCCTGTTGGGCCTTGTTGAAACGATGCACTTCGTCCACGAACAACACGGTGCGGCGCTGCCGGTCGCGCCAGAATAGTTGGGCCTGCTCGACCGCCGCCCGCACCTCGCGCACCCCGGCCATGACCGCCGACAGCCGGATAAATTCGGCCTGACAGGCGCCGGCCAGCAGTTCCGCCAGCGTGGTCTTGCCGGTGCCGGGCGGCCCCCACAACACCATGGAATGCGGCTGGCCGCGCTCGATGGCGACCCGCAACGGCTTGCCCGCCGCCAGCAGATGCGCTTGACCGACGAACTCCTCCAACCGGCGCGGTCGCAACCGGTCGGCCAAGGGCCGGCGCGCATCGGCGGCGGAGGGCTCGGCCATCTCAGCTCGCGTCGCCGACCACATCCACGCCGGAGGGCGGGGCAAATTTCAGCAGCGCCGGATCGAGCGCCGGATTGCGCTCCAACTTTTGAAAATCCAGTCGGGTGCGCTGGCCGAAACCGTCCTCAAGTTCCAGGCTGACCAGCAGTTCGCCCTTGAAGGCGACCCGCAACAAGCGGAATTCGGGCTGTGGCTGTTTCGGCGTCAGGTCATACCACGTCAACCCGTCCTGGGCGCGCGCCGCGCCGACGGTGAAGGCGTCCTCGATGGGCGCCGCGCCGCTCAGCAGCGCCAGCGGGGTCGAGCTTAACGCCTTGTCCAATTTGCGGACCGTCACTTGCGCCAGATCGATGTCGTAAGACCACAACCGCTCCCCGTCGGCGACGATGATCTGTTCGGCGGGAGTGCGATAGTTCCAGCGGAACTTGCCGGGCTTTTGCATCCACATTTCACCGCTGGAGTTCTGCACGACTTGCCCGCGTTCGTCGTACACCCGCTGGACAAAATCAGCTCGCAGCGACTGTAGCGCTTGAAAATAATGCTGCACTTGCGAGGGCGATGCCCAAACCGGCGCCAGCGCCAGCAGGCTCACCATCAGTACCAACCATTGACGCATCACGATCCACTCCCACGATTGACAGTTTTCAGCATACAACCTTAGCAAGGAGATTTTCCGCTCTCCTTGGTTTATGCCAAGCGGTCCAAACCATCCGAGCCGACCGATGACCATTTCAAAGCCAGGATGATGAATCCGCCATGAACGGCGCATGGCGGACGCGAAAGGCCACCGTTCGAAGGTTCTCAAGACGCCCCTACAATCTCCACGCCCCCGCGCGTTGCTCCTTCGTAAAATCCCTCCTACGCTTTTAGCTGGTTTCGAGCTACTTTTTATTTTCACTCCAGCAAGGCGATGACAACCATGAGCAAGCCCAAAAAAGTCGCAATTCTTACCGCGGGCGGTTTGGCCCCCTGCCTCAGTTCGGCCATCGGCGGCCTGATCGAGCGCTACACCGAGATCGACCCCAGCATTGAAATCATCTGTTACCGCAGCGGCTACAAGGGGCTACTGCTCGGCGACTCTTACAAAGTCACCCCGGAAATCCGCGAAAAAGCCGGCCTGCTGCACTCCTTCGGCGGTTCGCCGATCGGCAACAGCCGGGTCAAGCTCACCAACGTCAAGGATTGCATCAAGCGCGGTTTGGTCAAGGAAGGTCAAGACCCCCAGAAAATCGCCGCCGACCAGCTCGTCAAGGACGGCGTGGACGTGCTCCACACCATCGGCGGCGACGACACCAACACCGCCGCCGCCGACCTCGCCGCCTTCCTGGCCAAGAACAACTACGGCCTCACGGTCATCGGCCTGCCCAAGACCGTCGACAACGATGTGTACCCGATCAAGCAGTCGCTGGGCGCCTGGACCGCCGCCGAGCAAGGCGCTCGTTACTTTAAAAACATCGTCGCCGAAAACAACGCCAACCCGCGCATGTTGATCATCCACGAGGTCATGGGCCGCAACTGCGGTTGGCTCACCGCCGCCACCGCGCTGGAATATCGCAAGCTGCTCGACCGCAGCGAATGGCTGCCCGCCCTCGGACTCGACCGCGCCGCCTTTGACATCCACGCCGTGTTCGTCCCCGAAATGGAAATCGACATCGCCGCCGAGACCAAGCGCCTGCGCGCCGCGATGGACAAGGACGATTGCCTCAACATCTTCGTCTCCGAAGGCGCGGGCGTGGAAGCGATCGTGGCCGAATTGCAGGCCAAGGGTCAGGAAGTCCCGCGCGACGCCTTCGGCCATATCAAGCTCGACGCCGTAAACCCCGGCAAATGGTTCGGCGAACAGTTCGCGCAGATGATCGGCTCTGAAAAAACCCTGATCCAAAAATCCGGCTATTTTTCGCGGGCCTCGGCCGCCAACACCGACGACCTGCGCCTCATCAAATCCTGCGCCGATCTGGCCGTCGAGTGCGCCTTGCGGGGCGAGGCCGGCGTCATCGGTCACGACGAGGACCGCAACGGGGTACTGCGCGCCATCGAATTTCCGCGGATCAAGGGCGGCAAGCCCTTCGATATCGACATCCCGTGGTTTACCGAGCTGTTAAAAGCCATCGGCCAACCGAAGGGGAAGAAAGTCACGGTCAGCCATTAGCCGCAACCCGCCACCGCACCGAGGGCGTCCGAACGCTCCGCGCGCCCTCGGTGCCGCTTTCTCCGTTCTCCGTCAATTCTCCAGTTCTTCTTGAAAAAATCGCGGCCAAGTTCGCGCTGGCGGTTGTAATGCGCCATAGCCTGAACTATGGATATAGGTGGAAGCATCCGGCACACGCTGAGCTTCCTCGCCTGTCACACAAATAATCCAATAACCCGGACAGGCGGATTGGCGATTGGGCGACAAAACCCCTTGGCAATCGGAGGAGAAGAACCTTATGCAAGCGCTTCATGATTTTGTCACTTGGCTAAACGGCTACCTCTGGGGGCCGCCGATGCTGATTTTATTGTTCGGAACGCATTTGTTCCTGACGGTTCGGCTGCGGTTCATCCAACGCCACATCGGCACGGCCATCAAGCTCTCGGTCAGCAAGGAGCCGGGAAGCGCCGGCGACGTCAGCCAGTTCGGCGCGCTGACCACGGCGCTGGCGGCCACCATCGGCACCGGCAACATCGTCGGCGTCGCCACGGCGGTGGCGCTCGGCGGCCCTGGGGCGGTGCTGTGGGTGTGGCTGACCGGCGTGTTCGGCATCGCCACCAAGTACTCGGAAGCGCTGCTGGCGGTCAAATACCGGGTCCGAACCTCCGACGGCACCATGCTGGGCGGTCCCATGTACGCGCTTGAAAGAGGTTTGAAGCAGAAGTGGCTGGCCGTGCTGTTCGCCATCTTCACCGCCTTGGCGGCCTTCGGCATCGGCAGCATGGTCCAGGCCAACTCGATTTCCTCCCTGGTCGCGGAAACCTTTAGCATCCCCACCTATGTCACCGGCCTCGTCATCGCGGCCTTGACGGCGGTGGTCATCCTCGGCGGCGTGCAATCCATCTCGCGGGTGTGCGAAAAGCTGGTGCCGTTCATGGCGCTGTTCTATGTGGTCGGCTGCGCCATCATTCTGGTCATCAACGCTCAATATGTCGGCGCGGCCATCAACCTGATCGTGACCCACGCCTTCACCCCGCTCGCGGCGGGCGGCGGTTTCGCCGGCGCGACCGTGATGATGGCGATGCGCTACGGCGTCGCGCGCGGCCTGTTCTCCAACGAGTCCGGCCTGGGTTCCGCCCCCATCGTCGCGGCGGCGGCCCAGACCCGGAATCCGGTGCGTCAGGCGCTGGTATCCGCGACCGGCACGTTCTGGGATACGGTGGTGGTCTGCGCGATGACCGGCATCGTCCTGGTCACCGTGATCGTCAGCGATCCCGTCGGCATGAACGGCCTGAAAGGGGCGGCGCTGACCAAGGCGGCCTTCGCTCATATTCCGGTGATCGGCCCCCTCGTGCTCACGGTCGGCCTGTTGACCTTCGTGTTCTCGACCATTTTGGGGTGGTCTTATTACGGCGAGCGCGGGGCGGAATATCTGCTCGGCAAGCGCGTGATCTTACCCTATAGAATTTTGTGGGTGATCAGCACCTTCGTGGGTTCGGTGGCCTCGCTGGGTCTGGTGTGGGACATCGCGGACGCCTTAAACGCCATGATGGCCATCCCCAACCTGATCGCTCTGATCGGGCTGAGCGGCGTCATCGTCGCCGAAACCAACAAATACCTCTGGGAAGACCAGCTCGACGAGCACTCCACCGAGGAGATCCCGACGCTCGCGGACAATCCGGCCACCCCGTAAGCGGCGCTTTTCCGAGGGTCCTGCCGCAAGGCCGGCGGGACCCTCGCGCCACAGCGCGCTCACGGCGGCGCGGGTGCCAGGACCTCGCGGCTACCGTTGGATTGCAAGGGGCCGACCACGCCGGCCGCCTCCATTTCCTCGACCAGACGCGCCGCCCGGTTGTAGCCGATCCGCAACCGGCGCTGCACCCCGGATACGGAAGCCCGCCGCGACTCGGTGACGATCTTGACCGCTTCATCGTACAAGGGGTCGCTTTCCCCGCCGCGCCCGCCGTTTTCGCTTTCCTCTCCGAACTCGTTTTCCTCGCGCGACTCGACCAGCACCTCATCGATATAATCCGGCGCGCCGGTTTGCCGGAGAAAATCGACCACCCGATTGACTTCCTGATCGTCCACGAAAGCGCCGTGCACCCGCTGCGGCAGTCCAGTTCCAGGCGGCAGATACAGCATGTCGCCGTGGCCCAACAGTTGCTCCGCGCCCATCTGATCGAGGATGGTGCGGGAATCGACCTTCGAAGACACCTGAAAGGCGATCCGCGTCGGAATATTGGCCTTGATCAGGCCGGTGATCACGTCCACCGAGGGCCGTTGGGTCGCCAGAATCAGATGGATGCCGGACGCGCGGGCCTTCTGCGCCAAGCGGGCGATCAACTCCTCCACCTTCTTGCCGACGATCATCATCATGTCGGCCAGTTCGTCGATGACCACCACGATGAACGGCAGCGGCTGCAACAGCGGGCTTTCAGGCGGCGCCAGAGGGCCATCCGGCTTCCAGAGCGGGTCGGTCAGACCCTCGCCCTCCTCCAGCGCATCCAGCACCTTGCGGTTGAAGCCGGCGATGTTGCGCACCTTCAGCGCCGCCATCAGCCGGTAGCGGCGCTCCATTTCGGCCACGCACCAGCGCAGCGCATTAGCCGCTTCCTTCATGTCGGTCACCACTGGCGTCAGCAGGTGCGGGATGTCTTCATACATCGACAGTTCCAGCATCTTCGGGTCGACCAGGATCAGCCGGACCTCGGCGGGTGGCGCCTTGTACAGCAGGCTGAGCAACATGGCGTTGATCGCCACCGATTTGCCGGAACCGGTGGTGCCGGCCACCAGCAGGTGCGGCATTTTCCCCAGGTTCGCCACCACTGGATTGCCGCCGATATCCATGCCCAAGGCCAGCGTCAGCGGCGTGCCGGACTGCGTGTAGACCGGTGCTTCCAGCACTTCGCGCAGATAAACGATTTCGCGGTGCTGGTTGGGGATTTCCAAGCCGATCACCGACTTGCCGGGAATCACTTCCACCACCCGCACGCCGATCACCGACAGGCCGCGCGCCAGATCCTTGGCCAGATTGCTGATTTGGCTGACCTTGACGCCCGGCGCGGGATCGACCTCGAAGCGGGTGATCACCGGCCCCGGCTCCACCGCCACCACGCGGGCCTCCACCCCAAAGCTTTTAAGCAGCAGCTCCACCTGACGGGACATCTCGTCCAGCGTTTCCATGGAATAGCCGGCGGTGTGCGGCGAGGGCTGGTCGAGCAACGCCAGCGAAGGCAGGCCAGCGGACTCCAGCGGTTGCGGCTGCTCCGCGCGCCGCGCCGCGCCGGCGGCGACCGGCGTCGCGGCCGGTCGCTCTTTGGCGCGCGGAACCGGACTTAGCACATCGTTGGACGCTTTGGTCTCAAAATCCGTAGCGGTCGCCCAGGGCACCTGGATCGCAGCAGCTTCCGCCACGGCAGCTTTGCCTTTGAGGCGAGCTACCGCGGCGGATGAGGACACCGCCGTCGGAATCAAGGTCAAATCCTGCTGTTGGAGCGTCGCTTTGGGCGCTTCGGACGCATTCGCCGGCGCGTCTGGCCGCTGGCTCGCCCCCCCTTGCCGGCGCGCGTTCAACACCGGTTCGATGCGAGCGGCACGCCCGCTTTTACCCGGCGCACCCGCATCCGAACCAGCAGCCGGAGGTTCTTTAGCCGATTTAACCGACTGGACATCCGCCGCCGGCTTGACTTTCGCGGACTCCGCGAACTCATCGTCTTCAGGCGGTGGCGCCGACGCGGCTTTGCGGCGCCGTGGTGGCTTGGCCGGGCCGCTGACCGTATCCACCGATTTGAGCACGGTCCCGCCGATCCAATCCACCAGCTTGAGCCAGGAAAAGCCGGTGCTCAAAGTCACCCCGGCCAGCAACAGCGCGATTATCAGTACATTGCCCCAGGCGAAGCCGAACGCCTGGACCAAAAATCGACTGACGTGCACGCCGACCAAGCCGCCCGCGGAGCCCGCGCCCGGCACGGTCCCTAAAACGGGTTTCAGGTGCAAGGCCGCCAAACCGCAAGCGGTCACCAGGGCCACCGCGAATCCCATGACCCGAAACAAGACGATCTCGGCATCCAGTTCGAGCAGCGCGCCGCGCTTGAGCAAGCGCCAGCCGGCAAACAGCAGGCCCAGCGGCAGCCAATACGCGGGATAGCCGAAAAAATACAGGCTGACATCGGCGAACCAAGCGCCCACCGTTCCAACCACATTATGAATCTTGCTGACATTCGCGGTATGGGTCCAGGCCGGATCCGCCACATGGAAGGTGGCGAGCGCCGCGATCATGCCCAGCGCGATGACGGCCACCAGCCAGAAACTGCTCTCCTGGAGAACGCCTTTGACGAAACGGAAGATGCTCGCCCGCAGCACGGGCGGTTCGGTCCTGATGCGATGTGCCTGCGCCAAAATTCAGTCCTATTCGATCATTGTTCGTGGGAGGAGCGACCCGCCGGCGAGCCGACTGCCGGCAGACCAAGATCAACCGAAATCAACCAAGATGGGTTATTGTCCCATTCCGGGGCGTTCGGGTGAAGGGCGTACCCGGCAAGGGCTGAACCGTCGCGCCGATTCAGGTTCCAATCACAACCAAGCCTGCCACGCCGGACCGGTTTCGATGGGCCGGAAGGCCGGCGCCCGGCGGGAAGCGCCCGTTTTTGCGAGCTATCCTCGGGATACACTACTCGGACTCCAAGAGGCGACCAAAAGCTTGCGTCAATGATTCTAGGTGCTTTTCAAACGCGTTTGGCGATTTCTCATCCCGGCTCTCAGCAATCCATTCGACCATCATGCGTATCCAGCGACTCGATGCTCTCGACGACATTTCCGCAGCCGAGTGGAACGCGCTCGTCCCCGCTCGCAATCCGTTTCTCAGCCACGAATTTCTGAGCGCTCTGGAGCGACATCACTGCGTCGGCGGGAACACGGGCTGGCTGCCTCGGCACGTCGTCTGCCGGGACGGACGCGGCCGGCTGCTCGGCGGCGCGCCGCTCTATCTTAAATTCAATTCCTACGGCGAGTTCGTATTCGACTGGAACTGGGCGGAAGCCTACCGGCAGCGTGGGCTGGCCTATTACCCCAAGCTGGTGGGCGCCATTCCGTATACCCCGGTCACCAGCCAGAAATTGCTGCTGGCCCCGGACCAACCCCAACCCGACGAAACGCGCCGGGCGATGATCGATTTCGTGCGTGAAGAAGGGCAACGCTCTCCCCCGCTATCCTCGATCCATTGGCTGTTTCCGACACCCGCCGAGTTGGAGCCGCTGCTGGAGCGCGGCTTTCTGCATCGGCTGGGCTGTCAGTTCCACTGGCAAAATCCAGGCTACCGCGATTTTCAGGATTTTTTGGACACCCTGACCGCCAAGCGGCGCAAGAATATCAAGCGAGAACGTCGGCTGGTGTACGAAGCCGGGCTGGAACTCCGACTGCTGCACGGTGGAGAAGTCAGCGAGGGGCAATGGCAGACCGTTTATGGCTTTTATCGCGCGACCTTCCAGCGGCTAGGCGGGATTCCCACGCTCACGTTGCCGTTTTTTTTAGAGATCGCCGCGACTCTGGGAGGGCGCTTGGTCCTGGTGTTGGCTTACCACCGGGACCGGGAAGTCGCCGGGGCCATCAGCTTTCGCGACGACACCACGCTGTATGGCCGCCATTGGGGGTGTCGGGCCGATTTCGATAGCCTGCATTTCGAAGCCTGCTACTATCAAGGTCTTGAATATTGCATCCGACAGGGCTTGCAGCGTTTCGAGCCGGGCGCTCAGGGCGAACACAAAATCCATCGCGGCTTTTTACCGACGCTGACGCACTCGGCGCACTGGATCGCCCAGCCGGATTTTCGCCGCGCCATCGCTGACTTTCTGCAGCGGGAGACTCCCGCCGTGCGCGATTATGCCCGAGGATTATGGGAACATTCGCCTTATCGAAACGAGGTGACGCCCGATGCGCCTGCCATGGTTGGACCCGCGTGACGACAGCCAACCTTTTCCGCATCCCGATCGGGCGCTGGACGAACCCCAAGGCTTGCTGGCGGCCGGCGGCAGCTTGAGCCCGCGCCGGCTGCTGCGCGCCTACCGGCACGGCATCTTCCCGTGGTACTCGCCCGGCCAGCCCATCCTGTGGTGGTCGCCCGACCCGCGGCTGGTGCTGTTTCCCGAGCGGATCAACGTCTCGCGCAGCTTGCGCAAGACCTTGCGTAAAGGTACGTTTTCCAGCACCGCCGACACCGGTTTCGCGGCTATAATGTCCGCTTGCGCGGCGCCCCGCGGTCCCCGCTCCGGCACCTGGATCACGCCGGAAATGCATCGAGCCTACTGCCGGCTGCATGACCTGGGCCACGCGCACTCCATTGAAATCTGGCATCAGGGCGAATTGGTGGGCGGACTGTACGGGGTAGCGGTGGGTCGGGTGTTCTATGGTGAATCGATGTTCAGCCTGATGAGCGACGCCTCCAAAGTCGCCTTGGCGCTGCTGGCCGTTCAGTTGCGACGCTGGAATTTCGCCCTGATCGATTGCCAGGTGCGCACCGAACATCTGGCGCGGATGGGGGCTGTCGAAATCCCCCGCGCCGACTTTCTGGCCCTGCTGCAACGTTATTGCCCGCTCCCGAGCCCAACCGGTCCCTGGCGGCTCGATACCGACCTCCGCACCGCGCTGTTGCCCGCCCCGCCGTCATGAGCGACTTTCGGGATTCGCTATATGACCTGCGGATGTTTCTGACGACCGACTATCCCTGTAGCTATCTGCCAGGACGCCAAGCCCGCAACCTGGTCGCCGATCCGGCCGAGACTGACCGGCGCCTGTACACGCGATTGGCGGAGTTGGGATTCCGGCGCAGCGGCGATCACGTCTACCGGCCGCACTGTCGCGGCTGCATGGCCTGCCGGTCGCTGCGCATTCCGGTGGAACGCTTTCAGCCGAATCGCTCGCAGCGCCGCATCTTGAGGCGAAATCAGGATTTGCAAGCTCAAGTGCTCAATGCGGAATTCAAGCAAGAGCATTTTGAGCTATTCAGCCGCTACCTGCGGGTCCGGCATACCGGTGGCGGCATGGATCCCACCAATCCGGAAAACTATTGGTCCTTCATCACCTCGCGCTGGAGCCCGACCGGTCTGGCCGAATTCCGCCGCGAGCGGGAACTGCTGGCGGTCGCGGTCCTGGACCGCTTGGAGAACGGCCTATCGGCGGTTTATACGTTTTTCGACCCCGAGGAAAAAGCGCGCGGATTGGGCACTTTCGCGATCCTATGGCAAATCGCCGAGTCGCGGCGGCTTGGCTTACAGTGGTTGTATCTCGGCTACTGGATCGAACAATGCGATAAAATGGCTTACAAAACCCATTTCAAACCCCACGAACTTTTTGCCGCCGAGCGGTGGGGATGGATAGAATCAGAACCCTAAACACGGCAGGATTGCAAGGTATGAATAAAGTTCTTCGTTATGGCGTTTGGCTATGGCTGGCGAGCCTGTTGTCCATCGCCCTGGCCGCCTCCCCGGCGGATCGAGACGCCAGCCCGCCAGACCGCGCGGGCCGTCTTTCGAATAAAGGCGTGGTCGGCATCATCACGGGCGGCGTCAGCGGAACCTATATCCGCATTGCCGCCGATATGGCCGCAGTTCTGGACAATCCCACCCTACGCGTTCTGACCATTGTAGGTCAGGGATCGATCCAAAATATCGACGATCTTTTATATTTGAAAGGCATCGATATGGCCATCGTCCAATCCGATGTGCTGGAATATTTAAAGCGCCAAAACACGTATTCAAACATCGATAAGAAAATAAGCTACATCACCAAATTGTACAATGAAGAATTTCATCTGATCGCTAAGGGCGACATCAATAATCTCGAAGATTTAACAGGTAAAAAAGTCAATTTTGACGTTAAAGGCAGCGGTACGGCCATCACCGCCAGCATCCTGTTCGATACCTTGAAAATGCGTGTGGAGCCCACCCATTACGACCAAGCGACCGCCTTGGAAAAACTGAAAAATGGCGAGATCAGCGCGCTGGCTTATGTCGCGGGCAAGCCGGTGACTTTGTTCGAGAAAATAACAGCTGCTGAAAACTTACACTTGCTGGCGATCGATTACAGTGCTGGGTTGTTGGATACCTACCCTCCCGCCGCCATTAGCCATCAGGATTATCCGAATCTGATTCCTGGCGGTGAAGAGATCAGAACAATTGCGGTCAGCGCCGTGCTGGCGGTCTACCAATGGCATCCACGAAAGGTCAAGCGCCATAAAAAAGTCGCCGACTTCGCGACTTATTTTTTAGAGCATCTCAATGACTTCCAAAAGCCGCCACGCCACCCCAAATGGCGCGAAGTCAGCTTATCGGCGACCCTCCCTGGCTGGACCCGCTTTCCGGCCGTGGAGCAATGGCTGCAAACTCACCGGTGAGCCTTTATTGGGCAACTCCTTTACATCCGTGGTTTCCAGCGCCGAGGAACCGGCTATCGACTGCCTTTTAAGGCTTGAAGGTATCCTGTACTTTCAGGGTTTCCCGCTTGTTGTGCCTTCAAATACCACTCCACGGCTTTTTGAGGATCGGCGAAGAACCCCTTGATCTGCAAACTGCCCAACACGATGGGGTCGTAGGTTTTGCCGACGGCGGTCATGGCGGGGGCAAAGCCCGCGCCGGCCGCCTCCAGATAGAACAACCGCGCGGAGGCCACATCACCCTGCGCCAGCAACGCATCGCCTTTGCTCACATACGACCAGAGCTGCGGGGTTTCAGGACTAGCTTTCACTCTGGCGGGCAACCGCGCGGGGACGGCGGGCGGCGGCTCCACGGCGGGCGTGGGAGGGGTAAGAGCCACACTCGCTAAGGATTCGGGTTTTTGCGACTCGGCGCTGGCCGGCGCGGCGGATGCCGCGGGATCGGGCGCGGCGACCGGCTTTAACACCGGAGCGGTTTGAGCCGAGGTCTTCGACTCGACGGCGAGCGCCACGGCGCCAGGCGTGACGACCGATATCTGGACTGGCTTGCTATCAAATAAATAATAGCTGCCGACTCCACCGACGATCCCGGCCAAGATCGAAATGAAAATCAAAGTAATAAATTGCAAAGTCGGCGATGAAAAGGACGGAGGCTGGTTTTTCTTGAGATAGGGTTCCTCCCATTGCATGGTCATCGTCGCATTGGCCAACAATTTATCTTCCAACAGCTGATCGACAAATTGATGCTTCGCCACGTCAGTGTTTCGGGACACGCTCAAAGCGGTAGGCGTTACCGAATGAGTGACCTCAGGGAGATCTTCTGAGTCCGCCTTTTCAAAATACACGGCGGTAACCGGATATTCCGCGGTATTTTGCAAAACCGCCTCATTGACGGTCTCGTCAAGCTCCGCTCCGGGCTTATTATGGCTCGCCAGCGAAGCGCTCATGATGATCGCATCGGCCTCATCGCCAATGACATGGCTAGCAATTTTGGTGAGTCGCGAGCCTTCGAGATGCCTGAAGGAGTCGTGTAACGAATTGGTATTTCCAGGGACGAGCGTGAGGCCGCTGGCGCTACTCTCCTCAGCCTCCAACAGTAACTCTTTAGCGGCTTGATCGATCGCAAGCATTGAAACCGTATGTTTGCCCTTCAACTGTGCTAAAGAAAAGGCGCGATCGCAAAGTGTATTGATCAGCCGGGGAACACCACCGGTCAAACGGGTAATCTTTTGAATGGCCCATCGGGAAAACAGGGGGTTCATTTCTGGCGTGGCGACCGTATTCAATTGATGCGAAATATAAGTGGCCACATCATTTTCAGCCAGCGGCTCCAAACGGACATTCAACCGACGGGCGGCGATGCTCTGCCCGATCTCAATGCGAGCCACCATTTCTTGTAACTCGGGCGATCCACTGAGGACGATGCGTGGGGCGCGACGCTCTGGCAGCGTCCAATCGAATAAAGCGATCAAATGCGCCAGCCCTGCCTCACCCAGCGTTTGGGCGTCATCGATCAATAAAGCCACGCTCGCCCGCTGGGAGGAACCCTCGTTTAAATAATCTTTTAATACCGAACTTTGGTTTTGGCTAGGTAGATGGCGCTCGGTCTGACCCAGACCAAGTTGATCGTACAGTCTGGCAATCAAACTTTCGTAATTTAAATTGACCGTATCGATGAAAATAAATTTAATATTTTCAGGCGCCGCGCTTTCCAATTTGCGCAGCAAGAAAGTTTTACCGAGACCGTGGGTACCTGTTAATAAAAAAAGACCGCCATGGTGGCGGATATTTTTCAGCAATTGGATATAGGTATTTAAATACGCGTTGTTTAGAAAAAAGAATTCTGGCGCGGCGTTCTGCAAAATTTCATTTCGTTCCTCAAGGCCTTGTTGACCGCTGCTTTGGCCATCCACCCGTTCGCTCATACTTAACTCTCTCACGCTCGATCTTCTATAAAATTGCTATGGTAAAAACAGAACCTACAAAAATCCAATTTATGATGGTGAGGTAACCGTCGCAGCGATCTCGCTCCTTCCTGAAAGGCTAGCTGAAAGTCCGGGGCCAGGTGGCTCCGCTCGGAGCGCTCGAACGTCAGTCTGAAGCGAACGGCGCGGCGTCACGGGCGGCGTCACCACCCGATCTGCTCTTGAGTATAGCCGCAGTTCGTCGAGCGAGCGGTTCGAAAATCAGGATGCCGCGGGCTCCAGCCGCCGCCGGAACGCCGCGTAATACAGCACCGGAATAAACACCAGCGTCAGCAGGGTGGAGACCATGATTCCAAAGATCAGCGAGATCGCCAACCCCCGGAAAATCGGGTCATCGAGGATAAACAACGCCCCCAGCATAGCCGCTAGCGCGGTCAGCAGAATCGGCTTGGCGCGCACCGCGCTGGAACGGATCACCGCCTCCTGAAACGGCACGCCGCCGGCGACTTCCAGATGGATGAAATCCACCAGCAGGATCGAGTTGCGCACGATGATCCCCGCCAGCGCGATCATCCCGATCATTGAGGTGGCGGTGAATTGCGCGTGCAGCAAGGCGTGACCCGGCATCACTCCGATGATGGTCAACGGGATCGGCGCCATGATGATGAGCGGCACGAGATACGAGCGAAACTGCGCCACCACCAGCAAATAAATCAGGATCATCCCCACCCCATAGGCGATGCCCATGTCGCGGAAGGTTTCATAGGTAATCTGCCACTCGCCGTCCCATTTCAGGCTATAGCCGTAGGGGTTGTCCGGCTGGCGGATGAAGAATTGTTCCAGCGCTCCGCCGCCGATGCTCCGATTCTTTAAGGCGCCGAAGATTTCGAACATCCCGTAAAGCGGGCTGTCCAGTTTGCCGGCCATATCGCCGAATACGAACACCACCGGCAGCAAGTCCTTGTGGTAGATCGTATTTTCACGCTGGGTTTTCTCGGTTTCGACGATTTCCGATAACGGCACCAAGTCTCCCGCCTGGCCGCGAGTCTTCAAGGCCAACACTGAAGCCACGGCGGCTTGGTCGGCGACCGGCAAGCGCAGCCGCAATGGAATCGGGTATTTGGTGTTTTCGGAATGCAGGTAGCTGACATCCTCGCCACGCAAAGCGGTGTTGATGTCGGCGGCGACGGCTTGCTGCGAGACGCCCAGCAAGGCGGCCTTGGCGCGATCCACATGAACGATCAGCCGTTCGGACGGCGCTTCGACCGTATCGTCCACGTCCACGATGTCCGGCGTGGCGCCAAACAGCGCACCCACTTGCCGGGCGACGGCGATTTGACCCGGATAGTCCAAACCGTAGATTTCGGCCACCAGCGGGGCCATCACCGGTGGGCCGGGCGGGACTTCGACCACCTTGACGTTGGCGTTATATCTTTTGCCGATCTCCTGAAGCGGGCCGCGCACCGCCAGAGCGATGTCGTGGCTCTGGCGGCGGCGGTGTTTCTTGTCCGCCAGATTGACCTGAATGTCGCCGACGTTGGCCCCGGCTCGCAAATAATATTGCCGGACCAGGCCGTTGAAATTGATCGGCGCGGCCGTTCCCGCGTAGACCTGATAGTCGGTGACCTCCTCGACCGCGGTCAAAGCGCGGCCCAGCTCGCCCAGCACTCGCGCGGTCTGCTCCAATGTCGTGCCTTCCGGCAGATCGACGATGACTTGAAATTCCGACTTGTTGTCGAACGGCAGCATTTTCAGCACGACCCACTGGAAATACGCCAAGCTGATCGAAACGGCGATCAGCAACAGCACGCCAAGACCCAGCAGCCAACGCGACGGCCGGCCTTGGCGACCGCGCAGAAACGGCCCGATCACGCGCCGGAACAGCCGGTGGGCGAAGTCTTCGCGCTGCTCGCCCGCCGCCGTTTCTCCGAGGTCGGCAGGCGGCGGCAGGACCGGTTTCTCCACCACCCGCCGCAGCACCTTGTAGGTCAGCCACGGCGTGAACACGAAGGCCACCGCCAGCGAAATCAACATGCCCATGCTGGAGTTGATCGGGATCGGGCTCATGTACGGACCCATCAAGCCGGAGACGAAAGCCATCGGTAGCAGGGCGGCGATGACGGTAAAGGTCGCCAGAATGGTCGGCCCGCCGACTTCATCCACCGCCAGCGGTATCGCCTCGACCAACGTATGACCGCCCAGGTGGAGGTGGCGGTGGATGTTCTCCACCACCACGATCGCATCATCCACCAGGATGCCGATGGAGAAGATCAACGCGAACAGCGAAACCCGGTTGAGGGTGAAACCCCAGGCCCACGAGGCGAACAAGGTGATGGTCAGCGTCAAAATCACCGCCGCGCCGACGATGGCCGCCTCGCGCCAGCCCAGCGCCAGCCACACCAGCACGATCACCAGCGCGGTGGCGAAAACCAGCTTGGCGATCAGCGTCATCGCCTTATCGTTGGCGGTCACGCCGTAGTTACGGGTGACGGTGATATTGACGCCTTCCGGAATGACAGTGCCTTTCAGTTGTTCGACCCGTTCCAGAATTTGCTCGGCGATCACCACCGCGTTTTCACCGGGCTTCTTGGCGATGGCCAGCGTTACGGCGGGAAATTCGCCCTCGACCCCGATGCCGTTGGCCCGCGCCGCCGGCCCCGTCCCCAGCCAGACGTAACGCACCGGCTGATCCGGACCCGCTGTCACCTCGGCGACATCAGCCAAATACACCGGCGCGCCCTGGTGCAAGCCGACCACCAAGCTGCCGAGTTCTGCCGGGCCCACCAGGAAACTGCCGGCCTGCACCGGGATTTCGTGGTTGTCGCCGACCAGAGCGCCTGCATCGCTTGAGGCATTGGCCGCTTGTAGCGAACGCCGCAGATCGGCCAAGGCCAGGCCGTGACCGGCCAGTTGGGCCGGATCGAACCGCACCAGCACCACCCGGTCGGGCGCGCCGATGGTGTACAGATCGCGCGTGCCGGCCACCCGCTTCAACTCGGTTTCCAGGCTGTGAGCGACCCGCGCCAGGCCGTCGGCGTCCTGTTGGGGATTTTCGGCCCACAGGGTCAGGCTGAGGATCGGCACATCGTCGATGCCCTTGGGCTTGACCATGGGCGGGCTGACGCCGAGATGGGCCGGTAGCCAGTCGGCGTTGGAGTAGAGTTTGTTGTACAGGCGGACGATGGCGCCGGTATACGGTTCGCCGACCTTGAATTGCACGGTCAGCACCGCCATGCCGGGACGCGATACCGAATAGACGTGTTCCACACCCTCGATTTCCGCCAGCATCTGTTCGGCGGGACTGCTGACCAGCCGTTCCACTTCCTGGGCGGTCGCGCCGGGAAACGCGATGAAGACGTTGGCGAAGGTGACGTCGATCTGCGGTTCTTCTTCGCGGGGCGTCACCAGCACCGCAAATACTCCCATCAGCAAACCCACTAGCGCCAATAATGGCGTGATTTCACCGAGCAGGAATTTTTTGGCGACCGCTCCAGATAGCCCGAGACGCGATTCGGCGGTGGCGCTCATCATTATGGCCCCTTCCGCTGCTGGTCCTTGAGATAGATCCCCGCCTTGATCGGCTCCAGGGCCACCGGCTCGCCCGGCTCCAGCCCGGCGAGAATTTCGACCGTTTCGGCCTCGACCCGACCGGGACGCACCTGCCGCAAGCTGACCTTGCCATCCCGCAGCACATAGACACCACTCACTTCACCCCGCTGGACCAGAGCCTGACGCGGCACGGTCAAACCGCTGGTATCGCCCACCTGAAAGGCCGTTTTGACGAACATGCCCGGATAAAATCCTTCGGTCTTTCTGGGGAGATAGACCCGCACCTTGAAGACGTTGCTCCGCGGGTCGGCATACGGGAAAAAGACCAACTTTTCGGCGGCGATCCCTTTGCCGCCAGCCGGCGGCAACACGCGGGCTTGCTTGTATTTTCGCACGGGAACGATCAAGCGTTGCGGCACGTTCGCCACCACCCGCAATTCGTCGAGCGAGAATCCCGTCATCAGCGGCTTGCCGGGCTGGACCGTTTCACCGAGCTGGACATGGCGCTGTAGCACGATGCCGCTGTAGGGGGCGTTGATCGTGGTATAGCCCAGCGATTCCCTGGCTTGAGAAACCCCCGCTTGCGCGGCTTCCAGCCGCGCCTTGGCCGCGTCGAAAGCAGCGGTGGCGGCGTCCATCGTCGCCTTGGCGACGACTTTCTTTTCGTAGACGCCGCGAATGCGCTGGTATTCGGCTTCCGCTTCCAGAAAACGGGCTTGCGCCTCGCGCAGGTTGGCTTGCGCTTGGTCGAGGCCGGCGCGCTGCTCGATGTTGCGGATACGGATGATGGGGGCGCCTTGCGGCACGAAGTCGTTGACATCGACCATGATGGTCTCGACCCGACCGGCGGTCTGAGCGGAGACCGTGCTCTGGTTCACCGCCTCGACCACACCGTCGAGAATTTGCTCGTCCGGCAGCGTTTGCAGCTTCGCCTCGGCGACCGGAAAGGGCAGTTCGGCGGCGCTGCTCCAGTTCGGCGCCACGCCGAGTAAGAGCCACCACAACAGTAAGAGACGATTCGGCGAGCCCATGACCCCATCCTTCCAAGCCGGCAATATATTAATATATTAGATTAGTCTAATATTTATAGTAGCCGGGGGCAAGGGAGGACAGGCGCGCCGGCTGCGCGCCGGCTATTTGCTGGAGCGATGTGGAAGCCGGGGTCGGTTCGCGGCGAAGCAAACCGCGCGATATCCACCCGGACCCAGGCTCACGGCATTTCCAAATCCGTCACCAACACCGATACCAGCAACACGCCGGTCTCGGTCAGTTCACAGGCGGCGCCTAAAGTATCGCCGGTCACCCCGCCCAAGCGCGCCAACACGCCATGACGGAGGCCGAAAAATCCGACCCCCAGAAGAACAAGCAGCGCTGCTCCTGGCCAGCCGAGCGCCATCACCGCGGTCACGGCACTGGCCAACACCATCAACCCGCAGCTGGTGCGCGGCAAATGCAAGGCATAAGGTTCACCCAAGCCTTTAGACCGGACGTAGGGCGTCGTCACCAGCAGCAACACCATCACCGCCCGGCCCAGCAGCGGAGCCAATAACAGGACGGTGCGACCATCGCCGGCCAGCAGCACTTGCAAGGCGGCAAACTTGTTCAGCAGGACCAAGCCGATCGCCACTACCGCGATGGGGCCGCTGCGCGGGTCTTTCATGATCGCCAAAGTCCGGTCGCGGTCGCCTTGGCCGCCGATCCAGGCATCGGCGCTATCGGCCAAACCATCCAGATGCAGGCCGCCGGTCAAGATCACCCAAACGGTGAGGGTCAACCCCGCCAGCACGCCGGGGTCGGCCAACCACAGCGCGGTGTGCAACCCCGCCAGCAACGCGCCAATCACCGCGCCGACCACCGGAAAAAACAGCACCGAAAGCCCCAATTCCTGAGGTTGCGGCGGCGGGCCAAGCAAGGGGACCGGCAACCGGGTCAGCAATTGCAGCGCCAGCACAAAGGCGCGCATCAGGCCAAGCGACCGTTGTGGAACACCAAATGCGGCTCGGCCTGCGGATCGCAATGCTGGCGGATTCGGCTGAGCGCCGCGTAGGGCACCTCGATTCGCCAGATGCGGTGCAACGGCATCTCCAGCAGTCGGCGCAGGATCATGCGAATGACCCCGCCGTGCGCGACCAGCAACACATGCCGGCCCTGATAGCCGCGCAGCAGCTCCTCCCACGCCCGGCCGACCCGCCGGTCGAAATCGGCGACCGGCTCGCCTTGCGGGATCGGATGGGCGACCGGATCGCGCCAGAAACACGCCAGCGTGGCCGGTTCGGCGGCGCTGACCTCGGCGACGGCGCGGCCCTCCCAGATACCGAAGCTCAACTCGCTAAAGCCGCTGTCGATGGCCAGGGGCCGGTTCAGTTGCTCGCTCAATTCACGGGCGAAAGCGGCGCAGCGGCACAGCGGCGAGCTGATCACGGCCTCCCAGTCGCGGCAGGCGCCCACCGTCGCCCGCATCTGCCGCCAGCCGAGCGCGCTCAAGGGATCGTCGATCGCGCCCCGGAATTTCTGCCCCCCTTCAGGCTCGCCGTGCCGCAATAAATCCACGACGGTAAACTCGCTCATGCCCGCGAGACTCCCGCTTCGGCGAAGGTCGCCATCCCCGCGTGCAAGGCGGCGGCGGCGCGCAAGACCGGCATCGCCACCGCCGCCCCGCTCGCCTCGCCCAGCCGCATGTCCAACGCGAGCAGCGGACTGGCCTGCAAGGCGTCCAACAGACAGCGATGGCCCGGTTCGGCGGAACAGTGCGCGTAAAACAACCAAACCGCCAACTCCGGCCGCAACCGCACCGCCACCAGCGCGGCGGCGGTGGTGATGAACCCATCCACCAGCACCGGCACGCCAAGTTGGCCGCAGCGCAGATAAGCGCCGGCCAGCGCGGCGATCTCGAAGCCGCCCAGCCGTTGCAGCGCCTCAAGCGGCCGGTCGCTGCGATGGCGGACCAGCGCCCGTTCGATCACGCGCGCCTTGCGGGCGACGCCGGCGCTGTCCAATCCGGTGCCGGGGCCCGCCAGTCTTTCGGCGGGCAACTCCAACAGGGAGCAGGCGACGGCGGCCGCGCTGGTGGTGTTGCCAATGCCCATCTCCCCGCCGATGAACAACTGCGCGCCGCCGATAGCGGCCCGTTCGGCGGCATCGTGGCCCGCCGCCAAAGCAGCGCCCAGCTGCTCGGAGGTCATGGCGGGGCCTTCGACAAAATTGGCGGTGCCGGGCCCGACCCGCGCATCCAATACGCCCGACAGCTCCGGCAAAGCCCGCGCCGTGCCGACGTTCACCACCTCAAGCCGCGCGTTCCATTCTCGGGCCAGCACGCTGATCGCCGCGCCGCCGCGCGCGAAGTTGCGCACCATCTCGGCGGTCACCGCCTGCGGGAAAGCCGAAACACCCTCGGCGACCACGCCGTGATCGCCGGCGAACACGGTGATCCAGATCTGGTCCAAACGCGGCCGCTGCGTGCCCTGCATGGCCGCCAGCAGGACCCCAAGCTCTTCCAATCGGCCCAGCGAACCGGGCGGCTTGGTCAGTTGCGCCTGCCGCTCGCGGGCGGCGGCCCGCACGGCGTTATCGGAAGCAGCAATCGGGTCGTCATACCAATGAGAGCTCATGCAAGACAGTCCTTGAGGGTAAGAGGAAGTCCGGCAACCACCAAGATCACGCGGTCGCAGCGGCTGGCGACCGCCTGATGCAAGCGGCCGGCCTCGTCGCGAAAACGGCGGGCCAAGGGGTTGGCGGGGACGATGCCCTGCCCCACTTCGTTGCTGACCAGCACGATGTGACCGGGCAAGGCCGGGAGAACGGCGAGCAGCTGATGCATTTCCGCCGCCAAGCATTCAGCGCCGGCGGCCAGTAGATTGCTCGACCACAACGTCAGACAATCGACCAAAAGGCAGCAATCTGGCGCGGCGTGGGCGGTCAACGCCTCGGCCAAGGCCAAGGGTTCTTCCACCAAGCCCCAGGCGGTGGGACGTTCGGCGCGATGGCGGACGATGCGCTCGGCCATTTCCCGGTCGCCGGCTTGCGCGGTGGCGATATAGATGACGTTCAACCCGCTTTCAAGCGCTCGCCGCTGGGCGAAAGCACTCTTTCCAGAGCGGGCGCCACCGATAATAAATTCTTTCATAGCATGATCTTATAAGCATTATCCCGTGCGCCGAACCGGCGGAGCCTCGCTCAATTGTAGGCGGTATCGCGCCACTTGGAACCTTTTGGCGAATTCGCCCATCGCGCGGCGCGGCGTTGCGCGGCCCGACCTTTCCCCATAGAATGCTCGTTTTTAGCGGCCCACTCGGGCCGTCACTCCTTGCCTCACCGCGCCGCGGGAGGCCGTTGTTATCCGTAAGGAGCCTTGATGCGACATTATGAAATCGTCTTTCTGGTCCATCCCGACCAGAGCGAACAAGTCCCGGCCATGATCGAGCGCTATCGCGCCATGATCCAGGAAGACGGCGGGCAAATCCACCGTCTGGAAGACTGGGGCCGCCGCCAGTTGGCTTACCCCATCAACAAGATTCACAAAGCCCACTACGTATTGATGAATGTCGAATGCAGCCTGGCGGTGCTTCAGGAAATGCAGAGCGCGTTTCGTTTCAACGATGCCGTCATCCGCAATCTCGTCATCCAGCGCGACGCTCCCGAAACCGAGCCTTCACCGCTGATCAAATCGCGCGACGAGCGCGAAGGTCACGTGGATCGCGATGGCCAAGGAGAGCGTGAGGAGCGCCTGAGCCGCGAAGACGTTGACGATGAAGAAATCGACATCGACGACGAGGCGGCTTGAGTTCCCGAGTGGCGTTCTCATGCCCGCCGCGGTCTCGTTAAGGGCGAACCCCGCGGGCTTCGTGACGGAATCTCCGGCGGCGCCGGCGGCCTGAATCCGCGGGCGGCCGCCGCAAAATCGGCGGCCGCGCGAGACTGACCGCTGCGGGATGCGCCACTGGGTAGCGGCGTGATTCCAGCCGTACCGGGACACACTGCGGGTTCCCCGAACGGCCATGACCGTACACGGATTTTTTGATCGGCACCGCACCGCCCGCCTGTTTTTTTCGTCAGCGCAACGCTTTACTACTGATAGCTTTTGAGGGTCAATGCATCATGTCGCGTTTTTTTCGTCGTAAAAAGTTTTGCCGGTTCACCGCCGAAGGCGTTAAGGAAATCGATTACAAGGACATCGCCACTCTGAAAAACTACATCACGGAAACCGGTAAAATCGTACCGAGCCGCATTACCGGCACCAAAACCCGCTACCAGCGCCAGCTGTCGGTCGCGATCAAGCGGGCCCGGTTCCTGGCTTTGCTCCCGTACTGCGACCGGCATTAGCCGCACGCACCGCCGCCGTCAGCCGGTTGCGGAACCGCCCGCCATGCGATGGCTCGCCGCTTTTGTCATGCGCAACCGCCCGGCGGCCGTACTGACCGCCGCCGCTTCGGCTGTGTTGTTTTGGCTACTCCCGCCCTTTCTGGTCGTGGCGACAGCGGTCATCGCCTTGATCGCGCTGCGCCAAGGCGCGCTCGAAGGCGCGCTGATCGCCGCCTCGGCCGGACTGGGAGCCGCCGGACTGACGTGGCTGGTCCTCGGCGAACCTTGGCCGATGTTGCAAGTGCTGTTGTCCTGCTGGTTGCCGCTGGGGTTGTTGGCGACCACCCTGCGCGCGACCGTCTCACTGTCGCGAACCTTTCAGGTGGCGGCCCTGCTGGGGCTGTTGGGGGTGGCGGGTTTCTATCTGGTCATGGACGATCCGACCGCCTGGTGGGGCGCCATGCTGTCGGGCATCCGTCAGGAGCTGGCGAACACCGGCTCGCTCGGACCGGCCGCGGACCGCGCATTCCTGGATCAACTGCTGCAACTGATCGAAGGCTGGGCGCCTTACCTGCCGGGCCATATCGTCAGCGCGGTTCTGCTGGTGGCGCTGTCGGGCTTGCTTCTGGGCCGCTGGTGGCAGGCGCTGTTATTCAATCCCGGCGGTTTTGGCCCCGAATTTCAGGGCTTGCGGCTGGGCCGGCCGCTCGCCGCCCTGACCTTGGCGCTGTTTGCGGCGGCGCTGTGGTCCGGCTGGCCGCCCTTGAGCAACTTGGCGTTGGTTCTGGGAACGCTATACACTCTACAGGGTATCGCGCTCGTGCACGCGCTGGCGTTCAAACTACAGCTCTCCCCCGCTTGGCTACTGGTGTTTTACTTGCTGCTGGTTCCGCTGCTGTCGCAGGCGGTCATCGCGTTGGGCGTCGCCGACGCCTGGGCGGATTTTCGCAACCGGATCGGAGCGCGTCCGGGCGCGCGCTGAACGACCGTCGGTTTAACTTACGTCTTGCTGTCTTTGGAGTTTAGTCATGGAAATCATCCTACTGGAAAAAGTAGCTAATCTGGGCGCGTTGGGCGACCGGATCAAGGTCAAGCCGGGTTACGCCCGGAACTTTCTCATCCCCAAGGGTAAGGCCACCACCGCCACCGCCGCCAACGTGGCGCGTTTCGAGGCGCGCCGCGCCGAACTGGAGCGCATCGCCGGTGACACGCTCTCCAAGGCGCAAACGAGGGCCGCGCAGTTGGCCGAGCTGATCGTGACGCTGTCGGTCAAAACCGGCAGCGAAGGTCGGCTGTTCGGCTCGGTGGGCGCCGCCGATATCGCCAACGCCGTGTCGGCGGCCGGCATCGAACTGCAAAAACAGGAAGTCCGGCTGCCCGTGGGTCCGATCCGCCAGACCGGCGAGTATGATGTAGACGTGCATCTGCCCAGCGAGGTCAAGACTCAAATTCGGGTCAACATCATCGCCGAAGCCTGAAATTTGGCAGAACCCGCGCCGGGGTTTGCACTACACTTAAGCCACATTTCCCGCGCGGGTATCAGCCGGCGACGGACGGTCGTTGGCTCATGCACCCTCACCCCGCCGGGGAGCTTCGAGGCCGTACCGCCAGGCAGTCGCGGCGGACGGCGGATCGCCGGTTTCATTCCGAGAGTTCCGTCATGCAGCCCGTCACCCCGTTTCCAAGCCGGAAGGATGCCGCCGAAGCGCTGCGGGTTCCACCGCATTCGCTCGAAGCCGAACAAGCGGTGCTGGGCGGTTTGATGCTGGATAATTCGACGTGGGATCAGATCGCCGACCGCCTGGATGAAAGCGATTTTTACCGCGGCGATCACCGCCTGATTTTCCGCGCCATCCGCCGGCTGTCGGAAAACGGCAAGCCCTTCGATCTGCTGACCCTGGCCGAATGGCTGGAAGACAACAATCAATTACAGGACGCGGGCGGCTTCGCCTATCTGGGCGTTTTGGTCCGGGACACGCCCAGCGCCGCCAACGTGCGGGCCTACGGCGACATCATCCGCGAGCGCGCGATCCGCCGCGATCTGATTCGCATCGCCACCGAAGTGGCCGACAGCGCCTACGATCCCAAGGGGCGCGACTGCAAACAATTGCTGGACGACGCCGAGAAAAGCGTGTTCGCCATCGCCGAGCAGGGGATGCGCGCCCAACAAGGCTTTTCCAACATGAAGGAGCTGTTGGCGCGCACGGTGGAGCGCATCGACATCCTGTTCCACCACGACAACCCCATCACCGGCATCCCCACCGGCTGGCCGGATTTCGACGACCGCACCGCCGGCTTGCAACGCGGCGATTTGATCGTGATCGCCGGCCGGCCCTCGATGGGAAAAACCGCTTTCGCCATGAACATCGCCGAATACGCCGCCATTCAAGGGCGGGTTCCGGTGGCGGTGTTCAGCATGGAAATGCCGGGCGAGAGCCTGATCATGCGCCTGATCTCCTCGCTGGGGCGGATCGACCAACACAAGGTGCGAACCGGCCGTTTGGAAGACGAAGACTGGCCCCGGATTACCTCGGCGGTCACCATGCTCTCCAATTCCCGCCTGTTCATCGACGACAGCTCCAACCTGAGCCCCAACGAACTGCGGGCGCGGGCGCGTCGCCTGCACCGGCAGGAAGGGCAATTGGGCTTGATCGTGGTGGATTACTTGCAATTGATGCAGGTGCCGGGCACCAACGAGAACCGGGCGACCGAAGTGTCCGAAATTTCCCGCGCCCTGAAATCACTGGCCAAGGAGCTGTCGGTGCCGGTGCTGGCGCTGTCCCAGCTCAATCGCACCCTGGAACAGCGCGGCGACAAACGGCCGATCATGTCGGACTTGCGGGAATCGGGCGCGATCGAGCAGGACGCCGACCTGATTTGCTTTATCTATCGCGATGAGGTCTACAATCAAGACAGCCCTGATAAGGGCATCGCTGAAATCATTATCGGCAAACAGCGCAACGGCCCCATCGGGACCACCCGCCTCACCTTTCTGGGTCAATACACCCGCTTCGAAAGCTACGCCTCAGACGGCTATCGCTCAGGTTCCAAAAATGAATCGAGGAGCGCCGCCGGCTCTCGCTCGAAGAGCGCGTCCGCCCCGGCTCCAACCGGACAGAACCACCGGCCGGCGCCTACGGACGGCGGCCCCCATTAAACCCGAACGCGACGGCTTCAATCCGCTACCGATCGCCGCCGCTCCGCGGCCCCTCCCAACCAAACCCGCACTGATCGCCCGAGATGGTTAACAAAGGCCGCACGCTTTACCTCTGCACCGATTGCGGCGCGCAAGCCAGCAAATGGTCGGGGCAATGTGGCGACTGCGGGGCCTGGAATACCCTTCAGGAAACCACCGCCGCGCCAACCGCCGCGAAAAGTGGGATAAAACCCGCCGGCTATACCGGGTCGACCGGCGCGGAGGTGCGCGTTCTGGCCGACGTGGACGCGGCGGCGGAACTCCGTCAATCCTGTGGCAACCTTGAATTGGACCGAGTGTTGGGCGGCGGCCTGGTCAATGGCTCGGTCACCCTGATCGGCGGCGATCCCGGCATCGGCAAATCCACCTTGCTGTTACAGGTGTTGGCGGAGCTGGCCGGGCGCAACCGGGCGCTGTACGTCAGCGGCGAGGAATCGCCGCAACAGATCGGCTTGCGCGCCCAGCGCCTGCAAGTGCCCCGCGACCGCTTGCGGCTGTTGCCGGAGATTTGCGTGGAGCGGATTCTCGGCATCGCCGAGAGCGAGCGACCCCAGATCATGGTGATCGATTCGATTCAAACGGTGTTCACCGAACGCCTGCAATCGGCTCCCGGTTCGGTGGCGCAAGTGCGCGAGAGCGCGGCGCAACTGGTGCGTTTCGCCAAAGCCAGTGGAACGGCCCTGTTTCTGGTCGGTCACGTCACCAAGGAAGGCGCGATCGCCGGACCGCGCGTGCTGGAGCACATGGTCGATACCGTGCTGTACTTCGAAGGCGATCCCAGCGGGCGGTTGCGGGTGCTGCGGGCGGTGAAAAACCGCTACGGGCCGGTCAATGAATTGGGCGTGTTCGCGATGACCGAGCGCGGGCTCAAGGAAGTCAACAACCCCTCGGCGATTTTTCTGTCGCGCCACGAACTGCCGGTCGCCGGCAGCGTGATCATGGTGACGCGCGAAGGCACCCGGCCGCTGTTGGTGGAGATTCAGGCGCTGGTGGACGAATGCCACGGCGGCAACCCCCGGCGGGTGACGCTAGGGTTGGAGCAGAACCGGCTGGCCATGCTGCTGGCGGTCCTGCACCAGCACGGCGGGGTGGCCATGTACGATCAGGACGTCTATGTCAACGCGGTCGGCGGGGTCCGCATCAACGAAACGGCGGCGGATTTGGCGGTGTTGCTGGCGGCGCTGTCGAGCTTCCGCGACCGGCCGCTGCCGACCGATTTGGTGGTGTTCGGTGAAGTCGGGCTGGCGGGAGAAATCCGGCCGGTCCCCAACGGGGAAGAACGGCTGCGCGAAGCCGCCAAGCATGGTTTCAAGCAAGCCGTCGTCCCCCGGGCGAACTTGCCCCGGCGCGGCAACCGAGCGGAAGGCATGGAGATCCGGGGCGTGACCCGGTTGAGCGAGGTGCTGGGAACCCTCTAGGGACCGGCGCGGCGGAGCGCGTGAAAGCTCATTTTCAGCACGATCCGTTGGGCTGGCCAGGAGGTGAAGCTGGCGGGTGACGCATGGATTGGCGGAGAGGGTGGGATTCGAACCCACGTGGGGCGGTTAGACCCCCATCCGATTTCGAGTCGGCGCCGTTGTGACCGCTTCGGTACCTCTCCGGAAGGAATTTAGTTGGAGCAAAAGCGAAATAGCTTTATATTTTATCCTATACCACCGTTTTGCCAATCCCCTTGAGCGATTTCGGGGCTGATATTCATGCTCAAAATTTACCCTTCTTCAGAAGTGCCTTACACCCCTGGCATGGCCCAAGCCGCGGCCGATACGCCCTCAGCCGCCGATCCCGCCATCGTGGCGACCGCTCCTGATCCGAGTTCGGCTGAAACCAGGCCCGGCCCGACTCCCCGACCCTCACAAAGCGCGCTGCTAACGTGGCTGAAACGCTTGGCGCTTTATTTCGGCGCTGTGTTCGTTGCGACCGCAGCCGGTATTTTCTTTTTCTGGCAAATTCCCTTGCTCCAGGATTTGCCGCAATTACTGAAAAATATTGCCATCAACGAGCCAGTCGTTGCCAAAGCACCCGCGCCCGCCAATCCCGCAGCGCCCGCGCTGGCGGGCGGCGGTCAACCCGATGCCGATCCGGCGCGGCCCGCGCAAGCCGAGACGCCAGCCACTGAGGCGCTTCCTCCGCAACCCCAGGCGCCAAAGGCCGAGGCTGTCGCTGCCGCCCAACAGCCCCCCGCGCCTCCGGCCCCGGCTTCCGAGCCGCTTCCCGCTCCGACCGGCGCCATCACCGTACACAAGGCCATCCCTCCGACCGAGCCGGAAACCGCGGCGCCACCGCCTCCAGATCCGGCCGCCCCGCAACCGACAACCGCCGCGACCGGGCAACCCGCTGCCGCCGGTCCCGCGCAAGCCGGCCCCGCGCCCGGATCGGAGACTGCCGCGCCGGGGACTCCGGCCGCTGGCGCCGTGCAACAACCAGCGACCGCGGCGACCGGGCAACCGGGTGCCACCGTCCCACCGCCGACCATCTCAGCCACTGGCGAACCCGTTCCCGTTCCACCGCCGGCGTCGCCCCAGGAAATCGAGCAGTTGTTGGCCGACGCCCGACAGCAAATGGAGAACCGGCGGCTGACCTCTCCGGCCAGCGGCAATGCCCTACGCACCTACCAACGCGTGCTCGAATTGGAACCCACCAACCCTACCGCCCTGGAAGGCGTCCAGCGCATCACCACCTATTATCAGGAAATCGCCCGCCAGAGCTTGCAGCAAGGCCGGACGGATGAAGGGCTGGCTTATATCAACCGAGGCTTGCGCGCGGCTCCCAAAAGCGAAGTTCTTTTGAGCTTGCGTCGGGAAGCTCGGCTGGCAAAGCAGCGCGAGGACGAACGGCGACAAGCCCTGCTGGCGGAAAGGCAACGCCAGGAAGCGGAACAGCAGCTCATCCAGCAGCAGAGCCGGCAACGCTTTCAGGAACCACCGCGCTTCCAGGAACCACCGCCCCAGCAGCCTTGGCGGCCCCGGTTCTCACAACCGCAACCGCCTCAATACAACGACAGCGGGTTCAACCAGCGCTGACCGTGGTCCCATCAGCGGCGGGCTTGCCACGGCGGGCGCGGAAGAAGTCCCGCAGTAAAACCGCGCACTCGTCAGCCAGTACGTTGGCCAGGATTTCGGCTCGATGGTTTAACGCTTGGGCTTGCAGCAGATTGAACACCGAGCCGGCCGAACCGGCGCGCGGGTCGGCGGCGCCGAACACCACGCGCGCCACTCGGGCCTGGACCATGGCGCCGGCGCACATCGGACACGGTTCCAGCGTGACATACAGCGTGCTGTCGACCAAGCGATAATTACCGGCCCGCAGCGCCGCCGCCCGCAGCGCCACCACTTCGGCATGAGCGGTGGGATCGCAGGCTCCAATCGGCTGATTCCAACCCTCGCCGATGGCCTCATCGCCGCGCACCAGCACCGCTCCGACCGGCACTTCGCCGGCGCTCGCCGCCAACCGGGCCAGTTCCAGTGCTTTTCGCATCCAATAATGATCCCGCTCGCCGTGCGGCGTCGGCCGCTCATCCATGGCGGCTACGCGGGGTGAATAGGGCGGGTCGGCTCGCCGGGTCGATCCAAGGTCGAGCGGATCGCCCGCGCCAAATCCTGCTTCAGAAACGGTTTTTCCAGCAACGAGCACTCCAACGATTTCAACCCCGCGACCATCTGATCGGAATAGCCCGACATACAGAGGATCTTGAGGGTCGGACGCCGCTGGCGCGCCGCGGCCACCAACTCCAGGCCGCTGATACCCCCCGGCATCGTCATGTCGCTCAACAGCAAATCCAGCGACGCATCGGTATCCACGATTTCCAAAGCGATCTTGCCGTTTGCGGCCTCGCGGACGGTATAGCCCAGCCCGAGCAGCGCGCGCGCCACGAAATCCCGCACATCGGGGTCGTCCTCCACCAGCAAAATCGATTCCCTGCCGCGCAACGGGCTTTCATCGACCGACGCACCCACCGGCGCACCGGGCATCCGCCTTTTACCTTTGGATACATACCTTGGCAGGTACAATTCCACGGTGGTTCCGCCGCCCAACTGGCTGCGGATTCGGACCTGACCGCCGGATTGCTGGACGAAACCGTACACCATGCTCAGACCCAAACCGGTGCCCGCTCCGACCCCTTTCGTGGTGAAAAAAGGCTCGAAGGCTTGTTCGAGCACCTCCGGGGCCATGCCGGCTCCGGTATCCGCGATGGTGAAGCGTACGTAATCACCGGGCACCACATCGGGATAGCGGCTGGCGTAGGCGGTATCCAGCGTCACGTTTTCGGCCTCGATCCGCAACAGACCCCCGTCGGGCATGGCATCGCGGGCGTTGATCGCCAGATTGAGCACGGCGTTGGTCAGTTGGCCCGGATCGACCCAAATGCTCCAAGCCGCGGCGTCGGCCACCGTTTCTAGTTCGATGCTGGCATCCAAGGTTCGCTTCAGCAGTTCGGCGATCTCCTGTAACTGCTGGCGCGGCGATAGCAGGCACGGTTGCAAGGTCTGACGGCGGGAAAACGCCAGCAGCCGACGGGTCAGATCCGCGCCGCGCCGGGCGGCGTTCATCGCGGTGCTGACCGCCTTATACTGCTCGGGTCGCTCGCGCAAACTTTCCTCGACCGCCGCCAGATTGCCTAAGATGATGGTCAGCAGGTTATTGAAATCGTGCGCGATGCCGCCGGTCAGCTGGCCGACCGCCTTGAGCTTTTGGGCTTGGCTGAGCGCCATTTGCGCTTGTCGGTACTCGGTCAGGTCTTCACCGAGCACGAAGCAGCCGACCACGCGGTTCTCGCCGTATTCCTCGCGGTAGGAAACGTGGGGAATAAAATAGGATCGTACGTACATCCGGCCCGTGGCCGTGGCCAGCTCGTATTCGACATGCGCGCCGCGCCCGTCGAGCGCCGTCGTCACATGATGCCGCAGCCGTCGCGCCAGCGCCGGCTCCAACAGTTCACCGAAGGTCTGACCCAGGAAGGCGTCCGCCGGCATACCGAACCATTCGGCATGTTTCTGGTTGACGAAGGTATAGCGTTGCTGGTCGTCGAGGTAAGCGATCAACACCGGCACGGTGTCGGTGATCAAGCGGACCCGGTTTTCGCTCTCGCGCAAGGCTGTGTCGACACGTTTGCGTTCCTCGATTTCCTGAGCGAGTTGTTGGTTCAGCGCCAGCAATTCGGCGGTGCGCTCGTCGACCCGCGCCTCCAAGCGCTCGTAGCTGTCCCGCAGTTTGGCCTCGGCCTGTTTGCGAGCGGTGATGTCTTCGTAAACCGTGATAAAACCACCGTCGGCAATCGGTTCGCCGCGGATGCCCAACACCGTGCCGTTCGGGCGGGTTCGTTCGAAATCGTGGCTTTCAAAGTGCGAGGCCAGCTCGATCCGTTCCGCGACCTGTACTTCGGGCGCTCCAGGGCCGTATTCCCCGCGCCGGGCGTTATAGCCGAACAGCACGGCGAAGGGCAGGCCGACCCGCAACAGTTCCGGGGGAAAATCCAGCAGCTCGGCAAAGCGCCGGTTCCAGACCTGCAACCGCAGGTCCTTGTCGACGATGCTGATCGCTTCGTGCAAATGGTCCAAGCTGGACAGCGTCAGCGCTCCCCGCTCGCTATCCGACAGTCCGAGCAACTCCAACGACGGATGTTCCGATGACTCAGACATAACCTCTATTTCTTCCTGTCGGAGTGGGTACAAACAGTTATTTTTAGCTCACATCCAGCCTATGAACATCGGCTACTTTCCAGCGACGGGTTTCAGCTGGGATATCTTTTCAACATACTCGCTATAACGACCAGTTTTAAGGAATGAATAAGCAGCCTGTTTTGACCCATAAATACTGATATGTTTACCGTCAAAACTATAGGGGATATTGGCTCTTGATAAATCGGATGGCAGACCATCCACATGGAAAAGTGAATTTTGGTCAATATAAAGAATATTGGGATTTTTTTTAGATAATTCTTCAAGCTGCTTATTCATCTCAATAGCACCAATATTACGGTGCTGCGCTATTTTCTTTATATCAAATTTTTCTTTATAAAAAACTGATTTTTTATAAAGTAAACCGACATCAGAATCAAATTGTGATGGCGATGCCATTATGATGACCAATTGAGTCTTATTGACAGCATGAGCAATCATATCATAGACATCAGATATTTTATTCTGCTCGTTTACTTCTGCCCAATTTCCACCAAATATAACAAAATCATAGTTAGAAAGATACTCAGCCAAATAACGCCTATCCCAAAGACACTGGGCATATGCTCTGGATGAAGTTAAACCAATAAATTGATCCGTCAGTGCTGGATAGCACCAATTAGTGGTAATTGACTTTATACTAACAGCGCTTTTTTCGCCAATAATGTTCCAAAAAGGTTCGTACTGTGCGGCATATGAATCTCCGAATAAAAGTCCTTTGACAGGAGAATTTTTATCACCTAACACACATTTCAAGCCTTGGTCGCCCACAGGAAGACTATTGATGGAATCGACACTATAAAAACACCAACCGTTGTCAATTCGAGGCATATCAATATCCGAGAACGTCAATACCTCATTTGAAACCCTATTAAAACTATTAGGGTAGCCTTTATTAAGACTTCCCAGCAAACCGAACGATATAAAAAAAATACTGCACAAGGCAGCAGACCAAAACACTTGATTGCGTTTAATCCGCTGCCTGCCTCTAAACGGCATCTCAATATACTTCCAGCTCAAATACGCAAACAATATCGAAGCAACCAATAAATTAATGAGTAAAGACTTGCTGGGTTCATAAATATTTCTGTGTCGCGCGAACGCAAACAGCGGCTGATGCCACAAATATGCACTATAACTGATCAGGCCAACACCCACCAACAGTTTGCTGCCGAGGAATTTGCCAATCAGTGTTTGCGAGGTAGCAAACAAAATGATAAGCACCACTCCAACAGTCGGCACTAATATATACAAACTTGGCGAGGGCGTCTTTTTGTCAAACATACATACCGCATAAACGATCAACAAAAAACCAACAACACTCGCTAACTCGCCGATTGGTATCCCCAATACAGTTTTATCATTTTTATTATTTGCAAACAGATAAAATGCGGCCAATGCTCCAATTAGAATTTCCCAAGCACGTGTCGGCAATAAAAAAAATGCAAACACTGGATATTTAAATGAACCCCACTGCGCGGCCACCAAGCTAAAAACGGCGATAACGGCTAGCGCCGTAATAAGCCAGCGTTTTCCCCATCTCCAGCCTAATATCAAAAAGAGTGGAAACAATAAATAATACTGTTCCTCTACAGCCAAACTCCAGGTATGTAACAGCGGCTTAAACTCAGCGGCGGTTGAAAAATAATTGGTTGTCCAAAAAAACAATATATTTGACGCAAAACCGGAAACAGCGACCAAGCTCTGTGAAAAGCTTTTCATATCTTCCGGCAATAGCCACAACCAAGCAAATGGCAAGCACACCAACATCATAAAAAACAATGCTGGAAGTATACGCCGTGCCCTACGCTCGTAAAAGTTTACAATCGAGAAGGTTCCAGCGTGTTTTTCAGCCAGTATAATTGAAGTAATCAGGTAGCCACTGATGACGAAAAAAACATCCACACCCACGAATCCGCCACTAAAAGCTTGAAATCCAGCGTGGAAAAACATAACTGGAATGACCGCTAAAGCTCTCAGTCCATCTATTTCCCGCCTATACTCCATGTTTAATAACCTATATAAAATTTAAAATTGCAAAAGATTTGAGATGAGAAGCGACGATCATTCCCATTCGATGGTCGCCGGCGGCTTGCCGGAGATGTCGTAGACCACCCGAGAAATACCGGCCACCTCGTTGATGATCCGCCGCGACACCAGGTCGAGAAACTCATAAGGCAACTGCGCCCAACGGGCGGTCATGAAATCCACCGTCTCGACCGCGCGCAAGGCGATGACAAAGTCGTAGCGGCGGCCGTCGCCCATCACCCCGACCGATTTGACCGGCAGAAACACCGCGAAAGCCTGACTGGTTTTATCATAGAGATCGTGCCGGCGCAGTTCCTCGATAAAGAGGTGATCGGCCCGCCGGAGCAAATCCGCGTAGTCCTTGCGCACTTCACCCAAAATACGCACGCCCAGACCGGGGCCGGGAAACGGATGGCGGTGGACCATTTCGGAAGGCAACCCCAACTCCAAACCCAAGCGCCGCACCTCATCCTTGAACAGTTCCCGCAGCGGCTCGACCAGCTTCATCCGCATGTCCGCCGGCAAGCCGCCGACGTTGTGATGGGATTTGATGACGTGGGCCTTGCCGGTTTTCGCCCCCGCCGATTCGATCACATCGGGGTAGATGGTGCCTTGCGCCAGCCACTTGCTGTCGCGCAACCGCCGCGCTTCTTCCTCGAAAATCGTGACGAACAGCCCGCCGATGATTTTGCGCTTTTGTTCGGGGTCGGTGACGCCGGCCAGCGCGGCCAAGAACCGGCGCTCGGCATCCACCCGGACGACCCGCACCCCGAGATGCTGGCTGAAGGTGCGCATCACCTGATCGCCCTCATGCAAGCGCAGCAGGCCGGTGTCCACGAACACGCAGGTCAATTGCTCGCCGATGGCCCGGTGCAGCAAGGCCGCCACCACCGAGGAATCCACCCCGCCGGACAGACCCAACAACACCTCATCATCGCCCACCTGCGAGCGGATGCTGGCGATGCTGTCTTCGATGATGTTGCCGGTGGTCCACAGCGGCACACAAGCGCAGATCTCCAGCACGAAGCGCCGCAGGATGCGCTCGCCCTGCCGGGTATGGGTCACCTCGGGATGAAACTGCACCCCGTACCAGCGTCGTTCCTCATCGGCCATGCCGGCGATGGGGCAGGTCGGCGTGCTGGCGATGCGCGTGAAGCCGGGCGGCAGCACGGTCACCCGGTCGCCGTGGCTCATCCATACATCCAGCAAACCGTAGCCTTCCGGGCTGGCATGATCTTCGATGTCGCGCAGCAGCGCGGAATGCGCATGGGCGCGGACCTGGGCGTATCCGAATTCGCGGTGGTCCGCCGATTCCACCAGACCGCCCAACTGCATCGTCATGGTCTGCATACCGTAGCAGATCCCAAGCAGTGGCACGTTCAGGTCGAACACGATCTGATGGGCGCGAGGGCCAGCCGCCACGGTGGTCGATTCCGGACCGCCCGATAAAATAATGCCGCGCGGCTGAAACGCGCGCAGCGCGGCCGGATCGGCGTCGTAGGGATAAATCTCGCAATAGACCCCGATTTCCCGCACCCGACGGGCGATCAGCTGGGTATATTGAGCGCCGAAATCGATAATGAGAATACGGTCGAGATGGATGTCGCGTGCGGTCATGGTGTCGTCCCCTTCCCCGGTGGCGGGGAAGGCTGGAATGGGGGGGGGGTGAGCGGCCTTCAATCCACCCGATAATTCGGCGCTTCCTTGGTGATGGTCACGTCGTGGACATGACTCTCGCGCATTCCGGCCGAGGTGACTCGGGTAAAGGCCGGCTTGGTTCGCATCTCGGCGATGTCCTGGCAGCCGACATAACCCATGCTGGAGCGCAGGCCGCCCGTCAGCTGATTGATGATCGCCAGCATACTGCCCTTATAAGGCACCCGGCCCTCGATACCTTCCGGAACCAGCTTCTCCACCGCGCTGCCTTCCTGGAAATAGCGATCGCTGGACCCGTGCTGCTGGGTCATCGCTCCGATGGAGCCCATGCCCCGATAAGATTTATAGGAACGGCCCTGAAACAATTCGACTTCGCCCGGCGCTTCCTCGGTGCCGGCGAACAAACTGCCGATCATCACCGCGTGCGCGCCGGCGGCGATCGCCTTGGCAAAGTCACCGGAATAACGCACCCCGCCGTCGGCGATCACCGGCACGTCGCAATCGCGCAGCGCTTCGGCGACGTTGGCCACGGCGCTGATTTGCGGGACGCCGACCCCGGCGATGATGCGGGTGGTGCAGATCGAGCCGGGGCCGATGCCGACCTTGACCGCATCCGCGCCCGCTTCCACCAGATCGCGGGCGGCGGCGGCGGTGGCGATGTTGCCGCCGATGACCTGCACCTTCGGATAGTTCGCTTTGATCCAGCGCACTCGGTCGAGCACGTTGCGGGAATGACCGTGGGCGGTGTCCACTACGATCACGTCCACATCGGCCGCCACCAGCGCCGTCACCCGTTCTTCGGTATCGCCGCCGGTGCCGACCGCCGCGCCGGCCCGCAACCGGCCCCATTCGTCCTTGCAGGCGCTGGGAAAATCGCTGGATTTCTGGATATCCTTAACCGTGATCATGCCCCGCAGCTCAAAGCGGTCGTTGACCACCAGCACTTTCTCGATGCGATGCTTGTGCAGCAGTTCGATGATTTCCTGGCGGCTGGCACCTTCCCGCACCGTCACCAAGCGTTCCTTGGGCGTCATGATGGTGCGCACCGGCGCGGCCATGTTGTCCTCGAAGCGCAAGTCGCGGCTGGTGACGATGCCGACCAGATCTTCCCCGTCCACCACCGGCACGCCGGAAATGTGGTGGGCGCGGGTCAGCGCCAACACCTCGCGAATCGTGGTGTTCGGCGCGGTGACGATCGGATCGTTGATGACGCCGCTTTCGTACTTCTTGACCCGCCGCACCTCGTGCGCCTGTTTTTCAATCGGCATATTCTTATGGATAATGCCGATACCGCCTTCTTGCGCCAAAGCGATGGCCAGCCGCGATTCGGTGACCGTGTCCATCGCCGCCGCCAACAGCGGAATATTCAAGGTGATGGCTCGGGTCAGTTGGGTCTTGAGGTTTACGTCCTTGGGCAGCACCGCGGAATAAGCCGGGAGAAGCAGGACATCATCGAAGGTAAGGGCTTCTTGAACAATGCGCATGGGCGTCTCGGAACAACTTGGGAAACAAGCGGGAAATTATAAGCTTTGCCACCCCTTTGATAAACGAATCGCCAAAAATTCCATGACCGCGACCATCGCCCCACGCCGCGAGCCGTATACCGTCTCCCGTTTGAACCAGGAAGCGCGGGCGTTGCTGGAAGGCCAATTTCCGACGCTTTGGGTGGAAGGCGAGGTCTCGAATCTGACCCGACCCTCCTCGGGACACCTGTATTTTTCGCTCAAGGACGCCCGCGCGCAAATTCGCTGCGCGCTGTTTCAAAATCGCGCTTTTCTGTTCCGGGATTGCCCGCGCAACGGCCAGCAGGTGCTGGCGCGGGGGCGGGTCAGCGTTTACGAGCCGCGCGGCGACTACCAAATCATCGTCGACTATGTGGAGGAAGCCGGCGCCGGCGCGCTGCGGCGGGCTTATGACGAACTGCGGCTCCGCCTGGAGCGGGAAGGCTGCTTCGCGCCGGAGCGCAAGCAACCCCTGCCCCGCTTTCCGCGGCGGATCGGCGTGATCACTTCAGCCACCGGCGCGGCCATCCGCGACGTGCTCGCCACCCTGGGCCGGCGTTGCCCCAGCCTGCCGGTCCTGCTTTATCCGGTTCCGGTGCAGGGCGAAGGCGCGACGGAACGTATCGCCCGAACCCTGCGCCTGGCTTCCCAGCGCCGGGATTGCGATGTGGTGCTGTTGGTGCGCGGCGGCGGCTCGCTGGAAGACTTGCAAGCCTTCAACGAGGAAATCGTCGCCCGCGCCATTTGCGAGTGCGCCGTGCCGCTGGTCACCGGGATCGGCCATGAGACCGATAGCACCATCGCCGACTTCGCCGCCGATTTGCGCGCGGCCACGCCCACGGCGGCGGCGGAACTGGCCAGCCCCGATTTCGCGGAGTGGCTCGATAAAGTCCGACGGCTGGCCGAGCTCCTGCAACAGCGGACCCAGCGCCAGGTCAGCGACCGATTCCAGCAGTTGGAGGTGCTGGAAAAGCGGCTCCTGCGCCTGCATCCGCGCGGTCGCCTGCACGGTCACGCCCAGCGACTCGACGAACTGGAGCAGCGCTTGCAGCGGGCGTGGCGCGCTCACCTGCATCGCGGTCGGTCTCGCTTGACCGGCCTGACGCAACGCTTGCAGGCTCAGACCCCCCTGCTTCGAGCGCGCCACGAAGAGCGGCGCCTGAACGCGCTTTCGGCGCGCTTGCACCTTGCCCTGCGCCAGAACACCCGACTCGCTTCCCGACGGCTGAACCAGCTGAGCGACCAGTTGCACGCCTTGAGCCCGCTCGCCACCTTGCATCGAGGCTATGCGATCCTGCGCCGGCCCGACGGCGGCGTCATTTTACGCCGGGCGGGAGAGGCGATGGCCGGCGAAATCGTCGAAGCGCTGCTGGGTGAAGGGCGCCTGCGCTGTGAAGTCAAAGCCGTTTGCCCGTCGGACCCCGCCGTGGCTGCGTTGCCCCGGCCCTCTCGGCCAGGACCGCGTCCTCCATGAGCGCGCCACCGGCGGAACCGGAAAAACGCGAGTTCCACCGACGTGGGTTTTCGCCACCGGCCGGAACCCTCGTGGAAGGCCCGCTGCTGTTCCCAGGCAATGCCCGAACGGTCGTTCGCGGTTCGGTCATCCGCCTCCAAAACTGTGCGATCGCGCTCCACATGCCCGATAGCGAAATTCCGTTCGCGATCCTGCGCGGCGAGGAACGCCACTTGCTCAGCCACTACCGAACCTGGGCAAAATTACGTCTTTGGCCACCCCTGGAACCCGGTTTGTAGCCATGCCTTCCCCATTGCCTCCTCAAGAATTGCGCGAGTTTCACCGCATCCGTTTTCCGCTCTCGGAACGGCCGACCTTGACCGTCGAAAATCAAGCGCTGGCCGTCATCGACGTCTCGGTGCGGGGCTTGCGCTATATCACCTCCGGCCGGCCGTCCCCCAAGCCGGGCGATAAGGTCGGGGGCGTGCTCCGCTTCCGGCGCGGCGCGCAGGCGAAAATCGAGGGAACCGTGGTCCGCGTCCAAAACGATCATGTCGCGCTGCATCTTGGCAAGGAGATCCCGTTTTCCATTCTGATCGCCGAACAGCGGTATCTTCACTTGCGTTATCCGACGTGGTCGTGAGGCCGCTGCCAGTCGGCTCGCTCCAGAACGCCAGCGGGATCGTTGCACGGTCGTAGCCGTTTGCATCAAGCCGCCGCACCCGAAATCTGCTAGGGTGTTGCTGTCTTAGTTCTCGTTCACCGTCAGGAAGCTACGATGTATCTTGACAGAGTCAGCCGCTCCCCAAAAACGGCTCCCAAAGGGCCGCCGCTGCTATTCGTCCACGGCTCCTTCAGCGACGCTCGCCTATGGGATGAGTATTTTTTACCTTACTTCGCTGAAAACGGTTACGAAACCCACGCGTTCAGCCTGCGCGGTCACGGGCGCAGCGAGGGCCGGGATCGCTTGCATATCTGGCGGCTGGCCGATTACGTCGCCGATCTGGCGCAAGCGGTCGCTGATCTATCGCACCCGCCCTTGGTGATCGGGCATTCGATGGGCGGCATGGTGGTCCAAAAATATTTGGAAAGCTCGCCCTCGGTCGCGGGCATGGTATTGATGGGTTCCGTACCGCCGCAGGGGCTGCTGCCATCCAACCTGCACATGGCGATGAGCCACCCGTTCCTGTTCCAGCAGATGGCGCTGTTTTCGCTCTTCGGTCCCAGTTACGGCTCGCTCGATATGATGCGCCGGCTGCTGTTTTCGCCGGACCTGCCCGCCGAAAAACTCCGCAAGTTTTTCAATTACGTGCAAGCCGAATCGCAGGTGGTGTCGCTGGATATGATGGGGTTGAATCCGCTGCGACTGAGACCGGGTTCGCTGTCAATACCCGTTCTGGTCCTAGGCGCCCAGCACGATATCTTCGTCTCGCCGGCATTGGTCAGGGAAACCGCTCGCTTCTACCGCGCCGAATGCCATATTTGCCCCAACATGGCGCACGCCATGATGTTGGAAGCAAACTGGCGGGAGATGGCGGATTACCTGCTCGATTGGATCGCGCGCGCCTTCGAGGCCCGGCCGGCGACCGCGACCGCGTGAGCGCCGCAGTGAGATGACGGTTCAGCCGCCCGCGCCGGTCCCGCCCGCTTCGGTATCGCGCAGCATCCGACGCAGGATCTTGCCGACATTGGTCTTCGGCAACTCTTTGCGGAATTCGACCCGGCGCGGTACCTTGTAACCGGTCAGGTACTGGCGGCAATGCGCGATCAGCGCCTCGGCCGTCAGCGCCGGGTCTTTCTTGACCACCACGATCTTGACCGCCTCGCCCGATTTCTCGTCCGGCACCCCCACGGCGGCCACTTCCAGCACGCCCGGATGCAAGGCTACTACGTCCTCGATCTCGTTGGGATAGACGTTGAAGCCCGACACCAGAATTAGGTCTTTCTTGCGGTCCACGATCCGGGTGTAGCCGCGCTCGTCCATGTAACCGATGTCGCCGGTTCGCAGAAACCCGTCCTCGGTCATCACCTTGGCGGTCTCGTCGGGACGGTTCCAATAGCCGCGCATCACTTGGGGGCCGCGCACGCAAATTTCACCGACCCGATCCTGGCCGATGCCCGCTTCACGGTTCTCGTCATCGCGGATCGACAATTCGGTGGAGGGAATCGGCAAACCGATGCTGCCGTTGTAGTCCGCTAGATTCAGGGGATTGATGCAGACCGCCGGTGAGGTTTCGGTCAAGCCGTAGGCCTCGATCAACGGAGCGCCGGTCAACTGCTTCCAATGGTCCGCCACCGCGCGCTGTACCGCCATGCCTCCTCCCAGACTGAATTTAAGGGCGCTGAAATCCAACCGGTCGAAACCCGGCGCGTGCAACAAGGCGTTGAACAAGGTGTTCACGCCGGTGATGACCGTGAAGCGCAGTTTGCTGAGTTCCTTGATGAGGCCCGGCAGATCGCGGGGGTCGGTGATGAGGATGTTGTGGCCGCCGACTTTCATGAAGGTCAGGCAATTGGCGGTCAGCGAGAAAATATGATAAAGCGGCAATGCGGTGATGATGGTTTCTTCGGCGGGTCTGGAAAACGGGCTCAGCCAAGCGGAGGTCTGCTGTAAGTTTCCCACCAGGTTACCGTGGCTCAGCATCGCACCCTTGGCCACCCCGGTGGTGCCACCGGTGTATTGCAAAAACGCTAGATCGTCGTGCGTCAGCGACACTGCCGGCAGCGCCTGACCGGCGCCGGCTTTCAGGGCGCCGCCGAAGGAGACGGTACCGGGGATAGTCCAAGCCGGCACCCGCTTCTTGATATGCTTTACCACGAAATTGACCAAAAGGCGCTTGGGCCAGGGAAACAAATCGCCCAATTGGGTCATGACCACCGTCTTGAGCGGGGTCTTGCTCAGCACGTCTTGCAAGGTATGCGCGAAATTTTCGACGATGACGATGGCGGCCGCGCCGGAATCGTTCAATTGGTGTTCCAGCTCGCGGGGCGTATAGAGGGGATTGACGTTCACCACCACCATCCCGGCGCGCAGCACGCCAAACAGCGCCACCGGATATTGCAGGATGTTGGGCATCATGAGCGCGACCCGAGCGCCCTTGCTCAAACCCAGACCGTACAGAAACGCCGCAAAATCGCGGCTGAGCCGGTCGATGTCGCGATAGTGCAGGGTGACACCCCAGTTGGAATAGGCCGGCAGCTCTGCAAAACGCTGGCAGCTCTTTTCTAAAATATCTTTTAAGGAGGAAAATTCATCCACATCGATTTCGGCCGGAACACCCGAGGGATATTCTTTTAACCAAATTTTTTCCATTCTCCCCTCCCGCGGTTTGCTGGAATAAATCGCCTCGATCACGATCACTGACCGTACCCAACAAGCACAATCCAACTCTAGCGCCGTCAACCCCAGGCCAGCGGCGGTCTGTAGCGGCGCGCCGGCCTGGAAGTTTTTTCTAAACACTCTATCAAATACCGAGACAGACGCTCCAAGGCATCACCTCAAAGCGCCCGCCCGCTCCGGCCGATTCACGCGCTGACCCCAACGGTCAATTTGTCCTAAACTTTTCAAAACCACCCGAAATCCATCCTATACCTTACCCGCGAGCGCAAAATAATGAAATTGAAAATTGGTGACCCCGCCCCGCTGTTCAGCGCTACCACGACCGATGGCAGCTCCGTCAAACTGTCCGATTATTTCGGCACAAAATTGGTGCTTTACTTTTATCCGATGGATGATACGCCAGGCTGCACCCAGCAAGCCTGTTCCCTGCGCGACCACCATCAGGCCATCCGCGACAAGGGTGCGGACATTCTCGGCGTGTCCACCCAGGATGTCGCCTCACACCAACGCTTCACGAAAAAATACCACCTAAGCTTCCCCCTGATCGCCGATACCGATTCCACCGTCACCCAAGCCTATGGTGCCGCGGGTGACGGCTTGATGGGAGCGGCAAGAAACTTGCTAGGTATTGCCAACCGGATGACCTACATCATCGATGAAAGCGGCCATATCGCCCATATCATCGACAAACCCGATTGCGCCAACCACGCCGGAGAAGTGCTTAAACTGTTGTAGGCGAGCCCCAAACCCTGTCGCGCCGACTTGCCCGCGGCAACGATGGTTCGTATGCTAGATGGAATGCGCCGTGACCCGACCGGCGGCAAGACGCCGCGAGCCACGCCCCTGCCGGCCGATGGACTGGGTTGGTCATGGCGCCTGACCGGTGGATCAGCCATGACGGTTGGGTCGTTTTGTCGCTCCCCGCGAACGTGCTATTAAGGAGACTTTCATGTCCGGGCGATTTTCTCGCGCCACCTGCCCTACCACCGCTCGGATTGCCCCCCGAACGCATCGGTTGCGCGCTCCCGTCGCCGCCGAGCAGCGGGGAGGGGCGACATGAGCGCTCGCGAACCGCATCTTGCCCCCGGCTGGGATCAAGGGGCCGCCAGCCAGCAAGGCGGGCGTCAAGAACAACAGGATCGCTGGGGTATTTTTCAGAGCCCCGACCAGACAGGGTTGCTGGCTCTCGTCGCGGACGGCATGGGCGGTCATCTCGATGGCGCCCTGGGGGCGCAGATCGTGGTCGATGTCGCCCGCGACTTCGCCCAGAACTCGTCGGAGTCGCTACGCGCCGAGCCGGCGGACGCGCTCGAACGATTGTGCCAGCGGATGCACGAGGCCATCAACGCCCGCTCGGAAACCGCGCGCAGCACCGTGGTGACGGTCTGGCTCGACCGGTCTCAGGCGCACTGGTTGAATATCGGCGACAGCCGGCTGTACCATTTCCGGCACGGCCAGCGCCTGATGCGAACCCGCGACCATTCGGCCGTACAATTGTTGATGGATCTGGGAGAAATCGACGAATCCGACATGGCGAGCCATCCGGCGCAGAACCGGCTTTACCGGTGTCTGGGCGGCGCGGAAACGCCCAAGCCGGACAGCGGCCAGCTTGCCGTCCAAGACGGTGATTTGCTGGCGCTGTGTTCGGATGGGGTCTGGGAATATGTGACCGAACCCGAGCTGTGGGAAACCACCCAAGTTCACGGTCCCGCCGCCGCCGCCCGCGCCCTGGCCGACCAAGCAGCCCGCCGCGGGGGGAAAATCGCCGACAACGCGACCTTGATCCTGCTGCGCGCCGGTGCTGGCACGACGGTTGCCTCCGAGCATTGGCTGCGCCGGGTTTCCGCCAGTTTCGCCTCGCTGTTTCACGGCGACCGCCGCTAACCTTCGACCTTCACCGCCGCGCTCAAGCCCGAACTCGCGCCCAACGACTGAAAGGGAAGCCAGATGACCGACGAAACCAACGCGCTGCCGAAGGGCTTCAACCTCCATCGCTATCAGATTGAAAAAGTCCTCGGCGCCGGCGGGTTTGGCATCACCTACCGAGCCATTCACGAGGCGCTCGAAAATCAGGTCGCCATCAAGGAATATTTCCCGGCCGAATGGGCCTATCGCGATCACAACGGCACCACGGTGCGCGCCAACGCGCAAGGTCAGATTCCCGCCCGCAGCGGCGAGCCGGCCTGTTACGACTGGGGCCTGCAACGGTTTCTGGACGAAGCCAAGATTCTGGTGCAGATCAACCACCCGTGCGTGGTGCGGGTGCGGGATTATTTCACCGCCAACGGCTCCGCCTACATCGTCATGGAATACGAAGACGGCGAATCCTTAAGCGCCCTGTTGCAGCGGGGTGGCATCCTGCCCGAATCTGAATTGCGCCACCTGCTCGATGACGTGATGCCAGCCTTGGAAGCGGTCCACGGCCAGGGCTACCTGCATCGCGACCTCAAGCCCAGCAATCTCTATATCCGCAGTTCCGACACCCGGGTCATGCTGATCGATTTCGGCGCCGCCCGCCAAGCCCTGGGCCGGCGCACCCGCAGTGTCACCAGCGTGGTGACGCCCGGCTATTCACCCATCGAACAATACGTCACGGTCGGTGAGGATTACGGACCCTGGACCGATATTTACGCGCTCGGCGCCGTCTTGTATCGCTGCATCACCGGCGCGCCGCCCATCGAAGCGCCGGGGCGGGTCCTCAAGGATCCGGTGCAGCCCGCCGTGGAATGCGGGGCCGGATTGTATTCGCGCGCGCTGCTGCGAGTGGCCGACCGCGCCTTGGCCGTCCGCCCCGAAGAACGCTTTCAGACCGTCGCCGACATGCGCGATGCCCTGCGGGTCGCCGATCGATCCAACGACCGCCCCGATTTTTCCCAGGTGCCGCAGCTGCAACCCGAGTTGCTGGAACTATCGCCGCTCAACGGCGGATCGCCCCTCGGCCGCCCGCCCGTCCTTTCGAAACCGTTGACGCTGCCCGACGACGATCCCTGGAGCGACACCAGCCGACTGGAGCGCCGCTCCAAACCCACTAATAAAGCAGTTGGAACGCCCACGCCACCCTCGATTCCCTACCAGCGTCCGAACGACGGCCCGCCGGTGTCCGGCGATAAAATCTCCAGCTGGACGCTGACCGATTTTGACAGCCACAACCCTCCACCTTTCGGCGCGGAAGGCTTGCAAGGCGCGAAGCCCAGGGAATCCATCCCTTTGTTGGACGACAAGGTCTGGGAAAAACCGGGCGGCTCCGACCCGCGAGCCGCCAGCCCTTCCCCCGAGGGCGGCCGCACGGCGCGACCGCTCGCTCCGTCCCAATCCGGGCCTATGCCGACCTTGCTCAACCGCCCGCCCCAATCGGCGGTGGAGCATTTAAGGAAAGCCTCATCGAATCGGGCCGCCAAAAGCTCGCCCTCCGAATTTGCGCCAACGGCCGCGCCCGGCGCCACACCCCCATCGCTCACCCGCCGCGAGGACGAGCGCTACAGACCCGGTGCGGCGGACGATGGGCTATCCGCCGAACCGGGTCTGGACGCCATCAGCTACAGCTCCCGCACCCAGATCAACTGGCGCTGGATTCTGATGATGGTATTCGCCATCTCCGGCCTGTCGGGCATCGGGCTGCTCGGCTATGAGTATTACCACGCCCTCCAGGAACAGCAGCGACAGGCGGCGGCGGCGGCCCAGCAGACTCAACAGCAGCGCCAGGAAGAAGACAACGCCCGCATCGCCCAGGAAGAAGCCCGGCAACGCGATCAGGAGTTCGCGCGCTATCTGGGGCAATCGCGCAGCGCCATCGCCACCAAGGATTGGGCGGCGGCCCAAAGCAATCTGGAGCGCGCGGCCGCGCTGAATCCCAACCACGCGGATGTGGCGACGGTGCGGACCGAACTGCTCGCCGCCCAACAGCCGGGCGTCCGCTCCAAAGTCCAGACCGAGCCCAAGACCGGCGTGCAACTGACCTGGGTCGAAGCAGGCTGCTTCAACATGGGCAGTCCGAGCAGCGAGCGGGATCGCGGGGGCGATGAAAACTCCCATCAAGTCTGCGTCAAGGGCTTCTGGATCGGCGCCACGGAGATCAGCAACGCCCAATTCCGTCGCTTCAAACCCGACCACGACAGCGGGGCCTATCAAGGACGCCCCCTGAATCGCGACGCGCAGCCCGCCGTCAATCTGAATTGGGCCAGTGCGAAAGCGTTTGTCGAATGGCTGTCCTGGGAAGTCGGTAACGGCAAACGCTTCCGCTTGCCCACCGAGGCGGAATGGGAATACGCCGCCCGCGCCGGCACCACCACCCGTTATTATTGGGGCAACGACATCGATCCCCGTTACGCCAACTTCTCCGACCGCAACGACCCGTCCGGGGCGTCGGTCGGCAGTCTGGACGACCGCCAGGCGGTGACGGCGCCGGTCGGCAGCTACCAGCCCAACAACCTGGGCCTGTTTGATGTCGCCGGCAATGCCTGGGAATGGACCTGTTCGGAATACGATCCCAGTTACGGCGGTCAAGAGCAGGGTTGTTCGGACAAACGCGCCAACGAGGGCCTGCGCGTGCTCCGCGGTGGTTCTTGGAACAACGGACCCGGCGATTTGCGCTCGGCCAAGCGCCAATCTCGCAAGCCCGACTATCGCGACGCGATGACCGGCTTTCGGGTCATGATGGAAGAGTGAGCGTCGGCGACGCTCGGGCCGACGGATCGAGCCGCTCGCCGAGCTGGCTCAAGAAGCGCGGCGGCTCACCAAAAAGGTCGCGCTGCCCTCGACCACGACGTGGTCCTGGACGGTGCAGACCGTCTTCATCACCACCCGCCGCCGCTCCGAATTGATGTCCTGGATCGTACAAACGGCGGTGACGGTATCGCCGATCCGCACCGGGGCCGTGAAACGCAACTGTTGGTCCACGTACACCGCGCCCGGTCCGGGCAAGCGAGTGCCCGCCACGCAGGAAATCAGGCCGGCGCAGAACATGCCGTGCGCGATGCGGCCCTTGAAGCGCGTCTGCGCGGCGAATTCCTCATTGCAATGGACGGGATTGTTGTCGCCGGTCAGGCCGGCGAACATCACCACGTCGGTTTCGGTGACGGTCTTGGCGTGAGACGCGCTCATACCGACCTTCAAATCTTCCAGATAATACCCATGAATGCTGTCGTTGTGGCCTTCGTGCGTCGAGTACATGCCTTTCTCCGGTTGAGGTGGTCTAAAGCCGCTGCTGAACGCGAGTGCCAGATAGCCTACACGACCGAGCGCTGTAGTGGGAAATACCGCCGCAAGCTTCAGGCGTTCGGATCGACCACCACCCGTCCCCGTACTTGGCCGGCCATGATCGCTTCCGCCAAGCGGGGCACTTCCGCCAGCGCCACCACTTGGGTCGCACGATCCAGCGTCGCCCCAGGCAGATCGCGCGCCAGCCGTTTCCAGGCCTTGCGGCGCGGTTCGGGCGGACACAACACCGAATCGACCCCGAGCAATTTCACCCCGCGCAGGATGAACGGCATGACGGTGGTGGACAGCTCGACGCCGCCCGCCAAGCCGCAGGCGGCCACCGCGCCGCCGCAATCGGTTTCCGCCAGCGCGCGCGCCAAGATCCGACCACCCACTGTATCGATGACCCCGGACCAGCGCTGGGTTTCCAGCGGCCGGCACGATTGATCCATTTGCTGGCGGCCGATCACCTCATCCGCGCCCATTTCGTGCAAGAAGGCTTCATTTTCTGGACGGCCCGTCAGCGCGGCGACCCGATAGCCCAAGTGCGACAAGAGCGCCACCGCCACGCTGCCGACGCCGCCGCTGGCGCCAGTCACCAGCACGGGTTTATTCTTATCAGGATTGATGCCGGCCTGCTCCAAAGCCAGCACCGACAACATGGCGGTAAAACCCGCCGTGCCGATGGCCATGGCCCGGCGGCTGTCCAGCCGCTCGGGCAGCGGCACCAGCCACTCCGGTCTGACCCGCGCCCGCTGCGCATAACCGCCCCAGTAGCTTTCGCCCACTCCCCAGCCGGTCAGCACCACCCGATCGCCCGGCCGATAAGCCGGCGCCGCCGACTCCAGCACCGTCCCGGCCAGATCGATGCCGGGCACCAGCGGAAACCGGCGCACGATCTTGCCCTTGCCGGTCACCGCAAGACCGTCCTTATAATTGAGCGAGGAGTAATCCACGGCGACCAATACTTCTTCGGGCGGGAGGTCGGCATCGCGCAACGTGGTCAGCTCGGCCACGGTCCGACCCCCTTGCTGGTTCAGCACCAGCGCCTTGAAAGTCGCTGCACCAATCATCACGTTCCCTCCTCAAACCATTATGAAGCGTGTCGGACGCCTGAAATCCCCCCTCCGAGCAAACGGCGCGGGTTCGCCAGCGGCATCGATAAATGAATTGCATCACCGATAGGGACTAAATACCATAACTTGACCAAGTATAATCGAGCGGATCGGGAGCCGGTCTCGTCCAGAAGCCACCGTCCCGTTCCCTCGCCGCAGGCTGAATCGCCCAGCCTGTAATATACTGAGGGCGCAAGACCGGGCAATCGTTGCCTCCCGGCGCACGCTGACAATGCATTTCAATACGCGACCACTCCCATGCAAAGGTGAACAATGAAAATACTAGTCGCCGTAAAACGGGTCGTTGACTACAACGTCAAGGTTCGAGCAAAAGCCGATGGTTCCGGCGTGGAAACCGCCAACGTCAAAATGGCCATGAACCCGTTCGACGAGATCGCCGTGGAAGAAGCCGTACGCTTGCAGGAAGCGGGCAAAGCCCAGGAAATCGTGGCGGTTTCTTTAGGCGTAGCCGCTTGTCAGGATACCCTCAGAACCGCATTGGCCATGGGCGCCGACCGGGGTATTCTGGTGGAAACCGACGCCGAACTGCAACCGCTGGCGGTCGCCAAGCTGCTCAAGGCCGTGGTCGATAAAGAACAACCCGATCTGGTGATCCTGGGCAAGCAAGCCATCGACGACGACGCCAATCAGACCGGTCAGATGTTGGCGGCCTTGTTGGGTTGGGCGCAAGGCACCTTCGCCTCCAAGGTCGAGGTCGACGCCGGCACAACCAACGTCACCCGCGAGGTCGACGGCGGCCTGGAAACCGTGGCGCTGAAACTGCCAGCGGTGGTCACCACCGACCTGCGCTTGAACGAGCCGCGTTTCGTCAAGTTGCCCAACATCATGAAAGCGAAGAAAAAACCGCTGGATACGCTCAAGCCCGCCGATCTGGGTGTGGATGTCGCCCCGCGTCTGACCACGTTGAAAGTGCAAGAACCCCCCAAGCGCCAAGCCGGCATCAAGGTCGACACCGTCGCCGCCTTGGTCGACAAACTGCACAAAGAAGCCCACGTCATCTAACGTCACGGATACCGCACCATGAGCATCCTGGTCATCGCCGAACACGATAACGCCGCGCTCAAGGCGGCAACCCTGAACACCGTCACCGCCGCTTCGCAACTCGGCGGCGATATCGCTGTCCTGGTGGCCGGCCACAACTGCGGCGCGGTCGCCCAGGCCGCCGCCAAGGTCGCCGGCGTCAAGAAAGTGCTGCACGCCGACGCGCCCCATTACGCCAACCAGTTGGCCGAAAACGTGGCCGCGCTGGTGGTCGGCCTCGCCGGCGGTCACAGCCACATCCTCGCCCCCGCCACCGCCGCCGGCAAGAACGTCATGCCGCGGGTGGCCGCCTTATTGGACGTGGCGCAAATCTCCGACATCATCAAGGTGGAAAGCGCCGATACCTTCGTGCGGCCGATCTATGCCGGCAACGTGCTGGCCACGGTGCAATCCAGGGACGCGGTCAAGGCCATCACCGTACGCGGCACCGCCTTTCCGGCCGCCGCCGCCGCGGGCGGTTCGGCCGCCGTCGAAACCGTCACCGCCGCCGCCGATGCCGGGCTATCGAGTTTCGTCGGCCAGCAGCTGACCAAATCCGATCGGCCGGAATTGACCGCCGCCAAGATCATCGTTTCCGGCGGGCGCGGCATGGGCAACGGCGAGAACTTCAAGCTGCTGGAAGCGGTCGCCGACAAGCTCGGCGCGGCGGTGGGCGCCTCCCGCGCGGCCGTGGACGCCGGCTTCGTCCCCAACGACTATCAGGTCGGCCAGACCGGCAAAGTGGTCGCGCCCGAGCTGTACATCGCCGTCGGCATTTCCGGCGCGATCCAGCATTTGGCCGGCATGAAAGACAGCAAGGTGATCGCCGCGATCAACAAGGACGAGGAAGCGCCGATCTTTCAGGTGGCCGATTACGGCCTGGTCGCCGATTTGTTCGTCGCCATGCCCGAAATGGCCCAGGAGCTGGACAAATTAAAAGCCGCCGGCTGACCGTTTCGCTGTTGACTCCGCGCCGCCCGCCGCGCCACGACTCGCGCCTTGAGGGTCGGACGCGCGCGAGGCGCCGCGCGCCTTGACCTCGTAGTGCGCGCCTTTCCAGGAGATGTCCGTGACCGCCTATTCCGCTCCGACCCGCGACATGCAGTTCGTCATCAACGAAGTGGCCGGCTTGGCCGAAGTCGCCGCCTTGCCGGTTTACGCCGACCAGGACGTCGGCCCGGAACTGACCGAAGCCGTTTTGGAAGAAGCGGCCAAGCTGGCCTCCGGGGTGCTGGCCCCGCTCAACCATTCCGGCGACGTGCAAGGCGTCAAGATCGGCCCGGAGGGCGTCGTGCCGGCCGACGGCTTCGCCGGAGCCTATCAAAAATTCATCGAGGGCGGCTGGAACGGCATCGGCTGCCCGGTCGAATACGGCGGCCAGGGTTTGCCGGAGCTTTTGAACACCGCCACCGAGGAAATGTGGAATTCCGCCAACATGTCCTTCGCGCTGTGTCCGCTGCTGACCTCCGGCGCGATCGAGGCGATCAGCCACGTCGGCTCGGACCAACAAAAAGCCACTTTTCTGCCGAAGATGACCAGCGGCGAGTGGACCGGCACCATGAACCTGACCGAATCGCAAGCCGGTTCCGATCTGTCAGCGGTGCGCGCCCGCGCGGTGCCCGAAGGCGATCATTACCGGATTTTCGGCCAGAAAATCTTCATCACCTGGGGCGAGCACAACATGACGGCCAACACCATCCATCTGGTGCTGGCCCGTACCCCCGACGCTCCAGAAGGGGTCAAGGGCATTTCGCTGTTCATCGTGCCCAAATTCCTGGTCAACCCCGACGGCTCGCTCGGCGCGCGCAACGATGTGCACGCCGTTTCGCTCGAACACAAAATGGGCATTCACGCCAGCCCGACCTGCGTGATGGCTTTCGGCGATAAAGACGGCGCGATCGGCTATCTGATCGGCGAGGAAAACAAGGGCTTGGCCTACATGTTCATCATGATGAACGAGGCGCGCTTCAAGGTCGGCCTGCAAGGACTGGCCATCGGCGAGCGCGCCTATCAGGCCGCCCGCGAATACGCCAAGGACCGGGTGCAGGGCCGGCCGGTCGGCGTCAAGAGCGGCGGCCGGGTCACCATCATCCACCATCCCGACGTGCGGCGGATGCTGATGGCCATGAAAGCCTCGAACGAGGCGATGCGAGCCCTAGCCTACGCGGTCGCCCAGTATCTGGATCTGGCGCGCCACCACCCCGACCCGGACATCCGCCGCCACCAGCAGGCGCGGGTGGATTTGTTGATTCCCGTGGTCAAGGGTTGGTTGAGCGAGACTGGAATCGAAGTCGCTTCGCTGGGCGTACAAATTCACGGTGGCATGGGTTTCATCGAGGAAACCGGCACCTGCCAGCACTTGCGCGATTCCCGCATCACCACCATCTATGAAGGCACCACCGGCATCCAGGCCGCCGATCTGGCGGGGCGCAAATTGAACATGGACCGAGGCGCGACGATGCGAGCGCTGATCGCCGAGATCGAGACCACCGTCGACGAACTCAGCCAACAACCGGGCGACGATCTGGCCGCGATCCGCGCCGGGCTGCGCGCCGGCGTGACCGCGCTGGCTGACGCCACCGACTGGATGCTGGAAACCCACGCCGCCGAAGAGGTGATGGCGGTTTCGGTCGATTATCTGATGTTGGCCGGTTTTGTTTGCGGCGGCTGGCAGTTGGCTCGCTCCGCAAACATCGCCCAACAGAAGCTCAAACACGGCCAAGATGCCTCCTTTTACGAAGCCAAGCTGGTCACCGCCCGGTTTTATGCCGAACATCTGCTGCCCAAGGTCGACGCCTTGCGCACTTCGATCAAGAACGGAGGTGTTTCGATGCTTGCGCTGACCGAAGATCAGTTCTAAAGCGTGAACCGGCGGCCGGCAACACGAGCGTCTTAAAGCCTTGCTAAGGGACTAGAGACCCCATGTCCGCACCAGCACAGCCCACCTCTTCGGACGGGGCACCACCCCAGGCCGAACGCCCCGACCGACATCAAGCAACCGGCAGCGACGCCGACCCCGCTCGCGCTGCCGGCGCGAGCCATACCGCGCCATCAACCCCTTCCGCGCAACAGGCGTCCGACCGGCCCGCTGCCACGGTTTCCACGGCAACGTCCGCTCGCCCGTCGGACAGCGGCCTGGAAATCGCCAAATTTCTGGTCGAGGACGGGGTACTCACCCAGCAGCAGCTCGCCTACGCCATCCGGGTTCGGGCCAAGCTGATCACCGAAAAACCGCTGCTGAGCATTCTCAACGAAATCGGTTACGTCAGCCCGGAGCAGCAGCGCAACACCCTGCGCAAGCATCGGATTTCAGTGCGGATCGGCGCGTTGCTGGTGGAGCTGGGTTATCTGCGGGAACAGGATTTGCGCGCCGCCCTGGCGTTGCAGCGGGAATCCGGCAGCGGTAAAAAACTGGGCGACATCCTGCTGGAAAATCATTTCATTGAGGAAAACAAGCTGATCGACGTGCTCGCCGATCAATTGGGCTTTCCGCAAATCGCCCTCGAACTGGGCGACGTGGATCGCAAGTTGCTGGAAAAAGGCAATCCCAACTGGTTCCTGCAACGCCACTTCATTCCGGTCCGCACCGAGAAAAACCGGGTGCTGATCGCCTTCGCCGACCCCCTCGACCCGCGCGCTCGCGATGACGCCGCGCGCTTGTTCGGCCAGGAGCTGGTGCCGTTGATCACCAGCAAGCGCACCATCCGCGAAGTGCTGGAAAGCTACAAGCGCCACAGTCAGACGGTGCTGGCGCCCGCGGTCCAAACCGACGAAGCCGTCCGGGTCGTCGAATTGGTCAACACCATGCTGCTCGATGCCATGCAGGCCCAAGCCAGCGATATCCACATCGAACCGATGAAGGATCAGATCCGGGTTCGCTTTCGCTGCGACGGCGTGCTGGGAGTCTATCAAACCCTCGACAAAAAAATCGCGCCGACCTTGATCAACCGCATCAAGATCATGGCCAAAGCCGATATCGCCGAGCGGCGTCACCATCAGGACGGCCACATCGATTTCGAAGACCCGAAAACGGGCCGCCAGATCGATATTCGGGTGTCCGTTTATGTCACCATCTACGGTGAAAAGATCGTCTTGCGCCTGCTGCGCCGGGCTCAACTGGTGCCGCTCGATGAAATCGGGATGTTCTCCCGGACCTTGAGCCGGTTCCACGACGATGTGCTCGATTTGCCCAGCGGCATCGTCATGATCACCGGCCCGACCGGCACCGGAAAAACCACGACCCTCTATAGCTGCGTCAACTATCTCAACAGCATCGACCGCTGTATCACCACGGTCGAAGATCCGGTGGAATACGTGATCGAGGGCATCGCGCAATGCTCGCTCAACCCCAAGATCGACGTCACCTTCGAGACCACGCTGCCCTATGTCATGCGCCAGGACCCGGACGTGATCGTGCTCGGCGAAATCCGCGACCGCTATTCGGCGGAAGCGGCCATTCAAGCGGCGCTCACCGGCCATAAGGTGCTCACCACCTTTCATACCGAAGACACCATCGGCGGCCTGTTGCGGTTGATGAACATGGACATCGAAACCTTCTTGATTTCCTCGACGGTGGTGTCGGTGCTGGCCCAGCGGCTGTTGCGGCGGGTTTGTTCGCATTGCGCGGAACCCTACCAACCCAATTCGACGGAGTTGCAGCGTCTGGGCTACAAACGCCAGGACATGGAAGGCATCGCTTTCAAACAGGGGCGCGGTTGCGCGGAGTGCCGCCATAGCGGCTATCGCGGCCGCGTCGGTATTTTTGAATTGCTCGTGCTCAACACTCAGGTCAAGGACGCCATCCTGCAAAAATGCACCTCGCATGAAATCCGCCGCATCAGCCTGGAAAGCTCGGGCATGGTCACGTTATTGGAGGACGGGCTGGCCAGGGCCGCGCGGGGCGAGACCACCCTGGCCGAGGTGTTTCGCTTCCTACCCCGTCTCGACAAGCCCCGCCCTCTGGCCGAAATCAAACGCCTGATAGGTATTCCATGACCGCCGGCAACCCGTGTCTGCACGACTTGATCGTAAACTTTATCGCGTCTAAAGAGGTCAAGCTGCCAGTGTTCAATCCGGTCGCGCTGCGCCTCCAGCAGGCCCTGCACGACGAGACCGCGAAAATCGCCGACCTCGAGCGGATGATCGTCGAAGATCAGGTGTTGGCCAGCCAGATCCTGCGAGTCGCCAATGCGGCGTTTTACAAGGGCTTGCAGGAAATCACCACCATCCGTAAGGCGATCATCCGGCTTGGAATCCAGCAGGTCGCGCATCTGGCCCTGACCGTCGCCCTGCACCAAAGCTACCAGAAAGCCAGCAGCGAATTCCTGGGCTATCAGGACAAGTTGTGGCGGCACGCCTTCGCCTCGGCGATGGGTTGTAAATGGATCGCCGAGCGTTGCGGGTATCGCAGTGAGGCGGAAAACGCCTTCATGGCCGGACTTTTGCATAACATCGGCCAGTTGGCGCTTTTGAAAATCATTGAGGAATTGCGTGCTTCCGGCGCGATCGGCTTCGAGTTACTGGAAAGTCTGATCTTGGAGATTCTGGACAGCGACATGCACACCGGTCAGGGCTACTTGCTGACCAGAAAATGGAATCTACCGGACGAGTACTGCGTGGTGGTGCGCGACCATCATCAGGATAGCTATGATGCCAGCAATAGCTTGTTGGCCTTCGTGCGGCTGAACGATCAAGCGTGCGATAAGATCGGCATCGGCTTGCACCGCGACCCGCAGATCGCCCTGGCCGCCACCCTTGAAGCACAAATGCTGGGATTGGGGGAGGTTCCGCTGGCCGAACTGGAAATCATGCTGGAAGACAGCGACCAGATGGTCGGGCAAAGCTGACGGCCCCCCGCGCGCCGCGTCTTGAGGCCCGGCGGGCGAAGCCAACAAAGCCCTACCGCGCACGAGGCAACTTTCTATAATTCCAGGATCGACAACACCGACGCTTTAGTGGCCTATCGCTGGCGCCGCCCTCCAACTCAGGTGCTTTTGTATGACCGAACTCACGACCCGCGAGCCTGAAATCACCCGTGACAGTCTGTTGAACCGCACCATGCAAAATCTTCGTGAGGCTTGGCGCGACATGGCCGATTGGGGAGGGGGCCTGCTCTCCAACGCCCCAAGCCCCAACCTGCCTGAAAAAGAGGTCGAGACGCTCAAGGCTCAGATGCGCGACTGTTTGGAAGCGCGCGGCGGTGAGGTATCGGCCCGCTCGCGCGCCGCCAATCTGGGGCGGGTTTATCTGTCGTTGAACCCCAAGGGCCGCAAGCGCTTCCTGCAAATCCTCGCCACCGAGTTCGATATCAACCGCAAGGCCGTGGACAAAGCGGTGGCGAAACTCCAGCAGGCCGGCGATAGCGCGGAGGAGCGCGCCAAGGTCGAACGCACGCTGCGCCAAGCCTTGCAGCCGCCGCGGCTGCGCCTGCTGGCCCAACTCAACGCCCTGCCCGAGGGCTTTCACTTCCTGGTGGATTTACGGGCGGAATTGCTGGAATGGCGCCAGGCCGATCCCGCGCTGGCGGCGCTGGAGCGGGATTTGTTGTCGCTGCTGGTGTCTTGGTTCGATGTCGGCTTCCTGGAGCTGCGGCGCATCACGTGGGATTCGCCGGCGTCGCTGCTCGAAAAACTGTTCGTCTACGAAGCCGTCCATCCGATCAGGGATTGGAACGACCTGAAAAACCGACTCGGTTCCGACCGGCGTTGCTTTGCTTTCTTCCACCCCCGGATGCCCGATGAACCGTTGATCATCGTCCAGGTCGCCCTGGTCAACGGGATCGCCGACAACGTTCACACCTTGCTCGATGAAGCCGCGCCAGTGGTCGATCCCCAGCAAGCCGACACGGCTATCTTTTATTCCATTTCCAACGCCCATGAGGGCCTATCCGGCATCAGCTTCGGCAACTTCCTGATCAAGCGGGTGGTGGATGAACTGACCGCCGAATTCAAAAACCTCAAGGCGTTCGCGACCCTGTCGCCGATTCCCGGTTTTCGCGCCTGGTTGGACAGCACGCTCGACGCGGCCGGTAAGGATATCGAGGCGGAATGGCTGTCTTCGGCGGAGCGCAAGGCGCTGGCGGCGGCGGCCGGCACCGGCTCCGAGCCGGCTTCCCTGAAGACCGCGCTCCACCTCCCCGCCTGGAACCAAAAACCGGAGATGGCCAAAGCCTTGAAACAGCCCTTACAGCGATTGTGCGCCCGTTATCTGGCCAAGGAAAAACGGGACGGCGATATCACGGCTCGCGACCGGGTGGCTCATTTTCACCTCTCGAACGGCGCCCGCATCGAGCGGCTGAATTGGCTGGCCGATATCTCCGCCAAGGGCATGGAGCAGTCGGCGGGGATGATGGTCAACTATCTCTACAAGCTCGACGACATCGAAGCCAATCACGAGGCTTATCGCGGCGAGGGCAAGGTCACGACCTCCTCGACCATCCGCTCGCTGCTGAAAGGTTGAATCACGCCGGTTTTTCAGACGCCCGAACAATCCTCACCGCGCCACGGAACACGCCGCCAGCGGAAACCAGCGGCCCTCATCCCAACAACCCTCCTGGCGATCAAGGTAGCGTCCGACGCGCGGGCTATTCTCCGTTCAGAAACCCCGCTACCGATCCGAAACCGCCGGCTCGAAAAACGGCGGTTTGATCCATCGCCCACCATTCCAAGCGCAGCAAAAAGATGCTGGCTATACTCCATGATGGGCGGTTGCCGATAATCCGGAAACCGCCGGTGCGTTCGGGGCTGAATCCTTCAGGTTTCCGAACGGGTTTTCGCCCTATTCGAGTGCCGTTTTGGGGTTACTGTCATGCGCGTTCCAAGAAACCCTTTCCAGCTCGCCACCTTCTATCTGCTGCTCGGTCTGATCGGCCTTAACGCCGCCAGCGCCGCGATCCTCCCGGAATTTTATCCCGAATTCGACCTTTTCGCCGGCAGGCTACCGTTTCCCAACGATCTGCTCTTCACCGGCTCGACCGACGGCACCTTAAACATTCCGGTCGCCGATCCCAACAATCCGGCCGACCCGCGCGTCGCCCTGAACGAATTGGACGGATTTTCCACCGTCGCGCCGGTCACCGCGCGGTTTTCCGGCGCTGTGGACGCCGACACCCTCAAGGCGGGTCGCACGGTGCGGGTGTTCGAAGTGACCTTGATCAACCCGTTCCTCGATCCGACTCATCCCGCGCCCTTTTTCATCAGCACGGTCAAACGCGAGTTGACCGCCGGCGGCGATTATGCGGTCGGGCTGTCGCCGGCCGATTCCACCAACGCCACGCTGACCATCGCGCCGCTGCGCCCGCTCGCCCCCAAAACCGGCTATTTGGTGGTGCTAACCGACGGCATTTATAACAACGGCCGTTTTAACGCTGCCCCTTCGCCGCTCTATCGATTGGCCAAGAAGGAAACGCCGCTGGTGAACGCCGGCGGCGACAGCGCGGTTCCCGGCGTGAGCGACTCCCAGGCGCGGACCTTGGAAGCGCTGCGGCAACTGATCAACAACCAGGAAAACGCTGCCGCCAGCCAAGGGATCAATAAAGGCGACATCGTGTTAAGTTGGACCTTCATGACCCAATCCATCGACGATGCGTTCGCGGCCATCGACGCAGCGCCCAAACCGCAGGTCATACCGAACCTCACTCTCAAGCCGACCGGCTCGACCACGGCCACCGTCGGCTTGGGCCTGCCCGGTTATTCCGACATCCACGCGGGCGTTTTGGCCGTCCCGTTCTATCTCGATAAAGACAAGCCCTTAAGCGGCCGCTGGCGCACCGCCGCCGGCGGGCCCGTCACCCGCTACAACCCGCTGCCCGCCGCCACCGCCACCGCCCAACTGCCGGCGCTGCTGACCGTCCCCAACGCCGCGAGCGGCCAGCGCAAGCCGGCGAGCGGTTGGCCGGTGGTGATCTTCCAGCACGGCATCACCCAAAATCGAACCAATCTGTTCTTGATCGCCGACGCCTTGGCCTTCGCCGGGTTCGCCGCCGTCGCCATCGATCTGCCGTTGCACGGGATCACCGATAAGGCGAACCCCTTTTACCTCGCGGGTTTGGAGCGGACCTTCGATCTCGATCTCACGAACAACGCCACCGGCGCTGAAGGTCCCGACGGCGTGATCGATGCCTCCGGCAGCTATTTCATCAACCTGCGAAGCTTGCTGACCAGCCGCGACAACCTGCGGCAAGCCGTCGAGGACTTGCGGCAACTCGCGGCCGCCTTGCCGGTCGTGGATCTGGACGGCGACCGCCAACCCGATCTCGATCCCCGACGCATTCATTTTGTCGGCCATTCGTTGGGCGGCATCGCCGGCACCACCTTTCTAGGCGTTGACGCTACCGTCACGAGCGCGACGCTGGCCATGCCGGGCGGCGGCATCGCCAAACTGCTGGACGCTTCGCCCACCTTCGGACCGCGCATCGCCGCCGGCCTCGCCGCCGCCGGCCTCGCCAAGGGCACGCCCGACTACGAATCCTATTTGGTCGCCGCCCAAACCACCGTCGATTCCGGCGATCCCATCAATTACGGCGCTACCGCCGCCGCCCGCCATCCGATTCACCTGATCGAAGTCGCCGGCGGCGAGGGCGTACCTTCCGACCGCGTGATCCCGAATACCGTGGCCCACGCACCGCTGTCCGGCACCGAACCGCTGGCCAGCATCATGGCTTTACAAGCGCTCAGCCGGTCGGCGTGGGATGAAAATGGCCTACGGGCCATCGTCCGCTTCACCCGAGGCGATCATGGCTCGATCATCAACCCCACCGCCGATGTCGGGACCACCGCCGAAATGCAGGGCCAACTCATCAGTTTCCTAAAAAGCGCCGGAACCGAACTAGAAATCACCTACCATCCGGTTGTGAAATAAGCCCATTTCCCAACAGGAGCCTCACCCCGCTCGCCGCCGGGCGGGGGTTTTTCCGGTTTCCGCGCGGTTTTCCTTTACGGCGTGGCGCGCAATCGTTAGATTGCCGGCTTTCGCTAACGGCGTGATCGAAAATCGCATGGCTCAATACATCTACACCATGAACCGCGTGGGCAAGGTCGTACCGCCCAAGCGGGAAATCCTCAAAGACATCTCCCTGTCGTTTTTTCCGGGCGCCAAGATCGGCGTATTGGGCTTGAACGGTTCCGGCAAATCCACCCTGCTGCGGATCATGGGCGGGGTTGACACCGACATTCTCGGCGAGGCCCGCCCGCAACCTGGCATCAAGATCGGTTTGTTATCCCAGGAACCGCAGCTCGATCCCGCCAAGGACGTGCGCGGCAACGTCGAGGAGGCGGTGCGGCCGATCAAGGCCGCGCTGGCCCGCTTGGATGAGGTCTACGCCGCCTACGCCGATGCGGAAGCCGATTTCGAGAAGCTGGCCGCCGAACAGGCCGAATTGGAGGGTTACCTTCAAACCAGCGATGGCCACAATCTGGATCGCACGCTGGATGTCGCCGCCGATGCGCTGCGGCTGCCGGCTTGGGAGGCGGATGTCAGCAAACTGTCGGGCGGCGAGCGCCGCCGGGTCGCGCTGTGCCGGCTGCTGCTGTCCAAACCCGACATGCTGTTGCTGGATGAACCGACCAACCACCTCGACGCCGAATCGGTCGCCTGGTTGGAGCGCTTCCTTCAGGATTATCCCGGCACGGTAGTCGCGGTCACCCACGACCGCTATTTCCTCGATAACGTGGCCGGCTGGATTCTGGAACTGGACCGGGGCCGGGGCATCCCCTGGGAAGGCAACTATTCCTCTTGGCTGGACCAGAAGGAAAAGCGCCTAAAAATCGAGGAGAAACAGGAAACCGCCCACACCAAAGCCATGAAGGCGGAACTGGAATGGGTGCGCGCCAACCCCAAGGGCCGCCACGCCAAGAGTAAAGCCCGCATCGCCCGCTTCGAGGAACTGGAATCGCAGGAATTTCAGAAGCGCAACGAAACCCAGGAACTCTATATCCCGCCGGGACCGCGCTTGGGCGATCTGGTGGTGGAAGCGACCCAACTGCGCAAGGGTTTCGGCGACCGCCTGCTGATCGACGGTTTGGATTTCAAACTGCCCAAGGGCGGCATCGTCGGCGTGATCGGCCCCAACGGCGCGGGCAAAACCACCTTGTTTCGGATGCTGGTCGGCCAGGAACAGCCGGATGGCGGGATATTGCGGGTCGGCGACACCGTGCAACTGGCCTATGTCGATCAATCGCGCGACACGCTGGTCCCGGACAAGACGGTCTGGCAGGAAATCTCCGACGAGTTGGATGTCATCGCCATCGGCAGCTATCAGATCAACTCAAGGGCTTATGTCGGTCGTTTCAACTTCAAGGGTCCGGACCAGCAAAAATTCGTCAAGGATTTATCCGGCGGCGAGCGCAACCGGGTGCATTTGGCCAAACTGTTGAAAAGCGGCGGCAACGTGCTGCTGTTGGACGAGCCGACTAACGATCTGGATGTGGAGACCCTGCGAGCGCTGGAGGAAGCGCTGCTGGCCTTCGCCGGCTGTGCGGTCATCATCTCGCACGACCGCTGGTTTCTGGACCGTATCGCCACCCACATCCTGGCCTTCGAGGGCGATTCGCAAGTGGTGTGGTTCGAGGGCAATTACGCCGACTACGAAGCCGATCGCAAGCGCCGGCTGGGGGTGGAGGCCGATCAGCCACACCGGATCAAGTACCGCAAGCTGGCCTAACGGCGTGCCGCGTTCAGGCTCGATCAGCAGGAGGCGACAGGGCCTGAAGCATCAGGGCAGCAACGGATTGCCGTTCAGCCGCCGCGCCAACCCGACCAACATGGCGGCGGTCGCCCCCCAGATATAGCGATCTTCAAAAGGGATCACATAGAAGCTGCGCTGCTGGCCTTTGTAGACCAAGCTGCGACGCTCGTGATTTTGCGGGTCGAGAATGAAGTCCAGCGGCACTTCGAACGCCTCGGCGACTTCGAAATCATCGAGCGCCAGCTCGAACGGTGGGGTCACGAAACCCACTACCGGCGTGACCAGAAAGCCGGTCACGGTTTCGTACAAATCCAGGAAGCCGGCGATTTCCACCACGTGCCGGCGGTGCAGGCCGATTTCCTCCTCGGCCTCGCGCAGCGCGGTGGCGACCGGGCCGTCATCGTCCGCCTCGGCCCGACCGCCCGGAAAGCTGATCTGTCCGGCATGATGTTCCAGATGCGCGGTGCGCTGGGTCAGCAACACCGTATAGCCCTCGACCCGTTCCACCAGCGGCACCAGCACCGCCGCCGGGGTCAGAGGGCGTTCTTCACGCGCCATCCCGGCTACCGCGTGATCGCCGGTGATGGCTTCCACCTGATGGGTGGAATGCAAGCAACGGCGAATCCGGTCACGCAGCAGGGCGTGATTCACGCCGGCTCCAAGGCCACGCCGAACAAGCGGCTGTAATTGGCGCTGGTCGCGGCGGCGACCTGCTCTAGCGACTCGCCCCGCAACCGGGCGACAAACTCCGCCACATGCCGCACCCAGGCCGGCTGGTTGGGCTTGCCCCGGTGCGGTACCGGGGCCAGATAGGGCGAATCGGTTTCCACCAGCAGCCGCTCAGCAGGCATCCTCCGGGCAACATCTTGAATCTGCTTGGCGTTCTTGAAGGTCACGATACCGGAAAACGAAATGTGAAAGCCCAGCTCCAGCGCCTGTTCCGCCATCTCCCAATCTTCGGTGAAACAATGCAGCACCCCGCCGGTCTCCCGCGCGCCCTCCTCCCGCAAGATTCGCAAGGTATCGATACGGGCATCGCGGGTATGGACGATCAAAGGCTTGCCGACCTCGCGCGCGGCGGCGACATGCGCGCGAAACCAAGCTTGCTGGCGTTCCGCGCTGTCCCGACCGTAGTAATAATCCAGGCCGGTTTCTCCGATGGCGACCACGCGTGGCTCGCGGCCCAACGCGACCAGTTCGGTCGCGGTCGGCGCCCGCCCGCCCTCTTCGCTGGGATGCACGCCGACCGACAAGGCGACTTGAGGATAAGGCTCGGTCATTTGCGCCAACGCCGGCCAGCTTTCCAAATCGGTCGCCACGCTCAGCAGGCGCGCGATGCCATTGACTCGAGCGGCGTCCAGCACGCCGGCGAGCCCGTTGGAAAACCGAGTAAAATCGAGCCGATCCAGATGGCAATGGGAATCGACCAACATGTGGGCTCAACCAGCAGTCACATGGTGTTGGTCGCTTGCTCGGCGCGGGTATAACCGGCCAGCAGGGCATCGATTTTTTTTTGAAGATTGGAGCCTTCCGCGCCCGCGAACTGAATCCCGACCCCCATCTGCCGCCCGCCGGGCGTGGTTCGGTAATTGATCCAGATCACCTTGCCGGTGATGGCGAAGCGCTCCGGATCTTCCAGCAGCGTCAGCAACAAAAAAACCTCATCGCCCAGTTCGAAGGATTTTTCGGTCGAGATAAAAATACCCCCGCCTTTGATAAACGGCATATAGCTGGAATGCAGCATCGCCTTGTCCTTGATGGCCAGGGAAATAACACCTTGACGTGGGGCACCAGACATAACGTTCAACCTTCCGTAACAGACGGCAACGACCGGTCGGAACCAATACCCTCCGCGCCGTCACCGAAGAACACTTCCAGGGACAGTTGCGCGTTGACCTGGGCCGTCGCGCATAAAACGGACAACCGCACGGCCGAATCCAGCCGTTCGAACAGCTCGCGCGCCGACCACCGGTCAGCCCAGCGCCGCAACAGTGCGCGCAGGTCCGGATTTCCCAAGCGAGGAGGCTCGGAACTCATCTTAAGCCGAATCAGATCGCTATGCCAACCGACCAGCCAGCGTAGATTCTCGGCCAGGTCGCCCTGCCCCCACGTTTCCGCCGCCCGCACTGGGTCGGTCGTGCCGTTTAGAACGCGGTCATAGCTGTCGATCAATTGTCGGCGCCGGTTCCAGCGCCGCGGATCGGCCAGCGCCAGCGCCGCCAGCGGAGCGCCGCCAGCAACATCCAGCAAAATTTGTGCCTCCAATCCAGCCGCCATCCGGGATTTCAGCCAAGGCAGGGCCTCCCCGACCGGCGGCGGCTCGAAACGCACCTTCTGACAGCGGCTGCGCACGGTGGCGGGCAAGCGAGCCGGCTGGGAAGTGGCCAGCACTAACAGGCTGTTACCGGGCGGTTCTTCCAAGGTTTTCAACAGGCTGTTGGCAGCGTTCACATTGAGGCGATCAGCCGGCTCCAACAATGCGACCTTGCAACGGCCATATTGCGCGGTGAACCCCAGAAATTCGCTTAGCTCGCGGATTTGATCCACCTTGATGGCCTTGCCGTCCTCCGCGGGCTGCACGGCCCGGTAGTCGGGGTGACTGCCGGCCTGAAACAGGCGGCAGGACCGACAGCGCATGCAAGCATCGCCCGCGGCTTCCGGCGCTTCACACAACAAGGCGGCGGCCAGGCGGCGGGCGAAAACCCGTTTACCCAAGCCATCCGGGCCCGCCAGCAACCAGGCATGGGGCAGCCGGCCCGCGGCGCGGCGCGCCTGAAGCTGCCCCCACAGCGGTTCGTGCCAGGGCAACCGCTCAACCATCGCCCTGCTCCAGCCAGTCGGCCAGCACGGCTTCCGCTTCAGCCCGAACCGCGTCCGGCGGCCGGTCGGCATTCACGATCCGGTAACGCTCCGGTTGCTGGCGGGCGCGTTCCAAATAAACCGCCCGCACCCGCTCGAAAAAGGCCGCTTGCTCCCGTTCGAAGCGATCCGGCGCGCCGCGCCGTCCCGCGCGTTTCAAACCGACCGCAACCGGCAGGTCGAACAGCAAGGTCAAATCAGGTTTTAAATCGCCTTGGACCCACGCTTCCAAAACCGCGATGTCGGCCAGCGGCAGGCCGCGTCCGCCGCCCTGATACGCGTAAGTGGCGTCCGTGAAGCGGTCGCACAACACCCAATGACCCGCGGCCAGCGCCGGGCGGATCACCCTTTCAAGATGTTGGGCGCGAGCGGCGAACACCAACAGCGTTTCAGCGGTCAGCGCCATGCCGTCGTGACGGTGATCCAACAGTAAAGCGCGGATGGCCTCACCCAGGGCCGTACCACCCGGTTCGCGAGTCGAGATGACCCGCCGGCCCGCGCGCTCCAGATAAGCGTGCATGAAGGCCAGCTGGGTCGTCTTACCGGCTCCCTCGCCGCCGTCGATGACGATGAATCGACCCGGCACCTTACTGCCCTCTCACCTTCAATTGATACTGCCGGACCGCCCGCCCATGCTCGGTCAGCGTCGCTGAAAAGATATGGCCGCCGTTGCCGGTCGCCACGAAATACAAGGCGTCGCCGGGTGCCGGATTCACGGCCGCCGCCAGCGCGCTCGCTCCAGGTAGGGCGATGGGGGTCGGCGGTAAGCCCTTGCGGGTATAAGTGTTGTAGGGCGTATCGGTGCTGAGATCCCGCCGGCGCAGGTTGCCGTCGAAGCCTGGACCGAGCCCGTAAATCACGGTCGGGTCGGTTTGCAGCAGCATCCCTTTTTGCAAGCGCCGCACGAACACGCCCGCCACCGCCGGCCGCTCCGCCGCCAGCCCGGTTTCCTTCTCGACGATCGAGGCCAGAATCAACGCTTGATAGGGCTCTTTCAGCGGTAAAACCGGCGCGCGGTGGCTCCAAGCCTGCTCCAGTTGCCGGTCCATCGCCAGCAACGCCCGACGCAGAAATACTTCGTCCGTGGTTCCAGAGGGAAAGTGATAGGTATCTGGAAAAAACCGGCCCTCGGGATGCTCGCCAGTTCGCCCCAGCCGCGCCATGATCTCGGCGTCGCTCGCCTCCCGCAGGGTTTGGACGATTTTGGGGTGCGCGACCAGCGCCTGTCGCAACTGCTGGAAGGTCCAACCCTCCGGCACGACCAGGGCATGTTGGATGACCCGCCCGGCCACGATCTGATCGATCAGAGCGCGCGGAGTCGTGTCGGACGTGATGGCGTACTCGCCCGCCTTGAGCCGCGCCGCCAAGCCGTTCAGCCGGACATAGACTTCCAGATAGGGCGCCGACCGCAGCAAAACGGGCTGCTCCGGTAACTCGCGCGCGATATCGCCGATGCCCATGCCCGGTTTCACCGCCAACACCGGGCCGTCCGCTGGAACCCGGAAGGGCGTATCGAGAAATTGCCGGTAATCGGCATAGAGGGTGTAAAGCGCCGATCCCGCGATCAGCGCCACAACGCTCACGCTCAACAGCAGGCGGTTTCGGAACGACATGGAGGAAAGAGAGGTTTCATGGATCACCGACGCCCAGCGTTGGTCCGGTCCGCCACACTGGAGGCGGGAACGGCCGCCTCATTCCACGGCGCGGAAGATGACGGTGCCGTTGGTGCCACCGAATCCGAAAGAATTGGACAATACGACCTTGAGGCGTCGTTCTTGGGCGACATGAGCCACATAGTTCAGATCGCACCCCGGTTCGGGATCATCCAGATTGATGGTCGGCGGCGCCACCTGATCGCGCAGCGCCAGCATTGCAAAAATCGCTTCGACGCCGCCGGCGGCCCCCAGCAGGTGGCCGGTCATCGACTTGGTCGAACTCATCGCCAACCGGTACGCGTGCTCGCCGAATACGGCCTTGGCCGCGTCGCTCTCGATCTTGTCGCCGGCCGGCGTCGAGGTGCCGTGGGCGTTGATGTAATCGACGGTATCCGGGTTGATTGCCGCGTCGCGCAAGGCACCGAGCATGGCCCGGCGAGCGCCGTCGCCGTCCGGCGGCGGCAGGGTCATGTGGTAGGCGTCTCCGCTCATGCCGAAACCGATCAGTTCGGCGTAGATGCGAGCGCCGCGTTGCTTGGCGTGTTGGTAGTCTTCCAATACCACCACCCCAGCGCCGTCGCTCAGCACGAAGCCGTCGCGCTCCCGATCCCAGGGCCGGCTGGCTTTCTCCGGTTGGTCGTTGCGCAGCGACAAGGCCCGCGCCGCCGCGAAACCACACAAACCGGTCGGCGTGGTGGCCATCTCCGCGCCGCCGGCGATCATCACGTCGACATCGCCCCAGGCGATCAACCGACCGGCTAGGCCGATGCTGTGCGTGCCCGTGGTGCAGGCCGTGACCACCGCCAGGTTCGGACCCTTGATGCCATACAGCACCGACAGGTTGCCCGACACCATGTTGATGATGCTGCGCGGCACATAAAACGGCGTCAACCGCCGCGGCCCGCCTTTCAAAAAAGCGGAATGGCCTTCCTCGATGCCGGGCAGACCCCCGATGCCGGAACCGATAAACGTCCCGACCCGCTCGGCGTTGGCCTCGGTAATTTCCAATCCCGAATCCTGGATCGCCTGGACCGCCGCGCCGATGCCGTAATGAATGAAGGCGTCCATCTTCTTGGCTTCCTTGGGATTCAGGTACTGCTCGACCTGAAAATCCTTCACCGCCCCGCCGATGCGCACCGGATAGTCGCTGACGTCGAAGGCGGTGACCGGGCCGATTCCGCTGCGGCCAGCCAGAATGTTGGTCCAGGCTGTCTCCACGGTGCTGCCGACCGGAGAGACGATGCCCATACCCGTAACTACCACGCGCCGCTTGGCCACGGAACACCCCTCTTCCTCATGACGCCGCCAACCAGACGCCGCGATCCTCCATGGCCTCGACCGTGACCGCGGCGACTGCAACCAATCCGCTGAGGGCGGACACGATCACCCGAGATGCGTTGCGATATAATCGATCGCCTGCTGCACTGTCGTGATCTTCTCGGCATCCTCGTCGGGGATTTCCAACTCAAATTCTTCCTCCAAGGCCATCACCAGCTCCACGGTATCCAGGGAGTCGGCGCCGAGATCCTCGACGAACGACGCTTCGTTGGTCACTTGCTCTTCCTTGACCCCCAATTGCTCGATGATGATTTTCTTCACGCGAGCTTCGATGTTGCTGATATCAGTCATGATGGTTTGATTCCTCAGTTGTGAGCCGCAGACAACCGCGGTGCTACCGCGGGGTATTGTATGGAAAACAGCGTCGGGGATGCCATAGCTCCCATGCACTCCGTCGCTTCAGGCCATGTACATCCCGCCGTTGACATGCAACGTTTCGCCCGTGATGTAAGCCGCCGCCGGCGACGCCAGAAACGCTACCGCCTCGGCAACCTCCTGCGCTGTCCCCAGGCGTTGCAGCGGAATGGTCCCGATCACGGCGTCGCGTTGCGCTTGCGGTAACGCTCGGGTCATATCGGTGTCGATGGCGCCCGGCGCCACGGCGTTGACAGTGATGTTGCGCGAACCCACTTCGCGCGCCAGCGATTTGGTGAAGCCGATGATGCCGGCTTTAGCCGCCGCGTAGTTGGTCTGACCGGGATTGCCGGTGACGCCCACCACGGAGGTGATGTTGATGATCCGCCCGCGCTGGGCCTTCATCATGCTCCGCAACACCGCCTTGCTCAGCCGGTAGACCGAAGTCAGGTCGGTGTCCAGGATGGTGGTCCATTCCTCTTCCTTCATGCGCATCAATAAGTTATCTCGGGTGATAGCGGCGTTGTTGACCAGGATGCCCGGCGCGCCGAACGCCTGAGCCACGGCCTTGACCACCGCGTCCACCGAGGCCGGATCGGTGGCATCCAACCTCATGCCGCACCCCTTGAGGCCGCATTCGCGCAGATCGCGGCCGATCGCTTCCGCGCCGGAGTCCGTGGTTGCGGTGCCGGTGACAACCGCTCCCCGCCGTCCCAGTTCGCGGGCGATGGCTTGGCCGATCCCCCGGCTGGCGCCCGTCACCAAGGCGATTTCGCCTTCCAGCTCTGCCATGATCTGATCTCCGTCGCGCTCAGTACTTCACCAGCGTCGCACCCCAAGTGAACCCGCCGCCGAACCCTTCCAGCACCAGCAGGTCGCCGCGCTGGATGCGGCCGTCACGCACTGCCACATCCAAGGCCAGCGGCACCGAAGCCGCCGAGGTATTGCCGTGGGTCCGCACGCAATCCACTACCCGCTCTTCGGGCAATCCCAGTCGTTTGGCGGTGGCGGCGAGAATCCGGCGGTTGGCCTGATGCGGGATCAACCAATCCACATCGGCCACCGCCTTGTTGTTGGCCAGCAGAATCTGTTCGGCGATATCTTTCAAGGTGGTCACCGCCACCTTGAACACCTCGCTGCCGCGCATCTCCACGAAGGCGGCGTTCTCGCGGGTCTGCTCGTAACCGCTGGACACGCCGGCTGGCACCCACAACAATTCCTTGTAGCGGCCGTCGGCGCCCAACCGGCTGTCGATGATGCCAGGCTCGTCCGCCGCTTCCAGCACCACCGCACCGGCGCCGTCGCCGAACAGAATACACGTTCCGCGATCCTGCCAGTTGATGATGCGGGTGAAGGTGTCCGCGCCGACCACCAACGCCCGCCGGGACGCGCCGGTGCGAATGAAGCGGTTGGCGATGTCCAGCGCATAGACGAAACCGGTGCATACCGCCTGCACGTCGAACGCGGGGCCGCCGTAGCAGCCCAGCCGATGCTGCAATTGGGTGGCGACGCTGGGAAAGACATGATCGGGCGTGGTCGTGCCCAAAACGATCAGATCGATCTGGCCCGGCGCGATGCCGGCGGCGTCCAACGCCCGCCGGGCGGCCTGTTCGGCCAGATCGCAGGTGGTCTCTCCGGGGACGGCGACATGCCGTTCCTCGACGCCGGTACGCTCGACGATCCATTCCGCCGTGGTGTCGATCAGCTGTTCGAGATCGGCGTTAGTCACTACTTTTTCGGGCAAATAGCCGCCGGTTCCGGCGATTCGAGCGTGATTCAAAGGGCTTTTCTCTCGACGTGGAGGGCTGCCAGATGGGCGTCGATGCGCCGGGGTAGGTCTTGCTTTGCTTCCAGCACCGCCACCTGAATGGCGTTGGCGAAGGCCAGGGCGTCGGCGCCGCCGTGGCTCTTGACGACGATCCCCTGCAAGCCGAGCAGGCTGGCGCCGTTGTAGCGGCGGGGATCGATCTTGCGGCCAAAGGCGCGCAACACCGGCAATGTGACCAAACCGGCCAGCCGGGTCAACAGGTTGCGCTTGAATTCTTGCGTCAGGTAATGGCGGATCAGCTTGGCGACGCCTTCGCTGCTTTTGAGCGCGACGTTGCCGACGAAACCGTCGCACACCACCACGTCCACATCGTCCAGAAACACGCCGTCGCCTTCCACGAAGCCGATGTAGTTGAGATCGCTGGCGGCCAGCAGGCGCGCGGCCTCCTTGACCTGCTCGTTACCTTTGATTTCTTCTTCACCGATATTGAGCAGACCGACGCGCGGTCGGGCAATCCCGTTGACGGCGGCCAGCACCGAGCCCATGACCGCGAACTGCAAAAGATGCTCGGCCTTGCTGTCGACGTTCGCCCCCAAGTCCAGCACGCGGGCGTGACCGTGCACGGTCGGCATCGTGGTGCAAATGGCCGGACGGTCGATGCCGGGCAGGGTTTTGAGCACGAAGCGGGCGGTGGCCATCAGCGCGCCGGTGTTGCCGGCGCTGACGCACGCGTCGGCCTCGCCCTGCTTGACTAGGTTGATCGCCACCCGCATCGAGGAATCTTTCTTGGCCCGCAGGGCCTGGGCGGGTGATTCGTCCATGCTCACCAGTTGTGAGGCGTGGCGGACGAGCAGCCGCGGATGGCCTTTGGCCTTCAGTTTGCCAAGCCGGTCCGACAACACGTTCTCCTGACCGACCAAGATCAGCCGCAACGTGTCTCCCGCGTCTCGCAGCACGCGCAAGGCGGCGGGTACGATCACCTCGGCGCCCATATCGCCACCCATGCCATCCAAGGCGATGGTGAGGGGTTTGGTCATGAACGCGGGCGCCTTAGAGGTCGAACGGCAGGGTGAGCCCGGTCTCGGTGGAACGTCCCATGAGGATCAGTCTTCGCTTTCGCTGGCCACCGGCCGATCGATGACCTTCCGGCCGCGATAATAGCCGGTCGGCGTGACATGGTGGCGACGGTGCAGCTCGCCCGAGGTAGGGTCCACCGATAAGGTCGGGCCGACCAGGGCGTCGTGGGCGCGGCGCATACCGCGCTTGGATGGGCTCTTACGGCTTTTTTGGACAGCCATGCTCAAGTGCTCCTTTTCGAATCAGCTAACAAGGACGCCAATGCCGCGAAAGGCCGGCGCCGTTCCGCCTGCGAGGATGCTTCGCCAGGCGCTGCATAACCGTTGGCTTCGCACTCCCGCAGGTCCTGGTGGCGCGGAATTTGCGGCAAGGCCAACAACAATTCGTCTTCCACCAGCTCGGCCACGCTGATGCCGTCATCGGCCGCCAGCAACGGCTCGTAGCCCGCGGGCAGCCGCGCGGCCTCCGCCTCCGAGCGGACCAGACCCAAAGCGACCCCCAGCTCCAAAGGAAGGCGCAACGGCCCCAGACAGCGCTGGCAAACCAATCCGACCTCGGCCCGCAACTGGCCCTTGAGGAAGCGCGCATGGCCATCGATTCCCCCTTCCAGCGAGACGCTGACGTAGCCGTCAGCCTGGTTGGACTCGCTCAGTCGCGGCAACGCGGCCAACGCCAGCTCGCCCTCCAGCCGCCCGTTGCTGGCGGTCAGTTGCCATGGGTTGATTTTCTTGGGAAACGGCGGGGACTGCATAAGACGCGGGATAATATAAGCCCGCCGGTTTTATGTCAAAATATAGACTGATTCACAGCGTGCGCGGTTTCAACCACCGAACGAGCCTCATGCCGACACCTCCTTCCAAGCACCGCCGCTTGATTCTGGCTTCCACCTCGCCGTTTCGCCGCGATTTGCTACAGCGCTTGGGGCTGCCGTTTACCACGCGCTCCCCCGAGGCCGATGAAAGCCGCCTGGCAGGAGAGGAGGCTCCCGCCTTGGTGGCGCGGCTGGCGGAACTGAAAGCCCGCTCCGTCGCCCGCCACGAACCAGGGGCGCTGGTCATCGGCTCCGATCAAGTCGCGCTGTTGGCGGGCGAGATCATCGGCAAACCCGGAAATCACGAGCAAGCCACGGCCCAACTGCGGCGCGCCTCGGCGCGCAGCGTCACCTTTTATACCGGATTGTGTCTGTTCGACGCCGCGACCGACCAGCGCCAACTGGCCGTCGAAGCTTTCAAGGTCGTGTTCCGATCGTTGACGCCTGCAATGATCGAACGCTACCTGCGCCGGGAACAGCCCTACCAGTGCGCGGGCAGCTTCAAATCCGAAGGCTTGGGAATCGCGCTATTCGAGCGGCTGGAAGGCGACGATCCCACCAGCCTGATCGGCCTGCCCTTGATCCGGCTCATCCGCATGTTGGAAGCGGCGGGACTAGCCGTGCTGTGAGCGTCGCACCCGCAGCCTAACGCCAGCGGACGTTCTGATCCAATCCCAGCGCCCTCCCCAAAACCGCGCTCAGGCTGGCTTCGGTCTCATTCAGCAAGCGGTCCACCCAGCGGGTGCGCTGGGTGTAATCGACGACGTTCTTTTGGCCGATGACCTCTTCGGCGACGTAACGGCTGCTGCCCAAGGCATCCACCAGACCCAAGCTCACGCTCTGCTCGCCGGTCCACATCAGGCCGCTGAACACTTCGGGATCGTCTTTCAGCCGCTCGCCGCGCCCCTGTTTGACCGCCGCGATGAACTGCTGGTGAATCGCGTCCAGCATCCCCTGCAAATGCCGCACTTCCGCCGGATTGACCGGTTTGAACGGATCGAGGAAATCCTTGTTGCTGCCCGCGGTATACGCCCGCCGCTCGATGCCGAGCTTGGAAATGGCGTCAGTGAACCCAAAGCTGTCCATCCGCACCCCGATGGAGCCGACGATGCTGGCCTTGTTGGCGTAGATTTTCTGCGCCGCCGCCGCGATGTAGTAGCCCCCCGAAGCGCAGACATCGCTGGCGACCGCGTGCACCGGAATCTTCGGGTATTGCTGGCGCAGCTTCTGAATTTCGTCGTAAATCTCGCCGGCCTGCACCGGGCTGCCGCCGGGACTGTTGATCTCCAGCACCACCCCGACCGTATTCTGGTCCTTGAACGCCTTGCGCAAGGCTTCGATGACATTCTTGGCGCTGGCTTCGGTGCTGCTGGCGATCAAGCCCTCCACCCGCACCAGCGCCGTGTGAGCCTTGATGCTGGTGGCGGCGACCGTCCCCAATTTTTCCGGCCACGCCAGCAGCAATAAGCCCACCAAATAGGCGAAAAACAGCAGTTTGAAAAAAATTCCCCAGCGGCGCGCCCGCCGTTGTTCGGCCACCGCGGCGTGCGCCAGCTTGGTCAAGGCATCCCGCGCCCAGCGGTCGTCGCCAGGCAAATTCGCATTCGGACTCGGATCGCTCATGCTTACCTCAGGCGCTTTCGCGCGCATCTCCTTCACCAAGGCGGTCGAGGACGGCTTTCAACTCGAAACCCAGCGGGGCGCTGACCGCGACTTCCCGACCGCCGAGCGGTAATACCACACTGTGGGCGTGCAGAAACACGCGGCGCAACCCATAGCGCTCGACCATCAACCGGTCGAAGGCGGGATCGCCGTATTTCCCATCGCCAGCGAGCGGATGGCCGATGCGAGCGGCATGGACGCGAATCTGGTGGGTGCGGCCGGTCGCGATGCGGGCTTCCAGCAGCGAAGCGGGTTGGAACAGGCTGACCGGCCGGAAGCAGGTCAGGGCCGGCTTGCCGTCATCGGCGACCTCCACCATCCGCTCGCCGCCGCGCAAGACGTTGCGCCGCAACGGCAAGTTCACCTCACGCGGACCGTGGTTCCAGCGACCGCGCACCAAAGCCAGATAGCGTTTTTCAACGCGCCCGGCCCGCAGCGCGTCCTGAATCGCCCGCAGCGCTTGCGGCGTGCGCGCCAGCGCCAGACAACCGCTGGTTTCGCGATCCAGCCGGTGCGCCAGCTCCAGAAACGGCTCTTTCGGCCGCAGCGCCCGCAGCGCTTCGATCACTCCAAAATCGACGCCGCTGCCCTTGTGCACCGCCAGCCCGGCCGGCTTGTCGAGCACCAGCAGGTCTCGGTCTTCATACAACACCGCCTGGCGCAGGGCGTCCGCCAACCCCGCGGGTAGATGCAAAGGTTGCGCCACACTTTGAGCGAGCCGCACCGGCGGGACGCGCAACACATCACCGGCTTGCAGCCGCCGGTCTGGTTGGACCCGCCCGCCGTTCAAGCGCACTTCGCCTTTGCGCAGAATACGATAGATCAGGCTCTTGGGCGCGCCCTTCAACTCACGGAGCAGAAAATTATCGAGGCGCTGGCCGGCGTGTTCCGCAGGAATTTCCAGATGGCGCACTCCGCCGGGACGCGCTGGATCAAGCGACATTTGAAGCATGTCCTCAGGACTGTTATATTGGGTTGTTGTCGCCGATTGGCCTGAGAGAGGCCGGCGAAACTGGATGAATACACTATCGGTTTTCGCACCCGCGCGCCAGCCATCCGGCGAGAGGGTCGGTTTGATGGGTTTATTCGCCGCTCAACCCATAATCTTAGAGCGGCTCTTGACCGCGCTCCCAGCCGACTGGTCACGACTCCGCGGCGACTCGGGCCAGCCCCCACCAGGATCTTATCCATCCCCGGGCCATCCCCGCTCCAGCGACGCCCCGGCGACAACCGTGCCCCCTCGGTGATGGTCGAGCGCAAGGAATGGCTTCATGAAACGTATGCTGATCAATGCAACTCAGCAGGAAGAGTTGCGCGTGGCCCTAGTAGACGGCCAGAAACTCTACGACCTCGACATCGAAACGCCCTCGCGCGAACAGAAAAAATCCAACATCTACAAGGGCCGCGTCACCCGGATCGAACCGGGCCTGGAAGCGGCCTTCGTCGACTACGGCGCCGAACGGCACGGCTTTCTGCCGTTCAAGGAAATCACCCGCAGTTATTTCGACCCTCAAGCCAGCGAGAGCGGCCGCCCGAATATTCGGGAGGCCATCAAGGAAGGCCAGGAGATCATGATTCAGGTGGAAAAGGAGGAGCGCGGCAACAAGGGCGCCGCCCTGACCACCTTCATCAGCTTGGCTGGCCGCTATTTGGTGCTGATGCCCAACAACCCGCGCGCCGGCGGCGTGTCGCGGCGGATCGAGGGCGAAGACCGGCAAGAACTGCGCGAGGTGATGGGCAGCCTCAACATCCCCGACGGCATGGGCCTGATCGTGCGCACCGCCGGAGTGGGCCGCTCGCAAGAGGAATTGCAGTGGGATTTGGATTACCTATTGCACCTGTGGAAGGCCATCGAATTCGCCTCCTCCCAGAAGAAAGCGCCGTTTCTGATTTATCAGGAAAGCAACATCATCGTGCGCGCCCTGCGCGATTACCTGCGCGCCGACATCGGTGAAATCCTGGTCGACAACCCCGCCGTCCACCGCCAGGCTCAGGATTTCATGCAGCAGGTGATGCCGCACAACCTGAACAAACTCAAACCCTATCAGGACAGCGTCCCGCTCTTTACCCGCTTCCAGATCGAATCCCAAATCGAAACCGCCTATCTGCGCGAGGTCAGCCTGCCCTCCGGCGGCGGCATCGTGATCGACTACACCGAAGCGCTGGTGTCCATCGACATCAACTCCGCCCGCGCCACCAAGGGCAGCGACATCGAGGAAACGGCGCTCACCACCAATCTGGAAGCCGCCGACGAAATCGCCCGGCAATTGCGACTGCGCGATCTGGGCGGACTGATCGTCATCGATTTCATCGACATGAACGTCGCCCGCAACCAGCGCGAAGTCGAAAGCCGGCTGCGCGAAGCGTTGAAGATGGACCGCGCCCGCGTGCAGGTCGGCCGCATTTCTCGGTTCGGCCTGCTGGAGATGTCGCGCCAGCGCCTGAGTCCTTCGCTCGATGAAGCCAGCCACGTGATCTGCCCGCGCTGCAACGGCCAAGGCACCATCCGCAATATCGAGTCGCTGGCCTTGAGCGTGCTGCGGCTGATTCAGGAAGAGGTGATGAAGGACAAGACCGGCCGGGTCGTGGTGCAATTGCCGGTCAAGGTCGCCACCTTCCTGCTCAATGAAAAGCGCGAGGCGATCCGCGCCATCGAACAGCGCCATCGGGCCGGCGTCATGCTGGTTCCCAACGAAACCCTGGAAACTCCCCACTTCAAACTGAGCCGGCTGCGGGCGGACGAGCTGTCGGAGTCGGCGCAACGCCTGTCGTATTCCCTGGCGGAAGACTTTGAAGAGCAGTTCGAAGCCAAGCCCGGCGTCACCGCCCGAGGTACTGGCGAGGAAGCGGTGGTCAAGGGCGTCGCGCCGGCCACTCCGGCCCCGACACCGCCGTCGCCCGCGCCGAAGCCCGAAGCGAATTCCAGCTTTTTCCGCTGGTTGTGGGGCAATCTGTTCGGTCAGCTGCATTCAGGCAACGAACCGCTGGAAAAGCCCGCCAAAGCCGCCAGTCGCCCGCCAAAGCCAGAACGGCCGCGCCGGGATCGGCCCGGCAAACGGTCAGACGTGGAAGCCCCCGGAGAGCCGACCACCTCCAAGGCCCCCAGCACCGTGACTCCCGAGCCGGCCCCGACCGCGCCGGTCTCCGCCTTCCCAGAGGTGGCGCCAGCACTCGATCCGGTCGACCCTCCGCCAACACCCGCCAGAGAAATGGCTCAAGAGCCTGCTGTCGGGTCCGAAACCGAGGAAGAAACCGCCAATACCCGCAACCGGCGCAGCCGGCGCGGCGGCCGCAGACGGCGGCGCGGCGACGCCTCCGCCGCAACCGACGCTGCCGCGGAGAGCGCCGAGGCGTCAGCCGGCGAGAGCGACGCTGCCGAAAGACCGGACCGACCGCCGCTGGAGGCCGAAGAAAAAGCCGTGGCGGACCCGGATCTCGCTGAAACAGCGGCCGCGCCCTCGTTCTCCCCGCCTTCGCACCGGCGAATTCGCAGCGGTCGCCCGCGCTTGCCCAGAGAGATGTTGGCCGCCGCCAAGGCGTCCAACATCGCACCGGAGGCCGCGTTTTTGCCGGACCAGCCGCCGCTCGCGCCACCGCCGTCCCTGTTGGAATATCCTGGCGACGAGCTCGCTACGGCTGCGCTGGATGACTCGATTCCGAACCACGCCATAGCACCGCACGCGCAAACCGCCGGCGACACACCCCCTGTTCGACCGGAGGAGCCGGCTGCGGAGGCCTTGGTCACTGCCTCAGACGCCCAGCCGACCCCGTGGGTCGAGATCATGCAACCGGTCGAGACCGACGCGGCAACTCCGGGAGTCGGTGCTATCTCGGCGGAACCGTCTGAAGCAACGATTGAGTCGACAGTTTCAAAAACATCCGAAAACCTTAGCGTGGAACTGGAGAAACCCACCACCGAAGCCGATCACGTCGCCGCGGACCCCGCTGTGTTAGCCGATAGCGCCGGCGCCGCTGGAGCATCCATCACGGACGAAGCGGCAACGGAAACGACCGCGCGCGAACAACCGGCGGTTTCCGAAGCGGCGGCCGCCGAGCCCGCGCCCGACTCGGCGCAAGCGGGCCGCGACGAGAAGCACGCACCGGAGTCCGAACCCGCCATCAAACCGGCGAGCTGACCGATCACTCTCCATGCAGCGGGGCTGCGATCGAGCCCCGCTGGCTTTCCGCCCACCCGGCGCGGGATGCGGCATTCAAATCCGGTAGCGCCGGCGGATATCGACCAATAACCCTTCCGCCGCTTCCTCGATCAGATCCATCACCCGTTCGAAACCGTTTGGGCCACCGTAATACGGGTCCGGCACCTCGCGTTCGGGCAGGTGCGGGGCATAATCCAGAAACAACTGGATGCGCCGCCGCGGTCCTGGCTCCCCGCATAAGGCCAGCAGATGTTCGAGATTCTCGCGATCCATCGCCAGCACATAGTCGAACTCGGCAAAATCCGCTACCGTGACCCGGCGGGCGCGCAGATCCCGCAGGTCGATATCCCGTCGCAAGGCCGTCATCTGGCTGCGCGGATCGGGCGGCGCGCCGGTGTGGTAGGAGTGAGTGCCGGCCGAATCGACATAGATTTTTTCGTTCAAACCCGCTCCTTCCAGCATCCGCCGAAACACCCCTTCCGCCACCGGGGAGCGACAGATGTTGCCCATGCAAACAAACAGAACTCTGACCATCGCTTTCGCTTTCGCCTCATTCAGCCGGCGCTGCCGTCTGAAATCGAACAGCGCGCGGAACATCCTGACAATTGACCCGATCAACTTGGCCGCCACTCATGTTGCGCATTGACGCTCGAAAACTGCAAACGCTGCTGGATCAGACCTTGAGTTACCGAGGACTATCCTGTCGGGTCATCGAAATTCTCACCGATGAACCCGCGCTGGTCCTGCGCGACCGCCAGGACCATAAGGTCATTCAAGCCAATCAATACGGTGAGGCCGGGCCTCGCGTACCACGAACCTTCACGGTGACCCTGCTCGACAGTCAAGGTGACGGTTTCAATCCCGATCTACCCGAATTAGCCACGTTCGACCTGCTGCTTTGAGGCCGCCAATTCCGCCGCCACCCGCGCCAGGTCGGCTTCGGTGTCGACGCCCGGCGCAGGCGCCTCGGTCGCTTCGGCGACATAGATGCGGATACCGTGCCACAGAGCGCGCAACTGCTCCAGCGATTCGGCTCGTTCCAGCGGCGCCGGCTCCAGTTGCGGGAAACGCCGCAAAACCGCCACCCGGTAAGCATAAAGCCCGACATGCCGGAACCATGCGGTAGCCGCCGGCAGTTCGCTCGGGCGTCCGCCATCCGCGCGGAATACCTCGCGATGCCAGGGCAGCGGGGCGCGGCTGAAATACAGCGCGAACCCTTCGCGGTCCCGCGTCACTTTGACCGCATTCGGATCGAAAACTTCCGCCGCTTGCTGAATGCGGGCGCAGGCCGTGGCGATGCCGGCGAGCGGATGCTCCTCCAACTCCGCCGCGACTTGCCGGATCAAGGCCGGCGGCATTTGCGGTTCGTCGCCTTGCAGGTTGACCACGATGGCATCCTCCGGCCAAGCGTAGCGCTGCGCCACTTCGGCCAGACGGTCGGTGCCGGACAGATGCGCCGGGGAAGTCATGCACACCAGCGCGCCAAACTGTTCGGCCGCCGCCTGAATGCGCGGGTCATCGGTGGCGATCACCACCTCCAGAGCGCCGCTGGCCAAGGCGCGTCGGTAAACGTGCTCCAGCAGCGTTCGGCCGGCCAGCAGCCGCAACGGTTTGCCCGGCAGCCGGGTCGAGGCGTAACGGGCGGGAATCGCCACCCGAAACCGGAGCTCTTTTCCACTCACTCAAGCGGCCTCTTCATCCGTCAGCCGTCGGGCCTCGGCTTCCAACATCACCGGAATGCCGTCGCGAATCGGATAGGCCAGCCGGCTTTCCTTGCAAATCAACTCCTGCCGCGCCTTGTCGTAGCTCAGCGGGGCCTTGCTGACCGGACACACCAGGATGTCCAGCAATTTCTTGTCCATCGGGTTCACCTCGTGACGGGGCTGTATCGGGTAAGGGGTTCGGGTTGGAGCGGCGGGCCGGCGCCTCCACCTGACGGCGCACGCCCTTGGCCATGGCGATCATGCCCAGTTGCTTGAGCAACCGCTCCTCGAATTCGGGGTCGAGCCGCGCGCTGACCGGTACGTACCAGCCGTTATCCGGTGCGATGTCGCGACACTTGACCGCATCTTTTTCGGTCATCAGCACCGGCAAATCCTCGCGAAACTGCAAATCTCCCGCCTGGAACTGATGGTGGTCGGGAAACGGATGTTCGACCAGGCGCAGGCCGGCGTTCCGCAAATGCGTGAAAAAGCGCCACGGATCGCCGATGCCGGCCACCGCGTGCACCGAGCATTGCCGGAAATTGGTCAGCACGGCGCTGACCAGGGGATCGCGCAGGTTCACCGCCGTCTCGCCGTGCAGCGTCATCAGGTATTCACCGTTGCGCGCCGCGCCGTTGCCGACCACGAAATCGACTTCGCGCAGTCGGGAAGGCGGTTCCCGCAACGGACCGGCGGGCAGGCACGCGGCATTGCCCAGCCGGCGAAAACCGTCCACCACGGCGATTTCGAGATCGCGCCGCAAGGGGTAATGTTGCAAGCCGTCATCGCTGATGATGACGTTGCAATCACAGGTTTCAAACAGCTTGCGCGCCGCCGCCACCCGATCCGGGCCGACCACCACCGGACACCAGCACCGCCGCGCCAGCAGCACCGGTTCGTCACCGACCTCTAGAGGCTCGGCGTCAGTCGCGACGTAACGCGGCCATTTCGGCGACTGGCCGCCGTAGCCTCGCCCGATGATGCCGGGCTTGTAGCCGGCCTCCCGCAGCAGTTCCACCAAGCGCGCCACCAGCGGCGTCTTGCCGGCACCGCCGACCGTGATATTGCCGATTACGAGGATCGGCACGCTGGGTCCTTCGCTTTTCAACACACCCTGTCGGTACAGAAAGCGCCGCGCGCGCGCCGCCAGCCCAAACAACAGGCTAACCGGCCACAGCACTACCGACACCAGATTCAACGAATAGCCATAACGATCCAGCCAGTGCATGGTCAATCCCTTCCAGATGGGGTGGGGTCAGCCTTGGCGGGAGGATTCCGAGCGTCCGGTTCGTTCACGGTGGCGATGGCCAGTTGGTGGATACCCAACTGACCGGCGACATCCAGCACCGCCACCACGGCTTGATGGGGTGTCCGGCCATCCGCGCTGACGGTCAACGGCAAAGCCCGGCCGTTCGCCTCGGCTGATAGTTTTTCCTTCAACGTCGCCGCATCGGTGGTTTCCAGCAAGCGCCCGTTGATGGCATAGCGGCCGGCGGCGTCGACCGCTACCTCCAGTTGCGCCACGGCGCCCGGCATCGGCTTGCCCGACGCATCGGGCAGGCGGATTTCCAGTTCCGATTGATGGCGCAGGCTGGTGGCGATCATGAAAAAGATCAGTAGCACCAGCACCACATCGATCATCGGCACCAGATTGAGTTCTGGCTCCTCGCGGCGGTGGGGACGTAGCTTCATGGCTGCTGTCCGTGCTGGCTTTCGCCGTCCAACACCTCGATCAATTGCAGCGTTTCCTGCTCCATATCCACCACCAGCTCGTCCACGCGGGCATGGAAATAACGGTAGAACAGCACGCTGGGAATGGCCACGGTCAGACCGGCGGCGGTGGTCACCAGCGCCTCGGCGATGCCGACCGACAGCAGGCTGAAATTGCTGTTGCCCTGCACCGAGACGATCTGAAAAATCTTGATCATGCCGGCCACGGTGCCGAGCAACCCCAACAAGGGGCTGATCGAGGCAATGGTGCCCAAGGCATTGAGAAACCGTTCCAATTCATGCACCACATGGCGGCCGGTATCCTCGACCCGCTCCCGGAGAATTTCGCGACCGTGGCCGCGATAGTCCAAGCCCGCCGCTACGATTCGACCCAGCGGCGAATCCAAGGCCAGCGCATCAAGATCCTCCCGATCGACCGCGCGCCGTTCCGACCAGCGGCGCAAGATCGCCACCAGTTGCTCCGGCAAAACCCGCGCCCGCCGCAACGCCAGCAAGCGCTCGAAAATGATGATGGTCGCCGCCAGCGAGCAAGCCAAAAGTGGCGCCATTAGCCAGCCACCGGCTTTGATCAAATCGAGCACGTCAAAAACTCCGGCATGCCTGTCCACCCCTCTACATTAATAGCGAACCATGATACTGGATTTTAAGTTGCAACCGCTCAAGGCGCTGTCCAGTAATGGCGGTTATCGCGGCGGTAGCGCTCCGGCTCCAGACTTCTGCCCGCCTCCAACCGAAAGGTGAGCGCCCCTTCATTGGCGGGATCGAGCACCGTAGCGCCGGTGGCCTGATAGCGCGCTACCGTTTCAGGACGCGGATAGCCAAACCGATTTCCATGGCCGGTTGCGAACAGAATGTAGCGCGGTCGCACGGCGTCCAAAAAAGTCGGACTCGACAGGTTGCGATGGCCGTGATGCGGCGCGACCAACACATCGGCGGCCAATTCCACCCCATACGCCGCGACCAAGGCGGTTTCCACGCGGGTCTCGATATCGCCCGGCAGCAACACCCGACCCGACCTTCCCGCCACCTGGAGCACGCAAGACGCATTGTCGCCGCTAAATCCAGCTTCTGGCGGATGCAGGATTTGGAATCGCACTCCATCCCATTCCCACGTTCGACCGGCCCGACATAGTTCGGCCCCCGCGATGGGAGTCTGTTCCAGCGAGGCGGTAAAAATCCGCTCGACCGGCATCAATTCCCGCAACGACCGCACCCCGCCGGTATGTTGGCTGTCGGCGTGACTGACCAGCAGCGTATCTACCCGCATGATCCCCTGCTGGCGCAGAAACGGAACGAGCACCGCCCGGCCGGCATCGAGATTCGTTCCCAGACGTGGCCCAGTATCGTAAACCAACACATGATGTTGGGTTCTGACCACCGCCGCCAGTCCCTGACCGACATCTAGCAAGGTGAACCAGAACCCACCCAACCCTGGTGCGGCGACGGGTGGCCACAGCAACGGCAAACACAGCGGCAAGCCCAACCAGCGACCCGGCAAGCCGCGCGGCGCGAGCAGCAAAGCGATACCCGGCAGCGCGAACCCCAGCGTCCACAACGGCGGTGCCGGCCGATACCAGATCAGGCCGGGCAGTCGATCCAGCCAGGCCAGAATCTGCCACAATCCTTCCATGGTCAGCGCGGCCAGTTGCAACACCACCGCTGGCAGCGCCGTGCCGAACCACCCTACCAGCGCGGCCAGCAAACTCAACGGCAATACCGTGCAACCGACCCAGGGTATCGCGATCAGATTGGCCAGTGGCGACAGCAACGGAAATTGCTGAAAGAACACCAGCGTCGGCGCCAGCAACCCCAGGGCAATCTTGAGCTGCAAGCCGACGGTCCGGCCGAACCAGCGCTGCTCGCGCCAACGGCCGCTGACCGAGTAGAGAATGACGGCCACCGCGCCGAAGGACAGCCAGAATCCGGCCAATAGCGGCGCGGTTGGATCGACTACCAGCACCACCAGCAACGCCAGCGCCAAAACCCGGCCAGGCGCGGCGGGCCGTTGCCCGAGCAGCGCCAGCATCGCCACCGCCACCATCAGGAACGAGCGCTGCGCCGGCACCGACAAGCCGGACAGCAACGTGTAAGCGCCCGCCGCCGCCAGCGCCGCCAGCGCCGCCGCGCGCGAGGCCGGCCAGCGCAGCGCCAGCGCCGGCCACCGGCTCCAAAGCCCCCAAACCAGCGCGAACACCATCCCGGCGATCAGGCCGATGTGCGAGCCAGATACCGACATCAAATGACCGGTGCCGGTACGGTTGAACACCTCCCATTGCCACGGAGCAATTCCGCCTTCTTCCCCAACCGACAAGGCGGTCAAGATGCCGGTAAAAGGATTTCCAGGCAGCAACCGCGCGAAACGGGCCGCGACCTGTTGCCGGTAACGGTCCAGCGGATAGCGTTCGGCCGGCGCCAGCCAGCGCGGCGACGGCTCTGCCCGAACGCTGCCGGTCGCCGCGATCCCTTTGGCATGGAGCCAGCGCTCGTAGTCGAAGCCGCCCGGATTCGCCAGACCCCGCGGCTGTTTTAGCCGCACCGTAAAACCCCAACGGTCGCCGACCTGCCACGATCGGCTCACGTCAGCCGGCGCATCAGCCTCACGCTCGGCCTCGTCCCACCACGACAGGCGCAACCGTTGGCCGACGAGCGTGAGAATCGGCCGCCCGTTACGTCGGGCCTGATCCACCACAAACTCGAAACGAACGCTGCGCCCTTCGCGATCGGGAAGGGACGCGATCCAGCCCTCAAGCCAAAGGTCTGCCCCTTCCAGCTCCGCCGGCAAGCTCGCAATCGGTGAAGCCAGCAGCAGCGCCCAGAGAAATCCAGCCAGGCCCCACGCCGGCAGCCGCAACCCCGGAACCACAACCGACAGCGCCAGCACCGGCAGCGCCAGCGCCCAACCCCGCGCCGGTAACTCTGGCAAAGAATGCAGGATCAGCACACCCACCAGAAAGGCGACAGATCCAAGACGCATCGGCGGTCGCCAAGGACTCAGCGTTCCCGAACCAGCAACCCGTCCGTCAAGCGCCAGACCGCGTCCATGCGGGAGGCCAATTCCAGATCGTGCGTGACGATCACGAAGCTGGTTTCCAAATCGCGGTTGAGTTCCAGCATCAGGTCAAAAACCTGTTCGGCGCTATGCCGGTCTAGATTGCCGGTCGGCTCGTCGGCCAACACGCCAGCCGGCTCTGTAATCAACGCTCGCGCCACCGCCGCCCGCTGCCGTTCGCCGCCCGATAATTCGCCCGGTCGATGGGTCAAGCGCCGGCCCAATCCGACCCGTTCCAGCAGGGCGCTCGCGCGTTCCTTGGCCCGCTGCGGTGAATCGCCCCGAATCAACAAGGGCATCGCCACATTTTCCAGCGCCGTGAACTCGGGCAGCAAATGGTGGAACTGATAGATGAAACCCAGCCAGCGGTTGCGCAACCGGCCCCGCTCCGCGTCGCTCGTCCGGCTCAATTCCTGGCCGGCCACCCAGACCGAACCGGCGGTCGGCGTATCCAAGCCGCCCAGCAAATGCAGTAGCGTACTTTTACCGGAGCCGGAACTGCCCACCACCGCCACGCGCTCGCCGCGCCGGATCGCGAAGTTGATCTCCCGCAGCACCTCCAACCGCTCCTCACCCTGTCGAAACGCTTTGGCCAGTTGCCGGCACTCCAATACCATCCCTTCCGACCGTTGTCCTACTTCATTCATAGCGCAGCGCCTCGGCGGGTTGGGTCCGCGCGGCCCGCCACGCCGGATAGAGCGTCGCCAGCATCGCCAGTCCGAACGCCACCAACCCGATGGTCGCCACATCGCCCCACTGTACTTTCGAGGGAATATCGCTGATCAAATAAATATCCGGGGCCAGGATCTTGATGCTGAACACCCGCTCGATGAACGGCACCACCACATCCACGTTCTTCGCCAACGCCACGCCGCCGATCAATCCCAACAGGGTGCCGATCAGCCCGATGGCGATCCCCTGCACGATAAAAATCCCCATCACCCCCAGCGGCGTCAGACCCAGGGTGCGCAAGATCGCGATATCGGCCTGTTTGTCGGTCACCACCATCACCAGCATCGAGACAATGTTGAAAGCCGCCACCGCCACGATCAGGGTCAGAATCACGAACATCGCCGTTTTCTCGATCTGGACCGCGCGAAAATAGGTGGCATGATCTTGGGTCCAGTCGCGCGCCGTGAAGGTTTCGGGCAGCTTGCCGGCCAAATCGCGCGCCAGGCGCGGGGCCATGAACAAATCGCGCAGCTTCAAGCGCACGCCGTTGACCGCGCCATCGGGATATTGAAATAACCTGGCCGCATCATCGACATGCATCAACGCCAAGCCCCGGTCGTATTCATACATGCCGGCCTTGAACAGACCGACCACATCGAAACGCTTCAAGCGCGGCAGGATACCCGCCGGCGTCACGCTGGCCTGCGGCGTGATGACCGTTACCTTGTCCCCCACCATGACCCCCAAGCTATTGGCCAATTCCTTACCGAGAATGAGGCCGAATTCGCCGGGTCGGAGATCGTCCAGCGTTCCCTGGATCATCTTGCCGTCGATATCGGACACCTGTTTCTCCTCGGACGGCAGAATGCCCTGCACCAGCGCGCCACTGACCAGCGAACCACGATTCAGCATCGCCTCGCCGCGAATGTACGGCGCCCCACCCAGCACCCGCGCATCTTCCAGCGCCCAATCCCGCACCGCGCGCCAGTCCTCCACCACGCCGTTCCAACGGTTGATGGTGGCGTGTGGGGTCATGGCTAGAATCCGGCCGCGCACCTCTTCCTGAAAACCGTTCATGACCGAGATCACGGTAATCAACGCGGTAATGCCCAGCGCGATGCCCACCATCGAACTTAAGGAAATGAACGAAATGAAGTGATTGCGACGCTTGGCGCGGGTATAGCGCAAGCCGATGAACAATTCCAAGGGACGAAACATGCAGACGATCTCAGGCGGCGGATGCCGTCAGCGGAAACTGTATGATTATAAATGTCTTGGCCGCCCATCAGGCGGCCAAGACGCTACCCACCGCAACCGAAGAACGGTTATTGAACGGACGGCGTGACCGGCGCGGCCGGCGCCTTTAGCTTTGGCGCGACCACCGGAGCCGTTGGGCTGGCCGACGGCGCTCCCAGCTTGGCCGGCGCGGCCGTCGGAGCCGCCGGACTGGTTGGGCTTTTGAGCTGAGGCGCAGCGGCCGGAACGGAGGGCTTTTTCAAGGCGGGCGCGGTCGTGCCTGCTCCCACGCTCACCATGGGCCGGATCTTGTCCAGCGTCCCGCCCTTGATTCCCGGCACGTTGGCCAGATCGTCCACCGACCGGAACGGGCCGTTGGTTTCTCGGTATTTGACGATCGCGGCCGCCTTGGCCGGGCCGATTCCCGCCAACCCCTTATCCAATTCTTCGGCGGTCGCCGTATTGACGTTAACCGCCTGCGCGAAAGCGACGGCGGAAAACAACGCCAGCATCAATCCAAGCACCACCTTCAAACATTTCATACCAGCCTCCTTATTCTTAAAAACCAACATCTTGAAACACAGCGGGATGCGGTGGTCTCGTTCAACCGTCGGTTTTCATCACCAAGTCGGATATCGGCTTGATCGTGCTCCATTTTTGGCAGCTCGGGCAACACCAATGCAAGGATTTTACGACGAACCCGCAATTGGCGCAGCGGTAACGCGCCGCGCCGTTGAGCATTTGCGTGCTGATGCAGTGCAACGCGCGCAAGTCGGCATAATTCGCGCCCTCACAGCGCCCCAGCTTGATTTCAACCAGCCGGCGCAATCCCAACAGCGTCGGATACTCCCGCAGTTCCCGGTCGAGAAACTGGAGCGCGGCCTCCTCACCTTCCTGCTTGAGCAGCCCTTCCGCCAAGGCATCGGTGATTCTGCCGCTGTGATCCCGTCCCTGGACATCCCACAAATAACGCACCCACTCATCAAGACGGCCCAGCGCGCCAAAGCATTGCGTCAATGCGGCGATCACTTCCGGGAAATAGCCGCGATCCTGCTGTTCGACGGCTTGAAACGCCTCGATAGCCGAGCGATGGTTTCCCGCCCGCACCGCCAGCCGCCCGAGCAGCAAGCTCGCGCGCGTACAACTGGGATCGCGCGCCAGCGCATCGAGCAACCACGTGGTGGCTTCTTCAGGTTCGTTTTTTCGAAAAGCCGCTTCTTCGGCCAGCTCGCAGCAAAAATGGGCGGTTTCCTTGCGTTTCGATTCCCCGCCGATCTGCTCCAGGCGGTCGCAGAACGCGATGGCCTGACGCCAGTCCTTTTCCTGCTGAAAAATGTAAATCAGCCGGGAGACCGCGACTTCCATGTAATCGGGCTGGTCCACCAAGTCCTGAAACAAGGATTCCGCCCGGTCGAACAGGCCCGCTCGCAAATAGTCCTCGCCCAGTTCCAGCGCGGCGCGCTGGCGCTGGTCGACGGTCAGGTTGGTTCTGGCGATGAGGCTCCCGTGAATGTGAATCGCGCGGTCGACTTCGCCGCGCCGGCGAAATAAATTCCCCAACGCCAAGTGAATTTCGGCGGTGTCCCGATCCACATCGGCCATGCGGGTAAACACCTCGATGGCTTGATCGGGTTTGTCGTCGATCAGGTAGTTCAGCCCCTTGAAATAGTCGGCATCGCGGGCCGCCGCACCCTCTCGGCTAAGGTAAGCCCGCCTCGCCACCCACCAACCCGACGCTGCGGCAACCGGGAGCAGCAGCCACACGAGTTCGATCATGGCCTGACGGCAGCGCGCGATCGGTTCAACGAGCCTCCCGCCCCACCTTCTTGGCCAACACGTTGAACTCCTGTTCCTTGCTGAACAGGCTCTGTCGCAGCCGGGCCACTTGCCAGCGCAGCGGTAATACCATGAACGCTCCGATCAACACCGTCAGCAACACGCCGACCGCAAAGGCGCCAATCGCCACCAGCGACAGCGGTCCGCGCGCTTCTCCAAACAAATATTTGACGGTGACGGGTTCGGCGTTGAGCGTGGAAAATTCGACGCCCAGCAACAGCACCACGAACAGAATCGCAACGATCAGGATGAGTTTGATCCAATACATCGGTTTCCCCTGCCTCAACATGCTGAAATCAGTGAGCCCGGCCGACGTCATTCTCACGATTGGCGACTTGTGACACCCATGCGGCGCGGGTTAATAAAAAACCCACTTCAGACCGTGGGTTCTCAAACGGCGCCGGACAGCCGATAGCCTGCCGGAAAACTTCGGATCTCACAACTAATCGCCGGCGCCGCTGTAGCGGTCGTTCACTCGCTCGCGAAGTTCCTTGCCGGGCTTGAAATGAGGGACGTATTTGCCAGTCAGGGAGACCGCATCCCCCGTCTTGGGATTTCGTCCGACCCGCGGCGGCCGAAAATGCAATGAAAAGCTGCCAAACCCTCGGATTTCGATCCGCTCGCCGCCCGACAGCGATTCGCTCATCTGTTCCAGCAGGGTCTTGACCGCTTGTTCGACATCCCGATAAGGAATATCGCTGCGTTTGCGCGCGAGAATTTCAATCAATTCTGATTTGGTCATGGCACCTCCCTCGATCCTTGGCGACGGCCGGAACCGGCGCGCCGCTCATGCTTGAAATTCGAGTAAAGTCCTACCGCAAGCCACGGCGGATCGCGGCGGATGGGGAACGGCGGCCGGCATCCTTGCGCCGGCCGCCTGTCATTCACTCTTCCTGCGCGCCCATCTGCTCCTTGAAGATGTCGCCCAAGGTTGCGCCGGTGCTCGATTTACGGCTGTAGTCTTGCAACACTTCGGCTTCTTCCGCCATATCCTTGGCCTTGACGGACAGGGTGATGGTGCGGTTCTTGCGATCGACGCCGATGAATTTGGCTTCGATCTCTTCGCCTTCCTTCAATACCGAACGGGCGTCCTCGATCCGCTCCCGCGTCAATTCGGAGGCGCGCAGCGTTCCCTCGATGCCGTGGCCCAGATCCACCATGGCGCCCTTGCTGTCCACCGACGCGATCCGGCCCCTGACCACGCTACCCTTGGGATGATCGGCGACGAAATTGGAGAAGGGGTCCTTGTCCAACTGTTTGATGCCGAGCGAAATGCGTTCGCGCTCCGGGTCCACCGCCAGCACCACCGCCTCGACTTCCTGGCCTTTCTTGTAGTGGCGCACGGCTTCCTCGCCAGGCATGTTCCAGGAGATGTCCGACAGATGCACCAAACCGTCGATGCCGCCATCCAGGCCGATGAAGATGCCGAAATCGGTGATCGACTTGATCTTGCCGGAGACGCGATCGCCCTTGGCGTGACCTTGATCGAACTCTTCCCAAGGATTCTGCTGGCATTGCTTCATTCCCAGGGAAATCCGACGGCGGTCCTCGTCGATGTCGAGCACCATGACTTCGACTTCATCCCCCAAGGCCACCACCTTGTTGGGGTTGACGTTTTTGTTGGTCCAATCCATTTCGGAGACGTGGACCAAGCCTTCGACCCCTTCTTCGATTTCCACGAAGCAACCGTAATCGGCGATGTTGGTGACCTTGCCGAACACGCGGGTGCCGACCGGATAGCGCCGGGCCAGCGCGATCCAGGGATCGTCGCCCAGTTGCTTGAGGCCCAGCGACACCCGGTTGCGGTCGCGGTCGAATTTGAGCACCTTAACCTGGATGGCATCGCCGACGGCCACCACTTCGGAGGGATGCTTGACCCGCCGCCAGGCCATGTCGGTGATGTGCAGCAGCCCGTCGATGCCGCCCAAATCCAGGAACGCGCCGTAGTCGGTGAGATTTTTGACCATACCCTCGACGATCTGGCCTTCCTGAAGGTTCTGCAACAAGGCTTCGCGTTCGGCGCTGTATTCCTGCTCGACCACGGCCCGGCGGGACACCACCACGTTGTTGCGGCGGCGGTCGAGCTTGATGACCTTGAATTCCTGCTCCTTGCCTTCCAGATAACCGGCGTCGCGCACCGGCCGCACGTCCACCAGCGAGCCGGGCAGAAAGGCGCGGATCTCGCCGATATCGACCGTAAAGCCACCCTTCACCTTGCCGCTGATCAACCCCTTGACGATTTCTTCCTTTTCAAACGCCTGCTCCAGCGCGCTCCAGATCCGGGCACGCTTGGCTTTTTCGCGAGATAGCCGGGTTTCTCCGGACCCATCCTCCAGCGCGTCCAGGGCGACTTCCACTTCATCGCCCACCTTCACTTCGAGCACGCCTTCCTCGTTGTAAAACTGTTCGAGCGGAATCAACCCTTCCGACTTCAGCCCGGCATTGACCACCACGCCGTCCGGTCGGATGGCCACCACGAGTCCCTGGATGATGGAACCCGGTTGCATTTGCTTGTCGGCCAGGCTTTGTTCAAACAGTTCGGCAAAACTTTCAATCATGGGTTATAACTCAAGAAACGGCGGCGATGGACCGCCACGGGTTGGTTGGGACAAATGGTTCGTTAATGCGAACCCGAACCAGCGATGTTCTCCCGTTGCACGGGAATTTTGAAGGCTTTCGCCTGAAGCGTCCGGTCGAGCGCTCGAATCGCCCCACTAAGCGTAGCCACCGAGTTACCCTCCGTAAAGTACGGACTTAGCAGATCTTGGGTAAGGCCAAACGCGTAAAGGCACATTTCAACGCCCACTCACAAACTTCAGCCACGCTCAACGAGGTGGTATCCAGCATTTCAGCATCGACCGCGGGCTTGAGCGGGGCCACCGTTCGTTGCGTATCCCGCCGGTCGCGCGCCTCGATTTCTTCGACTAGACTTTTAAGGTTAGCATCCAAACCTTTTTCTCTCAACTGCTTATAGCGGCGCTTGGCGCGTTCTTCGCCGCTGGCGGTCAAAAATAGCTTTAATCCGGCCTCCGGGAATACGACCGTACCCATATCCCGTCCGTCGGCGATCAACCCCGGAAACCGGCGAAAATTGCGCTGCCGGCGGAGCAGCGCCGCCCGTACCGACGGCAAAGCCGCCACCCGCGACGCGGCATTCCCGCACCGCTCGCTTCGCAATTCCGCGCCAACTTGCGCGCCTTCCAGCACGATACGCGGAGCACCGTCGAGGTCGGGTACAAATTCGACGGCCAATCCGGCGGCCACCGCCGCCAGTTGAGTTTCGTCCTCCAACGACACCTGGCGGCGTTGGGCCGCCAACGCCGTCAACCGGTACAGCGCGCCGCTGTCGAGTAAATGCCAACCCAAGCGGGCGGCAAGCCACTGACAAACCGTTCCCTTACCGACACCGCTCGGACCGTCCACGGTGATTACCGGCGCCAGCGTTTGATCCGTTGCGTCAGTCATGTCAGCGCGACTCCTGAACCGCCAACCCCACCTTTCGCGCCAGCATCACAAACCCCGGAAAGGAGGTGTCGACGTTGGCGCAATCCTGAATCCGCAGCGCGCTGTCCGCTCGTAAAGCAGCCACCGCGAAGCTCATGGCGACGCGATGATCGCCGTGGCTGTCGATGGTTCCGCCGGCCAGCGCGCCGCCGTGGATGGTGATGCCATCCGACGCCGGTTCGGCCACGATCCCCAATGCGCTCAGGCCATCGGCCATCACCTGAATCCGATCACTTTCCTTGACCCGCAATTCCTCCGCACCGGTCAGGATCGTTTCTCCTGTAGCGCAGGCGGCGGCGACGAACAGCGCGGGAAATTCATCAATGGCTAACGGCACCAGGGTTTCGGGAATACGGATGCCGTGCAACGGCGCATGACGCACCCGCAAATCGGCCACCGGCTCGCCGCCGGCGAGTCGTGAATTCAGGATTTCGATGTCCGCACCCATCAAGCGCAAAATATCGATCACGCCGCTGCGGGTCGGATTGACGCCGACATGCTCCAGCACCAAATCCGAACCCGGCGCGATGCTGGCCCCGACCAAAAAAAATGCAGATGATGATATATCAGCCGGTATATCGAGTTCGGTTCCGGTCAGCCGACCGCCGCGGGCGACCGCGATGGTCCGTTCGTTCTCGCGCCGCAATGGATAGCCAAAACCTTCTAGCATCCGTTCGGTGTGATCGCGGGTCGGCGCCGGTTCGGTAATGCGTGTCTCGCCTCCGGCATAAAGCCCGGCCAACAGCAGACAAGATTTGACCTGGGCGCTGGCGACCGGCAGCGGATAGTCGATTCCAGTCAGCCGCCGGCCACCGTGAATCCTGAGCGGAGCCGTCCCCTGCTCGCTGCTTTCGATCCACGCGCCCATGCGCGCCAGCGGGTCCGTCACCCGCCGCATCGGTCGGCGAGTCAGCGAGGCGTCGCCGGTCAGTACGGTGTCGAACGCCTGTCCGGCCAAGAGGCCGCTCATCAAGCGCATCGACGTGCCGGAATTGCCCATATCCAGCGGCTCGGCCGGCGCGCGCAAGCCGTGCAGGCCGACACCGCGAACGACGACTTGCCCCTGATCCGGACCCTCGATCCGCACGCCCATGGCGCGGAATGCCCGCAACGTCGCCAAGCAATCCTCGCCTTCCAGAAAGCCGTTGATCGCGGTTTTACCTTCGGCCAACGCACCGAACATAATGGCGCGATGGGAAATCGACTTGTCGCCGGGAACGCGCAGGCGACCGCGCAAGGCGCCGCCCGGCTCGACGGTAAAATTCAAATGCGGCATAAGGAATCAGTCGAGATAGAGATTGTCGCGGGCACGCTTGGCCCGCTGGAAGGTGTTAAGGATCGCAGCGCGGTCATCGTTGCGGATCGCGGTCGCCAATCGCTCCAGATCGGCGCCGAACAAGGCGATCATCTCCAACACCTGCTCGCGGTTGGCGACACAGATATCGTGCCACATGCAGGGATCGCTGGAGGCGATACGGCTGAAATCGCGGAAACCGCCCGCCGCGTAGCGAAAAATCTCCGCCCGGTCGTCCAACCGCGCCAACGTATCCACCAAGGTATAGGCCAGCATGTGCGGCAGATGACTGGTCGCGGCCAACACAGCGTCGTGATGGCGCACGCCCATGTCGATCACCTCGGCTCCGCTCAGCTCCCACATCCGTTGAATCAAATGGTGGGCGCTGGCGGCGGTTTCCGCCAACGGCGTGAGAATCACCCGGCGCTTTTGGAACAAGGTCGAAAATGAAGCGTCCACCCCGCTTTTTTCGGTACCGGCAATGGGATGGCCCGGTACGAAATTGGGCGGAATGTGGCCATAAATTCGCTCGACATCGGCCACCACGCTGCCCTTGGCGCTGCCGACATCGGTCACCACGGCACTCGACGCCAGCTGCGGGACGATGGCGCGCAACACCGGCTCGATGGCCCCCAACGGCACGGCGACCACCACCACATCCGCGCCGACCACCGCGCGGGCGGGGTCGGTATCGTAGCGATCGATCACTCCCAAGCGGACGGCAGCCTGCAAATTCTCCTCGTTGCGGCCGGAACCAATCACCTCGCCGACTTCCCCCCGCTCGCGCAAGGCGCGGGCCAGCGAACCGCCGATCAAGCCGACGCCGATGACGCAAAGCCGTTGGATCAAGGGTTGTGCGGCCATATCAGCTTTTCAGCACGTCGGCCAAGGCCTCGATCAGCCGGGCATTTTCGGCCTCGGTGCCGATGCTGATCCGCAAATGGTGGGGTAACCCGTAATTATCCACCGGCCGAGCGATGACGCCCCGCTTCAGCAGCCCGAGGAAAACCTCGCGTCCGGATCGCTGGCCGAGAGCGACACACAGGAAATTGCCGGCCGAGGGCAACCACGTTAAACCGAAGTTCCGGCACGCCTCCTGCATCTGCCTCATGCCAGCACGGTTGGCAGCCTTGCCGCGCTCCAGATGCTCGGCATCATCCAGCGCCGCCGTCGCCGCCGCCAACGCCAAGCTGTTGACGTTGAACGGCTCGCGCGCCCGGTTCAACAAATCGGCCACCTGAGGATCGGAGACGCCGTAACCGACCCGCAAGCCGGCCAAGCCGTAGGCTTTGGAAAAGGTCCGGGTTACGACCACATTGGGAAAGCGGTCGAGCCAATGCAAGGCATTGGGGCAATCCAATTCCGGTTCGACGTATTCAAGATACGCCTCATCCACCACTACGATGACCCGCTCGGAAACGGATTTCAGAAACCCTTCCAGCTCCGCCGTTTTCAGCCACGTGCCGGTGGGATTGTTGGGATTGGCGACGAAAATGACGCGGGTTCGATCATTGACCAGCGCCCGCATCGCGGCGAGATCATGACCGTAAGGCATGGCATGATCGGGTGCATTCGCCGTGGCGACGCGCGCCGTGGCGCCGATCGCTTGGGTGACGATGGGATAGACCGCGAACGCATGTTCGGAAAAAATCGCTTCGTGTTCCGGGGTCAGAAAAGCCCGCGCCACCAGTTCCAGCACATCGTTGGAGCCATTGCCCAAGGTCAGCGCTTCCATCGGCACCTTGAGTCGATTTGACAGCGCCGTTTTCAGTTCGAAGCCGTTGCCGTCGGGATAACGGGCGAGATGGACTAAGGCTTCCCGCGCGGCGGCGAGTCCTTTGGGGCTGGGACCGAGCGGATTCTCGTTGGAGGCCAGCTTCACGATGTCGCTCAACCCGTATTCCCGGCGCAGTTCGCTTTCCGGCTTGCCGGGCTGATAAGGTTGCAAGGTGCGCACGCCGGGCGCGGCCAACGCAAAATAATCACAGCTCATACGCGGAATCTCAAAATTTGATGGAGGATCAGATGGACCGTTACAACACGCCCTTCGGATACGAACCCAACACCCGGAACAAGCTGGCCTGTTCTTTCAATTCGGCCAAGGCGCCGGCCACCGGTTCGTCTTGCGCGTGACCGTCGAGGTCGATGAAAAACACGTAATCCCACATGCCGCGCCGCGAGGGCCGGGATTCGATCCGGTTCATGCTGACGTTGTGGCGGGCCAGCGGCTCCAGCAGCTTGAACAGCGCGCCGGGCCGGTTCAGCGAGGCCACCAGCAACGCGGTCTTGTCATCGCCAGAGGGCTGGATCGGCTGGGTGCCGACGATCAGGAAACGAGTGGTATTGTTCGGCTCGTCCTCAATGTTGCGCACCAGCGTCGGCATGTCGTAAATGTCCGCCGCGCACTGGCCGGCGATGGCCGCCGCGTCGATTTCCTCCCCCACCCGCCGCGCGGCTTCGCCGTTGCTGCTGACCTCGATCTGCTCGACGCGCGGCAGGTTGATGTCGAGCCATTCCCGACACTGCGCCAGCGACTGGCGGTGCGAATAGATCCGGCGCACCGCGCGCAATTCCGTGGCGCGGGTGATGAGGTGATGGTTGATGCGCATTTGCACCTCGCCGCAAATCCGCAGCGGCGATTGCAGGAACATATCCAGGGTGTGGTTGACCACGCCTTCGGTGGAGTTTTCCACCGGCACCACCCCATAGTCGGCGGAACCGGCCTCGACCTCGCGGAACACTTCGTCGATGGCGCGCAGCGGGATGCTGTGAATGGATTTGCCGAAATGCTTGAGCGCGGCCGCTTGGGTAAAGGTGCCTTCCGGCCCTAAAAAGGCGATGCGCAACGGCTCCTCCAGGGCCAGACAAGCCGACATGATCTCGCGGAACAAACGAGCCATTTCCTCGTTGCTGAGCGGCCCTCGGTTGGTTTCGATCACCCGCCGCAGCACCTGCGCCTCCCGCTCCGGGCGGTAGAAATTACCGGTGGCCCCAGCGGCCTGCTTGAGCGCGCCCACCTGTTGCGCGCAGCGCGCCCGCTCGGCGATCAAGGTCTGAATCTGACCGTCCAGCGCGTCGATCTGTTCGCGCAGCGCCGACAGGCGATCCGCTTCGCTCATTCCGCACCCTCGCCGTCATCGCTCCCGTCAGCCTCACCCGACGCCAAGCTATGATCTTCTTCGCCGTTCGCATCGCCGTTGCCTTCCAGATCGGCGATGCCTTCGATCTTCTCGACCCCGGCCAGCTTCTCATCGCCTTGCAGGCTGATCAGTTTGACGCCCTGCGCATTGCGTCCCACGATGGAAATTTCCCCGACGCGGGTCCGCACCAGCGTGCCACCGTCGGAAATCAGCATCAGTTCGTGGTCGTTTTCCACTTGCACCGCGCCGATCACCCGGCCGTTGCGCTCGGAGGTCTGAATGGTGATGACGCCCTGACCGCCGCGGCCGTGGCGGGCGTATTCGGCGACCGGAGTCCGCTTGCCGAAACCGTTTTCGGTGACGGAAAGCACCGTGCCTTCGCCCACCACGATCAGCGCGATGACTTTCTGGCCTTCGCCCAGCCGGATGCCGCGCACGCCGCAGGCCGAACGACCGGTGTCGCGCACGTCGGTTTCGGCGAACCGCACCGCCTTGCCCGCATCGGTGAACAACATGATATCGCGCTCGCCGTCGGTCAGTTCGACATTGACCAAATAATCCCCTTCGCGCAAGTCGATGGCGATGATGCCGCCGGGGCGCGGTCGGGAATAGGCGGACAGGGGAGTTTTCTTGACCGTCCCGTTGGTGGTGGCGAAAAACACGTACTGGTCGTCGCTGAACTCGCGCACCGCCAGCACCGCATTGATGCGCTCGCCTTCTTCCAGCGGCAACAGGTTGACGATGGGTCGGCCTCGGGCAGCGCGTCCGGCTTGGGGCAGTTCGTAAACCTTCTTCCAGTACACCCGGCCGCGATTGGAGAAACACAGCACGGTGTCGTGGGTGCTGGCGATGAACAGCTTGTCGACGAAATCTTCTTCCTTGACCGTGGTCGCCGCCCGGCCGCGCCCGCCGCGCCGCTGCGCCCGGTACAACGACAGCGGTTGCGACTTCACATAACCGGCGTGCGACAGCGTGACCACCACGGTTTCCTCGGTGATCAAATCTTCCAGATTGAGATTGCTTTCGTCCGGCTGGATCACGGTGCGGCGGGCGTCGGCGTACTGAGCGCGCAATTCCTGCAACTCGGCCCGAATCACCGCCGTCAGCCGCTCCGGCTGGGTGAGGATCGCCAATAATTCCTGAATCCGATTCAACAGCTCATAATATTCGTCGAGCAGCTTGCGTTGTTCCAGCCCGGTCAGCCGGTGCAAACGCAGATCGAGAATGGCCTGAGCTTGCACCGGGGACAACCGGTAGCCGGCGTCAGACAAGCCGAATTCCGCCGGCAGATCGTCCGGTCTTGAGGCCGTCGCGCCAGACTGTCCCAGCAGTTCGGTCACCAAGCCCGGCAGCCAAACCCGTTTCAACATCTCGGCCTTGGCGGCGGCGGGATCGGCGGCCGCGCGGATCAGCGCGATCAGCGGGTCGAGATTGGCCAGCGCCACCGCCAGCCCTTCGACGACGTGGGCGCGCTCGCGGGCCTTGCGCAGATCGAACACGGTGCGCCGCACCACCACTTCGCGCCGGTGCGACAGAAACGCCTCCAGCACCTGCTTGAGGTTGAGCAGGCGCGGCTGGCCGTCCACCAGCGCCACCATGTTGACGCCGAACACGCATTGCAGCGGCGTGTGCAGATAGAGGTTGTTCAACACCACTTCGGCGTTTTCGTTGCGGCGCAGCTCGATGTAGATGCGCATGCCGTCCTTGTCGGACTCGTCGCGCAGCTCGGTGATGCCCTCGATCTTCTTGTCCTTGACCAGTTCGGCGATTTTTTCGATCAGCCGGGCTTTGTTCACCTGATAGGGCAATTCGGTGACGATGATGGCCTGCCGGCCGCGCACCTCATCGGGTTCGATCTCGGTGCGAGCGCGCATCTGCACCCGGCCCCGGCCGGTTTCGTAAGCGTCGCGAATGCCGCGCGCGCCGTTGATCAGGCCGGCGGTCGGAAAATCCGGCCCCGGAACGTGGCGCATGAGTTGCGCGACGGTTAAGGTGGGATCGTCGATCAGCGCGGTGCAAGCGTCCACCACCTCGCCCAGATTGTGCGGCGGGATATTGGTGGCCATGCCCACAGCGATGCCGGACGCACCGTTGACCAGCAAATTGGGCAGCCGGGTGGGGAAAACGGTGGGCTCGCGTTCCGACTCGTCATAATTCGGCACGAAATCGACCGTTTCCTTGTCGAGATCGGCCAGCAGTTCGTGGGCGATACGGGCCATGCGGACTTCGGTGTAGCGCATCGCCGCCGGCGCGTCGCCGTCGATGCTGCCGAAATTGCCCTGCCCGTCCACCAGCATGTAGCGCAACGAAAACGGCTGGGCCATGCGGACGATGGTGTCGTAGACGGCGGTGTCGCCGTGCGGGTGATATTTACCGATCACATCGCCGACCACGCGGGCGGACTTCTTATAGGGTTTGTTCCAGTCGTTGCCCAGTTCGCTCATCGCGAACAACACCCGCCGGTGCACCGGCTTGAGACCGTCGCGCACGTCCGGCAAGGCCCGGCCCACGATCACGCTCATGGCGTAATCGAGGTAGGATTGCCGCATCTCGTCTTCCAGATTGACCGGAAGAATTTCTTTAGCGATTTCAGTCATTCGCGAACCTTGTTGTCTGCATCGGACCAAGCATTGGCGGGGTTTTCAAGCGAGGAATTATAACACAGATGGATTACTGGACCGGGGCCGGTCAAGGGCGATTGCGGGCGGGAACGTACCAAACTAGCCGGGGTTGCGCGGTCGGTCAGATCCGGCCAGAAGCCGCGCCTAGCCCGAAAGTCGCTGCGGCAATTCCGCCAGCCAACGGCCGGCGTTGGACAGTTGCTGGCGGAGCAACGCCCAGTTTTCCTGACGCTTGCGATCCGCCAAACAGCGCAGAAACCGGACCCGGTTCGCCGGATCGTAGCGTTCGAGAATGGCGCTCCATAAGGCGTCATCCACGTTGTAGACACGCCCTTCGGCCAGACAAACCGGAACCACCGCCTCCACCGGCACCGCCAGATCCGCCGCCACCGCTTCCACCGCCGCGCGGATGTTGCTGGCCTTGGGACCGGATGGCTCCAGCAGGTCGTAGGGGGGTTGCCACTCGCGGGAGGGTCGCAGTTGGTCGATATGGCTCACCGCCACCAACAGCGGCGGCATCCGTCGGTCGGGACGGTGGGCGTACCAGCCGCGCAAGGTGTCCAGCAAGGCGCGATCCATCTGTCGGTCGGGACGATGGGCGGGACACACCCACAGCAGTAAGTCGGCCGCCAGCGCGGCCCGCTTCAGCGCCTTCTCGTCGAACAGGTCGGTATCGAAGCCGGGCGTGTCGAAAACCAGCGCCGCATCCAGCCCGTCGCGGGTCAACCGGTACGGGGTTAAGGCGGCCGTGGTGTCCGGCAAGACATCCGTCGCGGCGATCAAGCGCCCGAACAGGGCATTGATCAGGCTCGACTTGCCGGCGCTGGCTCGACCCACCACCAGGATTCGCAACGGCTCCTCGGGCGGCGCGGTCGCCTGTTCGGCCTTTTGCAGATCTTCGCGCGACGCCTCGGTCGGCAGACGGCTCGCGCCGGCCTCGCTCAAAACCAAGCGTCCGCTGTAGAGTTCGATGGCGTAGTAACCGACCTTGCGCACGTATTCGCGCAGCAGCCAGCGATGCAGTTCGGCCCAGGCGACGTTGTAGCCACGGTCGCGCACCTGTCCCCACAGCTCGCTCAGCAGCGCATTGGCGGGGCTGATCACCAGCCGCCCGGCGCGATAAACAGCCATCCAGCGTTCGGCTGATTCCTTCCAGCGTTGCACCTTGAGCAAGTCGCCGACCGTCAAGCGGTGGCTGAACGGAATGCCGTGAACCACCGACCGACCCAAATCGCGGCTGGCGCGCTCGATGATCAACAGCATGTGCGGCACGGTCAGTTCCAGCAGCGGCCGTTCCGCTTCGGGGTGATAACACCGCGCGACGGTATCCAGCACCTTCTGGCCGAGCAGCCAGAGCCGGCCGCCGTCATCCAGCGGATGATCTTGCGGGTCCACCGTCTCCGCGACTCGCTCCACCGCCGCCCAGGCGTCCTCGGCCCTCGGCGACCAGTGCGGGTCGGGGGCGGTTGAGGCATCGGCCAACAACCGGCGATCCCGGCGGCGCATGGCGTATTGCAGGCCATAACCGGCGGCGCTGCACGCCACCATCGCCAGCAACCACCACGGCGTGGCCTCGGCTTGCCACAGCCACAACCCGCCAAGCGGCACTAAAGCGATGATCGGCAACGTCCAAAACAGCAAGGCGAACAGCCGCAGCCGGTCGAACCGCTTGAACAATCTTTTCACGACGGACGGTCTTTAACGTTCGATTTCAGCAGATTCAATCCGCTCGCCAACCCGTCCATGTAAATGCGCCGCAACCGCTTCGGATCCACAGAACCACCCTCTTTACGCATGCTGAAATAATAGGTGGCGGCTTTGCCGAGCGCGTAGGTGGTTGCGCTATTCGCCGTGGCTCCCCACATCGCGCCCGCCGTCTGGCCTAAAACTGGGATCAGTTTGGTCACCTGCCGGCCCAGCATCCGCGCCACATAACCCAAGCCGACGCCCACGCCCAGCAAGCCGAGAAATTCGGTGACCGAGCGCTTGTCCCAGCGTTGTCCGTACAACTTGGCAAGAACGTGCAGCAGCTTGGCCTGCACCGCCGGCACTCCGATCATTTCGACCAGCGGCAGCGCTCCAAGGCCGCCGGCGGTCACGGCATGGCCGACGATGTGCGGGTGCGCGACGCGGGCGTAAGCGTCCTGTACTTCGGCATCGCCCCGCAGCAGGGACTGCAAGTGCAACGAGGAAATCGCCTCGATCGCCGCCCACAGCGCATCCAGCCCGTAACTGGCCGGCTCCCAGCCGTCTTCCGGCAAAGTCAGATCGACCGGAACCCAGCGCACCGGCCCCGAACCCGGCAAGCGACCCAAGCGCTGGCGTTGTTCGGACAAGGCGCGGGCAAGATCGTTGGGGACTTGCGGCGGCAACGGTTTCTGGTCGTAGGGATACGGCAAGCGATGTTCGCCGCCGCGCGGATACAGTTCGTGCAAGCCGGTTTGAGCGATCAGCACCGGCCATTCGGGATGGCGTTGGCGCACCGCCCGCAGCACCTCAAAAATCTGGTCCTGCCGGATGTCGGCCGCCTTGATCACTCCCAACACCAGATGCGCTTGCGACTCGCAATAACGCATGTCCTCGGCGGGATCGTAGGCTACCTCGCCCAGACCGCGGGTGTCGAGAAAACGCACCACCGGCGCTTCGGCCGGAAAATCGTAAAACCGGGAAGTTCGGGTACAAGGCTGGAAGCCGTTACCGATTTCGGCGGCCTCACTGCCGGTCAGCGCCCGGATAATCGAGGTTTTACCGGCTTGAGTTTTGCCGATCAGCCAAATCACTGGCAACGGTTGGCGCTCGCGCGCTTGGCGCAATGCGGTGCTCAGCGCCTCGGAATCGGTTCGCGGATCGAGCAGCGCTTCGCGCAGCTTTCGCCATAAATCAGTCATGTCGGCCATAAATCATCGCAGCGGTGGTTTCAGGATAGAAGTTCGCTAAAGCCCTTGAAAGCCCCTCCATTTTATAACGTTCCCCCAAGATTTGCGGCCAGCGAGGTCATGAACCGTTGCCGGTCGCCCTCCCAGCGCAGCGGCTCGCCGACCCAGGCCTCGCAGAAAAACGGCACCGGCAGCCAGTCGCCCTTGGGTAGCACCTTCCCCAAACCGCGCAGCCGCACCGGACAAACCGGCACGTTCGGCAGTTGTTGGGCCAACCACACGATACCGGATTTGAGTTTGCCGGGCGCTTCCGGTTCGCCGCGCGTGCCTTCCGGGAAGAAAATCACGATATCGCCCGCCGCCAGCGCGTCCCTGACCTCGCTCAACACCTCGGCGCGCGAACAGCCCCCCTGAGTCGCCACCGGAATGATGCCGATGACCTGTCGGGCAAACCAGGACCGCCAGCGGCCGCGCAGAAAATACTCCGCCGACGCCGCTGGCCTGACCTGCGGCAACAGCCGCAGCGGCAGGATCGCCGCCAACACCAGCGCGTCGAGATGGCTGTTGTGATTGGCGACGATCAGCGCGGGGCCCCGCCGGGGCAAGCGCTCGCGACCGCGCACGCTGACGCCCACCGCCAGCAGCAAAAACGGCTTGACGAGCAGCATAAAGAACAGCAGCCGCAACACGATGGGCCACATGGCGATAAATTGCTCAGAAATACAGGTAACGGGTGAAGTGGAAAAACAGCGGCGCGGTATAGGTCAGGCTGTCCACCCGGTCGAGAATTCCACCGTGACCCGGCAACAGGTGACCGCTGTCCTTGATCCCCAAATCGCGTTTCAAGGCCGACAGGCTCAAATCCCCGAAAAAGCCGGCCACCGCGATCAAGGCCCCCGCCAGCAGTGAATCTCGAAGGCCGAACGGCGTCAGCCACGGCGCGAGCAATATCGACAGCAACAAGGTGGTCACCACCCCGCCGACGAAGCCTTCCACCGTTTTATTGGGGCTGACCGCGGGCGAGATTTTATGCCGGCCCAACAATTTGCCCCAGCAAAATTGCGCCACGTCGTTCAGTTCGGTCAACAGCAGCAGAAACAGCACCAGACCCGGCCCGCTGACAGCCGGATACTGGGCTTGCGGCAACACCAGCAGGAAGGCCAGATGGCTGAGGCTGAACACCATGCTCATCAGCCCCCAGTGCAGGGTGCCGGCGGCGCGTAGATACCCCTGAGTCTCTCCAGCCAGCACCATCGCCACCGGCAGCAATAGGAACAGGTAAACCGGGATGAAGATGATGAACATACCGTACCATTCGATGCCGATCCAGTAATACTGGATCGGAATGCTCAGGTAGGCCCAGAACAACACCCGGCGGTCGGCGTTGCGGGTCGGCACCAGGGTCAGATATTCCTTGAAGGCGAGGAAGCTGACGAAGCCGAAAAATACCAAGGCGGCGCTACGGCTGAACGTCAGCGCCAGCGAGCATAGCGCCACGATGATCCACCAACTGCGCACCCGCTGGCGCAACTCGCTATCGGGCGCGGGCGCGATCCACCACACCACGACAGTCGCCAGCAGCAGCGAGCCCCACACGCCACCCAGCACCACCAGCACCGGCGATGACAGCATCACGGACATAGTTTCAGCTCCCGCAGCGCGCCGCCCAGCCGGTTGAAACAAGTCAGCGCCAGCAGCCCGTTGGCGACCCATAATAGGGCGGTCAACCCGCCACCGCCCGGCGCGCCGAGACCGAGCACCAGCGCAATCCCACCGAGCAATAAGGCGCGGTCGCTCTTGCCCAGCGGGCCGTCATAGCGGCGACTGGCTCCGACCTGCACGCCCAGCACCCCGCAAAATTCACTCAGCAGCGCCAACAACACCAGCGCCACGACCGCCGCCGCCGATACGCCGGGAATCAGGATTAACGGCAGATACAAACCAGCGTCGGCCAACACATCGCCGGTTTCGTTCAAGATCGCCCCCAACGGAGTCGGTCCCTGAAATTCGCGAGCCAACATGCCGTCCAGGGCATTCAAGGCCATTCTGAGCAGCAGCACTGGCGGCAACAGCAACAAGGCCGCCGGCGGCGGCGCCCAGCACAACGCCCCGCCCGCCGCTAGCGACAACAGCAGCGCGGCGAGCGTGACCTGATTGGCGCTGACGCCTCGACCGTGCAGACAACGAGCGATCGGCCGCAACAGCCTCTGAAAGCCGGGTTTGATGGCGTACAAACTGATCATGCGAATCCCTGCGCTGGCGTGGCAACCAGCCGGTTGGGGGTGACGACGATGCCGGGACGAACCGCGCGGACTTGTTCGATCGCTTCTTCAAGCGAGCACGCGCGACCGGTGACCGTCAGCCAATGCGCGACGGCTCGGGCGCTGCGCGCGTAACCCAGCGCACAGTGGACAAACACTGTTTTTTCTTGTTGCAGCGCCATTTCGATATAAGCGGCGGCATCACGCAGGATCGCGGGCGACGGCTCGGTCCCATCCAGCCATTGCAGATTGACATAATCGCCCTCGCGCAAGCTAGCGGCCTCGTCAAAATCACCGGTCAAATCGAGCACCAGACGGCGCGGATGCGCGGCGGCGAACACCCGCGCCTCGCGTCGGTCAAGTCGAGCGCCGACGAATACCCCAGGCGACACCTCGCCAAACGGCAGCGTCATCCGTTGCCGGTACCAGCGCCAAGCGAGTGATTGGCCGATCAGATACGGGGCTAAAACCAGTTTCGCCGCCAGCGAAATCCGACCGCCCTCCTTGCGAAAGACCTTCGGTCCGATGCCGGCGTAAGCGGCGGCGACCGCCCCCAAAGCCAAGCAGGGCCAGACCAAGAGCACCCAATAGCCGCCTTGCACGGCGAGTGCGAGGCAGAGCAAAGCCCCCGCCAGATAACACCCCGCCCAGCGATCGCCACCCAGCGGTCGGTAGGCGACCGTCTTGCCAACCGTCTCGGTGGGTGGATCGAGAAACAGCCAGAACGCGATGGCTCCGACCAGCGCGCCAGCCGGCAAGTCGATGACGTGATGCTGCCATGTGGTCAGCGTGGAAACGCCGATCAGAACAAACCAACCGTGCAGCAGCCAGCGCAACGGCCCGCTCATCGACTTGGCATACCGATACCACAGGATCATGCCCAAACTGACATGCAGCGAAGGGGCTTGATTGAAAGGCTGGTCGAAGCCGTAGAGCGCCTCAAATAAGGGACCGAACAATCCGTCGACTTGCGGTCGGGGAAACCCAAAGCGCAGCGGAAACAGCAGAAAGCCAACGGCGGACAACAGCACCGCGACGACCATCCGTAAGGCGTGCCGATCCAACTCTCGGCGATTTCGGCACAGCAGCACCGAAAAGGCGTAGAACACATCCAGCGACCAGTAGGGAACAATCGTCCACGGCAGCACCGGAATCCGGCGCTCCCAATCGAAGAAAAAGCTGCCGACCTCGCCCCGCAGGGCGGTCAGTTCGTTGCAAAGGCCGTAGACCAGAAAGAAACCAGGGCCGAGCACCAGCACCATCCAGGCGACGGCCGCGCGCCAGGGGCGCGACGTTGCAACCGCAGCGGATGTGCTAGCCATGAGCGGCCTCCATGCGGCGGGCTTGCGACACCGGAGCGAGTTTAGCCAGGGTCACCTTTTCCTGGGGGCGACGACGCGCCAGCGACACGGTGAAAATGCCCCACGGATCGGTTTCTTGCGCCACCTTTTCAAATCCGGCGGCGGCGACCAGTTGATCCATTTCCTGCTGGGTGCGCCGCCGCATCACCCACGGTTTGCCATCTCGATGGCTGGTCAACACCCGCGCGATAAAATCGATCTGCGGATGCCAGGGTTGGCCGGTGTAGATCAGATATCCGCCAGGCGTCACCGCCTCGGCCAAACCGGCCAACGACGCCCGCACCGGCTCATTGTCGGGGAACAGCTCGTATAACCCGGAAACGATGCCGACCGTGGCGTCGCGCGGTAAGGCGGCGAGGCTGGCCGGATCGAAAGCATCGCCGCGCTCGAACTCAAAGCGTCGCTCCAGACCGTAATCCGCGATGAGCCGCCGCCCCGCTTCGACATTGGCGGGAGTGAAATCCCGCAGCACCCCGGTCGCGGGAATTTCGGCTTGCGCGCGCGCGGCGTCGAGCACGTAGCGACCGTGACCGGCGGCGATATCGATGACCCGCACGGATTCGCCCGCCGCGTGGAGCTCGCCCATCGCCCGCCGCAACAGCTTTTCCAGATGAATCTTGCGCGAGCGAATCCCTCGCCAGCCGATAGCGTTCAGATAGTTACGGTCGATCAGCCGGCCCAGCCAGGTAAAGCCCTCGGCTTGATTGCGATAAACGTAATCCAACGTCGCACCGGAATCGAAACCGGTGACGACGCCGAGTTTGATTCCCCGACTCAAGCGCGACCCGATGGCGCTAAGGACAAACCGGGCCAATCCATAACCGAGCCGCTGGCGCGACAGCGCGGGCAAGGGGTTCGCCAGCCGTTCGTACTCGCGCTGCGTCGCGCTGCTGCGGTCGGCGTCGAGCAAACACGGCTCACCGTGAGGACGAGCGAAAGCCTCCCGAATGAAGCGGCGGGCATCCGCCAGCGGCAGATGGTTGTCTCGCTCGTTGAACGTATCGTGGAAGAAGCCCGGATAAACGTGCATTTCCTTGACCGCCGAACCCAGCCGCTCGAAAAACCGCTGCTGGATTTTCTGATCGACCACCCAATCCGCCCCTGAAGTCAGCACCAGGGTCGGTACGGTGATCGCCGCCGCGTCGCTCGCCAATTTTCGACCGGCATCAAACAGATCGATCAGCAAGTTGACCGCAATGCGCCGGGTAATCAGCGGATCGTTGTTATAGCTGGCGATCTTGGCCGGGTCGCGGCTGAGCAAACCGCCTTTCACGTAGCTTTGGACGTAGGCTTTCGGTTTGATCTTCAGCAACATACGCAACGCGGGGATGGCGAAAGGAACGTACAGTCGCACCCGCAATGCCGGACTGCCAAGCACCAGAGCGCGGATTTTCGGGGCGTAATCGTGAACCCAACTTGCCGCCAACACGCTGCCGACGCTGTGGGCGAACACCACGATGTTTTCGATGGGAATACCGTACTGACGGGAAACGTGGCCGACGAAGGCATCCACATCGCGCACCAGCACGCCGAGATTTTCCGCATGACCGCGCTCGCCGGGGCTGCGGCCGTGACCGCGCGCGTCCCAGGCGAACACGGCGAAATCGGGTAAATCCAGCTTGTCCACCGCATCTTGCCAGCGCCCGGAATGCTCGTGGCCGCGATGGAACAGGATTACCGCCCTTTCGGTATTGTGTTGGGGCAGCCATGCCCGGTAGAACAATTCGGCGCCATCCCAGCTCCGAAAACTCCGCTCACTCGCTTCACGACTCGAATTCATCTCAGCTCTCCATAAAAGATTACAGGCTCTCCTTATCAAGCCGCGTGCCAGTCGCGGATTATCACTAACTAACTGTTGCAAAACACTTATATTTCGGACTATAAATCAGTCTCACCGAGACAGTACATTTTATGCAGACCGGCTAGGCATTTTATGCCGGTCTCGGCGCAACAGGAGAACCTTGCATGGCAGGTACCCGACTGCATTTGAATCCTGATGATCGGCAATTTTTGGCGGCTGCTTCCGCCTTGATCATGGCGAATCCGTTCGAGGTGAACCGGCGGCAGGTCGCGGCGCTGGTTCCAGCGTCGGCTTTGGCAATCCCCGACGGCCATCATGCGCTGACCGCGCTATTTCCAGTACTGTCGGCGCGGCTCGACCGCTTGAGCCAGCGCAACGCCGGCAGTCTGACCCAGTACGCCGGCGAGGAACGGCAATGGCTGGCCGACGCCCGGCTGTTCTGCGGCTACCATCGCTTCTTGCCGGAGCTGGATCGCTCGATCGAACGGGAACTGGCCCAACCGCGCCAGTCCGTTCCCATTCCCTGCGCTGACAAAGCGCTGGCGTTGCTGCGGGAACAGGGTTTCGGCCAAACGGAGGCGGTGCGCTATTTCGGGCTGTTTTACCAACTCCGGCGGGCTTACACCTTCATCGACAGCGCCCTGATCGGTTCCAGCCCCTGTATGCACCAATTGCGACGGGCGCTGTGGAACAACGTATTCGGCCGCGACATGCGGGTGTACGAGCGTTTTTTGTGGAATCGGATGGAGGATTTTTCGACCCTGCTATTAGGCGAAACCGGCAGCGGCAAAGGTTCGGCGGCGGCGGCCATCGGCCGGTCGGTGTTCATCCCGTTCGACCCTATCAGCAACCGCTTCCAGCACGGCGTCACCGACACGTTTATCGCGGTCAATCTGGCGGAATTTCCCGAAAGCCTGATCGAATCGGAATTGTTCGGCCATCGCAAGGGCGCGTTTACCGGCGCGGTGGACGACCATCAAGGCGTATTCGCCCGTTGCAGTCTTTACGGCTCGCTGTTGCTGGACGAAATCGGCGACGCCAGCCTCAGCGTCCAAATCAAATTGCTGCGGGTGTTGCAGGAGCGTTCGTTCACGCCGGTCGGCAGCCACAAGCCACAACGCTTCTCCGGCCGGGTGATCGCCGCCACCCATCAATCGCTGGCCGAATTGCGCCAACAGGGTAAATTCCGGCAGGATTTTTTTTATCGGCTGTGCTCCGACGCGATCACCGTGCCACCGCTCCGCCAACGATTGGCCGAAATGCCCGCCGAACTGGATTTGCTGGCGCAAGCCTTGGTGACGCGCTTGTTGGGGTCAAGCAGCTCAGAAGCGGTCGATCTGGTGTTGACCGCGCTGCGGCGCGATCTTCCAGCGGAGTATGCTTGGCCGGGCAACGTGCGGGAGTTGGAGCAGGCGATACGCCGCATCCTGCTGACGGGACGTTATAGCGAAGAGCGCGCGACCGCGCCGTCGGGCCACGATCTTTGGCGACAATTGCAAGCCGGAGCCTTGGATGCGCGCGGCCTGCTGGCAAGTTACTGCGCCCTGCTCTACCAGCGCTGCGGCAATTACGAGGAGGTCGCCCGACGCACCGGACTGGATCGACGAACGGTGCGCAAGCATCTATACGGCAGCAAAAAACTTTCAAACGAAATGACTTTTACCACTTGATGAGCGCAGCGAGCACACGGCGTGCACCATACCCACAAAGGAGAAACCCCGCCTTCCGCGGAAGGCGGGGCTCCTTAGAAAAACTTGGCAACGCGCCCAAGAGCAGGCGCGAAAACCGAAATCACCCGCGGTTAGACCTTCAGTTCCTTTTCCACATCCTGCACCTTGCGGCGGGCCAAGGCCAAGTTGCCGCGCTGCTTGTCCAGCACGAAATAAACGAACAAACCTTCGTGCCGCGCGGATGGGCGAATGATGTGATACTGAGTGCCCAAGGTAATCAGGATATCCTCAATGACGTCCTTGAGGCCCAAGGCGCGCATCGTCTTCTGCTTGGAACGCACCACCTCGGTATTGCCGGCGGCGGCCACTTCCAAATCCAGACCCGATCCGCCGGTCCCCAACACCATGCCGCTGTTGGCATCGACGACAGCGACGCACATGGCGCCGTCCATAGCCAGCAGTTGATCGATAGATTCTTTGATTGAAGCCATAACAGTTTTCCTTCCTAACGATTAAAAAAAGATTAAATTTTTGCGTATAAAACGCTCAGAGTGCCACGCAAATACACTCTGACCTTAATACCAAACTCTAGTGATCTCTATTCCAAAGCGCTTGAACTGTATCTTACCATACGCCCGTTCAAGCCATGTTGTGGCTAGCGACTGTAAAATGATTCAGCCTAATAACCAACATCATAATTATAATAACTGCTCAACATTATTAAGCGCGTTAAAAACTCTCTCTATTCAGAAAGAATTTGCTGCAATGTGCTTGCTGTATTCCGCCCCACACTCAATAACATGCCAAGGTTGATTTCCTTTGAAGAAATGCAGGTCAACATCAGCAAGTCATTAATTCTCAAAGAAACCACTCGACCATTACTATTTTCCACGATGACAAACTGACAAAGCTGCTGCTGCGATTCCCGCGCGATGCTTTCGCCGAGCGCCAGCAAAGAGCTGTTCATGGTCGATATTTTGTGAGGAGGCAAATCACGCTTGAGCGTGTAGGCCACCTCATGACCGTCGACGGTGGAAATCAAAGCGCCATAAGCTCCAGGGCAGAGCTGCATAAATTCTTTCAGCTGCCTTTCACATTGCGTCAGTTGTAATCGGGTGTAGTTGATAATGAGGCGATCATGTTCTTCGTAGTCGGCGTTCTCCATAATCGATTCCTGAATTTTCAATTCGGTTGCATGATTGATGGATTCATTCGAAGTAGTCAGTGATGAACCTTCAAATGCATCAATGCCCGCTAGCGCTTCAAAGCCCGCATAGTCGGCTATATCTACTTGTTCTGGATCGGGTCGAGCGCCAACCGGTTCGTCACTAGGCGCTTTATCGATAGCCGGTTCGTTGGCGAGCTCCGACCCTTCCAACCGCTGCAAGCCAGCGCCGCTTTCGCTGATGATTTCTGGAGCAACAGCACTTTGTTCCTTATTTCGGTTCCTAAAACCAAACAAAAGCGAAGCTAATCTACCACCTTTTTTTAGCTTCATGATAAATCGCTTAATGTACGCTCGCATCAAGCAGATACTGAATACCCATTGCCACTCCAAGCCCCAGCAAAGCTGGCAAAAATTCCGCTGGCTTACCTATTAGGTCGTTTCTAAGCAGGTCAACAGCGCATTCAACAAAAAAATCACATCGTCCTTGTTACGTGCATCAACGGCAAAAATTGGATAAATCTGACCGCGTTCTTGCAAAAAATTCTGATAGTCATCAAGGCTGGGGGTATCCTTGATATCCGAACAAGTCACACCGATCACCGCATCAGTTTTTTTAATAAAATCGGCAAAATTATCCAGGTAAATTCCCAAATCCTTAAGCGGGTTTGGACGCCGATTATCAACCAACACGATGAGACCCAATCCGCCCTGAACCAAAATATCCCACATGAATTTAAAACGCTGCTGGCCCGGAGTCCCGTACAAGCCAATCTTTTGGCCGTTATCCAAGGTAATTTGTCCGAAATCCATGGCGACTGTGGTTTTTTCCTTAACCGCTGATAAGCCATCGGTAGAAAACACATCCGTGGAAACCGGCGGAAATTCACTAATCGAAGCAATCGCCGTGGTTTTTCCAGCGCCAGGCGGACCGGTAAAAATAAATTTGATCTGTTTCATTAGATTCCTAGCCGACTGCGAATTCTACTCAACAAACTGCGCTTGGCGGTAGTTTGTTGCTGAGGTTGTTCGGGGACTTTTATCGGTTCGATCGACTTTACCTGGATTTCCAAATAATTCAAAGCGCGACAGGCATTGATAAAGTCCACAACGTCTTCTCTCGGCTCTTTAGTGAATTCGGTAAAATACTCAATGGTCCCGCCGCGCCTCAACAATGCCGTGAGCTTCAAGTGCAGCGGATCGTGGCCTAATTTTTTTAGGTCAGGCCATCGATTTAATCGGTAGAAATCAGCCAACGACAAGCCTTCAAATAATTGACCGTTCGAAACCGCCAAGGCCGCCGTCCAAAGCGGAGGCTCAAGGTCTTGCGGTTTAAGGCTTGGCGCTTCCCTCGCGAACTCATCGCTGTCGAACTCTTGTATCCGCACATTATTAGCCGGCGATGCAATCAAATCCTCAACTTCCATTTGAATGAGGTTGCCTGTGTAATACCGCCGGCGCTCCATCTCGAAAATCACCGAACGCCCCGCTTTATCGCTAACCTTCAATACCTTATTTTGATGGGTATACAGAATATCTAAAACCCGTTGAGTTTTAACGGGCAAGCTTACCGCCGCAGCCCCTTTTTCATCCGCTAACCCAGGTGAAGACTGGGAAACGCCATACTGATTTTGCTGGAAAAAATTGAGAAACTGCTTGCCCGCCCGCTGTAAAACGGGAATCAATTCAGCGGAACGCAACGGTCGCGGCACGACCAGCACATTCGCTGGAAACCCCCCGCTCCTGCTGCTAAAAGCGAGCAATACCTGACGCTTGCCCTTGGAAGCCCATTCGTTTAATTGACGGTTCCCTAGCTCGCTATCCGCATCGATCAACAAGGCTGACGCCGCTTCCAAATCGTCGGTATGCTCCCAACTCACCGCCTCATCAGCCTTGGTCATCTCTAAAAAAACTTTTAGAGTTAGCAAGTTGCTTCGAGATAGCTGGCTGGAGAAAAGCTGGAGTCTCTGTGGCATCGACAATATTTTACGGTTGCAATAGCTTTGATTTCGCTAAAAAATTGGGTTCGAGTATTCAGCCACCTGTGGCAAATAGGTGCTGCTCTAATTCCGTAGTACCTAATTCTAGATATAAAATTTAAGAAAATCTAGCTTTTTCGTAAAAAATTTGCGACTTTGTTCGCAAATTTGCGGCAACTTAACGAAGCCGAGCGATTAGGGCAAACCAATCAACAGCTTACCCTAATCATTCCGGTTCAGGCGTATTGCTTGGCCGCAAAATCCCAATTGACTAGATTCCAGAAGGCGTCCAGATACTTAGGACGTAGATTGCGGTAATCGATGTAGTAGGCATGTTCCCATACATCGCAGGTCAACAGCGCCTTCTTACCGGAAGTCGCGGGGGTTCCGGCGTTGGAGGTGCTCAGCAAATCCAGGGAGCCGTCACTGTTTTTAACCAGCCAACCCCAGCCCGAGCCGAAGGTTCCCACCGACAGCTTGGTGAATTCCTCCTTGAAGGCCGCAAACGCGCCAAATTTCTTGTTGATCGCTTCAGCCAACGCGCCGGTCGGTTCGCCACCGCCGTTGGGTTTGAGGCAATTCCAGTAAAAGGTATGGTTCCACACCTGCGCGGCGTTATTAAAAATACCGCCGGACGACTTCAGCACGATCTCTTCGAGGGATAAATTTTCGAATTCCGTACCCTTGATCAGGTTGTTGAGATTGGTGACATAGGTTTGATGGTGTTTGCCATAGTGATACTCCAAGGTCTCAGCCGAGATATGCGGCTCCAAGGCGTTCTTGGCATAGGGAAGCTCGGGCAGTTGGTGAATCATGGATTGCCTCTCCATTTACCGGTTGGGTGATGTAAGAGTTTGCGGATTAATCGTCTCGAACTGAGTCGGCGACGATTACTGGATAGTGCGCCGCTGATGATGGCGCTTGCGAGCGAACGTCAGCCTAGTCTAGACCCCGGCTCCAAGCGAAGCAATGCGGGTTACAAGGGGTATGGGTATGTTATTCTTGCCGCCGCTGCGTTCGGACCGATTGGCCAGCATTTCCGCGCACCCCGTGTTCCACGCTCAAGGAGCTTGATTGATGACCAAAATCTATCTCTTGTTGGCTTTTCTAGCCGCCCTGATCGTCGCGGGCTGCTCCAGCCTGGGCCTGGGAGGCGGCGGCTCCAGTGACAACGGCAGTAGCTCCAGCACGGCGAGCCTCAGCGGCAACCGAGGCGGGCCTAAGGTAGGCGATTCTGAAATTACCTCTTCCATTAAAGACGCCTTCAAACAGGATCCCGAACTGGCCGCCGCCAATATCAGTGTCAGCTCGGAAAACGGCGTGGTGACCTTGAGCGGCAACGTCCCCAACGCCCAAAGTTACAATCGGGCAACGTCGCTGGCGCGGGGCGTGCCGGGCGTGCGCCCCCCTGTCAGAGCCGCCAATCTCAATTTTCCGCAATAATCGCTCTTACCTATATTTCCGCGAGAAACCCGTATGTGCGGTATCGGCGGCGAGCTGCGTTTCGACGGCGGCCAACCTGATTTGGGATTGATGGGGCGAATGTTGGACCGTCTCGCCCGGCGCGGCCCCGATCATCAAGGGTTATGGTCCGATGGCTCATTATTGTTAGGACATCGGCGCCTGTCGGTGATCGACCTCAGCGAGCGTTCCAATCAGCCGATGATTGACCCGGAACTCGGGCTGGCGCTGGTGTTCAACGGCGCCATCTACAACTACCGGGAATTACGGCGCGACTTGCTGGCCCAGGGGTATCGTTTTTTTTCCGACGGGGACACCGAGGTCATCCTCAAAGCCTATGCCGAATGGGGCGAGCGCTGCGTCGAACGCCTGATCGGCATGTTTGCCTTCGCCCTTTGGAACAGCCGGGAGCGCCGCTTGTTCCTGGCTCGCGACCGGCTGGGCATCAAGCCGTTGTATTACAGTCGCGGCCCCAACGTCTTTCGCTTTGCCTCCAACAGTCAGGCGCTGCTGGAAGCGGACGATGTGGATACCGCCATCGATCCGGTGGCGCTACACCACCAGTTGACCCTTCATGCCGTCATTCCGGCCCCGCGCACGATCCTGCAAGGCATCCGCAAGCTGGCGCCCGCAACCACCCTGACCATCGACGCCGACGGTCGCGAACACCATCAAGCCTACTGGCGGCTGCGCGCCGTCCGTCCGATTGAAACACGCAGTGAAGCCGAGTGGACTGAGGCCGTTCATACAGCGCTGCGCCTGGCGGTGCGGCGACGGCTCGACATCGCCGACGTGCCGGTCGGCGTGCTGCTGTCCGGTGGCCTGGACTCCAGCGTGTTGGTGGCCTTGCTGGCCGAAACCGGCGTGCGGGATCTGCTGACCTTCTCGGTCGGTTTCGAAGATCAGCCGGAGGAGAAAGGCAGCGAGTTCGAATATTCCGACCAAGTGGTGGCTCGCTATCAGACCCGCCATCACAAGTACCTGATCCCCAATTCCCAAGTGCTGGAGCGGCTGCCGGAAGCGGTCTCCTGCATGGCCGAACCGATGGTCGGGCAGGACGCCGTGGCGTTTTTCCTGCTGTCCGAGCGCGTCTCCCAAGCGGTCAAGGTGGTGCAGAGCGGCCAAGGCGCGGATGAGGTGTTCGGCGGCTATTTCTGGTACCCGCGCATGGTCGCTGAGACCGGCACCGACCTGGAGCGGTTTCGCCGGCATTATTTCGACCGCGAGCACGGCGAATGGCTGGAGACGGTCGCCCCGGCGTATCACGGTCCCGACCATACCGCCGACTTGATCACCGGACGCTTGGCCGAACCGGATGCTGAGGATTATCTCGATAAAGTGCTGCGCCTGGATGTCACCACCCTGATCGTGGACGATCCCGTCAAGCGGGTGGATAACATGACCATGGCTTGGGGCCTGGAAGCGCGCGTGCCCTTTCTCGATCACGAACTGGTGGAACTGGCGATGCAGTTACCGCCGGCGTTGAAAATCGGCGGCGGCGGTAAATACGTGCTGAAGCAAATCGCCCGTGGGTTGCTTCCTGACGCGGTGATCGACCGACCCAAGGGTTATTTCCCGGTGCCGGCTCTCAAGTTCGTGCGCGGACCCTTTCTGGACTTCATGCGCGACATCATCGCCTCGCGCGCCTGCCGGGAACGCGGGCTGTTCCAACGGCCTTATCTGGACACGCTGCTGGCCGAACCCGAAGCGCATTTGACCCGGTTGCTAGGCAGCAAGTTGTGGCATTCCGCCCTGCTGGAATTGTGGCTGCAAACCAACGTGGACCGCGCGACCCGAAACACGCCCGCTTAAAACAGCTCCGGCGAGCGGCCAGCGAGCAACATCTTGCCGGTCTTCTCGGTCTAAGCAAAGCGTGCTCATCCTGTCTATCGCATCCTTTCTCTATCCCAACCGCTCCCAAGTCGAGGTATTCCCAATGGACGAGGTTTTGGAAGTCATCAGGCAGCAGGTCGAATCCAACCCGGTGGTGATCTACATGAAAGGCACCCCCGACATGCCGCGCTGCGGCTTTTCCCAGCGCGCCTCTCAGGCGCTGGCGGCGACCGGCTTTCCGTTCGCTTATGTCAATGTGTTGGAAGATCCAGCCATTTTCGACAATCTGCCGCGCTATGCCGACTGGCCCACTTTTCCGCAGATCTACATCAACGGCGAGTTGATCGGCGGCTGTGATATCACCTTGGAACTCTATCAAAACGGTGAGTTAAAACAGTTGATGGAGGCTGCCATTTCCAAAGCCGGCGCTTCACCCACCTAAGACACGAAGTGATCGGCCGTTTCCAAGCCCGGTTCGCCGGGCTTTTTGCTTGTGAACGCTCAGAAATTTTTCAGCCTCCACTAGCCAACAGCTCCTTTTATGCTACAATTTATCTATTAATGCAATATTTAACGTGTTCTTGTTTCATAGCAGTCACCTGTTTGAATTGACCCGGCGGCCTGGAATTTTTTCCGTAAAAAAACATCGGCTTACTACTCAGTCGAGCGAGGTACGGCGCCATGTCCAGCATTTTGCAAGAAATCGCCCAGCAGTTCGATGCGGTCGATCCAGCCAGAGCCAAGGAATTGCGCCGGATCGAACAGGTTTATAGCCGTTTTTTCCTGAACGACGATCCGACCGACCCACTCGACGATGACGAAGGTATGGCGCGTCGTCTCCTGCATTTTTTGTCCCGAAAGGCCCGCCTCAAGGAATTTCGCTTATACCCCATCGGGGTCGGCGAGCAAGCTCATGGTCGCTATGCCCATCAGGCGATCGCTCTGCTGGATGCCCGCCATTTACCGACGCCGGGCAACACCTTGGCGGTGCTCGATCCCGCCGGCGCGACTACCTCACTGACCCGCAACGACGAACTCCGGCAGTATTCGTTCGAGTCCTGGCAGGATTTGCAAGGCCACTACGGTCGCGGCTGCGCCCTGCTTCCATAAACCTTTCCACTTGAGCGGTTCGGCCGGCCTTTGCGCTTATCGCCCCTGCCCTTTTGCCGCGCGATGGGTTCCCTCATTCAAGCGTCCGCCTGGATCGGTTTTACTGGCGGCTCGATGCGTCGTGCGAAAAGTGGCGCTTTACATTTAGCACCGCCGGTCCATCGCAAGGCTGGTTATCCCTGCTTCCCGACCCGGCCACCTTGCGGACAGCACTCAAAATGAGGGCCTTGCAAAGGATCGAACGAACGCGGATATCAGGACATCGCGGGAAAAAGGTCTACATTTATCTGTGTCATGTGAAATCGTATGGTCTCTGGCTTGGAGACTGCTTCAAGCTTGAGTTAGACTCAGACCAGTAGCGATAAGGGAAGGCGTAAGGCCGTATTTCGAACTTCATCAAGCGACTTCGAGGATTGATCATGCCAAAAAAGAAAGAGTCGACTGCAACTCCGCCGGTCACCAAGGACCCGAAAAAAACCGTCAAAGTTGAAAAACCCGCCGCCGCTGCACCGGCGCTAAAACCCGCCGCCAAGCCGGTGGAAACCGCCGCCAAGCCGGTGGAAACCGCCGCCAAGCCACCCGAGAAACCGGCGACGGATGCAGGGGTAAAGACCGTTAAATCCACCGTTAAGTCTTCCGACAAACCGGCGGCCGCCACCGCCAAAGCCGACAAAAAACCAGCTGCGGCTAAAACCGCCAAGGCCGCTGGACCCTCCGTCACCGTGGTCGTCGCCAAATACGATGTTGGGCACGGTAACAGCTTGTTTATTCGGGGTGAAGGCGGCGGCCTCCGCTGGGAAAAAGGCACTCAAATGGAAAACGCCGGCAACGACGTTTGGGTTTGGACCACCAACGCAGTACCTGAAAAAAAGGTCTCCTTCAAATTCTTAATCAACGACGAGAGTTGGTGCGCCGGCGAAAACATGACCGCCGCCGCCGGTGAAACCACGACGCTTTATCCTGCCTTTTGAACCACCGTCGCTCGGATGGCGCCGACCTTCACAAGCCGAACGGTCGGCCGTCATCCGCGCCATTCACACTCCCTCGCGCCTCAGTCGCTCGAACTCGGCGCGCGAGCGCGTCACGCAATCCTCGATGGCGACGCCGCTAAAATAGTTGCCGACCAGCGCCAGACGGGTTCCGGCCAGCGCTGCGTCCACAGGCCCGATCCGTGCGCCGTGATCGGTCCGCAATGCGGGCAACTGATTGATCTTGAAGGCCAAATTTTCCGTATGCAACTCGTTTTTTGATACGCTCAACACGCGAGCGATACACTCTAGTTTGCCCTGCTCATCCAGCGCGCCGGGGCGGAAATGGAAGGCCAATCCTCGAAAACGCACATCCGGCACGGTATCTCGCGACACCGCCGAATAAAATGGCTCGTTCCGTCCGATCAAACCCGCCACCGGTGGCAAGCGCACCCGGTCGGCGGGTAATGCCACCCCGACCGTCTCCACGGTAGCGGTCTCGATCGCTTGCAAGCGTTCCGCAACCGTCGGAAACAGCGAGCGCAGTAGTCCGGCGGCGACCGCCACCGGAGTTGCCAAGCAGAGCGCGCGAGCCTGATAGTCAGCCCGATCGGTGCGAACGCTGAACCCCTCTGGCACGCGCTGTAACTCACGCACCCTTTGACCGAATTCGATTCGGATTTCCGGCTGTGCGCTCAAGATATCGGCCACGGTTTGAAGCCCGCCGGGCAGCGTGAAGCTGCGCGGTAGGTCCTTGCGGCGCTGGCGTGACCGAAACAAACACTCGGCGGGAAAATCGTCCGCCGGCTGGCAGATCACCGCATTGAAGGCTGGCCCGAAAACGGCCGCATAATTACGCCCTCCGACGATCCGGCCGAAATAGCCAGCTACGCTGCGACCGGATTTTTTTAATCCAATCAACCGAAACGGCGCCAGCAACAATTCCGAAAAATACAATTGCGAGGGGATGGTGCGAACCGCGCCGTCCGCGAACAGCCGAAACCCGACCTTGGCGCGCTTTTGCAAATGATCGAGCGCCTGGATAGACTCCAAAATAGCCAGTAGATTACCGTAGGAATTGAAACAACTGTGCGCGCCCAGCTCGATCCAAAAGCCCTTGTATTCGCCGCTGAAGCGATGCGAGTGCAGGCAGCCACCCGGTCGTTCCTCCCCCTCCAACACCAGCGCCTTCAACCCTGCTTCGGCGGCGTAGTGGGCCATGCTGAGGCCGCTGACGCCGGCGCCAACAACCAGCAGGTCATAGTCGGCCATGATCGACTCCGTAACAAAAGTTGAGGTCTTCGATTCTCGGTACGCGCGCCGGAACGGTCAAGCGAGCACATTGTGGCAACGACTCGGCACCGCCGCACCCCAATTCGTCAAACCGCCGTCTCCTCACACCTCTCGCCTCTGAGGGTAGCATGGCGCAAACTGTGGTGAATCGCTGAATCTATCCAACCTTGGTAGGTCACATCATGACGACGCTCACCCGTTATTTCGCTAAAGACCTGTTTGAAAACCAGACCGTTTTCATCACCGGCGGCAGCAGCGGCATCAACCTCGGCATCGCCCGCAATTTCGCGGCGGTCGGGGCGAAGCTCGCCATCGTTGGCCGCTCGCAAGAAAAGCTGGACGCCGCCACGGCGGAACTGCGAGCGCTCGGTGCGCGGGTGTCGGCGCATTCCGCCGACGTGCGCGATTATGCCGCGCTGGAAACCGCCATGCGGAACGCGCGCGAGGCTTTGGGTCCGATCCAGACCCTGATCTGCGGCGCGGCCGGCAACTTTCCCGCCCCCGCCGAACAGATCAGCCCCAACGGCTTCAAGGCGGTGGTGGACATCGACCTGCTCGGTTCGTTCAATAGCTGTCGGGCCGCCTTCGAACAGCTCAAGGAAACCCAGGGCAACATCATTTTCATCTCGGCGGGCATGGCGTTTTTGCCCTACGCTTTTCAAGCGCACGTCGGCGCGGCCAAGGCCGGCATCGACAATTTGATGCGCAATCTGGCGTTGGAATGGGGCCGCTTCGGCATCCGCAGCAACAGCATTGCGCCTGGCCCGATTGAAGGAACTGAGGGCGTGCGGCGGCTGGTGCCGGAAGGCAGCGCCGATGCTTTGAAACGGATGATTCCGCTGGGCCGCTTCGGCACGCCGGACGACATCGGGCAGTTGAGCGTGTTTCTGGCCTCGCCCTTAGCGTCGTACATCACCGGCGCGCTGATCGTGGCCGACGGCGGGCAAAATCTGCCCGGCTCTGGCGCGTGGACCCAACTGATGGCGGCGGGGATGACCGCATCCCGGACTACGTAGGAGATCTCACCGATGCTAACCAGGCAAGAATTGATTCCCGTAAGATTAGCTAACGGCACCCAAATTCGGGTAGCCGCCACGATACTGGGCGGCCATAAAGACGTAGCGATCAAGCCGCTATCGTTCGACGAGATTGCAGACACCATCGAAGGTATCGCCGGTTCCTTGAACGCGGCCTTGCAAAAGGTCAAGCCGAAAAAGGCCAGCGTCGAGTTTGGTCTTGAAGTGGCCGTGGAGTCCGGTGCGTTAACCGCGCTGCTGGTGAAAGGCACCGGCACGGCGACGTTGAAGATCACCCTGGAATGGGGCGCTTGACGGTGAACCGAAGGGAATTGAAGCATGGGACCATCGCAGGACCTCGATGACCTTTTACGCCGCTGCACGGTGCGGTTGCGCGTCCCACAGGATGAGAGTCAAGGCACGGGTTTTTGGATCGCTCCCGGCTTGCTGCTGACTTGCGCGCATGTGGTCGAAACGGCTCACGCTCGGTCTGTCACGGTTGAAATCGCTCGCGATCGGGAGATTTATCCGGGACGGATCGTCGAATTTTTGCCCAAGCCCTTTCCCGATTTGGCGCTGCTGTGCTGTGATGGTTTGCGGGATCATCCCTGTGTTTATCTGAATTCCGACATCGCGTTAGGGGACAGTCTGTACAGCTACGGCTATACCGATCAGTATCCGCGCGGCGATTCGGCGACTTTCGCATACGAGGGGCCAACCGATGTAGGGCCGGGGTCGCTGTTGAAACTCAAACAGGGTCAGTCTCGCCCCGGTTTGAGCGGCGCTCCGCTGCTCAATCTGCGCACCGGCGGCGTCTGCGGAATCGTGAAAAGCTCGCGGGATCTCGACAGCGATTTGGGCGGCCGAGCGGTTCCGCTTGCTTGCATTCCGTCCGGTTACGATCTGCGAAACTTGCAGCAGTCTTTCCATCAACGGCACGGCGATTGGCTCGATTGTCTCAACGCCGAGCAGCGGCGGTGGATTCCCTGGCAGGCCGCATCATTGTCAGACCTTGGAACAAATTGCTATCTGGCAACCGCCTCTTTCTGTGAAAGAAGAGCATTTACGCCCGCAAGTACGTGTTGCTTTCGACAGACTAACGGAGGTGGCTAAGGACATCAATTTAGTGCTCAATACCCGCTCCACCCGACAACGCAACAGTGCGCTCAATCGGGCCAGCGGTAAATTGCACTTTTTCTCGGTGGAATCCGTCGATTGCCCCACACCGGAACGCCCCCAACTGGAGAAAATCGCCAGCCAATGGCTCGAAATCATCCTGGCGAGCGCTAGCACTGTCGGTTCTCTGAATGTTTGCGAAACCGTCGCCAGCCCCTACATCGTCGGCGCTCCAGTGCCCGCCGCCAGATTGATCGGCCGCTATAACATTCTCGCCCAGATCGAAGCCGCCTGGACCAAACCGGGGCAGCGGGATTCGCTGGTCATTTTCGGCCACCGGCGCATGGGAAAAACCAGCATCGCCCGCAACGTGGCGCACCTGTGCCAACTTGGCGACGATACCCGGCTGGCCTTCTTGAACCTGCAAATCGTCGATTGGTCGGAAGGCTTGCGCGACCTCTGCCATGCCATCGCCTTCGCCCTTTGGCAAGCTGATCCGAACGGATTGGCCGAGCCCGCGCCGCAGGATTACGAACAGCATCCGCTGGCGGCGTTGCGCCGTCTGCTAGCCCGTCTGAAACAGGCCGCGCCGCCGCGCCGCTACATTTTGATGGTGGAAGAGTCCCGGTTCTACCTCAACGGCCACGTCTATTTCAACGGCATCTGGGCGCAGGCCGGCGAAGCGCCGCCAGGACAACAAGCCTTATTGAAACTGCTGGCCCCGCATGGCGACGGCCTGGACCCAGCGATTTTGCGCGAGCAAAGCGGCCTCGATCCCGCATCCTTTACGGATACTTTAGACGCGCTGGAACGCCACGATGTGGTGAATTGCCGCAACGGCCGATGCCGCTACAGCGTGGAACTGATGCGCCGCTGGGTTGCCGATTATTCGACGCTCTCGCATTCAATGATTTGAGGGGGAACACCATGCGCATTGAAGCTGAATTCAAGCCAAACTATTGCGCTCCATGCTGGGCTGGGCTTCATACCCCAGCCGCACCGCTTCCACTCCGGGCAACTCGCGCAACCGATCGAGCAAGCCGGCGTCGGGTCTGACCCGCCAAGTCGATCCGAACGCCAGTTCCGCCCGCGCGCCGGAGCCGAGATAATCCACCCACACCGCGCACCGCCCTTCCGACCGATACTCGGTTAAAAGCTGCGCGAGTTGCCGCAACGTTTCCGATTCGAGCCGTTCGCCATCGATCTTTAGCACCAACCGCCGGGCGTATTCGGCCCGCGCGCTTTCCAAGCTCAACACCCCTTCAACGTTCAAGCGGGTGGTTTGATTAAACTCGTCCCAACCCAGCGCGCCTTGCACCACCAAAATGGCATCCTCCACAATCAAGGCGCGGTAACGTTCGTAGGTTTCGGGAAAGACGCGGATTTCCAGGCGACCGCTGGCGTCGTCCAACACCACGAACGCTATCCGACCGCCCCGATTGGCGTTGCGGGTGCGCACGCTGACCACCAAGCCGGCGATCAGCACCTGACGATTGCCGTTCCGGCGCGAGCCGCCATTTTCCATCACGGTCCGCAACGGCGTGGTGTTGAGCGCCGCCAATTCCTCCGCAACCCGGTGAATCGGATGGCCGGTCAGATAAACGCCCAGCGTTTCCTTTTCGCCGCGCAAGCGCTGCTCTTCATCCCATTCCGCCACATCGGCGACCGCCGAGGGTTGCGCCGGCGTTTTCTCGGCGGCGGCCAAGCCGAACAGGTCATTCTGACCGGCCGAATCATTGCGGGAATGTTGCTCGGCGAGTTGCAAGGCCGCCGGTAGGTGCTTGTCCAGTGTCGCGCGGTTGGGGCCGAGCGCATCGAACGCACCGGAGCGGATCAGCGCATCCAACACCCGGCGGTTGAGTTTGTGCAGATCAGCGCGCTGGCACAGATCGAACAAGTCTCGATACGGACCCGCCCGCCGCCGTTCCGCCACAAGATGTTCGATAACCGCCTCGCCCGCCCCCTTGATCGCGCCCAAACCGTAGCGGATTTCGCCTCTCTCGCCGACCGTAAACCGGTATTCGGATTGGTTGATGTCCGGCGGCGCAAGCTTGAGACCCATGCGCCGGCATTCCTCGATGAACACCACCACCTTGTCGGTCTTGTCCATGTCCGACGACAGCACCGCCGCCATGAAGGCCGCCGGATGGTGCGCTTTTAACCAAGCGGTTTGATACGAAACGAGTGCGTAGGCGGCGCTATGGCTTTTATTAAACCCGTAGCCCGCAAATTTCTCCATCAAATCAAAAATATAAGAGGCCGTTTCCGGCTCGACCGCCCGCTCGACCGAGCCCTTGACGAAAATTTCGCGCTGCTTGGCCATCTCCTCGGGCTTTTTCTTACCCATCGCCCGGCGCAACAAATCCGCGCCGCCCAGCGTGTAACCCGCCAGCACTTGGGCGATCTGCATCACTTGTTCTTGATAAAGAATCACCCCGTAGGTCGGCTTGAGAATGGTCGCCAGCGCGGAGTGCGGATATTCGATGCGGGCGCGGCCGTGCTTGCGGTCGATGAAGTCGTCCACCATGCCCGATTGCAGCGGACCCGGCCGAAACAGCGCCACCAACGCCACGATGTCCTCGAAACAATCCGGTTGCAGCCGGCGGATCAAATCCTTCATGCCGCTGGATTCCAACTGAAATACCGCCGTGGTTTGATGGCGTTTCAGCAGATCGAACGCCTCCCGATCCACCAGCGGAATCCCGGTGATATCCAACGGCGGCTCGCTCGCAGCTCGGCGCTGCTCGTTCAAAGTCTGCACCGCCCAATCGATGATCGTCAGCGTCCGCAGACCCAAGAAGTCGAATTTCACCAGCCCGGCCGCTTCCACATCGTCCTTGTCGAACTGGGTGATGAGGCTGGAATCATCACCTTGTTCCCGGTAGAGCGGCGAGAAATCGGTCAGTTCGGACGGCGCGATCACCACCCCGCCGGCGTGCTTGCCGACGTTGCGCGCCAACCCTTCCAGCTTGCGCGCCAGTTCGAGCAGGGCTCGCACCTCCTGATCGGTCTCGTACAACCGGCGCAGCTCCGCTTCCCGCTCGATGGCCTTGTCGAGCGTCATGCCGATCTCGAACGGAATCAGCTTGGCGATGCGATCCACGAAGCCGTAGGGATGGCCCAACACCCGGCCCACGTCGCGCACCACCGCCTTGGCCGCCATGGTGCCGTGGGTGGCGATCTGAGACACTCGGTCGCGACCGTAGCGCTGGGCCACGTAGTCGATCACCCGGTCGCGGCCTTCCATGCAAAAGTCGATGTCGAAATCCGGCATCGACACCCGTTCGGGATTCAGGAAGCGCTCGAACAAAAGATCGTAAGCCAGCGGGTCCAGATCGGTGATACCGAGCGCGTAAGCGACTAGCGAACCCGCGCCGGAACCGCGCCCCGGCCCGACCGGCACCCCGTTTTCGCGCGCCCAGCGGATGAAGTCGGCGACGATCAGAAAATAGCCGGGAAACCCCATCTGGATGATGACGCCGAGTTCTTCCGCCAGCCGTTCGTCGTAGGGCTGGCGGCGTTCGGCGAAATCGGGCGCGGCGGGATCGAGCAACCGCCGCAAGCGTTGCTCCAGACCCGCGCGGGCCTGGGTGGAGAAATACGCCTCGGCGGTCAGGCCGGCCGGCACCGGAAAATCCGGCAGCACGTTTTTGCCCAATTCCAGGCGCAGGTTGCAGCGGCGGGCGATTTCGACGCTGTTTTCCAGCGCTTCCGGCAGATCGGCGAACAGTTCCGCCATCTCCGCCGGAGTGCGCAAATACTGCTGTTCGCTGTAACGGCGCGGCCGGCGCGGATCGTCCACCGTCGCGCCCTCATAGACGCACACCCGCGCCTCGTGCGCTTCGAAATCGTCGCGCTGGAGGAAACACACGTCGTTGGTCGCCACCAGCGGAGTGCCGGTCGCCGCCGCCAAATCCAGCGCCGCTTCCAGATATTCGGCTTCTTGCGGACGGCCGGTGCGCTGCACTTCCAGATAAAAGCGGTCGGGGAATAGCCGCCGCCAACCGGCCAGATCGCGCTTCGCCTGTTCGCCTCGGTCGTTGAGCAACGCCTGCCCCAGCTCGCCGTCACGACCGCCGGACAGCGCAATCAAGCCCTCGGTATTGCCATCCAGCCAGGCGTAGTCGATCACCGGTACGCCGCGCTGCTGGCCTTCGAGAAAGCTGCGGCTCACCAGTCGAGTCAGATTGCGATAGCCGCTCAAATTTTGACAGAGCAGCACCAGGCGAAAGGACTCGTTATTCCGCCCTACCCACGCCTCCACCCCAACGATGGGCTTGACGCCCGCGCCGAGCGCCGCCTTGTAGAATTTAATCAGCGCGAACAGATTGCTCATATCGGTCACCGCGACGGCCGGCATATCGGCGAGGGCCACCTCTTTGACCAACTTTTTGATGCGGATCAACCCATCGACCAGCGAATATTCGGTGTGCAAGCGCAGGTGGACGAAGGGCGCGGTCATGACGAAACCTCTAAAACCGTTTGCCACCAGGCCGCGACGGGCGCGAAAAAACGGCGATGTTCGGGACAAGGCCCATGACGGCGCAACGCCTCCAAATGAGCGGCGGTCGGGTAACCTTTGTGGCGGGCAAAATCGTATTGGGGATAACAATCATGCAATTGGCACATCTTTGCATCCCGCGCGACCTTGGCCAGAATCGAGGCCGCGCTGATGGCCGGCACGCTGCTATCGCCTCGGATGATCGCTTGACTGGGACAGGTCAGAACAGGACAGCGATTGCCGTCGATCAACGCTCGTTCCGGCATCACGCTCAACGCCATCACCGCACGCCGCATCGCCAGCAGCGAAGCGTGCAGGATATTTATCCGATCGATCTCTGCCACGTCGGCCCAGCCCAACGCCCACGCCAACGCTTTGATGCGAATTTCATCGGCCAAGCGCTCGCGTCGAGCCGCGCTGAGTTTTTTGGAATCGGCCAAGCCCACGATCGGCCGAGCGGGATCGAGGATAACGGCGGCGGCGAAAACGGGTCCGGCCAAAGGACCGCGTCCGGCTTCGTCCACGCCGGCGATCAACAGGAAATCAGTCATGGCGGCTATCCATTCAACCGAAGCGACGCAAGAGCGCTAAGTTTAATCCAATCGATCCTTTCGAAGCGTCGCGATCCGCTCGCAACCGAGCGCCGCGCTCGCGTTGGCCGCCCTCTCAAGCGATTCCGATTAGGCTGTCGGCTGGACTTCCCCAAGCCAAGCCGGCAACTCGCCGACATCCGAACAGCGCGCCCGCAGCAGCTCGTGGAACAACCGCGCTAACTCTGGAGCCCGACGACTGTTGGGGGTGTGCATGAACACATAAGGTTCTCGGCCTTCACCGAGCCACAAGGCCAGCTTATCCAGCCAAGGCTCCAGAAAAAGCCGGTTCAATTCCGGCTCGTCTTGGCCGATGAAGCGGATAAACGGGCGCGGTCCCAAGCTGATGGCATGGACCGGCAAGCGGGGTTTCTTGCTTTGCGCGCCGCGCGTGTCGGCATCGACCGGATCGGCGGCGAACAAGGAGCGGCTATCCAGCATCACCCGATCCACGCCACGTTCCAGCAACAGCCGGTTCAGTTGGCGTTCCTCCTCGCCCTTGGCGAAGAAGGCCGGATGCCGCACTTCGACGGCGCATTGAAAATCCTGGGGGAGCGCGCTCAGATAGTCGCCCAATGCCGCTAGATCCTTCGGACCAAAACCGGGCGGCAATTGCAGGAAACTCGGTCCCAACCGGCCCGCCTCGGCCAGCGGGGTCAGGCGCTCGACAAATTCAGTCGTTGCCGCCGCCGTTTCGCGCAAGCGCCTATCGTGACTGATCGCGCGCGGGAATTTGAAGCAGAACCGAAAGCCCGGTGCGGCTTCATCCCGCCAGCGCAGCACGGTTTCCGGTTTCGGCAACCCGTAAAAACAGTTGTTGCCTTCCACGGTGTCGAACACCGCGGAATACTGCCGCAGAAAATCGCGGGGCTTGGCATCGGCGGTAAATAGTTTACCGGCCCAATCGCGATTGCTCCAAACCGGACAACCCAGGTGATAGCGAGCCAGCGCCACGAGTTAGGCCGCAACCCGCCAATCGATCCGCCGGAGTTGCCCGGTGTTAGCTATCAAATCAACTTACCAATCCGATCCCCAGGCATCCCAATCCGCGCCGGGCTCGTCGTACCGTCCCGCCGTATATTGATCGCCAACCAAATTTTGTTCGCTGGCCAAGCGGCGATAGTTCTGATAAGCCCTCTCGTTGCCGACATACAAACAGCGGCAGGATTGCGGGTCGGAATAGACGTAGACAGGTCTTTCGTTGCGATAACGCACCAGCATTCGGTTCGGCGGCAACCGGTTCAGGAGCGCCTCCCGGCGCGGGCTGTCGGCCTGCCGGACGTTGAACCCAGCATCCATCAATAGCCTTTCATGCCGGGTCGACTGATGCATCGGCTGCGTCGTGTAATAGGAAGGCGGGGGAGCGCAGCCGGCCAACGTTGCGCCGAGCGTTACCGCCATCAGGGTCGAAGTTATTTTAGACATGGTTTGGGCTTCCCTAAAAGTAATACCGTTATCGATGGCCAAACGAGCAAGACAGAGATCTTGCTCGACTTAGAGTGTAGCCGCTTCCATAAAATCCTAAAACGCATCGGCCGGCAGCGTCATCAAGGAATCGGCACCGGCTTTGATCTTGGCTAGATGCGCTGTCGTTTCCGGCAATACCTTTTCCATGAAGAAGGTCGCGCAGACCAGTTTGTTCTGATAAAACCGCCGGTCGAAGCTGTCGTCATCGGGATTGGAAAGCTGGTTCTGACAGATGCGGGCCACCTGCGCCCACTGATAACCCAGCGCCACCAGCGCCATTATGTACAGATAATCCATCGACGCCGCGCCGCCGTTATCCGGATCGGAAATCGCATGTCGCATCAGCCAGCGGGTGGCCTCGACCAGCTGTTCCAGCGCGCCGGCCAGCGGCTTGACGAACGGCGACAGCGAGGCGTTGTCCCGGTACTTCTCGCAAAATTCGCCCGCGACCGCAAAGAAAAACTGGATCGCCCGCCCCTTGTTGGCCGGCAGTTTACGGCCGATCAAGTCCAACGCCTGAATGCCGTTGGCGCCTTCGTAAATCTGGGTGATGCGGGCGTCGCGCACGAACTGCTCCATGCCCCATTCGGCGATGTAACCGTGCCCGCCGAAGCATTGCAGGCACAGATTCGCGGCGTTGAACCCCATGTCGGTGAAATAGGCTTTCATGACCGGCGTCAGCAAGCCCAACAAATCCTCCGCCTTGCGGCGGGTCTCGGATTCGGGATGCTTGCGGATGATGTCCACCGTCAATCCGGCCCAGTACGCCAAGGCGCGGGCACCCTCCTTGAACACCTTGACCGTCATCAGCATCCGGCGGATGTCGGGATGCACGATGATGGGATCGGCCGGCCGGTCGGGAAATTTCGGCCCGCGCAGCGAGCGTCCCTGCAAGCGCTCCCGACAGTAGGCCAGCGCGTTCTGATAAGCGGCCTCAGCCTGGCTCAAGCCTTGCACCGCCACGCCCAACCGCGCCGCATTCATCATGATGAACATGGTCTTGAGACCTTGGTGCGCCTCACCGATCAAGTAGCCGGTCGCGCCATCGTAATTCATCACGCAGGTCGAATTGCCGTGGATACCCATTTTTTCCTCGATGGAACCACAGCTCACCGCATTACGCTCGCCCAGACCGCCGTCGGGCTTAACCAGGATTTTAGGCACGATGAACAAACTGATGCCCTTGACCCCGTCCGGCCCACCGAGGATTCTGGCCAGCACCAGATGGATGATGTTTTCGGCCAGATCGTGTTCGCCGGCCGAAATAAAAATCTTGGAGCCGGTCAGCCGATAGCTGCCGTCCGCCCGCGGTTCGGCCTTGGTGCGCAGCAGCCCCAAATCGGTGCCGCAATGCGCTTCGGTCAGGTTCATGGTGCCGGTCCACTGACCGGAAACCATCTTCGGTAAATAGAGCGCTTTTTGCGCTGCGGTGCCGCCGATCTCAATCGCTTCCATGGCGCCGCCGGTCAAGCCGGGGTACATGGTAAACGCCATGTTGGCGGAAGCCATCATTTCGTTGACCGCCAGCCCCAGCACGTAGGGCAGACCCTGGCCGCCGTGATCTGGATGGCCGGTCAAGCCGGTCCAACCGCCCTCCGCAACGGCTTGGTAAGCAGCTTTGAACCCCGCTGGCGTGATGACCTGACCGTTTTCCAACCGGCAGCCTTCGCGGTCGCCGACTTGATTGAGCGGTTGCAGGATTTCCTGACTGACCTGAGCCGCGCCTTCCAGAATGGCGGTTACGGTGTCCGGGGTCGCTTCCGAAAAACCGGCGAGAACCTCGTGATAGCGTTCGATCTTGAGCAGCTCGTGCAAAATGAACTGCATGTCGCGCACGGGAGCGGTATAGCTGGGCATGAGCGTGATCCTGGGTTGCGGTCGAGCGTTCGAAAAGCCACGGTCCAACCAACGGCCACCGACGCTTGGCCGCGATGGCCGATCAATTCTAGGTTAGCGCGTCCGACCGACTATTAACAGCCGGCGGTCTGAAGCGCCCAAACCGGCGCGATCGCGGCGATGAGCCGGTCTTTCACCGCGTCCGCGGGCGGCGGCGCAGGCCCCATCCAGCCCTAATTAAACACTCCCAATACCTCGATCAAACTCTTGCGAGATAGGTTTGTTCATCTCCCATTCAGCCTCTTTTAGTTTTATAAGATGCTCTCGATGCATTAGACTCAATCCCTGAATGCACCATTTTAATGCATCAAAAGCCGCTGAATCAGAAATAACCACAGGATTTACACGCTTGTTTTATTCTAAAATTATTGATTATAAATCAATCATATAAATATAAATTAAGGCTCTTTTTAATCAATCCATAATTTGAAAACACGCGATAACAATGAATAAGCCCATCATAAAACCGCAAGAAAAAAGTCGTGCAACCGTCAAAAATTTTGTATAAGATGGGAAATAGAACTAACGGATTCCCGTAAAAAAACCCGATCACCGAGAGAGATAAGCCAAGGCTCTCAACGCCTTGAGAGACTTTGGCAAATTTGAGGAGAATCACCTTTTTTACCTCTACTTTCCCTCAAGATCAGGAGATATTACGATGCCTCAACGCACTCTCCGCAGCATTGTCGCTCACCAAAAAGTCTTGGCCACCGCGCAAGCGAAAACCACCGTGGGCGAAGCCGCACGCTTGATGCGGCAAACTCGCGTCGGCGCTTTGCTCGTCGTGGAACACGGCCACCTGGTGGGCATCTTCACCGAGCGGGACGCGCTGTTTCGGGTGATCGCCGAAGGGCTCGACCCGGACAACACCCCGCTGTCCACGGTCATGACGCTCGATCCGGTCACCGTGCATCCGGACAAGCCGTTTTTGTACGCCTTGCACCTGATGTACGAACACGGGTTCCGCCACGTTCCAGTGGCCGAAAACGGCAAGCCGCTGGGCATGGTTTCCGCGCGCGATGCCCTGGCGCTGGAGGAGCAGGAATTCGAAGCGACCTTAAAGCAGCGGGAGCACCTGCGCGCGATCATGGCGTGACGGTCGCCTTCGCTTGATCACGCGATGCAACCTCGGCCCTGTCCGGCGCTTTTTCGGGCGGGGCCGTTGCGTTATGGTTCAAAATAATCCGTAGGAACACCATGGCCGATCCTGGGTTCGATGACGGCCCTCAAGACGGGGATTTCATCCGCCCGCCGAGTAAAAGCCAGCGCAAGCGCGAGGCGACCGCCCTGCAAGACTTGGGCGAAGAGTTGGTCAAACTCACTTCGACCCAGTTGAAGCACGCGCCGCTATCGGACGAACTGCTGGCGGCGATAAAGGCAGCCCAAGCCACGCCGCAACGCGGGGCGCACAAGCGACAACTGCAACTGATCGGCAAGCTGATGCGACAGCTCGATGAGTCGGAAACGGCGGCGATCCGCGCGGTGCTGCTCACGATGACGACAGCCCGCCGCTAGCGCCGAAGGTTCAGGCGCCATCATCCAACCGATAACCGACTCCGCGCACGGTGCGGATCAGCTGCGGGTTCAGCTTGCGGCGCAGGTTGTGGATATGCACCTCGACAGCGTTGCTTTCCACTTCTTCTCCCCAACCGTAGAGCCGATCCTCCAACTGCTCGCGAGACAACACCGCGTCTGGTGTTTCCATCAGCGCGTGCAGCAGGGTAAACTCTCGCGACGACAAGGCAACCGCTTGACCGCAATGCTCTACGCTGCGGGCGACCGGGTCGAGCCGCAACACCCCCGTTTCAAGCAAAGCGCGCGCCCGCCCCGCCCGCCGTCGCAGCAGCGCGCGCATTCGCGCCAGCAACTCGCTCAAATCGAACGGCTTGACCAGATAATCATCCGCCCCACTGTCCAAGCCCACGACCCGATCCGCCACCGCATCACGCGCGGTCAGCACCAGCACCGGCACCGTCGAGCCGCGCTGGCGCCAGCCGCGCAGCACGCTCAAGCCGTCCTTTTTCGGCAACCCCAAATCCAGCAGCACCAGCGCATAATCGGTCGTTTCCGAGGCCAGTTCCGCGCCGCGCCCGTCTCGAACCCAATCCACGGTGAAGCCTTCCAGCCGCAAGCCCTTGCGCAAGCTCTCCCCGATCATGGCATCGTCTTCCACCAACAACACACGCATGTTCGCCACCCGGCCAAGTCGTTTATGCTTCGCTATTCGCAAACCTGAACCTTTAGACCGTGTTGGACGAGGCGCGATTCCACCATGAGACCGTTTTTAGCCCTGACGGCTATTCTGCTGCTCGCTCTGCTGGCCGCTTGCGAACAAGCGCTGCCGGCGTTGCGCATCGGCTCCACCGCTCCCGCTTTCGCGTTGGACCGACTGGATGGCGCGGCAGTCCGTTATCCCGACCAATACGCCAACCGAGTCGTCGCCATCCGGTTCTGGGCCGACTGGTGTCCCTCCTGCCGCAGCGAAATGACCGCGCTGGAGCCGGTGTATCGTCAGTATCGCGACCGAGGCTTAACGGTCCTGGCCGTCAACGTGCTGCAACCGCCGGATACGGTCCGACCGTTCGTCAACCAACTGGGTATTTCCTACCCGGTACTGCTCGACCGGCAGGGCGAGGTGACGCGCCAGTATCAGGTCATGGCCTTGCCGGTCACCTATATCGTCGACCGAAAAGGCGTCATTCGCGGCCGGATCATCGGCGAATCCACACCCGAGGCTTTCGCCGAGGAAATAGCGGGCTTACTGTAAGGTTTTTCCGGGGTCACGGTATACTAGCGACGCTTTTTAAGAGTTGGGAGATCACCTTAAATGAATAATAACCCTAATCCCGAACGCCGCCAGCTGCTCCGTCTGCTCGCCGCAGCGGGCGCTGCCACGGGCATCGCCACCCTAAGCCCACCGGCTCTCGCCACGAAATGTGAAAACGAGGGTACGCCGCTGCAATTCGTCCCCAAAACCGCGCCGGACGCCAACCCGCAAAACGACGATATCGCCAAATTTCCGAAATGTCCGTATTGCGGCATGGACCGCCAGCAATACCACCACAGCCGCCACTTGGTGCATTACCAGGACGACTTGACAGACGCGACCTGCTCTTTGCACTGCGCCGCAGTCAGCTTGGCACTGAATCTAGACCGTGGCCCGAAAGCCATCTACGCCGCTGATTTCGGTGCGAAAACCGACCCCAAACCCCTGTTCGACGCGGACGGCGCAAGCTACCTCATCGGCTCCAAGCTGCCGGGCGTGATGACGGCTCAAAGCAAGGTCGCCTTTGCTTCCCAAGCCGCCGCCAAAGCCGCCAAAGCCGAACAAGGCGGCGAGCTGGGCGATTTCGATGCCGCGCTTAAAGCGGCTTATCAAAGCATGGCCGGCGATACGCTGATGATCCGCAAGAAGCGGGCCGAGCAACGACAGCACGGGATCGGACACGGTCGATGAAACCGAGCGCCTCGCTACTGGGTGCTGGCTGGCTGGCGGCGGCGCTATGGCTGCTCAGCCGGTCGCCAGCCTGGAGTCAAGAGCTACAACTGCCCGCCCCTGGGTCCAAGGACACCTGCCCGGTCTGTGGAATGTTCGTCAGCCGCTATCCTGACTGGGTGGCGACGGTGCTGTACAAAGACGGCCACGTCCATCATTTCGACGGCGCCAAGGATTTGTTCAAATACCTGCTGAATTTGCCAAAATACGCACCCGACCACACCCAGGCCGACATCGCGGTCACCGGCGTCACCGACTATTACGGCGTGAAGCGGCTCGATGCCCGCGCCGCGTGGTATGTGATCGGCTCCGACGTGCTGGGGCCGATGGGCCACGAACCGGTGCCGCTGGCGACCCAGGCGGAGGCGGAAGAATTTCAGCGGGACCATAAAGGCAAGCGCATTCTCCGCTTCGATGAGCTCACCCCGCCAGCGCTGGACAACCTCGACCACGGGAAATTTGAATGACCGTCTATTTCATCGGCGCCGGTCCTGGCGACCCCGAACTGATCACCGTCAAGGGCCAGCGCTTGATCCGCGAATGCCCGCTGGTGTTATACGCCGGCTCGCTGGTGCCGAAAGAAGTTGTCCTGACGGCCAATCCCGCTGCCGAAACCGTCAATACCGCCGATCTGGATTTGACGGAGATCATCGCCCGCATCCGCGCCGCGCACGAACGAGGCTGGAACGTGGCGCGGGTGCATACCGGCGACCCTTCGCTGTATGGCGCCATCGGCGAACAGATGCGCGAATTGGAAAAGTACCGAATTCCCTACCAAGTGGTGCCAGGCGTGACCGCCGCCTTCGCCGGGGCCGCGCTGCTGGGGCGCGAACTGACCCTGCCCGGTATCAGCCAGACCATCATCCTGACCCGCCACGCCGGCAAAACCCCGATGCCGGAGGGCGAAAGCCTACCCGAACTGGCCCGCCATCGAGCCACGCTGGCGATTTATCTCAGCGTGGACAAATTGCAAGAGATCGTCGCCGAACTGATCCCGCACTACGGCGCGGACTGCCCGACGGCGGTATTGCACCGCGTGTCCTGGCCGGATCAGGATGGCGTGATCGGCACGCTGGCCGATATCGCCCAAAAGGTGGCCTTGCAAGGCTTCACCCGCACCGCGCTGATTCTGGTCGGGCGGGTGCTTCAGCCGGCAGGGTTTCCGCCGTCTTACCTCTACAGCGCCGAACACGCCGAGTGGTATCGAGCGAACGCAAAGGCGGATGAGCAAGGCGGTAAACCGTCAAACGGCCGGGCTTAGCGCTGATCGCTTACGCCTTGGCGCTATTTTGCAGCTCCGCAATCAGCCCTGGCGGCAGCTTCAACGCTCTGGCCAGTTCGTCCATATAGGCGCGCTCCTGGTCGTTATCGAGATTGATCGCCAGCAGCGAGGTCACATAGATTTCCGCCGCCGCCGCCGGCGAATCCGCACCCGCGGCCACATCCTGGGCATTCAGCGGCTTGGCGATTTCCGTCTTGAGCAAATGCAGGGCTTCCGGGTTGAGATCGAGCTTATGCAGGTAGCTGTCGATGGCGCTCTGTTCCTTTTCATCGATATGCCCGTCAGCCTTGGCGGCGGCGATCATGGCTTTCAACAACGCCAGGCTACGCTTTTCAAGCTGGGGACCGCTGAGCGCATTGACGCCCGCACCCAGATCGGCGGCCTGATTGCCGGCGTTCTTAGCTTGCCAGTCTTGATAGGTTTTGTAGGCGAGCCCGCCGATCGCGCCGAGGCTGCCGAGCTTGAGCGCCAGCCCGGACAAACTCCGCCCGACTCCGGTGCCGAGCAGCAGCGCCGCCACGCCCGCCATCGCCGCGCCCTTGCCCATGCTCGCCAAGGTCGCCTCCCGCTGCGAGCGGTCGCTGGGAATATCCAGTTTCTGCTCCGCCAGATTTTGACCCTTGGCCACCAAGTCGCGCCCCGACTGCAAAAGCTGATCGAACAATGAGCCGACATCCATCGAGATTCTCCTCGCTGTAATTTATTGAAGCAACCGCACCTTATCACACGAAAATGGTTGTTTACCGCTCTCGTCCCGCCAGCGAACCACCGCCAAGGCAGAATGCCCGTCAGGCGAAAATCAGTTTCATTCTTCTCGCCAACCCTTCCGTCGCATCATCAGTTTAGGGGTCGGAGTGCGATTCGCCGCTAAAAGTTCGCTGGCCAACTTTTCCACGTCGTCAAACACCGGCTCCACCGGCGGCAACCTCGGTCGTTCCAACATGACCACGGGCAAGCCCAGCCGCCGCGCCGCCAGCAATTTCGCCTCGACCGCGTTACCGCCGCTGTTTTTCACCACTAAGGCATCGATCCGACCATCGCGCAGCAACGTCAACTCCTGTTCCAAGGGGAAGGGACCGGTGGCGCACAACACCGTCAAGCGCGGTAAAACCGGCGGGGTTGCCGCCAAACAGCGCACCCGCCAATGTTGCCAGGGCGGAATTTCGGCGACATGGCTCAAGGGTTCCAAACCGATGGTGAAAAACGGCCGCCTGCTGGGGCTGAGCGCTGCCATCACTCCCGCCCAATCGGGGACAACTCGCCAGTCATCGCCGGCTTGCGGTTGCCACGGCGGACGCCGGTAAGCCCAGAGTGGGATCCCGGTCATGCTCGCCGCCAGCGCGGCATGACGGCTGATTTGCGCCGCATAGGGATGAGTGATATCTAACACCAGCTCGATACCGTTCTCGCGCAGGAACGCCGCCAAGCCCTCGACACCCCCGAAACCGCCGACTCGCACCGCGCAAGGCAACTCCGGCACACGTCCCTTGCCAGCGATGCTGTAAGTGACGGCGTGGACCGACGCCACGCCACGCGCCAGCTTCACCGCTTCGCCGGTACCGCCGAGAATCAAAATACGCATGGGAGCGGCGGGCCGCTTTCAAGGCGCATTCACGCAAACCCGGCATGGCCGACGGGCTGCCCTTCGCGGTCGGTCGCCCAGATTTCCACCGCAACTTCAGACGGTAACACGGCGCGGGCGCGGGCGCGGGCTTGCGCGCACACCCGCTCGCCCAACGGCAACCCCGCCGCCAGCGCCAGCGCCAGCGCCCGCTGGCTGGTGTTGGCGGCCCGCATGGCCGCTTGCAGCGCCTCACTCGCGCCGAGCGCCGCTGCTTCCAGCGCCAGCAGGGGCAAATCCACGCTGGAGCTGCGGCTGTGCAAGTCAAGATGGCCCGCCGCCAGCTTGCTGATCTTGCCGAATCCCCCGGCCAGACTGAGTTGAGGGACCGGCGCGCGCCGCAGGTGCTTCAATACCGCTCCGGCAAAATCACCCATCTCAATCAATGCGAGATCCGACAGTCCATACCGCGCTCGCAGGGTTTGCTCGCTGGTGGCGCCCGTACAAGCGGCGATGTGGATGATTCCGTTGGCGCGGGCCACGTCGATGGCTTGCTGGATGGAGGCAATATAGGCGGAGCAGGAAAACGGCCGGACGATACCGGTGGTGCCGAGCACCGACAACCCGCCGACGATGCCTAACCGGGGATTGAGGGTTTTGCTCGCCAGTTCGGCGCCGTTCTCGATGCCGAGGGTGATCTCGAAGCCGCCCGTATAACCCTGTTGGTCGCTCAAGCGCGCCAAATGCTCGACGATCATCCGGCGCGGGGTCGGATTGATAGCCGGCTCGCCGACCGGAACGGGCAAGCCGGGCCGAGTCACGATACCGACTCCCGGTCCGGCGTGAAAGCGCGCCCCTGGAAGCGAACTCAATGCGACCCGAGCGAAAACCAAGGCGCCGTGCGTCACATCGGGATCGTCGCCGGCATCCTTGATCGTGGCCGCCTCAGCGCCCGTTTCCGTCAGCCGGCAGTATTCCAGCCGAAACAGGGGACGCTGGCCGCGCGGCAACAGAATTTCAATCTGATCCCGCGCGATCCCGGTCAACAACCGGCTGGCGGCCGCCGTGCTGGCCGCGGTGGCGCACGCGCCGGTGGTGAAACCATAACGCAAGGGTTTAGCGGTCTCGGCAGTTTCAGGACGCATGGAAGGAAGCGCTATCGGAAGTGGAGCGACGGGCCGGACTCGCCTCAAAGGCAGCGGAATTTCGGCTCGGCAGCAAGATTTACCAGCCGCCAACACCTGACCGGGCCACTGGCTGGCGCGCTATCAAGACCCCGGAAAGTCGGCTAAACTGCCTGAATTATCGTACCAGCAAACCGACCTGCCAAGCGATAAGGGTTTCGTTCCCGCGCTCGCGGCAGCGCGCATCACGGGCAGCCTACCTTATGAAAAACCAGGACTTTTTTAGTCAGATCGAACAATATCAGTCCTTTGCGGCGGGCCAGGCCATTTTTCGCGAGGGCGAGCCTGGGATCAGCCTCTACATCGTCGCCGAAGGTGAAGTCGACATCACCCAAGGCGGCCGAATTCTGGAAACAGTCGGTCCGGGTGGCGTGCTGGGTGAACTCGCCTTGATCGACGACAAGCCGCGCAGCGCCTCGGCCGTCGCCCGCACCGATTGCCTGCTGGCGCCCATCAACCGAGAGCATTTTCTGGCGCTCGTTCAGCGCACCCCGCTCTTCGCCCTTCAGGTCATGCGGTCGATGGCCCACCGGTTGCGCCATACCACCCGCTTGCTCCACAGCTGAGGCCGTTTCCAGGCGGCATCCAACCCCGAATCCGAGCCAGGTTGCGCCATGAAAAAGCATGTTCATTGCTTTTGATATCCCGCCGAGCTTTCGCGACACGCCACACACCAGTTCGTGGCGCGCCACCCCGCCCTATGATGCCCCTGGAGTGTTTCATGACCGATGCGTCTTTTGCCTGCCAAGCTGAACCGAGCTTGCCGGAAGAGCACCTGCTCGCTGGTTACGCGGTTCCCGCGTCGGGTTACGACGAGATGTGTTCGGCGCCTGGGGTGCTGCGGACTCACTGGCGGGCACTGGCAAAAGCGCTGGAAGACATCGGCGGTGTGGAGTTGGAACGCCGCCACAACGAAGTACAACGCCTTTTACAGGCCGACGGGGTCACTTACAACACCTACGACGATCCCCAAGGTTCGCAGCGGCTGTGGTTGGTGGACACGATTCCGCTGCTGATGACCGGCGAGGAATGGAGCGAGCTGGCAGCGGGCCTGGAGCAACGCTCGCGGCTGCTGAACGCGCTGCTGGCCGATCTTTACGGCCCGCGAACCGCCATCCGGGAAGGCTGGCTGCCCCCGGAACTCATTTTCTCTCACCCCGGCTTTCTTCCGGCCTGTCATAAGTCTTTGCCCGCAGCCCGGCGCTGGCTGATTTTTCACGGCGTCGATCTCGCTCGCGGGCCGGACGGCGTCATCCGGGCTTACAGCGACCGCGCTCAGTCGCCCTCCGGGGCCGGTTACACTCTGGAAAATCGCATCATCTTGGCGCGGGCCCTGCCGATGATTTACCGCGACGCCCCCCTGCTCCGGCTGGCCAGCTTCCTGGAAACCGAGCGCGCCACCCTCACCCGCCTGGCCCCTCACAATCCCGAAAACCCGCACGTCGTCTTGCTGACGCCCGGCCCCAGCAGTCCGGTGTACTTCGAACATGCCTATCTGGCTAATTATCTGTCCCTGAGCTTGGTCGAGGGGGAAGATTTAGTGGTGCGCGACGGCCGGGTCTGGCTGAAAACGCTCGGTGGGCTGCGGCCCGTGGATGTCATTCTGCGTCGGGTCGCCGATGCGCTTTGCGACCCCTTGGAATTGCGCGGCGATTCCCTGTCAGGCGTACCCGGCTTGTTGCAAGCCGTGCGCGGCGGCCGTGTGGCGCTCGCCAACGCCTTGGGCAGCGCCATCGTCGAAAATCCGGGGTTGGGCGCTTTTCTGCCGCAACTGAGCCGTCACTTGCTGGGCGAAGAGCTCAAGCTACCCTCGCTAGCCACCTGGTGGTGTGGCAATCCGGTCGATCGCAGCTACGTCTTGGCCAACTTGGATCGGTTGGTGGTGCGGTCGATTCTGCCGAACGAGCCGCACTGGGAAGGGGTTCGGCTAGATGAGCGAACCCGCCGGGAGCTGATCGAACGGATTCAAGCCGCTCCGCATTTGTTCGTCGGCCAGGAATCGCCGCCCCTGTCGACCGCGCCGGTGCTGGAGGACAACCGGCTGGTGCCCCGCCCGGTCTTGCTGCGCGGCTTCGTGGTCGCCGAGGACGACGGCTATCGGGTCATGCCGGGCGGTTTGGCGCGGGTGTCTTCGGGGCTGGACACGCTGCAAGCCGCCTTGCAAAAGGGCGGGATCAGCAAGGACTGGTGGGTGTTGGCGCCCACGCCACAACGTCACGTCAGCCTGCTGCGCCAAGCGTATGGACCCATCATGGTCACCCGCGACGGCAGCGATCTACCGAGCCGGGTGGCCGACCATCTGTTCTGGCTCGGCCGCTACAGCGAACGCTTCGACGGCACCGCCAGACTGCTGCGCGAAGCGTTCGGCCGGCTGCTGGAGTGGGAGCAAGACAACACCGACGAGCGCTGCCTGGATGACTTGCTGGACGCCTTGAAAATCCCGGTGCCGCCGGTGGCGGAATCGCCGCGCGCGCGCTTCTTCGCCTTGCGGCACGCCTTGTTGAACCTGCTGGCGGAATCCGAGCATCCCAGTAACATCCAGGCGTTGTTCGGCGGGATGCTGCGGACCGGGCGCGCGGTGCGCAACCATTTGGGCGATGACAGTTGGCGGATTCTCAATCGCTTGCAGCAGATTATTCAGGATACCCCGGCCGGTTTGGGGGTCCGACAGGCTCGGGAGTTGCTGGAAGAAGAACTGACGCTGGCGGCGGCGTTCTGCGGCCTCAATTACGAAACCATGCCCCACCATCAGGGCTGGTTGTTTTTCGATGTCGGTCGCTACCTCGAACGGGTGCTGCGCACGCTGGCCTTGTTCGATCTGGCCTTCATCACGGCTCGCAATCCCGGCTTGCCGCTGTGGGAGGTGGTGCTGGCCATCACCGACAACCTGACCGCCTACCGGCGCCGCTACCGCTCGGCCCTGCACCCGACCGCGATCATCGACCTGTTGTTGTTCGACACCGACAACCCGCGCTCCGTCGGCTATCAGTTGCGGCGGCTCCAACGCAACATCGCCCGCTTGTATCGGCCCGACCAATCCCATTACCGCAGCGCCGAGGAACGCCTGATCCTGGAGGCTTTTACCGCCCTGCAACTGGCCGATATCGAAGCGTTGGCCACCTTGACCCACGACAGCACCCGTTCGAGCATCGAACTGACCCGCCTTTTAGAAGCGATTCGCCGGCCGCTGAGCGGCCTGTCGGACGCCTTGACCCACAGCCATTTCAGTCACGCCGAAATCCCCCGCCAACTCATCACCATGCAGCCGTGAAGTACACCATCACCCACCGCACCCTGTATCGCTACAGCAGCGGGGTCGCCTTGTGTCACAACGAAGCCCGGCTGCTGCCCCGGCCAACTCCCTGGCAACTGTGCCAGCCGAGCCAAATCACCATCAAGCCGCGCCCGGCGCTCTCCGCCGAACGGGAGGATTTTTTCGGGAACCGAGTGCTGTACTTCGCCATCCAGGACATTCATCAGCGTTTGGAAGTGAACGTCGCGACCGAGGTGCAAATCCTCGCCAACCGGCCATTCGACCCATCGAGTCCTTCGCTGCCCTGGGAGCGCGCCCGCGATAGGTTGCGGGAAAGTGCCGACCCGGAAACCATCGAGGCGCGTCTGTTCGAACTGGACTCGCCGTTCGTGAGCCTTCACCCTACTTTTGGTGAGTACGCCCAATCCAGTTTTCCGCCTGACCGCCCTCTGCTGGAGGCGGTGGCGGACTTGAACCGGCGAATTTATCGTGAGTTCAGCTACGACCCGCATTTCACCACGATCACCACGCCCCTCAAGGATGTCCTAAGCCAGCGGCGCGGCGTCTGTCAGGATTTCGCCCACCTGGGCATCGCCTGCCTGCGCGGCATGGGGCTGGCGGCGCGTTATGTCAGCGGCTATCTGGAAACCCTTCCGCCGCCCGGCCAGCCCAAGCTGATCGGCGCCGACGCCTCGCACGCCTGGCTGGCGGTCTACGTGCCGGGCGCGGGGTGGGCGGAGTTCGACCCGACCAACGATTGTATGCCCCAGCACCAACACATCACGCTGGCGTGGGGGCGGGATTACGGCGATGTCGCGCCGCTGATCGGCGTCATGACCGGCGGCGGCTCGCACCAGATCGACGTTTCGGTGGATGTGGCGCCCCAGCACCCCCCGGATGCTGAGGCGTGAACGGTCGCGGCTTTTACGTTTGAGAGTCCACCGCCCGACCTTTCGAGCGGGCGCTCAAATCCGCACCGCCAACACGTCGCAGGACGCGCCGTGCAATACGGCGTTGGCGGTCGAGCCCAACAGCAGCGCCAAACCATGGCGACCGTGGCTGCCGACCACGATCAAATCCACTTGATGATTCTCGACCGCCCCAAAAATCCCTTCTTTGGTCGAAGGGGCGTTGACGACCCACAAGTCAGCATTTTCCAGCTTCAGTTTTTGCGCCAGCTGCCCCAGCGCCACGCGCGATTCTCGCAACAGCATCTTATCGGGCAGTTCCGGCAAGACCGGCAACAATTCATAACCACCGCCCAAACTGATATTGACATCCTCGACCACATGAATCGCGCTCAAGCGCGCCCCGTACTGTCGGGCGATTTCCTTGGCCCGTTCGCCGACCTTGAGCGCCTCGTCGGAAAAATCGGCCGCAAAGAGAACATGTCGATAGCCCATGGCATTTCTCCAAAAAACCTGAAGCAAACCCCCTCTTATTTCCCTATCGATTCTAACAGAATCCGCAAAAACTCCTGAGTCTCGCGCCGTGCCGGATCGTCGGGCGGCATGCGCTTTTGCGCCTCGCGCAAAGCCCCAACGCCTAATTTGACCTGCGATAAGCCGAGATTGTGCAGGGTTCGAGCATCATCGCGACGGCGCAACGATTCCCGGTAGGCGCGTTCGGCCGAATCCAACCGTCCCTGTTCCGAATAGAGGTTTCCCAAATGGAACCACGGAGCGGCATCCTTGGGTCTCAGGCGGATCAATTGCAAATAATAGCCTTCCGCCACATCCAAACGGCCCGTTTCATAGGCTTGGCGGGCACGATCTTCAAGGAAGCCGGGATGGGCCGCATCGGCGTTGGGCGGTTTCCGGTTCGAAGCCTCGGGCATCGGGGCCGCGCGCTCCACGGGAGATTGGCGAGGCGTCGGATAGTCTGGCGCCGCCGCCGGAGTCGCGGGCAGCGCGGCCATCTCCCCGGCGCGGGCCGCCGACGGCGCTGGAGCGGCCGGAACCGACAACCGCTCCAAAGCGACGCAACCTCCTAAAATGGCGCAACAGCAAACCGCTAACAAACTTCGGCTCATACGGTATCCGCCTCCACAGTCCGCTCAGACTCATCCACTACACTAAAAATAGCGTCGCCAATCCTAAAAAAATAAAAAAGCCCATCCCGTCGGTGATAAAGGTCAACAATACGCTCGACCCCAGCGCGGGGTCGCGACCGATCCGATGCAAGATCAGGGGAATAGCCACGCCCACCAGCGCCGCCAGCAGCAAATTCAACAGCATGGCCGCCGCCATCACCAAGCCCAACGGCAAATTCCAATATAACAAGTAAGCGAACAAGCCGACGCACGCTCCCCAGACCAATCCGTTCATCAGGCCGACGCCTAACTCCTTGAGCACCAGATACCTTTTATTATCAGGGGTGATCTCGCCCAACGCCAAGCCCCGCACCACCAGAGCGGTGGTCTGATTGCCGGAATTGCCGCCGATCCCCGCCACGATCGGCATTAGCGTCGCCAGAGCGACGATCTGGGAAATGGTGCCTTCAAACAGGCCGATGGCCCGCGAAGCGACGAACGCCGTACAGAGGTTGACCGACAGCCACAACCAGCGATTGCGAGCACTGTCCCAGATCGGCGCGAACAAATCTTCATCGCCGCGCAGGCCGGCCCGGTTCAGCGCGTCTTCCTCCGACTCCTCGCGGATGAAGTCGACCACCGCATCCACGGTCAAGCGCCCGAGCAACTTGCCCCGTTCGTTCACCACCGGCGCCGATATCAGGTCGTAACGCTCGAAGGCTCGCGCCGCGTCATCGGCGGCCTCGTCGGCGTCGAACACCACCGGGTCGGTCAGTTTGAGCTCGCCGACCGGCCGTTCAGGATCGTTGAGCAACAGCGCCCGCAATGGCAACACCCCCTTGAGTTGATGGCGGGCATCCACCACGAACAGGCTGTCGGTGTTGGGCGGCAAATCCTCCCGACCGCGTAACAGCCGCAACACCTGTTCGACCCGCTGGCTCTCACGCACCGTCAGCACATCCTGGCTCATCAAACGGCCGACCCGATCCTCGGGATAGGCCATGGTGGTTTGCAGCCAGTCACGATCCCGCGCCGGCAGATTCCGCGATACGTCAGCCAACACATCCTCGGTGATGGTGTCGGCCAATTCCGCCAGATCGTCGGCGTCGAGCGAGCCCAATACCCGCAACAGCTCGGACCGCTCCAGGATTTCGACCAGCGAACCCCGCACCGCGTCCGAAACCTCCAGCAGCACGTCGCCGCTGCGCTCGTCGTCGATTTGTCGCCAGATCAGCAGCCGATCCTCTTGCGGCAAGGCTTCCAGAAGATAGGCGACATCAGCCGGATGCAGGCTACTTAACTTGCGCTGTAGCTCGACTAGATGCTGGCGGTGCACCAGCGATTCGATCAGCTCGTGGCGAGGGCTGGTCTGGTCGCGCTCCACCAGCGTCTCGACCAGACGGTGTTTTTCCAACAGCGCGACGATATGCCGCAGCAACTCCTCCAGTTTGGGATGGGACGCCTGCGGGACTACCGCCGGATCGGCCACGCTAGCCGCCGGTTCCGTAGCGGCGCGCGACGTAATCAGCCACCAGTTGCTGGAACTCGGCGGCGATGCGCTCACCTTTCAGGGTGACCGTCTTTTCGCCGTCCACGTAGACCGGCGCCACCGGCACTTCGCCGGTTCCGGGCAGGCTGATGCCGATGTTGGCTTGTTTGCTCTCGCCGGGGCCGTTGACCACGCAGCCCATCACCGCCACGGTCAATTCCTCGACGCCGGGATAACGGCCGCGCCAAACCGGCATTTGCTCGCGCAAGTAGCTCTGAATTTGCTGGGCCAAGTGTTGGAAATAATCGCTGCTGGTGCGACCGCAGCCGGGACAGGCCACCACCGCCGGCGTGAAGGCGCGCAAGCCCATCGCTTGCAAAATCTCCTGGGCGACCAGCACTTCCTGGGTGCGGCTACCGCCCGGCTCCGGCGTCAGCGAAATGCGGAGGGTGTCGCCGATGCCCTCTTGCAGCAGCACCGCCAACGCGGCGGTGGAGGCGACGATGCCCTTGCTGCCCATGCCCGCTTCGGTCAGCCCCAGATGGAGCGGATAGTCGCAGCGCGCCGCCAGTTTGCGATAGACGCCGATCAAATCCTGCACGCCGCTCATCTTCACCGACAGAATGATGCGGTCGTGGCCGAGTCCGATCTGCTCGGCCCGCCGCGCGCTGTCCAAGGCCGACAGAATCATGGCTTCATGCATCACCTCGGCGGCGGGTCTTGGCGCCGGCCGCCGGGCGTTGTCATCCATCAGGCGCGCCGCCAGCTCCTGATCGAGGCTGCCCCAGTTGACGCCGATCCGCACCGGCTTGTCGTAGCGGCAAGCGAGCTCGACGATGGTGGCGAACTGTTCGTCCTTCTTCTTACCGCGCCCGACATTGCCGGGATTGATGCGGTATTTGTCGAGCAGTTCGGCGCAAGCGGGATGGTGCGCCAACAACCGATGGCCGTTGAAATGAAAATCGCCGATCAGCGGCACGCTGACCCCTTGCGCCGCCAATCGCTCGCGAATCCGCGGCACGGCGGCGGCGGCCTCTTCAGTGTTGACGGTCACGCGCACCAGCTCCGAACCGGCGCGGGCCAGTTCCGCGACCTGGGCCGCGGTCGCCGCCGCATCGGCGGTGTCGGTGTTGGTCATCGACTGCACCACCACCGGTGCATCACCGCCTACCGCGATGGCGCCGATGTGGACCGCAACGCAGGCGCGGCGCGGGAGGAAAGTAGACGCACGGGCCATAAATCCACCTACACGAGCTGCTGTGGAAAATCGTTGGTCGAGACGGTCAAGAGAGATAAAAAGACCATCAGGGGTAAGCGGGCCTCCGGCCTCTTTGAGCATGCCGAGCGCCAGCCGCCAGCAGGCCGCGCCCGTTTCGCAATCAGCGCAAAAAATCCCGGCTGATTTCCCGGAATTGCTCGGTGCCGGCTTGATGCAACCATTCGAACGCCACCATCTCGCGGCTGACGATGCGCACGCCCTCGGCCTTCATGCGGTCCAACGCCAGCGCCACATCGCGCGGCGAGCGCGAGGACACCCCGTCGGCGACGAGATAGACGGTCTTGCCGGCCAGCTGCAAATCCAGCGCGGTCTGGAGCACGCAGACGTGCGCCTCGGCGCCCAGCAAAATCACTTGATCGCGGCCCAGCAGGTCGATCCGCCGCATACACTCCAATTCGGCGGCGCAGGAAAAATGGATTTTCTCCACGAACGCCTCCGCCGGCAATAACTCGCGAATCGCGGCGACCGCCCGGCCCAACCCCCGCGGGTATTGCTCCGAAGCCAGAACCGGCACGTTCAGGCGCTGGGCGATGCGAATCAACCAGACGCCGGTTGCGACCACATCGTCGGCTTGAAAGATCGCTGGCATCAATCGCTCCTGAAAATCCACCACCAGCAGACAGGATGTCTCGGCTCTCATCAGCATCGCTTTTCTCCGGTACGGTCAAACGCGCCCCAAGCGGCGGTTGGATCAATCAGCAATCAAGGTGATGCGTTCGTCAGGGTGGCTACCCTTGACGATCCGGGTTCGCAAGCCCTGCCAAGCCGGAGCCAGTAAATCGGCCGGCGCTCGCGTTTGCGGGTCATCCACCGCAAAGGTGAACAACCCCATTTTCGGCTCCAGCTTCTGCAAACTGAGGCTGCCGACCCAAATGGGTACCTTCTCCTCTTGCAGCCGGGCATTGACATCCCAGAAACGCAACAGCCAACGGGTATTCGAGTCGTTGGAGTAATACACCATCCGCAAATCGTCTTCGCTGCCGTCGTGAATTTGCGGTAACACCGGCAATTCCCGCAGTTTTACCTGCGGGCTCAAGCACAGCAAAATACTCCGCACATCGGGCGCGGGCGCGGGCTCCCAGCCGGCTTCCCGCAAGCGCTTTGCGATATCAGCCGCGCTTCCCGACCACTGCAAGACAAAATCCTGCCGGCGATTGCCGCGAAAATCCAAGCGCTGCTGGGGCAGTCGCCGCCAACCTCCTTCTTTGAGCCAATAGTCTAAGGCTTGCGCTTTCATCATCGGTTGCGCTTCGTAGCGCTGCAAATCCGTGCGAAAGTTGAAGCTGACGTGCAGCAAATGGGTCGCCAGCAGCGCGCTCGCGCTGTAAGCCAGCAAGCCGCGCCAGCGCACCGCCACCGCCATTGCGTGGTGATTGTAAGCCAGCCCCAACACCGCGACCCAAATCAAGCCCAGGCACAAACCCGCCAGCGTGTCGGTCAGCCAATGCACGCCCAGATAAAGGCGGGCGAACGCGATGGGCACGATGATGAAGGCCGCTCCCAAATAAACGATCCAGCGGCGGGTCGGAGCGATTTCGCGGGCGATCAGTACCGCTAGAAACCCAAAGACCAGCACACTGAAAGTCGCATGACTGGATGGAAAAGAATAACCTAAGATGCCTTGCGACACTTCGGCGGGACTGGAGACCGGCAGCAGGCCCTTGAACAACAAGGTGCTGGCCATGCCGAACCCCAACGCGGCCAGCCAATGCCAAGCCGCGACCGCCCTGCGCTGCCAGATCAACCAGCCGAATATGGCCAAACTCACCGGCAAGGTGACCTGATAGCCTCCCAACCCGGCGGTGAACACCATCAAGGCATCGGCCCACGGCGTGCGCAACCGCTGAAAAAAGTGATAGAGGCTTTGATCGAGGCCGCTCGGTAATTTTTGGCCGGCCGCGCTCAGGCTCAAGCTGGCCAGCACGATAGCGCCGAGCAGCAACACCGCCATGATCGCCAGACCTCGCAGTTCCCCTTGGGACGGATCCAGCAACGAAGCGCTGATCGGGCCGATAAAACGGCGGCCCCGGCTCCAGCCGTAAAAACGCTGCACCCAACCGGGGACATGGGCCTGAAACAGCCGCGTCAGATGCTTTACCAGCCAAATCGTGACCCACAGCACGACGGCCACAATCAGAATCAGCACCACCAACCGCCCCGCCACCCGAGAGGCGATGTCCAGCGACGCGCCAAACGCCATGCCGGGGAGCAAATAGGCCGGCGACCAGAGCACGGCCGACACGACGTTGGCGATCATGAAGTCGCGCCATTTCATATCCATCATGCCGGCCACGGTCGGGATGGTGCCGCGCACCGGCCCGAAAAAACGCCCGAACAGCACGCCCTTGCCGCCGTGCTTGCGGAAGAACTCCTCGCTGCGGACGATCATTTCAGGGTGCTTGTTGAACGGCCAGACCCGGCGGATCCCTTGATGAAACACCCGTCCGATCCAGAAACTGACCGCGTCGCCGAACACCGCGCCCGCCGCGGACCACCAATAGGCCGACCAAAAATCCAGGTGGCCGAGGCCGATCAACGCGCCAAAACTGAACATGACCAACGCGCCGGGGATGATGACGCCGATGATGGTCAGCGATTCCGCTGCCGAAGACAGGAAAATTACCGCGCTCACCCAGCCTGGATGAGCGGCGATCCAGGCAAAGAGCGCGGTAACGAATTCGGATTGCATACAGGTGTTTTGCGCTGGTGCGGAGGAGCTGAGGGAATTGGACCGGCGAGATCGGAAGATGGTTTCGAAAGAGACCTTGACGCGCTAGAGCGAACGGAGGCTGGCCTTGCGAAATTCTTCGCGCAGCGCCTCGAAAGTCCGCGCCACCGGAAACTGTGGAAATTCGTCGATGACGTTTTGGGGGGGTCGAAACAGAATGCCGGCTTCGGCCTCGGCCAGCATGGCGGTATCGTTGTAGGAATCGCCGGCGGCGATCACCCGAAAATTGAGTCCGTGAAACGCTCGCACGGCCTGACGTTTGGAATCGGCCTGGCGCAAAATATAGTTCGCCACCCGGTCGTCCGTCACCTCCAAGCGGTGACAAAACAGGGTCGGCCACCCGAGCTGGCGCATCAGCGGCAAGGCGAATTCGTAAAACGTGTCCGAGAGAATCACCAGTTGGAACCGCTCGCGCAACCAATCCAGGAACTCGCCAGCCCCCTCCAGCGGTCCCATGGCGGCGATCACCCGCTGGATGTCCGAAAGCTTCAACCCGTGTTGATCGAGCAGCGTCAATCGCTGCCGCATCAATTGATCGTAATCGGGAATGTCACGCGTGGTCAGCCGCAGCGCTTCAATTCCGGTGCGTTGCGCGACGTTGATCCAGATTTCCGGAACCAGGACTCCTTCCAAGTCCAGGCAAGCGAGTTCCATGAAAGCCTCCTTTAGCGTTCCTGCCGCGCGGGCGCGGCGGAGGATGTGAGTGTGATCACTGCCGGTCAAGGTGGTAACGCTACCCTTTTTTCCATGGCTCTCGCAATAGCCGGCCGGTCGCCCTGCTGGTGCTGGCAACGAGCGGCAGAAAACGCGACGATCCCCCCGGCGCGGCGCGGCGTTGGCCAAACCGCGCGGCCAGGATAGCTGGCCAGCTTCGCACCTTCCGACGAAAATCAGGCATTTTTTCAAAAACCCTCTTAAAAGAGAGGCAAAAATCATATTATTTGTATCAATAGCTAGACTTTCGTATAATCTAAATCTCATCGGGTGCGTGCTCCCGCACCCCTTTCCAAGGCCTGTCGCATGGTCTAAAGTTTTACCTCAGATACATGTTTCTGAAAGACCATCAATCCGTTTTCTGGGTATCGCCGTTCAAATAGCTTATGGCCACCAACCCAAGCAATGCTGTCTCGCAACCCAACGTTCAGTTGATCGGGTTAGCGCGGCAGCTCGTCCAAAATCACCTGCTGGATGAAGCCACCGCCCTCAAGGCGTTCGAACAGTCGCGCAAGGAAAACATCCCCTTCGTGGCGTACTTGGTGGAAAACAAGCTGGCCCGCGATAAGGACATTGCCCGCACCGCCGCCCGCAGCTTCAACCTTCCGCTGTTCGACATCGACGCCCTGGATATCGACTCGGCCGTCATCCGGCTGGTCGATGAAAAATTGCTCCGCCGCCATCACGCCCTACCGTTGCACAAACGGGGCCGACGCTTGTTCGTGGGGTTGAGCGACCCCACCAACCAACGGGTCTTGGAAGACATCAAGTTTCAGACGCGCCTCGACATCGAACCGATCATCGTCAGCCAGCTCCAGTTGGCCAAGGCGCTGGATACGGTGATCGATTCGCGGTCAGCGACTTTAACCGACGGCGAGATCGGCGATCTGAATTTCGGCGGCGAGGCCGACATTGAGGCGAAAGTCGAAACGCTCTCTCAATCGGACACCGACGATGCCCCGGTCGTGCGGTTCATCAATCAAGTCATCCTGCAAGCCATCAACCGCGGCGCGTCCGACATCCACTTCGAACCGTACGAAAAAATCTATCGGGTCCGGTTACGCCAAGACGGCATTCTGGACGAAATCTACAAACCCCCGGTCGCCATGGCGCCGCGCATGGCCGCCCGTCTCAAGATCATGGCTCAGCTCGATATCGCGGAGCGGCGGGTGCCGCAGGACGGGCGCATCAAGCTCTATCTGACCAAGCAGCGCGCCATCGACTTTCGCGTCAACACCTTGCCGACCTTGTGGGGTGAAAAGGTCGTCATGCGCCTGCTCGACCCTTCCAGCGCGCAAATGGGCATCGAAGCGCTCGGCTACGAAGACCATCAGAAGGAGCTGTTCCTGCACGCCATCCACAAGCCTCAAGGCATGGTCCTGGTCACCGGCCCCACCGGCAGCGGTAAAACGGTGTCGCTTTATACCGCGCTCAATATCCTCAATACCGCCGCCGTCAACATCTCCACCGCCGAAGACCCGGTGGAAATCAATCTGGCCGGCATCAATCAGGTCAACGTCAACCCCAAGGTCGGGATGACCTTCGCCAATGCCCTGCGCTCCTTTCTGCGCCAAGACCCCGACATCATCATGGTCGGTGAGATCCGCGATCTGGAAACTGCGGAAATCGCCATCAAGGCCGCCCAAACTGGCCACATGGTGCTTTCCACCCTGCACACCAACAGCGCGCCACAAACCCTCAGCCGGTTGATGAACATGGGCGTCGCGCCTTACAACATCGCCTCCAGCGTGACGCTGATCATCGCCCAGCGGTTGGCGCGCCGGCTGTGCCAGCACTGCAAGGAAGAAACCAAGATTCCAGCGGAGGAACTGATCAATCAGGGCTTCCGCGAGGCTGAATTGAACGAACTGGAGATCTTCAAGGCCGCCGGGTGCGACCAGTGCAACCACGGCTACAAGGGACGGGTCGGCGTTTACGAGGTGCTGCCGATTTCCGAGGAGACCGGCCGCATCATCATGGAAAGCGGCAACGCCCTACAGATTGCCGTACAGGCGCGTAAAGAAGGCATTAACGACTTGCGCCAGTCGGGCCTCAACAAAGTGCGCATGGGACTTACCAGTCTAGAAGAAATCAATCGGGTAACAACGGATTAGCGGTCGTGGCCAAACAACCTAATTTAGCGAAAGTCAAGGCGAAGCCTGAAGAACCCACGTTCAAGTGGGAAGGAACCGACAAACGAGGCGCCCGCGTCAAGGGCGAGCTGCGGGCAGCTAACCAAAGCTTGATCAAGGCCGAGCTGCGCCGGCAAGGCATCCTCCCGTTGCGGGTGCGCAAGAAATCCAAGCCGCTGTTCACCGCCGGCAACAATATCAACTCAAAAGACATCATGATGTTTACCCGCCAGCTTTGCACCATGCTGGGTTCCGGTATCGCCGTGGTGCAAGCCTTGGACATGGTCGGCAACAGCAACAAAAAAACCAAGGTCAAGGAGTTGATCTTGCACATCAAAACGGATGTGGAAAGCGGAACCTCACTCTCCAAGGCGCTGAGCAAGCACCATTTGTATTTCAACGATCTGTATTGCAGCCTGGTGCACGCCGGCGAAGAAGCGGGCGTGCTCGAAGTCTTGCTGGACAAGATCGCGACTTATCTCGAAAAATCCGAGGCCCTCAAAGCCAAGGTCAAGAAAGCGCTCACTTACCCGGCCATCGTCTTGGTGTTCGCTTTCGTGGTGACCGCGATCCTACTGATTTTCGTCATTCCAACTTTCGAGGACTTGTTCAAGGGTTTCGGCGCCGAACTGCCGGCGCTGACGCGGTTCGTCATCCAGCTCTCCCAAGCCTTTCAAGCGTATTGGTATTTAATATTGGGCGCACCGGTCCTCGCCATCGTGGCCTTCATTCAAGCCCACAAGCGTTCGGAGGCTTTCAGAAAATGGCTGGACCGCATGGTCCTGCAACTGCCGCTGATCGGCGATCTGATCGCCACCTCAGCCAACGCTCGCTTCGCCCGCACCTTATCCACGCTGTTCAGCGGCGGCGTGCCGCTGGTGGACGCCATGGTGAGCGTGGCCGGCGCCACCGGCAACTACGTCTATGAAAAAGCCGTTCTGGAAATGCGCGAGGCGGTTTCCATCGGCCAGCAATTGAATTTTGCGATGCGCCAAAGCAGCCTGTTCCCCGACATGGTGATTCAAATGGTGGCGATCGGCGAGGAAGCCGGTTCGCTCGGTGACATGCTGGCCAAGGTGGCGGATTGGTACGAAGCGGAGGTCGACCAAAAAGTGGACACGTTGACCACCCTGATCGAGCCGATGCTGATGGCTTTCCTGGCCGGCGTGGTCGGCACGCTGATCATCGCCATGTATCTGCCGATCTTCAAGCTGGCTTCGGCGGTCTGACGGCAGCCACCCACACGATGGCCCTTTTAGAGTTTCTGGCCGCCTCTCAGGTTTTATGGATCATTCTGGCTGTCCTGCTGGGGTTGATGGTCGGCAGCTTTCTCAACGTCGTGATCCACCGCTTGCCGTTGATGATGGAGCGGCAATGGCGAGCACAATGCGCGGAGCTGTTCGGGCAGTCGGAACCGGAGCCGGCTTCCGGAAAACCGGCCTTGAGTTTGTGGGGACCACGTTCGCAATGCCCGCAATGCGGCCATTTGATCACGGCCGTGGAAAACATTCCGCTGTTCAGCTATCTCCGGCAAGGTGGCCGTTGCGCGCATTGTCGGGCCGCGATCAGCCTGCAATATCCGTTGGTGGAAGCCCTGAGCGGCTTTTTGGCCGGCATCGTCGCCTGGAAGTTCGGCTTCGGTTGGCCGGCGGCGGCGGCGCTGGCCTTCACCTGGATTCTGCTGGCGGCCAGCGCTATCGATTTCCGGCACCAGCTCTTGCCGGACGATCTGGTTTTACCCCTGCTGTGGCTTGGTTTGCTTGCGGCGTTGTTCGGGTTGTTCGCGCCCTTGCCCAGTGCGGTGGTGGGTGCTATGGCCGGTTACTTGTCGCTCTGGTCCGTCTATCAGGTTTTTCGCCTGTTGACCGGCAAGGAAGGCATGGGGCATGGCGATTTCAAGTTGCTCGCGGCGCTCGGGGCCTGGACGGGTTGGGAATATCTCGTCACCACCATCATTCTATCCTCGCTGGTGGGCGCGGTTTTCGGCTTGGCGTTGATCCTGTTCCGAGGTCGGGACCGACAGGTTCCCATGCCGTTTGGGCCATTTTTGGCGGCCGCCGGGTGGATCGCCTTGCTCTGGGGTGAAACGATCAATCGGGCTTACCTGCACTGGCTGGGAGTTTGAGCGTGTTGGTGGTCGGCTTGACGGGTGGTATCGGCAGCGGCAAGACGGCCGTCAGCGACCGGTTCGGGCATTATGGCGTCCCCGTTATCGATACCGACCAACTGGCTCGCGAACTGGTCGAACCCGGTCAGCCGGCGCTGGCGGAAATCGCGAAGGCTTTCGGACCGGCCTGTCTGGACGAACAGGGCCAGCTGCGCCGCGATCACCTGCGCGAGCGGGTTTTTGCCGATCCCGCAAGCCGCCGCCAACTGGAAGCGATCCTGCATCCCCGCATCCGGGCGGCCATGCAAGCGCGGGTCGCCGCTCTGGCCACGCCCTACTGTCTGGTGGTGATTCCCTTGCTGGTGGAAACCGGAATGAGGGAATTGGTGGATCGCGTTCTGGTGGTGGATGTATCTGAAATCGAGCAAATTCGCCGGGTCATGCGGCGTGACGAGATTTCCGAGGAACAGGCCCGCCGCATCCTAGCCGCGCAAGTCCGTCGCGACCGGCGGCTGGCTCTAGCGGATGACGTTTTGGAGAACACGGGCGATTTCGACGCGTTAAACCATCAAATCGCCGCCTTACACGAACGTTATCTGGCGCTGGCTTCGACCCGAGCCGCGTGAAGCAGTCATGACAGGCCCACGTCGGCAGCGGTGACCGATCCATCACACGCTTTCCAGTGGGTTGCCTAAAGACCGTCGTGCTTGCGAGTTATGCCGTGTCCCAAACCGTATGCTACGAACAACCGCTTAACGAGCGCGTTCGCGCGCTGCTGCGATTGGAATATCTGTTTCAGCAAGTGGACCATGCCATCGGCAGCCCTTCGGCCTGGGATACGCGCGTGGCGCTACAAGGTTTGTTCGACATTCTCGCTCTGAGCGGCCGCAACGAATTCAAGCGGGAGTTGCTCAAGGAACTGGACAGGCATGTCATGACCTTGGGTCGCTTGCGGCAAATGTCCGAGGTCGACACCGCCACGCTCGACCGCGTGCTGGTGGAAATCGGCGGGGCCATCAAGCAGATTCACTGTCAAGACCATCAAATGCAGGAAGCGATCCGCCAAACTGACTTTCTCAGCGTCGCGCGCGCCCGCAGCCACGTACCGGGCGGCTCTTGCCAATTTGACGTACCCGCTCTCCATCATTGGTTGGCATCAGACCATTCGGCGCGAGTGCGCCACTTGCGCGGATGGTTGACTCCCTTCGATCCCATGCGGGCGGCCATCACCCTGACCCTTCGCCTCATCCGCGACAGCGCCACGCCGAAACCGGAAATCGCCGTACAAGGCTTTTTCCAACGCACCCTCGACAGCGGGGCTCCGCACCAACTGATTCGGGTCTTCATACCGGCTGGCAGGCCGTGCTTTCCCGAAATCAGCGGCGGCAAACACCGCTTCACGATCCGCTTCTTGGATCAGCCCGATCCTAACGTGCGGGCGGTTCAGAACACGGCCGACGTCGCCTTCGAGCTCGCTTGCTGCGCGATTTGATCGCGTTCGACCAAGCGCGCGACGATCGGCGCATCGGCGGCGGGAAAGGCCAAGGTCTCCATATCCGTCGGACGGACCCAAAGTAGCGGCTGCCCTTCCCGGCCGTGCGGCTCACCTCGATAAGCCGTCACCCGCCAGACATCGAGCAGGACGGTTTTGTCGGTATAGGCATGGCGGACTTGCAACCAAGGCTCGGCGCTTTGTACGTCGATGCCGAGTTCTTCACGCAGCTCGCGCCGGAGCGCGGCCTCCGCCGTTTCAGAGCCTTCCATCTTACCGCCGGGAAATTCCCATAATCCGCCTTGATGGGCTCGATCGGGACGCCGGGCGATCAGCACCGCCCCAGCGGAATCGCGGATGATGCCCACCGCCACCCGCACGACCGGCGCGGCGGATTCGTTCACGTCCGATACTCCGCATTGATGCGAACGTAATCGAACGACAGATCGGTGGTCCAAATTCGCGCGGCGGCCCTACCGCGCCCGAGTTCGACCCGAATCGTGATCTCGGATCGCTGCATGACCTGCTGGCCCTGCTGCTCGGTATAGGCCGGAGCGCGGCCGCCGTCGCGGACGATGCACGCTTCGTCAAGATGAATGGCGACCTGCTCCAACCGCAAATCCGCCAAACCCGCTCTACCCACCGCCGCCAAAATTCGGCCCCAATTGGGATCGGAAGCGAAAAACGCCGTTTTGATCAGCGGCGAATGGGCGATGGTATAGGCGACCTGCCGGCACTCGGCCGTATCACGGCCCCCCTCGACCGCCACGGTGATGAATTTGGTGGCGCCCTCGCCGTCGCGGATGATCGCTTGCGCCAGTTCGATGCAGACCTCGCGGATCATGGCGGCGAATTGATCGCGCTCGGCCCCTGCGCCGGGTACGGTCACCCCCGCTTGCCCGGTCGCCAGCAGCACGCACGCATCGTTGGTGGAGGTATCGCCATCCACCGTGATCGCGTTGAACGAATCGGCGACCGCGGCAATCAAGACTTGCTGCAACAGCGCCCTGTCCGCGGCGGCATCGGTGGCGATGAAGGCCAACAGGGTCGCCATATCCGGTCGGATCATCCCCGCCCCCTTGGCGATTCCGGTCACGGTGACCTCGTGTCCGCCCAGCACCGCGCGTCGCGTTGCCCATTTAGGCCGGGTGTCGGTGGTCATGATGCCCTGCGCGGCATCGCGCCAACCCTCCGGCCGCAAGGTCGCTAGCGCCGCCGGCAAGCCCGCGAGCAGACGAGCCAGCGGCAAGGGTTCGCCGATGACACCGGTCGAAAAAGGCAGCACCTCCATCGGACGACAACCGGTTTGTTCGGCCAAGGCCCGACAGCTCGCCTCGGCATCCGCCAAACCCTGCTGGCCGGTGCCGGCGTTGGCGTTGCCGGTGTTGACCAGCAAATAACGGGGAGAAGCGGCGGCCAGATGCGCCCGCGCGACCGTGACCGGCGCGGCGCAAAACGCATTTTGAGTGAACGCGGCGGCCGCCTGCGTGCCGGCGGCGGCTTCGATCACCACCAGATCGCGGCGGTCAGGGTACTTGATGCCCGCGCAAGTGCTGCCCAGCCGGATACCGGCGACGGCAAGGGGTTCCATGGAGCCTCCCCCTAGTCCAATTGGCCGTGACAATGCTTGTATTTCTTGCCCGATCCGCACGGACACGGTTCGTTGCGGCCGACCTTGCGGCCTTCGCGCACGAACGGGATATGCGGTTCCGCCGAGCGGGTCTCGTCACCCGCGCCGCCTTCCGGCTCCGGCTCGCCCTCGGCCAATGCCGAGACTTCGGCATGTTCGAAGTGCAAGCTTGAAGGCGCGGGCTGGCGCGGCGCGGGAATCGGTTCCGGCTCGGTCTGAAACTCGGCGCGCACCATGAACCCGACCGCTTCTTGATGGATGCGTTGGACCAGCGCCTGAAACATCTCGAACGCTTCGCGCTTGTATTCCTGCTTGGGATTCTTCTGGGCGTAACCGCGCAGGTGAATGCCTTGGCGCAAATAGTCCATGGCGGCCAGATGCTCGCGCCAATGGGCGTCGAGCACTTGCAGCAGAACCGCCTTCTCGAACTGGCGCATCCACGGCGCGCCGACCAGGCTTTCCTTGCCGGCATAACTCTTTTCCAGCTCGGCATGGATGCGCTCGCGCAGCGGTTCTTCATGCAAATTGCTATCGGCTTCCAACCAGCTTTTAACCGGCAACGTCAAGCCAAATTCCTTAGCCAGGGCTTCCTCCAGACCTTCAACGTTCCATTGCTCTTCCAGGCTCTGCGGCGGGATGTAGGTGTCGATCGCTTGTTTGAGCACGTCGGCGCGCATGTTGGCGAGCGTCTCCGACACGTCCTGGGCTTCCATCAGCTCGTTGCGCCAAGCGTACATCACCTTGCGCTGGTCGTTGGCGACATCGTCGAATTCGAGCAAATTCTTGCGGATATCGAAGTTGTGGGCCTCGACCTTGCGCTGGGCGTTTTCGATGGCCTTGGTCACCCAGGGATGCTCGATGGCCTCGCCTTTCTCCATCCCTAATTTTTGCATCAACCCCGCCACCCGGTCGGAGGCGAAGATGCGTAATAAGTTATCCTCCAGCGCCAGATAGAAGCGGCTGGAACCCGGATCGCCCTGCCGGCCAGAACGGCCGCGCAGCTGGTTGTCGATGCGGCGCGACTCGTGGCGTTCGGTGCCGATCACGTGCAAGCCGCCGGCGGCCACCACCCGCTCGTGGCGCGTCTGCCAGTTCCGCTTCGCCTCTTCCAAGGCGGTTTCGGCGACCTCGGTTCCCATGGCCTTCAACTCGGCTTGCAGGTTGCCGCCGAGCACGATGTCGGTGCCGCGACCGGCCATGTTGGTGGCGATGGTGACGGTGCCGGGTTGGCCGGCTTGGGCGATGATTTCGGCCTCGCGCTCGTGCTGTTTGGCGTTCAGCACTTGATGGGCAATCTTCTCTTTATCCAGCAGCTCGGCGAGCAATTCCGACACTTCGATCGAAGTGGTGCCAACCAAGGTCGGCTGGCCGCGCTGGCGGCAGTCGCGAATGTCCGCCAGCACCGCCTCGTATTTCTCCTGCTGGGTCAGAAACACCAGATCGCCCATGTCCTTGCGGATCATCGGCAGATGGGTGGGCACCACCACCACTTCCAGCCCGTAAATTTGCTGGAATTCGAACGCTTCGGTATCGGCGGTGCCGGTCATGCCCGCCAGCTTTTGGTACAGGCGGAAGTAATTTTGGAAGGTAATCGAGGCCAACGTCTGATTCTCGGCCTGAATCGGCACCCGCTCCTTGGCTTCGATGGCCTGATGCAGGCCGTCCGACCAGCGCCGGCCGGGCATGGTGCGCCCGGTGAATTCATCGACGATGATGACCTCGCCACCGCGCACGATGTATTCCACGTCCTTGTGAAACAGGGAGTGCGCTCGCAAACAGGCGTTGAGATGGTGAAACACACCGAGGTTGGCGGCGTCGTACAAGCTTTCGTTGCCGTGCAACAGCCCGTTTTCCACCAGCAGATCCTCGACTTTCTGGTGGCCGTCCTCAGTCAGATAGACTTGTTTGGCCTTTTCGTCGACCCAGTAATCACCCGGTCCCTCCTGCTCTTGCTGGCGCGTCAATTTCGGGATGATCTCATCGACCCGGCGGTACAAGTCGGAACTTTCCTCGGCCGGCCCGGAAATGATCAAGGGCGTGCGCGCCTCGTCGATCAGGATCGAATCTACCTCATCGACCAGGGCATAATGCAGTGGCCGCTGCACCTTTTGCTCCAGCCCGAACGCCATGTTGTCGCGCAGGTAGTCGAAGCCGTATTCGTTGTTGGTGCCGTAGGTGATATCGGCTCCGTAAGCGGCCCGCTTTTCCTCGGGGTCCATCCCGGCCACCACCACCCCGACGCTCATGCCCAGGAAGGTGTAGATTTGCCCCATCCACTCGGAGTCGCGCCGGGCCAGATAATCGTTGACCGTGACCACGTGCACGCCCTTGCCGGTCAGGGCGTTGAGATAGACCGGCAGCGTCGCCACCAGCGTCTTGCCCTCGCCGGTGCGCATTTCGGAAATCTTGCCTTCGTGCAACACCATGCCGCCGATCAACTGCACGTCGAAATGCCGCATTTCCAGGGTGCGCTTGCTCGCTTCCCGCACCACGGCGAAGGCCTCGGGCAACAAGGCATCGAGTTTTTCACCCTGGGCCAACCGGCCCTTGAATTCGTCGGTCTTGGCGCGCAACTGCGCGTCGCTCAACGCCGCGATGGCGGGTTCCAGCGCGTTGATCCGATCCGCCACCTTGCGCATGGGGCGCAGCACACGGTCGTTACGGCTACCAAACAAGGTTTTCAGAATGTTCATCAATCGGGAGCCTTTCCTTCGTCGCTCGAATAAACTCGAATAAACGGGCGAAATCATACCTCAGCAGCGGGATTTTTGCCCGAGGCGCGGCCTTGAAAGCCGGCCCTAAAAATAAAAACGGCTTTCCGGTTGAGGGCCGGAAAGCCGCTCTGACAGTCCAGACGAATGGATGAATTTTAACTCAAAACGTTCTCAGCGGGTCGCCTGAGCCGGTTGCAGGTAGGAAATCGGCACTTGTCGCTCGTCGCTGAAGGTCACTTCCTCCCAAGCGCTCCGGTCGGCCAGCAGGGTGCTCAGCAGCCGGTTGTTGAGGGCGTGACCGGATTTATAACCGTTAAAGGCGCCGATCAGACTGCGGCCCAGTAAGTAGAGATCGCCGATGGCGTCCAGAATCTTGTGCTTGACGAATTCGTCATCGTAACGCAGCCCGTCTTCGTTGAGGATTCGATAATCGTCCACCACGATGGCGTTGTCGAGGGTGCCGCCCAAGGCTAGCCGACGCTCCCGCAGGTATTCGAGATCGCGCATGAAACCGAAGGTGCGCGCCCGGCTGACTTCCTTGACGAAAGAGGTGGTCGAAAAATCCACCGCCGCATGTTGGTTGCGCCCCTTGAACAGCGGATGGTCGAAGGCGATGGTGAATTCCACTTTGAAACCGTCGAACGGATCGAAACGCGCCCACTTGTCGCCCTCTTCGGCCATGACTGGGCGCTTGATGCGAATGAAGCGCTTGGGCGCGTGCTGCTCCTCGATACCCGCCGACTGAATCAAAAAGACGAACGGCCCGGCGCTGCCGTCCATGATTGGCACCTCGGCGGCGCTCACGTCCACATAAGCGTTATCGATGCCCAGCCCCGCGAAGGCCGACAGCAAGTGCTCGACCGTGGAGATGCGCGTTTTGCCCTTGACCAGCGACGTGGACAGTTGGGTGTCCCCGACGTTCTGCGGGCACGCCTTGATTTCGACCGGCTCCGGCAAGTCAACCCGCCGGAACACGATGCCAGCGTCAGGCGCCGCCGGCCGCAACGTCAAATAGACCTTATCGCCAGTATGCAGGCCGACGCCGGTCGCCCGAATGGCATTTTTCAAGGTTCGTTGCCTAATCATGTCAGGTCTCCCAACACGTCGATTGAACTGGAGCATGGTGCCTTGGAGCGCCGCGTCAATGCGCTACCACATTTCCCCGGACCGGCCAGCCCTTCGACCGGGCGGTAGCCATTTCTCAGCTTCAGGCGTCGCGATCAAGATACCACAGTCCGTCGTTAATCCGCAACTTTTGTTTCCCAATTGCAACTAACGGTGTTGTTAAGTTGAGAAACCTTTAGCGCCAGCGCTCAACGCGACCGGAGTTCGGAACGAGCGGCAACAGCCCTTTCAAAACTCCGGTCGTCCGACCGACATATTTCACACAACCGGCGGGCTTCTCAGTCCGCTTGACGGCGCAAAAAGGCCGGGATATCCAAATACTCCAGTTCGTCGGCTCGCTCCCGCTCGCTCAAGCCGTCGCCGACCGCTTTCTGTCGGACGCTGGACCGATCGCCGCGAAAGTGCGGCTCGCTGACATCGCCTTGCTGGCGCAGCAGCTTGAAGGGCGGCGTCGCGGCCTCCTTTTCCTTGACTCCGGCCTGCTTGGCCGGAACGCCCTGCCCGATCCCGGTCGCCACGATGGTGACGCGCAGTTCATTGTGCATTTCGGGATCGATCGCCGTACCCACCACCACGGTGGCGTCGTCGGAGGCCAGCTCCTTGATGGTGTTGCCGACTTCCTCGAACTCGCCGATAGTCAGATCCATGCCCGAGGTGATGTTGACCAGCAAACCCTTGGCACCGGACAAATTGACGTTTTCCAACAGCGGGCTGGCGATGGCCGCTTCGGCGGCTTCGCGAGCCCGCCCGTCGCCGACCGCCCGACCGGTCCCCATCATCGCCATGCCCATTTCCGCCATCACGGTGCGTACATCGGCAAAATCGACATTGATCAAGCCCGGCCGGGTGATCAGTTCGGCGATGCCTTGCACGGCTCCCAGCAACACATCGTTGGCGGCCTTGAAGGCATCCAGCAAGCTGGCGCCCTTGCCCAACACGGTCAGTAGCTTCTCGTTGGGAATGGTGATCAGCGAATCCACGGTTTCGCCGAGTTCCCGGATGCCGCGCATCGCCACTTCCATCCGCTTCTTGCCCTCGAACGGAAACGGCCGGGTGACCACCGCCACGGTCAGAATGCCCATTTCCTTGGCGAGCTGCGCCACCACCGGCGTGGCCCCGGTCCCGGTGCCGCCGCCCATGCCGGCGGTGATGAACACCATGTCGGCGCCCTGCAACACCTCCCGGATGCGCTCGCAATCCTCCTGGGCGGCTTGCCGGCCGACATCGGGGTTGGCCCCCGCCCCCAAGCCCTTGGTGATGTTGGCCCCCATCTGCAAGGTGATGGGCACCGTACAGGTCTTGAGCGCTTGGGCGTCGGTGTTGGCGCAAATGAAATCGACCCCCTCGACGCTGGCGCTCAGCATGTGCTGAACGGCGTTGCTGCCGCCGCCACCCACACCGATGACCTTGATCACTGCGTTTTCCGTCTTTGCATCCATCAGCTCAAACATAATGGCTTCTCCTCCAATTGATGATTGGCAAACCTGATTGATCCCCGATCCAAAACACCCGCAAACCCTAAAAATTCCCCTGAAACCAACTCTTCATCCGCGCCCACAACCCCTTGCGGCCCGCGCGCGATATCGGACTCGGCCTGATCGGCCGGTTTTCGTTACCAAACAACAACAAGCCCACCGCGGTGGCGTAGACCGGATTGCGCACCACGTCCGGCAAGCCCACCACGTCCTGGGGAAACCCCAGCCGCACCGGCAGGTGTAAGATGTCTTCGGCCAGTTCCACCACGCCGTCCATCTTGGAGCTGCCGCCGGTCAGCACCACGCCGGCCGCGATCAAATTCTCAAAACCGCTGCGCTGGAGCTCCGCTTGCACCAGTTCGAAAAATTCCTCGTAGCGCGGCTCCACCACCTCGGCCAGCGCATGGCGCGAGAGCGAGCGCGGCGCGCGGTCGCCGACGCTGGTCACGTCGATCCGTTCGTCTTGGCGCGCCAGTTGCCGCAGGCAGCAGGCGTGTTTGAGCTTGATCTCCTCGGCCGCCTGCGCCGGCGTGCGAAAGGCCACGGCGATGTCGTTGGTCACCTGATCGCCGGCGATGGGGATGACGGTGGTATGGCTGATCGCGCCGTGGGTGAACACTGCCAGATCGGTGGTGCCGCCGCCGATATCCACCAAGCAAACGCCCAGCTCTTTTTCATCCTGGGCCAGCACCGCCCGGCTGGACGCGAGTTGCTGCAAGATGATGTCGTCGACTTCCAAGCCGCAGCGCTGCACGCATTTGACGATGTTTTGCGCGGCGCTGACCGCGCCGGTGACGATGTGGACCCGTGCTTCCAGCCGCACGCCGGACATGCCGACCGGATCTTGAATCCCTTCCTGGTTGTCGATGATGAATTCCTGGGGCAAGATGTGGAGGATTTTCTGATCCGCCGGAATCGCCACCACCCGCGCGGCTTCCATCACCCGCTCCACATCCTCGGCGGTCACCTCCTGATTCTTGATCGCGGTAACCCCGTTGGAATTGAAGCCCCGAATGTGGCTGCCGGAAATGCCGGTATATACCGAATCGATCCGGCAGTCGGCCATTTGCTCGGCCGCCTCAACCGCGCGCTGGATCGACTGCACGGTGGATTCGATGTTGACCACCACGCCCTTCTTCAGCCCTCGCGACGGATAAGAACCGATGCCGACCACCTCGATGGTGTTGTCGGGGCTCACCTCACCGACGATAGCCACCACTTTCGAGGTGCCGATATCGAGTCCGACGATCAAATTTTTCTCTTCTTTTTTGGACATCACCGCTCCGTTGCCGCCGCTTAACCCGCCGTCGGGACCGCACGATCCGCTTTCCAGCGCACGGCGAACCCGTTGACATAGCGCAAATCCACTATCGCAATCCGGTCGATCTGGGCAGCCAACAAGCGCGGGTAAACGCGCGCCAAGCGTTGGAGCCGCTGCTCGAATTGCTCGCGTCCCACATACACCTCAAGGCCGTTTTCGAAGGTCAGCCACCACGCCCGCCGCTCGTCCTGCACCAGCCGCACCAACTTCAGCCCCAGCGGATCGAGCAAGGCGCGCGCGGCCCGATACGTCTCGATCAACATTTTTTCATGGCCGTCCGGGCCGGAAAGCTTCGGCCAAGGGCCTGGTTGGCGCACCACGGTCGGTCGGAACCGAACGCCGTTGACATCCACCATCTCGCGCTGCCCCCAATAGCCGAAGGCAATTCGCTCGCGCAGCTTGATTTCCACCGTGTCCGGCCACCCGCGCCGCACCGAAACGTCTTCGATCCACGGGTTGACCACCAGCGCCGCATTCAAATCATCCAGGTTGGCCACAAAAAAATTCTGGCCCACATACGTGCTGGCAACGGCGTTGAAATCCGCCTCGACCAAGTTGCGCAACTCACCGTCGACGCGCACCTGCCGCAATGGAAAAGCGCCCGGTTCGCGCAGTTTCTGGCTGCCGGTTTGCAAGCCGTAGCCGACCGCCGCGAACACCAGCGCCACCCCCAGCCAGCGCAGCGGCGGTCCCCACACCGCTTTCCACTGGCCGCGAGTGTCCGCAGGCTCGCGTTTCAGCGAGGTCGCGCCCCGGCGGCGGCGTTTTTGTCCGAACCGCACGGCGCGCTCACTCCGCCCGCGACAGGCTGGTTTCCAGAATGCGCCAGACCAGCGCTTCGAAATTCACGCCGGTCGCCCGCGCCGCCATCGGCACCAGACTGTGATCGGTCATACCGGGTACGGTATTGACCTCCAACAACCAAGGCTGGCCCTGTCCGTCCACCAGCAAATCCACTCGCCCCCAGCCGTAACCCCCCACCGCCGCATAAGCCCGGCGCACCAGCTCCCGCAACTCCGCCTCTCGGGCTGCGGGCAGACCGCAGGGGCACAGGTAACGAGTATCGTCAGCGTGGTATTTGGCTTCGTAGTCGTAAAACGCCCGCGGCGTCTCCAGGCGGATCAGCGGCAGGGCTTCACCCTGCAACACCGCGCCGGTGTATTCCTGGCCCACAATCCACGGCTCGACCAGCACCGGCGAATCGCAGGCGGCGGCGCGTTCCCACGCCCCCGACGCCTGGCTGGCTTCGTCGACCCGGCTGATGCCGATGCTGGAACCCTCGCGCGACGGCTTCACCGCCAGCGGCAAGCCCAGCTCGCCGGCGGCGGCGGCCAGTTCGCCCGCGCTGTCAACCCTGCGATAAGGCGGCGTCGGCAGGCCCATGCCCAGCCAAAGCTGCTTGGTGCGCAACTTATCCATGCCCAGCGCCGAGGCCAGCACGCCGCTGCCGGTGTAAGGGATGCCCAGCATTTCCAAGGCGCCCTGAACGACGCCATCCTCCCCGCCGCGGCCGTGCAGGATGATGAAGGCCCGATCGAATTTTCCGGCGGCCAACGCGTTCAAAACCGCGCGGTCGGCGTCGATACCGTGGGCGTTCACCTCGCGCGCCCGCAGCGCCGCCAGCACCGCCGCGCCGCTTTTGAGCGAAACCTCCCGTTCCGCCGACCAGCCGCCCATCAACACCGCCACCTTGCCGAAAGCCGCCGGATCGGTCACTGTCGTCTGCTGTATCTGTTGCATCCGCTCCTCCCACGCTCGCCCGCCCGAAGATATACGCTCGCCGCGCCGCTTTCAGCTCAGCGCCCGCCCGCCAGTCCGTCGCGGCCCAGCTGCACCGCCATTGCTCCGATGTCGCCCGCGCCCATCATCAGGAGCAAGTCGCCATCGCGCAGCAGTCCGGGTAACACCGCCGGCACTTCGCCAGTCTGTCCGACGAACACCGGATCGACCTTGCCCCGAGTTCGGATCGCCCGGCTCAGGCTGCGGCCGTCCGCGCCCGGAATCGGCTTCTCACCGGCGGGGTACACGTCCAACAGGATCAAGGTATCGACCTCGGACAGCACCAGGGCGAAGTCATCGAACAGATCGCGGGTCCGACTGTAGCGATGCGGCTGAAACGCCAGCACCAGCCGCCGTTGCGGCCACGCGCCGCGCAAGGCCGCCAGCACCGCCTGAATTTCCCGCGGATGATGGCCGTAATCGTCCATCACGGTGACGCGGCCGCCGTCGGGCAACAGCAGTTCGCCGTGCTGCTGGAAGCGCCGGCCGATGCCCTGGAAATTCTGTAGGGCGCGACGGATGGCGGTTTCCGAAACGCCCAGCTCGTGCGCGACCGCCAGCGCGGCCAAGGCGTTCAACACGCTGTGCCGGCCCGGCAGGTTCAAGGTGATCGGCAAGGGCGACTTCAGATTGGGCAAATGGGCCAGGAACCGAGTCCGCAAGCCTTCTTGAACGATATCGGTCGCGCGGGCGTCACAATCGTCGCCGGTGCCGTAGGTCAGCACCGGCCGGCTCAGGCGCGGCAAGATCGAGCGCACCTGCGGATCGTCGGCGCACAGCACCGCCAAGCCGTAAAACGGCAGATGGTGGAGGAACTCGATGAAAGTCTCGCGCAGCCGCTCGAAATCGCCGCCATAGGTCGGCAAATGGTCGGCGTCGATGTTGGTCACCACCGCCACCATCGGCTGCAAGAACAGGAACGAGGCATCGCTCTCGTCGGCTTCCGCCACCAGATAGCGGCCGCCGCCGAGCCGGGCATTGGCGCCGGCGCTGTTCAGGCGACCGCCGATGACGAAAGTCGGGTCCAAGCCACCTTCGGCCAGCAGGCTGGTGATCAGGCTGGTGGTCGTGGTCTTGCCGTGGGTGCCGGCGACCGCGATGCCGTAGCGAAACCGCATCAGTTCGGCCAGCATCTCGGCGCGCGGCACGACGGGCACCCGCGCCGCCCGCGCCGCCACCACCTCGGGATTGTCCTCGGCGACCGCGCTGGAAATCACCACGACATCACAACCGGCCACATGCTCGGTTCGGTGCCCCTGGCGGATCGTCGCGCCCAATTGGGCCAAACGGGCGGTGACCGGGCTGGTTTTAAGATCGGAGCCGGAGACGCTATAGCCCAAATTCAGCAGCACCTCGGCGATGCCGCTCATGCCGGCGCCGCCGATGCCGACAAAGTGAATGTGCCGGATCCGGCGCATGTCGCGCCAAGCTTCGGGAATCGCCGCCAGACTGGGTTTGCCCATTTCGTCGTCTCTCATCTCATCCATCGGGGTATCCATCGCTCAAGTGCGCGCCTGTTCCAGACACGCGGTCGCCACCCGTTCGGCGGCTTCGATCCTTGCCAATCCTCTGGCCGCTTCGGCCATGCCCAGCAGGCGGGGGCGATCACCCAACAGCGCGCCCAGCAACTCGGCCAAGTTTTGCGCGGTCAGCTCCGCCTGCTGGCGGATCAGCGCCGCCCCACCCTGCTCCAAATAACGCGCGTTGGCGGTTTGATGGTCGTCCACCGCGAACGGAAACGGCACCAGCACCGACCCGACTCCCGCCGCCGCCAGTTCGGCGACGGTCAGCGCGCCGGCCCGGCATAACACCAGGTCAGCCCAGCTGTAAGCCTCCGCCATCTCCTCGATAAACGGCGTCAACCGCGCGGTCACGCCCGCCTCCCGGTAAGCGGTTTCCGCGGTTTCGTGCAAGCGGCCCCCCGCCTGATGCCAGACCTCCGGGCGGTGTGCTTCCGCGAGCGACGCCAAGGCTTGCGGCACCAGCTGGTTCAACGCCAGAGCGCCCTGGCTGCCGCCGACCACCAACAGGCGGGGGCGGCCGGCGCGACCGGCCAAGCGCGCGGCGGGCGGCGGCAACGCCGCGATGCGCTGCCGGACCGGATTGCCGACTGTCAGCGCGCGCCGCGCGCTCGGAAAGGTCGCCGGAAACGCCTCCAACACGCGATCGGCGACCCGCGCCAGCCAGCGGTTGGTCAGTCCCGCGATGGCGTTTTGCTCGTGCACCACCAACGGAATGCCCAGCGAGCGGGCCACCATGCCGCCGGGCCCGCTGGCGAACCCCCCCATGCCGAGCACCACGCGCGGGCGCAGGCGGCGCAAGATCGCTCCGGCCTGCCACACCGCGCGTCCCAGCATCAACGGCATTCCCAACAACCGGCCCATGCCCTTGCCGCGCAACCCAGCGACACCGATCCATTCGATGGGGATGCCCGCTTTCGGAACCAGCGTCGCTTCCAGACCGCGCCGGGTTCCCAGCCACACCACCGGCAAGCCGCGCTCGCGCAACCGCTCGGCCACCGCCAGCGCCGGAAATACGTGGCCGCCCGTGCCGCCGGCCATGATCAATACCGGTCGGGCTGCGTTCATTCGCCGCGCACTCCCCCGGCGCGGGTTTCCACATCGATGCGCAGCAGCACCGCCAGGGTCACGCACATCACCACCACGCTGCTGCCGCCGTAGCTCATCAACGGCAAGGTCAAGCCCTTGGTCGGCAGCACGCCCATGTTGACGCCCATGTTGAACAGCGCCTGTAGGCCGAGCCAGAGTCCGATGCCGTAAGCCAGATACGCCGAGAACAGCAGGTCCAGGCGTTCGGCCCGCCACGCGATCTCAAACGCCCGCCAGACCAGGATCATGAACAAGGCGATGACCGCCATGATCCCGGTCAGACCCAATTCCTCGGCCAGCACGGCGAACAGAAAATCGGTATGGGCTTCCGGCAGATAAAACAGTTTTTGCACGCTCTGCCCCAAACCGACCCCGAACAACTCGCCGCGACCGATGGCGATCAGCGACTGCGCCAGCTGATAGCCCTTGCCGAACGGATCGTCCCAAGGTCTTAGGAAGCTCAGCACCCGATCCTGGCGGTAGGGTGAAGACAGGATCAGCACCGCCATGACCGCCGCCGTTCCCGCCTGCAAGGCTCCGAACTGCCAGAGGTTGACCCCGGCCAGAAACACCATGCCCAGCGCGGTCGCCATCAGCACCACCACGCTGCCAAAATCCGGCTCCAGCAGCAGCAGCACCGCGAAGACCGCCAGCACCCCCATCGGTCGGGCCAGCGCCAGCGCCGAGGTTTTAAAATCCGCCGTCTGCAATTGCGCGCCGTGGCGTTTGAGATAGCCCGCCACGTAGATCAGGGCGAACAGCTTGGCGATTTCCGAAACCTGGACATTGATGGGGCCCACGCCAATCCAGCGGATACTGCCGTTGACTTCCTTACCGACGCCGGGGATCAGCACCAAGACCAAGAGCCCCAGCGCCGCCACCAATAACACCGGTCCGAACCGCCGCCAGCGCGCCATCGGCACCTGAAACACGATGCCGGCCGCCAGCAAGCCGGCCAGCGCGAACGACGCTTGGCGGATCAGAAAATGAAACGGTTGCCCCTGACCGGTTTTCGGATTGACGCCGATCGGGATCGAGGCCGAAGCCACCATCAGCAAACCCAGCACCAGCAACAACAACGCCGGAATCAGAATCCACAGATCGGGAAACGGCAACGCGCCGCGCCGCTCGCCAGCGCTCGGCAAACGGCCGCGGTCGCCCTGAACGGCGGTAGCGCTCAGCATCCGGCCAACTTCCGCACGGCGGCGGCAAACACCGCGCCGCGTTCCTCGTAACCGCTGAACATGTCGAAGCTGGCGCAGGCCGGCGACAACAGCACGCTGTCCCCGGCCTGCGCGCATTGTGCCGCCTGACGCACGGCCTGCTCCATGTCGGCCGCCCGTTGCAGCGGCACGCTGTCGCCCAACGCGGCGGCGATCAAGGGGGCATCGCGGCCGATCAACACCACCGACCGGGCCTTGTCGGCCAACGCTGCCCGCAGCGGCGAAAAATCCTGGCCCTTGCCGTCGCCACCGGCGATCAGCACCACCCGACCCGACAGACCGCGCACCGCCGCCACCGTCGCGCCGACGTTGGTACCCTTGGAATCGTCGAACCAACGCACGCCGGCCCGCTCCAGCACCAAGGTGGTGCGATGCGCCAGTCCGGCGAATTCCCGCAGCGCCGCCAGCAGCGCCGCGCGCGGCCACCCCAGCGCGTGACCCATGGCCAGCGCCGCCAGCGCGTTGGCCAGATTGTGCTCGCCGCTGATCTTCAGTTCCGAGGCCGCGATCCAAGGCTCGGCGCCGCGCGCCAGCCAGCTCTCCCCGGCGCGCTGACGCAGGCCGAAATCACCTTCATTCGGCTCGGCCAAGGTGAAACGCACGACCTGCCGGCCCGGTTCGGCCATCGCCGCGACCGTCGGGTCGTCGGCGTTGAGCACCATTACCCCGTCGCCCCGAAAAATCCGGCGCTTGGCGGCGATGTAATCGTCCAGCGTAGCGTAGCGATCCATGTGGTCGGGGCTGATGTTCAACACCGCCGCCACCCGCGCGTTCAGGCTGAACGTGGTTTCCAGCTGGAAGCTCGACAGCTCCAATACGTAGGCATCGAGCGGCTTGGCGGCGTTCGCGCCTTTTTCTTGCGCCAGCCACAACTCCAGCGCCGGAGTGCCCAGATTGCCGCCGACCGCCGCTGCTATCCCGGCGCGTTGCGCCATCTCGCCCAGTAAGGTCGTGACCGTGCTCTTGCCGTTGGAACCGGTGATGGCCGCCACCGGGACGTGGGTCAGGCGGGCCAGCAATTCGATGTCGCCCCAGACCGGCACGCCCTGTTGCGCCGCCGCGGCGATGGCCGGGGTGGCGACGGCCACGCCGGGACTGACCAGCAAGCGCGCCGCTTTCGCCAACAACGCGGGATCGAACTCACCCAGCTGGAGCGGCACGGTTGGAAATTCCGCGCGCAAGTCCGCCAGTCCCGGCGGATCAAACCGGCTATCGGCCACCGTGACGGCGGCATCCAGCGCCATCAACGCTCGCGCCGCGGACAAGCCGCTTTTGCCGAGTCCGACCACCAGCGTGGTTCCGCGCAATGACAACATCCGCGCGTCTCCTCCTAGCGAATTTTCAGCGTTGACAAGCCGACCAGCACCAGAATGATGGTGATGATCCAAAACCGGACGATCACCCGGGGCTCCGGCCAACCCTTGAGTTCGAAATGGTGGTGCAACGGGGCCATCCGAAAAATCCGCCGGCCGGTCAATTTAAAGGAGCCGACTTGCAGGATGACCGATACGGTCTCCATGACAAACACGCCGCCCATCACAAACAGCACCAGCTCCTGCCGGACCACCACTGCAATGACGCCTAGCGCCGCGCCCAGCGCCAGCGCGCCGACATCGCCCATGAACACCTGCGCCGGATAGGCGTTGAACCAGAGGAAGCCCAAGCCGGCGCCGACCATCGCGCCGCAGAACACCATGACCTCCCCGGCGCCCACCACGTAAGGAATATCGAGATAGCCGGCGAAGATGCGGTTGCCGGAGGCATAGCAAAATACGGCCAGCGCGCCGGCCACCATGACGGTCGGCACGATGGCCAAACCGTCCAAGCCATCGGTGAGATTGACGGCGTTGCTGGAACCGACGATGACAAAGTAGGTGAGCGGGACGAACAGCCATCCGAGATTCAAGGCGACATTCTTGAAAAACGGCACGATCAATTGGGTCTCGATGGGAGCCTGAGCGGTAAAAAACAGCAGCAGCGCCGCCGCCAAACCGACGCCGGATTGCAAGGAATATTTGGCCCGCGCCGACAATCCTTTCGAATTGCGCAGGATCAATTTCTTGTAGTCGTCCGCCCAACCGATGGCGCCGAAAGCCAGCGTCGTCAGCAACACGATCCAGACATAATGATTGCGCGGGTCAGCCCACAGCACCGTGGCGATGGCGATGGCGACCAAAATGAGCGCGCCGCCCATGGTCGGAGTGCCGGCTTTCGACAGATGGCTTTTCGGCCCATCCTGGCGAACCTGCTGGCCGATCTGATAGTGGCTCAAGCGCTCGATCATGACCGGTCCGACGATGAGCGAGATCAGCAGCGCCGTCAGGGTTCCCAAGATCCCCCGCAGCGTCAAATACTGGAAGACATTGAATCCCGTATAGAAATTATTGGCCAACCATTCAGCCAGCAACACCAGCATCAGCCGTGTCCCTCCGGGTTGATCGTCCCACCACCGGCCTCCACCAACGCCGTCACCACGCGCTCCATCTTCATGCCGCGCGAGCCCTTGACCAGGATCACCGCCGCTTCACCGCCGCTTTTAAGGTCAGCCGCCAAGGTCGCGATCAAGGCCTCCATCTCCATGAAATGCCGGCCGCCGCCAAAGGCGGCCACCGCCGCCCGGCTGTGCTCGCCGAGTCCATAAAGACGCTCGAAGCCGGCGGCGCGGGTGTCCTTGCCGGATTGCGCGTGCAAATCGTCCGCCGCTGGTCCCAGTTCCCACATATCGCCCAGCACCAACCATTTGCGGCCGGGCTCGCCGCCTATCGCGCTCAACGCGGCGGCGAGCGAGGCCGGGTTGGCGTTGTAGGCGTCGTGGATGACCGCGCCGCCGTGCCGGCCGCGCAAGCGTTGCAGCCGACCGCCGACACCTTGGAGATTTTCCAGACCCCGGCGCACCTCTTCCAGGTTGGTGCCGACCGCCGTGGTCGCCGCCGCCGCCGCCAGGGCGTTCATCACGTTATGGCGACCCGGCAACGGCAACCGAATCTCGATATCCTCGGCGCCGACCCGCAGCCGGAAACGGTTGGTGGTCGCATCGAGCACCCGACCCCCCACCATGGCATGCTGGTTCAAACCGAACTCGACGATCCGCCGCCCTTTATTCAGGCCCACCCAGTAATCGGCGTAAGGATCGTCACGATTGATGACCGCCACGCCATCCGCATCGAGCCCCTGAAAAATCTCACCCTTGCCGCGGGCCACGCCGGCCACGTCGCCGAAGCCCTCCAAATGGCAGGGACCGGCATTGTTGACGAGCGCCGCATCGGGTTGGACCAAGCCGGTCAGATAGGCGATCTCGCAAGGGTGGTTGGCGCCCAGCTCGACCACCGCGTAGGCGTGCTCTCGACCCAAACGCAACAGCGTCAGCGGTACCCCGATGTCGTTGTTGAGATTGCCTTCGGTCGCCAGGGTCGGCCCCCGCGTCCGCAGGATCGAGGCGACCATCTCCTTGACCGTGGTCTTGCCGTTGCTGCCGGTCAGCGCGATCACGGGCCCGGCGAACCGCTCGCGCCAGGCCGCTCCCAATTGACCCAGCGCCAACAAGGTATCGGTCACCCGCAATTGCGGCAGCGGATCGCCCATCACCCGCCGGCTGACCAGCGCGGCACAAGCGCCTTGCTCCCGCGCGGCGGCGATAAAGTCGTGGCCGTCAAAATGAGGGCCGACCAAGGCGACGAACAAGGCCCCCACCGGCAGGCGTCGGCTGTCGGTGCTCACTTCGCTGAAGGGGGCATCCGCGCCGGACAGCTCGCCCTTCAGCAACCGGGCAGCGTCCTGCAAGCGCATGGACGAGAACGTATCAATCATTCAGGCGGCCTCATCCTGAGAGTTGGAAAACAAACACTGGCGCACGACCGCACGGTCGCTGAACGGCAATCGTTCCGTACCCACGATTTGGTAATCCTCGTGCCCTTTACCGGCGATCAGCACGATATCACCCGCCCCGGCGTCGGCGAGCGCCCGCTCGATGGCGGCCCGCCGGTCGCGGATTACCGTCACCGCGTCCGGCTGGCGCAACCCAGCCAGAATATCCCGGACGATTCGGCCCGGCTCTTCGGTCCGGGGATTGTCGTCGGTCACGATCACCCGATCGGCCAGGCGTTCGGCCACCGCGCCCATCAGCGGCCTCTTGCCGGGATCGCGGTCGCCGCCGCAGCCAAACACGCACCACAAGCGCACGCCGCCATGCTCCCGCAAGGTGTGTAGCACCTGTTCGAGCGCGTGCGGCGTGTGGGCGTAGTCCACCACCGCCGACGGCTGCCCGTTCGCGCCGCCCAGCCGCTCCATCCGACCCGGTACCGTCGCCGTCAGCGCCACCCGCGCCAGCGCTTGCGAAAACGGTATGTCCAGCACCAACAGCGCCGCCAGCGTCGCCAGCACATTGCTGGCGTTGAACCGACCCAGCAAGCCGACCTGCAATTCGCCATCGCCCCAGGACGAACGAACCCGCATTCGCAAACCGGCCGGCGTCAGCTCCAAGGCCTCACCCCAGACGAAGTGCGCCGCTCGTCCCAGCCGCTCGCCGAGACCATAACCGACCACGGTTTGCGAATCTGGCAACTCGGCGGCGAGGTCGCGACCGAAGCTATCGTCCAGATTCAGCACGCTCCAGCGCGGTCGATGCTGCAAAAACAGCTGGCGCTTGGCTGCCGCGTAGGCCGCCAGGCTTCCGTGATAATCCAGGTGATCTCGCGTGAGATTGGTCAATACCGCCGCCGCGAACTCCACTCCGTTGACCCGGCCCTGCTCCAAAGCGTGCGAGGAGACCTCCATCACCGCGCAACGCCGGCCGTCGGCGACCAGCCCCGCCAGCCAGCGCTGCACCGCCAGCGGCTCCGGCGTGGTGTGCGGGGATGGCTCCGTTTGACCGTAGACGCCGGCGCCCAGCGTGCCGAGAATGCCGCAGGGTCCCGAATCGCCCGCGCCGAGCGCCTGGGCGATGAAATGGGCGCAAGAAGTCTTGCCGTCGGTGCCGGTGAGACCGACCACCCGCAGGCGCCGCGCAGGCTCGCCGTAATAGCGGGCGATGATCGGCCCCAGCTTCTGGCGTAACTCCGGAACCGCCACTAGCGGCATCCCTCGTTCGGTCGCCAGCAACGGCCCCTGGTAAGGTGGCTCCCAGACAATCGCGGACGCTCCGGCTGCTTCGACCGCCCGAAGGAACTCCAAGCCGTGCCGGTTCCCGCCGCGCAAGGCGAAAAACACCTCGCCCGCTCGCAGCACGCGGCTGTCGGTGGCCAAGCCGGCCAGCGGCCGCCCGGCCAACTCCGCCGGCACGGCAGCATAGCCCGCCAACAGTTCGCCCAGCGTCAGCGCCATGATGGGCCTCACGGCACCACGCTAACCGTCGGAACCGTTCCGGCGATCTTCATGGACGGCATGTCGTCTGGGGTGATGTTCATGATCCGCAACACCCCGCCCATGGTCTTGCCAAACACCGGCGCCGCCACCGTGCCGCCGTAATAAGCTCCGCTTTTGGGTTCGTCGATGATGATGGCCATCACCAGCCGGGGGGCGCTGGCCGGCACCATACCAGCGAACAGCGAGAAATAGCGGTCGCTGGCGTAACGACCGTTGACGATCTTATGGACGGTGCCGGTCTTGCCGGCCACTTGATAACCAGGGACCGAGGCCTTGAGACCGGTTCCTTCCTTGCTCACCGCCTCCTCCAGCATCGCCCGCACCTGCCGCACCGCGCGGGCCGACAACAGCCGCCGCTCCTCGGACGGATCGGGCGGTCGCTCGCGCTTCAAGATGGTCAGCGGCCGCCGGACGCCGTCCGCCGCCAAGACGATATAGGCTTGAGCCAGTTGCACCATGTTAACGGAAAGCCCGTACCCGAACGAATGATTGGCAAGACCGATATCGCTCCATTGATTGAAGTGATGCAGCACGCCCGCCTGCTCGCCGATCAGCCCGATGCCGCTTTGAGCGCCAAAACCGATGTTCTTGTACAGCTGCCACAAGCGTTCCGCCGGCATCGACAACGCGATGATGCTGGTGCCGACGTTACTGGATTTGCTGATGACGCGCGTGACGTCGATAGTCTTGTAGTTGTGCGTGTCGCGCACCAGATAACGGCCTACCTTGAGAGTCCCCGGCGCGGTGTTGATCAAGCTGTGGGGGCTCCATTTGCCGCTCTCCAGCCCCAAGGCGACCGTGAAAGGCTTCAACGTCGAACCCGGTTCGTAGACGTCGGTGATCGCCCGGTTGCGGAGCAATTCCCCGCGCAGCGAGCGACGGTTGTTGGGATTGGTCGCCGGTTGATCGACCATCGCCAGGATCTCGCCGGTTTGCACGTCCGCGATCACCGCCGAACCGGCGCTGGCCCGGTTTTCCATGACCGCGGTCTTGAGCGCGCGATACGCCAGATATTGCAACCGTCGGTCGATACTGAGCACCACCGGCTTGCCGGGTTGCGGGGCGCGGATATTTTCCACATCCTCCACCACCTGACCCATCCGATCCTGGATCACTCGCTTGTTGCCAGGGATGCCGCGCAGTTGAGCATCGAAGGTTTTTTCCAATCCTTCCTGGCCGGCGTCGTCGATATCGGTGAAGCCCAGCAAATGAGAAGTGACCTCGGCGTCGGGGTAGTAGCGCCGATATTCGCGCTTTGAGTACACGCCAGGAATCTTGAGCGCCAGAATCTGCTGGGCCAGACCCGGCGCTAGATGCCGGCGTAAATACAGGAACTGACGGTCGTCGTTTTCCGCCAGCTTCTGCTCCAATTCCCCGGCTTGCAATCCGAGCAAACGGGCCAGCACCGGCCAGCGTTCGCGCTGTTGCAACAATTGTTGCGGCTGCGCCCAAATCGAATCGACCGGCGAGCTGACCGCCAGCGGTTCGCCGCTGCGATCCAGGATCATGCCGCGGTGGGCCGGCACCTCGACCACGCGCAAAAAGCGCTCCTTGCCCTGCTCTTGCAAAAAGTCGTTATGCACCAGTTGCAGGTAGGCAGCGCGCGCGATCATGGCGCCGGCCCCCGCCAGTAACAGCCCCACCACCAAGCGATGACGCGCCGCCAGCGGCAGGTGCGCACGCGTCATCCGTGGCGGCCTTTTCAACAATGCCGTAAGCGGAAATTTAGTCATGGGGCTTGATGTAGAGAACGTCGGCGGGGTCAGGGATCAGCATATTCAGGCGGCGGCGCGCCTTGTCCTCAATGGCGGCGTCCATGAGCAGGGTGCTCTGTTCCAGTTGTAACGCTTCCCATTCCACATCGAGGCTGTCCCGTTCCGCTTGCAATTTCTGCAACTGTATAAAAAATTGCCGGTTGAGATGGCGCGTGTACACCACCCCGACCCCCGACCCCAAAACGGCGCCGGCCAATAGGAGGATCACTAATAACGGACCCTTCACCCGAGCCGTTCCGCCACGCGCAATATCGCGCTGCGGGCGCGCGGGTTGCGCGCGACTTCTTGCGCCGTGGGTCGGATGGTCCGACCCACCCGACGCAGGGTCGCCCCTTCCGGCAGTCCCGCCACCGGCAAATCCAGCGGCAGCTCCCGACCTCGCGCCTGCTCTCGCAGGAAGCGCTTGGCTATCCGATCTTCCAATGAATGAAAGCTGATCACCGCCAATCGTCCTCCGGGCGCCAACGCCTGAACCGCTTGCGGCAACACCGCCCGCAACTCACTCAATTCTTCGTTGACCGCAATCCGCACCGCCTGAAAAGTCCGAGTCGCCGGATGTTTTCCCGGCTCGCGGGTCGGAACGGCGGCGGACACGATCTTCGCCAAGCGCCCGGTCGTGGTGATGGCGGTGTGCTGGCGAGCCGCCACGATGGCGCGGGCGATCCGCCGGTGAAACCGTTCCTCACCAAATTCCACGAGCACTCGTTCCAAGTCCTGCTCAGTCGCTTTATTAATCCACGCAACCGCACTGTCGCCGCAGCTCGGGTCCATCCGCATATCCAACGCACTATCCTGCATGAAGCTAAAACCGCGCTCTGGGTCGTCCACCTGTGGGGAAGACACGCCCAAATCGAGCAAGACGCCGTGTATCCGGCCCAACAGGCCGCGCTCGGCGATAATAGGAGCCAATCGGCCGAAGCGGGTTCGAACGAACTGAAACCGCGCATCGGTCCCAAATTCGGCGCTCGCCCAGCGCTCGGCCGCCGGGTCCCGATCCAGCGCCAGCACTGACCCGGCCGGCCCCAACCGCGCCAAAATGGCCGCCGTATGTCCTCCCCGGCCGAAGGTGGCATCCACATAACGCCCGTCCGCCTGAATCGCCAGCGCATCCAGCGTCTCGTCCACCAGAACCGGGCGATGAGGCGACAATGCTCGCGCCATGCTCAGAAGGCCAGCGCATCCAAATCCGGCATGGCGTCGCCATCATCATCGTCGCTGTCCAGCGCTGAATCGCGCCACGCGCACCAAGTCGCCTCGTTCCAAATTTCAAATTTATTGCCCTGCCCCACCAGCACGACCCGCTTTTCAAGCCCCGCGAACTCCCGCAACGGAGCCGGCAGCAAAATGCGTCCGCCCGCATCTAGCCCGCATTCTTCGGCATGTCCCAACAGCAAGCGCTTCAAAGCTCGGGCGCGTTTGTTGGTGCTGGAAAGTTGGATCAGCTTGCGTTCGATGTCTTCCCAGACGTTCAGGGGATATAGCAGGAGGCAGCGGTCACGGTCGATCGTCAGCACCATTTGGCCATCACCGGTTTCCAACAATCGCTGGCGATAAGCAGTCGGCACTGACAGACGGCCCTTGTTATCGAGCGATAATTGATGGATTCCTCGGAACAACGATGGCTCCTTTCAGCGCGCCGAATTCTTCTCGGCCCCCCACTTTCTCCCACTTTTCGCCACTAACTATAGGTAGGTCCACGGGCTGCTGTCAAGGAAGATCGTTTAAATAAGATTTGGAAAATTTTTTTATATAACATAGTTTTAAAAAAATTAACAAAATTAGGGACCGCGTTTTATCCGCTAAATCAGGCCCCTTTGGGCAAGGCTGACACGGCGAAAAAAAGGAGGGAAAATAATAGGGATACCTTGGGCGCGTCAACCCGCGCGGAGCCGACGAACTTGATGAAAGGAAACAAGGAGGGAAAGGAAACCGGCCTGTAAGCCGGGTTCTGTCGAGGACGGTCATTCCTCTGCGACGCCTGTCGCCAGACGCCTGTAGCGACCTACCCGGAAGCCGCGCGGACCACGCGATAATGCTCCCCTATTTGGTCTTGCTCCGAGCGGGGTTTACCGTGCCGCGCCTGTTACCAGCCGCGCGGTGCGCTCTTACCGCACCTTTTCACCCTTACCGGTTCTTGCGAACGTGGGCGGTGTGTTTTCTGTGGCACTTTCCGTCGGCTCGCGCCGCCCAGGTGTTACCTGGCGCCCTGTCCTATGGAGCCCGGACTTTCCTCCATACCGCAACGCGATACGGCGACCGCCCGGCCGGTTTCCGCGCATAGTGTCCACGGCGCTGCCCGATTTGGCAAGCCGCAATCAAGATTTTTCAGGGGTTTGTTCATGACCTAGCGCCAGCGCGAGATCGTACAGCGATTGCTTGCGCAAGCCGGTCAGCCGCGCCGCCACCACTACGGCGCGGCTTGCCGGAAGCTCTGAGAGCAAGGCCGCCAACAACCGGCGATTATCCGGGGTATCCGCTTCAATGGGGGTTGGCGCGCCCCGCACCAATATCACAAATTCGCCTTTGCTCCGGTTAGGATCGAGCCGGAGCCACGGCAGCAATTCGGCTAATGGCGCGCCTTGGATTTCCTCGAACCGTTTGGTCAGTTCACGCGCGATCACGGCCGGACGATCTCCACCCATTTCCGTCGCCAGATCGAGCAGCGCTTCGGCAAGCCGATGGCTGGACTCGAAAAAGATCAGAGTACGCTCCTCTCTCGCCAGCGCCCGCAACCGCTCGCGCCGGGCAGCGCTTTTGGCCGGGAGAAAGCCCTCGAAGACGAAGCGGTCGGTCGGCAATCCGGCCGCCGACAAGGCCGCCAGCAGACTGCTCGGCCCCGGCACGGGAATGACACGCAATGCGCGGCGGCGTAGTTCGCGCACCAGCGGAAACCCCGGATCGCTGAGCAACGGCGTACCGGCATCGGACACCAGCGCGACGTATTTACCCTGCTCCAAGAGCGCCGCCACCTGCTCCAGCCGGTTGCGTTCGTTATGTTCGTGTAGCGACAACAACGGCTTATCGATCTCAAAATGCCGTAACAAGCGGCCGGTATGGCGGGTATCCTCGGCGGCGATGTAATCCACCTCGCGCAAGACGCGCAGCGCTCGAAGGGTGATATCTTCCAGATTACCGATGGGAGTCGCCACCACGTAAAGCGCGCCGGATTCGACGGTCATGATTCAAGCCTTTACAATGCGTCAGTTTTTAGGAATTCCGCAGAGAGACCATCCGTGATCAGTCGCATCGCGCAAGGAGCCGCCGCCGAGGATTTTGCGCTGCGCTATCTGGAAGCGCGCGGCCTGACCTTGGTGACGCGCAATTTCCGCTGCCGCGTCGGCGAACTGGACTTGATCCTGCGCGATGGCGGCCAATTGGTGTTCGTCGAAGTGCGCAGCCGCCGTTCCAGCCAGTTCGGTACGCCCGCCGAATCGGTGACCCGCATCAAGCAGCAGCGGCTGTTGCGCGCGGCGGCTTTTTACCTGCAACGCCAGCGTCTCGACCTGCCGTGCCGCTTCGATGTGGTGGCGATTCTCCAGACCGGCGTTGAACCACGCGTCGAATGGATTCGGGATGCGTTTCAGCTTACGTGAATTTTTGTCGTTCAGCCGAAGTAACCGAGTATTTCACCGATGACCGTCGATAAAACCGCCCTATTGCAAGACCTGTTGGCCCGCCGCATTCTGATTCTGGATGGCGCGATGGGCACCATGATTCAAAGTTATCGCTTGCAGGAGGCCGATTATCGCGGCGCGCGGTTCCGCGACTGGCCGAGCGACCTTAAGGGCAACAACGATCTGCTGGTGCTGACCCAACCGGCGATCATCCGCGAGATTCACGCCGCCTATCTGGAAGCAGGCGCGGACATCATCGAAACCAACACCTTCAATTCCACCTCGGTGTCGATGCACGACTACCGCATGGAAAGCCTGGTGCCGGAACTGAATCGGGAAGCGGCGAAACTGGCGCGCGAAGTCGCCGACCGCTACAGCGCGCCGGAACGGCCGCGCTTCGTCGCCGGCATTCTCGGCCCGACCGGGCGCACCGCCAGCCTGTCGCCGGATGTGAACAATCCCGGCTTCCGCAATATCCGCTTTGATCATCTGGTCGCCGCTTACACTGAAGCGGCCCAAGGCTTGATCGAAGGTGGCGCGGATATCCTGCTGGTGGAAACCATCTTCGATACCTTGAACGCTAAGGCAGCGCTGTTTGCTATCGAGCAGGTTTTCGAGACGGCGGGCATTCGTTTGCCGGTGATGATCTCCGGCACCATCACCGACAAGTCGGGACGCACCCTGTCCGGCCAGACCACCGAGGCGTTCTGGAACTCGCTCTCGCATATCCGCCCGCTGTCCTTCGGCCTGAATTGCGCGCTGGGCGCGGACCAACTCCGGCCTTACATCGCCGAATTAGCGGGCATTGCGGATACTTACGTTTCCGCTCATCCCAACGCGGGCCTGCCGAACGCCTTTGGCGAATACGACGAGACCCCGGAAAAAATGGCGGCCACGATTCGGGAATTCGCCGAAAGCGGTTTTCTCAATATCGTCGGCGGCTGTTGCGGCACCACACCCGCCCACATTCGCGCCATCGTGGAAGCCGTCAAAGACTTCCCACCCCGCGCGATTCCAAGCATCGAACCGTATTGCCGGCTGTCTGGATTGGAGCCGCTGAACATCGGCCCGGAGTCGCTGTTCGTTAATGTCGGCGAGCGCACCAACGTCACCGGCTCGGCGGTCTTCAAACGGTTGATCAAAGCTGGTGATTATACCGCCGCGCTCAAAGTCGCGCGGCAACAGGTCGAAAACGGCGCACAAGTCATTGATATCAATATGGATGAAGGGATGCTCGATTCCAAGGAAGCGATGACCATCTTTCTAAATCTGATCGGCTCGGAGCCAGATATCCAGCGAGTCCCGGTCATGATTGATTCTTCCAAGTGGGAGATTCTCGAAGCCGCTTTGAAATGCATCCAAGGCAAGCCGGTGGTGAACTCAATCAGCATGAAGGAAGGCGAAGCGGAATTTATCCGTCAAGCCCAACTGATTCGTCGTTACGGCGCGGCGGCCATCGTCATGGCTTTCGACGAACAGGGTCAGGCCGACACCGAGGAACGCAAATTCGCCATCTGCCAACGGGCGTATCGGATTCTGACCGAACAGGTCGGTTTCCCGCCGCAGGATATCATTTTCGATCCCAATATCTTCGCAGTCGCCACCGGCATCGCCGAACACAACAACTACGCGGTGGATTTCATTGAGGCCACCCGGCGGATTAAGGCGGAACTGCCGCACGCCCTGATCTCCGGCGGCGTGTCCAATGTCTCGTTCTCGTTCCGGGGCAACAATCCGGTGCGCGAGGCGATTCATTCAGTGTTTCTCTACCACGCCATCCAGGCGGGCATGAGCATGGGCATCGTCAACGCCGGGCAACTGGCGATTTACGAGGACATTCCGGCGGAACTCCGCGAGCGGGTCGAGGACGTGATTCTAAACCGTCGCCCGGACGCCACCGAGCGTTTGTTGGAGATCGCCGACCAGTACAAGGACGAAAGCGGTGCGGCCGGCCCCAAGCGCGAGGAGCAGGATTGGCGTTCCTGGCCGGTGACCAAGCGGCTGGAACACGCGCTGGTCAAGGGTATCGACGAGTTTGTCGAAACCGACACCGAGGAAGCCCGCCAGCAGGCCGAGCGGCCGCTGCACGTCATTGAAGGCCCGTTGATGGACGGTATGAACGTGGTCGGCGATCTGTTCGGCGCGGGCAAGATGTTCCTGCCGCAAGTAGTGAAATCCGCGCGGGTGATGAAGAAAGCGGTGGCCTATCTGATCCCGTTCATCGAAGCCGAACAGGGCGAAGGCGAACGCCGTTCCAACGGCCGGATCGTGATGGCGACGGTCAAGGGCGATGTCCACGACATCGGCAAGAACATCGTCGGCGTGGTGCTCCAGTGCAATAACTTCGAGGTTTTCGACCTTGGGGTGATGGTGCCGGCGCAAAAAATCCTCGATGCCGCCCGCGAGCACAACGCCGACATGATCGGCTTGTCCGGGCTGATTACCCCATCGCTAGATGAGATGGTCAACGTCGCCAAGGAAATGAAACGGCAGGATTTTTCCATTCCGCTACTGATCGGCGGCGCGACCACCTCCGGGGTGCATACGGCCGTCAAAATCGACCCGCAGTATCCCGGCCCGGTGATCTATGTTAAGGATGCTTCGCGGGCGGTCGGTGTGGCGCAGAATCTGGTTAGCACCGACGCCAAGGCCGACTACGTGGCCCGCACCAAGGCCGATTGCGCGCAAAAGCGCGAACAACACGCCAAACGGCGCAGTCGGGAACCGCTGTTGCCGCTCGCCCAAGTGTCCGCCAACCGGCCAAACCTGGAGTGGACAAACCACCTCCCGCCACGCCCGACCTTCCTGGGGGTGCGCGCGTTCGACGATTATCCTTTGTCAGATGTGGTCGAGCGAATCGATTGGACACCGTTCTTTCAGGCATGGGAACTGCGGGGGCGCTATCCGGCGATTCTCGACGATCCCGACCAAGGCGCGGAAGCCCGTCAATTATTCCAGCAGGCGCGGGCGATGCTGGACAAAATCATCACCGAACGCTGGTTGACGGCGCGGGCGGTGATCGGCTTTTTCCCCGCCAATCGGACCGGCGACGGCGACATCGCCCTGTATGCGGACGACAGCCGCCAGCAGGTCATTCTGACGCTGCATCACCTGCGCCAGCAAACGCCGAAACCGGACAGCAAACCGCATTATTGCCTGGCCGATTGGATCGCCCCGCAAGAATCCCACGTCGCCGATTATCTCGGCGCCTTCGCGGTCACGGCTGGAATCGGCGTCGACGAGCGTGTCGCCGCTTTCCAAAAGGCCCATGATGACTACAGCGCCATCCTCTTGAAAGTATTAGCCGACCGGTTGGCCGAAGCATTTGCCGAGCGCCTGCACGAACGGGTACGCAAGGAATTCTGGGGTTACGCGGCCAACGAGGCGTTGGACAACGAGGCCATGATCGACGAGCGCTATCGCGGTATCCGCCCCGCGCCCGGCTATCCCGCTTGCCCCGATCACACCGAGAAGGGCTTGCTCTGGCAACTGCTGGACGCGGAAACCAAGGCCGGGATTCATTTGACCGAGCATTTCGCCATGACCCCGACCGCAGCGGTCAGCGGCTGGTATTTCAGCCATCCCGAAGCGCGCTATTTCGGGGTGGGCCGGATCGACCGCGACCAAGTGGCCGATTACGCCCGCCGCAAGGGCTGGACAGTGGCGGAGGCGGAAAAGTGGCTCGCGCCGAACTTGGGTTACGAGCCGGAGGAATAAGCGAAAATCAGGCCATGGAAGGCCGAATAACGCGAAAGATCAGGCAGCAAACAAACTTTCGAGATTGACCCATTCCGCCGCCGGATCGGCGCTGATGCCGGCGATTTTGTTTTCCAAATCCGCCCACATTCCATCGTCGGTCAATTCGTAGCTGTGGCCCCAAAAAAAGAACACGCCATCGTTCGCTTTGGCTTGTTCGTAGCGGCTCCAAAACGCGGGGTCGGCGAACCGGCAACTAACCCCAAATTCCAAGGGATCGCTGGGCGGAAACACCGAAGCGCCCTCCGCAACAGTACGAGCGCAGACATGACCAGCGGCGCGCACCGCCTCCTTGACGGCGTGATTCCACGTTCCGAAGGGATAACAAAAACCGCGAACCGGCTGCTGAAACCAATCTTGCAGGATGCGGCGGCTTTCGCCCACTTCACGCGCCAAATCCGCCGACGCTAAATCCGGTAGATTCGGATGGGTCATCGAATGATTGGCGATTTCAAACCCGGCGTAAACGGCCGCGAGTTCTTCTTGGCCGAGCCGCCAGACTTCCTTGTCACCGTACCGCCAACTGAAGGCACGCCGCGACTGGTGGAGACCGGGGTTCAGGTTGAAAGTGGCTGTAGCACCATAGCGACGTAACAATTCCGTCAAGTGAAGGTCATCAACTACACCATCATCCCAACTTTGAACGACTTTCATCCTCGACACCGAGCGTTAACTCGTCCTCGCCAACCAATCCGATGCCGCCCTGCTTTCCAAGGCAAGACCGCCCGCGACATTCTCACCACTCGCCGTTGCGAACCCGGCGAACCAACACCGTCAACTCATCATCCGGGACATCGCTCAAACCACGGATCATTTCAGCGAACAAGATGGGGCGTTTCATGACGATTTCGCGGATGTCGCTGGACACCTTACCGGCTAAAGCCAGCAGCAAATCAGCATCTTCACCCAAATCGGCAGCCAGCTTTCTGATGGTATCCTCAGAGGGGGGAGAAACATCACCCCGTTCGATTTTGCTGAGATAGGCGGGTTCCACCCCGATCCGTTGAGCAGTCTGACGCACTGAATAACGACGGTTTACTTCACGACGCTGCTCCCGGAGCTGCCGCACATAGCTACCAAAATCCATCTTTCTTGCCCCTTATGGTATTTTATCGACCAGTATGATGAAAATTAATATGTCAAACTAAGGAAACAAAATAAAAAATTTATTTGGTTAGTTTGCATCGACTCAAGTTAAATTTCTTATCAAGATTAAGAATATTTGAGGCGCATGGTGTAATTATTACACTTGAATAAAGAAATTGTAACTCGATAAGAGCAGTCATATCAACTGCCTCCTACACATTACCGCAAAAATGCGCCGCGCGGTTTAAAAACGATGCGCATTCCGCATCGACAACATCTTGATCGTGAAAGCTAAAATCACCTCGACCGTCATGGATTGCGTTCGGAGTAAGTTTTGTGCGCCGCAAGGAGCAAAGGGCTAGCGCCGAGCCGCCTGCGTAGGAGCGCGCACAATCCAAAACTTGCCGGCCAATCCGCGCGCCCGCGCCGGTCCACGCTTCCCGCGATTTGTGCCGTACTGCTGAGGCGGCTTAGCCGCACCCAGGCAAATCTAACGTTGCGGAACATTCGGGGTCGCCGTCTTCAACGAGCGAGGTCATCGACTTGCGACTAGACCGATGGGCAGACCTTATCGACCCTGAAACGAGTGTGGCGAAAGCTCACTGGTTGCCTCCGCCAGTCTTGGTTTTTCCCCGATAAGCTCGTTGTTGCCCGCACTTTCACCGTGCAAGCCTTAAGGCTCCGCACCCTTTGAGTGCGAGGAACGGGCATGAATAGTCTTTATTTCCCGCATCCAGCGGATTTGGCAGGCGCTTGCACGCTCTCGCCAGCCGCTTGCCGATGCGGGCGAACCGACTGTTCAAAACGGCAACAATTCAAAATAAATCTAATATGATTCAGATAGTTAATTTTTTGCTATCGGTAGGGGAAAAGGCTTGATTAAAGTGGCTTGGCTTGGATTTTGCTGAAGCTTTACCGCTCCTCCATCAAAACACGCCGATCCTAAGGAACGACAATGACCATCGAGTGGCAACGTTACGCCGCATCGGGCGTCCATTACGATGAACTCATCGACAGCGCAACGGGGCCTCGTCCGGCGGCTCAGGCGCTGTGCGACTATCTCGCTTCCCTGAGCGATACGGAATTACGCGAGCGCAAAACCGCCGCCGAACTCGCGATCCTGGTCATGGGCATCACCTTTACCGTCTACACCGAAGGCGCCAGCATCGACCGCGCTTGGCCGTTCGATATCGTGCCGCGCATTATCCCCAAAACCGAATGGGGTCGCACGGAAGCTGGCCTCAAGCAACGGGTGCAGGCGCTGAACCTGTTCATCGACGATCTATATCATGACCAACAAATTATCAAGGACGGTATTTTCCCGGCCGAGGTGCTGGCGCAATCGGTTAACTTCCGGCCGCAATGCGTCGGAGTCAACCCCCGCCACGGCGTGTGGGCGCACATCTGCGGTTCGGATTTGGTGCGCGAGCGCGATGGCACGATTTACGTGCTGGAAGACAACCTGCGCGTGCCTTCCGGGGTGTCTTACATGCTGGAGAACCGGGTGGTCACCAAGCGGGTGTTCCCGGAGCTGTTCGAACACCAGCGCATCCAGCCGGTCGATGATTACCCCTTGCGGCTGTATGACATGCTGGCTTCACTGTCACCGCGGCCCGGCGATCAGCCGACCGTCGTGGTGCTCACGCCCGGCATCTACAACTCGGCCTATTTCGAACATTCCTACCTCGCTCAACAGATGGGCGTCGAATTGGTCGAAGGCGGCGATCTGGAAATCGGCGTCGACGATTGCGTTTACATGCGCACCATCGAAGGACTGGCGCGAGTGGACGTCATCTACCGGCGCATCGACGATCTGTTTCTGGACCCGGAGGTCTTCCGACCCGATTCCGCGCTGGGCGTGCCGGGTCTGATGCGGGCCTGGCGCAAGGGCAAGGTGGCGCTGGCCAACGCGCCGGGCGCGGGGGTGGCCGACGACAAGGTGGTGTATGCCTTCGTGCCCGAGATCATCAAGTACTATCTCGATCAGGATCCGCTCATCCCCAACGTGCCGTCCTACTTGTGCATGCGGGAATTGGATCGCCAACACACGCTGGCCAATCTCGATAAGTTGGTGGTGAAACCGGCCAACGAATCCGGCGGTTACGGAATGCTGATCGGGCCGCACGCCAAACCCGCCGAACGCAAGCGCTTCGCCGAACTGATCCAAAAGGACCCCCGCAACTACATCGCTCAGCCGACTCTGGCGCTATCCACCTCGCCGACCCTGTGCGACGAACACATGGAACCCCGCCATGTCGATTTACGACCGTTTATGCTGTCCGGTCCCACGACTTACGTCACCACCGGCGGACTGACCCGGGTGGCGCTGCGCCGAGGTTCCCTGGTGGTGAATTCCTCGCAAGGGGGCGGCAGCAAGGATACCTGGATCGTCGACACTGAGGGCCTCTGATCATGCTATCTCGCGTCGCCCATAATATTTACTGGATAGCGCGCTACATCGAGCGCGCCGAAGACACGGCCCGCCTCATCAACGTCAACACCAACCTGTTGTTGGACCTGCCGCGCAGCATGACCTTTGGCTGGTTGCCGTTGATTTTCATCGTCGGCGCCGAAGAACAGTTTTACGAAAAAGACCCCGAACGGCTTGCCGATGAGAGCACCGTCGTCAAATTTCTGATCGGCGATAGCGACAATCCCGGTTCGATCCTGTGCAGTCTGGCCGCCGCCCGCGAGAATTTGCGCACCACGCGCGACACCGTGCCGCAAGAAGCCTGGGAGCAGATCAACAGCTTATACATCTTCGCGCGCGACCACCTGCCGACCCGACGCGGCCGGTTTGAATTTTTGCGCCGGGTCATTCACGGCGCGCAGCAGATCAACGGCCTGCTGGCCGGGTCCATGAGCCGCAGCGCCGCCTACGATTTCGTCCGGCTGGGCCGCTTTCTGGAGCGCGCCGATATGACGACCCGAATTCTGGACGTGCGCTCGGCCGATCTGCTGCCGCGCATCCCTCTTCCGGCAGTGTCCGAACAAGCCCGAACACCTCGCAAGGCCGAAAGCCGTCAAACCCAAAGCCAGGTTCAAACCCTGACTCAAAGCCAGCTTCAAAGCATGCCATCCAAACCGGTAGAGCAAAACCCGTTCGATAGCATTCAATGGATGAGCGTGCTGAAATCGTTGAGCGCCTATCAGATGTATCGCCAGCAAGTGCGCCTGCGGGTCGGCGGTTCCGACGTGGTGAAATTCTTGCTCCAAGACCCTTCCTTTCCGCGCGCCGTGTCGTTTTGCTTGCAAGAATTGGAGTTCTGCCTGCGCAAGCTACCCAAAAACGCCGCCTCGCTGGCCGCTGTCGATGCTCTCAAACAGCGGTTGAACTCGGCCGAAATACCTGAGCTGGCGCACCAAGGCTTACACGAATTCATCGACGAATTTCAGATCGATTTGGGCGCTCTGCACAATCTGATCGCAGTGACCTATTTCATGGCGTGAGCTCTCGCCATCAACGGCTGGGTACTGACCGCGCCGGCGTTTTTTAGCGGCGTGCGTTGCGGCCTTCAACCTCCTTACCGGACAATAGACGCCGGAATTCGTCAAAGCGGGTAAGGAGAGTTTTGTGACATACCAGCATCGCTATCTAGATGGCAGCCCACTACATCTGCCCCCCGGCAAGGTCGTTTGCATCGGTCGAAATTACCTGGACCACATCCGCGAACTGAACAACGCGGTGCCGGAAACACCCATCCTGTTCATCAAACCCTCCACGGCGCTTACGGCACTGGACGAGCCGATTCGACTGCCCAAGAACCGGGGTAGTTGCCATCATGAGGTGGAACTGGCTGTGTTGGTAGGCCGGCAACTGCGCAACGCCGGCCCCGACACCACCCGCCAAGCCGTCGCCGGCTACGGCATCGCCCTGGATTTGACCTTGCGGGATTTGCAAAACCAATCCAAGCAGAAAGGCCAGCCCTGGGAAACCGCCAAGGCCTTCGACGGCGCTTGCCCGCTATCGCCTTTTCTAGCGCCAGACGCCCTACCCGACCCGCAAGCCACCGATTTAACGTTGCACGTCAACGGCGAACTCCGCCAGCAAGGCAACACCCGATCCATGATGCTCGGCATTTTTGAACTGATCGCCCATATCTCCACTCACTTTACCTTACTACCGGGCGATGTGGTGCTGACCGGTACGCCGGCTGGCGTCGGGCCGTTGCAAGCCGGCGACCAACTGCTTCTGGGTTTAGCCGGTCACCGTTTTGCCGCGCGGGTCGCATGAGCGACCTGCAACACCGCCTCTCCGAGGCTCGAACCGTCGCCCCGGCGTCCTGGAACTGGCTTCCCGCGACAGGCAACGCGATTGCAGCCTCATGAATGTGCTCATCATTTACGCTCATCCTAACCCGCGCAGCTTCAATCGGGCCATTCTTGAGGTAGTGGAAACCGCCTTGCGCGATCGCGGCCATGCCGCGCGCCTCCACGACCTCTATGAGATGCACTGCCGGGCGGTATTGGACGGTGAAGACCTCATGCGCAACTGGCGCGGCGACCTGCCGGCCGACACCCGCCGCGAACAGGATGCCGTCCGTTGGGCGCACAAACTGGTGTTCATCTACCCGATCTGGTGGTTTGGGCCACCGGCCATTTTAAAAGGTTGGATCGACCGGGTTTTCACCCACAAGTTTGCTTTCGAGGTCGGCGCCGGCGGCATGAAAGGGTTGTTGACTCACGAAAAAGCGCTGATCATCAATACGCTGGGTGGCGATGAGGTCACTTACCAACGCGAGCGCTGGCACGAATTGCTGGTTCGCCCCATGGTCGAGGGCGTGCTGGGCGCTTGCGGAATCCACGACGTCACGCACCGAGCTTTCTATGAGGTGACGACCGTTTCTCACGCCGAACGACAGGCGATGCTCGATGAAGTTCGCGCTGTAATGGCAGGGTTTTGAATGGCTTTGCTTCACTCTTCCATTAGGCGTACTCCGCTTGGCATAATGCTGCAATAATCAGTCTTTCCGACTGGACGCTCCATCGGAACCCGTTCCACCTCACGGCCGTTAGCCCGGCAAGGGAGTACAACAACAATGCGCGTCCTGCTGACCACCAACGAATATCCCCCTTACGTTTACGGCGGTGCCGGCGTCCATGTCGAGTATCTATCTCGCGAGCTGGCCAAGCTCACTCCAGTGGAAGTCCGCAGCTTCCACGATCAAACGCTCGATGAAGGTCAACTGCACGTGCGCGGCATCAAGATGGACGCCACCCATTTCGCCGGCTGCCCGCAACCCTTCGTGTCACCGCTCAAGGCGTTGAGCACCTGTCTGGCGTTTGTCGGTCAGGGGATCGTCGATTTGGAAGGCAGCGCCGAGGTCATTCACTGCCATACCTGGTACGCCCACTTCAGCGGTATTCTGGCCAAGATTCTTTACAATATCCCCCTGGTGATCACCGTTCACTCGCTGGAGCCGCTGCGGCCCTGGAAACGCGAGCAACTCGGTCACGGTTACGATCTGTCCTGCTGGATCGAGAAATCCGCGCTCGAAATGGCCGACGCCATTATTGCCGTCTCGCGCAGCACCCGCGACGACGTGCTGCGGCTGTTCGATGTCGATCCCACCCGAGTCGTGGTCATTCCCAACGGCATCGATATCGATGAATACAAACCGACCCACGATCCCAAAACGCTCGTCGAACTGGGCATCGACCCCGATCGCCCCTACGTGCTGTTCGTCGGCCGGATGACCCGACAGAAAGGTCTTTATTATTTGTTGCAGGCGGTCCCGCACTTCGACCGCAAATTACAGGTGGTGTTTTGCGCGGGCGACGCCGACACCCTAGCCATGCAGCGCGAGCTGGAAGAGATGGTGCAGGAACTGCAAAGACAGCGGGACGGCATCGTTTGGATTCCGAAAATGGTATCGCGGCAAACCACCATCACTCTGTATTCGCACGCGACCATCTTTTGCTGCCCTTCGATTTACGAGCCGTTCGGCATCATCAACCTGGAGGCCATGGCGTGCGGAACGCCCGTGGTCGGCAGCGCGGTCGGCGGCATTACCGAAGTCGTGGTGGATGGCGATACCGGATTCCTGGTCGACCCGCACCTGTCAGCGGAACCGCCGCACGATCCGATCGCCCCGGCAAAATTCGAACGCGGCTTGGCCGATGCCATCAACCGGCTAGCTAACGACAGCGAACTGTGTCAGCGCATGGCTCAAGCAGGTCGCGAACGGGTCGAGCGCTATTACAGCTGGCGCAGCATCGCCCAGCAAACCTTCGATCTTTACAAACGGTTGCGGCCGCAGCGGAATTGATGGCCCCAAACCTCAAGCGATCCCGCACCATGATGCCAGGGCTTCGAGAGCCCTTGCCGGCTTTTGATATGGAAATGCCGCCATCGGCGGTTTCGCGTCGCACCTAACGAGGAGACCTTATGGCCACCTTCACCCCCGTTATCGAAAGCTCTCTCACCACCCCCAAAGTACGCAGCATCCCCGTGGAGCAGCCCTGGCAATGGCTCGCCGCCGGTTGGAAGGATTTGTGGCGCGCTCCGACCGTCAGCATTCCTTACGGATTGATTTTCGTGATCATGGGTTACGCGCTGGTTTACACCATCGAAACCCGCTTTCAATACGCCTTGGCGCTGACGACCGGATTCCTGCTGGCGGGCCCGTTTCTATCGATGGGTTTGTACGACGTCAGCCGGCGCTTGGAGGCCGGTCAAATTCCTACCTTACCGCTGGCGTTGACCGCTTGGCGGAACAATCTGCTCCCGATTACGCTGTTCGGCCTGCTGATCGGCTTGTTGATGATCGTTTGGGTTCGCTTGGCGGCGCTGACGTTCGCGGTTTCCATGGGAGGCGCCCATTTTTCCCTGGACAGCTCGCTCACCCTGTTGTTCTTCACGGGCAGCGGACTGAAGTTCCTCATCGTTTTTGCCCTGATAGGCGGACTCGTCGCCGCGGTCGTCTTCGCGGTCAGCGTGGTGTCTATTCCGATGATGCTGGATCGCAAAATCGACTTCATCACCGCCGTGTTGACCAGCCTCACCGCGGTCCGCGTCAATCCGGCTCCGATGGCGCTGTGGGCCGTTCTGATCGCCGTCTTTACCGGGATCGGCCTGATCACCTTTTATCTCGGCCTCGCCGTGGTATTGCCGTTGATCGGTCACGCCTCCTGGCACGCTTACCGGGATTTGGTCGATGACAGCACCATCGAACAGCAACCGTTCTGATCGCACGGCAACGGCCACTTACCGAACAACGCCGGGAACCCGCCCGGCATTTTGCCCTCTTGCCCGGTCGAAAGCAGCGGCTTAACGGATCAGCCGCCGCAAGCGTTTCAGATAGGCGTGTTGGTCCGGTTCCCGCCCGGCGCGCTGCGCCTCCCACAACGTTTCACCCAAGCATTCCATCATTTGATGTTCGACGGCGTGGCTGTCTCCGAGCCGCTGGCTCAGCTGTTGATACACTTCCCGAATACCGTCCGGGCGATTGCCGGCCAATTGCTCCTGCACCGCGATGTGCATTCCCATGTGCAGGAACGGGTTGGTCTGGCCGGTTTCAGGCGTGTAGTCGCGCCCCAGATTGGCTTCGGCATCCCGCAGCATGGCTTGGTACTCGGGGTGCGCTCGAATGACGCTGGCAATCAAGTGATCGAGGGGCTCCAGCGGTTGGCCGGCGCTCGCCTTGCTCCAAACCGTACTGTAATAGCGGCGCAAACTGTCGCGGTCGCCACCAAACATCAGATCACCCCCGTCTTGGCGGAATGGGCGCAAAGCTCGCGGATCGGGCAATCCGGACAATGCGGCTTGCGGGCGGTACACACGTAGCGCCCGTGTAGGATCAGCCAGTGATGGGCGTCCGGTTTGAACGCCGGCGGCGTCACGCGCAACAGCCCCTCTTCCACCTCGCGCACGGTCTTGCCCGGCGCCAGTCCGGTACGATTGGCGACGCGAAAAATATGCGTGTCAACGGCGATGGTGGGCTGGCCGAACGCGGTATTGAGAATCACGTTGGCCGTCTTGCGGCCGACCCCCGGCAAGGCTTCCAGGGCCGCCCGGTCGTTGGGCACCTCCCCGCCGTGCCGCTGCAACAACAAGGTACAGGTCTTGCGAATGTTCGCGGCTTTCATATTGTACAAGCCGATGGTCTTGATGGAATCCTTCAACTTGGCCTCGCCCAACGCCAGCAGGGCTTGCGGGGTATTGGCGAGCCGAAACAGCGGTTCGGTCGCCTCGTTGACTTTTTTATCGGTGGCTTGAGCCGACAGGATGACCGCCACCAGCAGCTCGAACGGGCTGCGGTAGCGCAGTTCGGTGGTCGGCTTCGGGCGGGCGGCCCGCAAGCGCTCGAACAATTGCTGGGCTTTTGTGGAATCCATGAGTATCGGGACGTCGTGGGGAACCCTGTAGATTTGGCGCGAATCGTCTTAAATATTTTCTCAACTAATTTTAATGGGGCTATAAACTAAATTAATCGATGTCAATAATCCTCAGATCAAGCGCCTCCGCCCTAGCGGCGAGTGGTGCTGATCGAAAAAACGACCGGCCCTAGAGACGAGAGAACCCACGACCATGGAAAACGATTTGGAGCACGATATTCGCAACCTTGCCTATCACATTTGGCTGACGGCCGGTAGCGATTTCAGCCGGACGGCCCTGGATTTTTGGGTCATGGCGGAACAGATGATTATTGAACTGACCGCCGATTCGGCGCGCCGAGCGAACACCGCCGCCGCTTCGGTCGCGGAAACCGCGACCGCTTGGCCCTCGGCCCTACGCGCCCTTTATCTTTACCGCGTTCGCGAACTCGCCCACAACATGTGGCAAGCCAGCGCCGAGCAGCGCGAGCGCTCCATGGAATATTGGCTGGCCGCGGAAAAACACGTGCGTCTGCTGACCGAATCGGCGGCCCGCAGCGCTGGCGCCAGCTTCGGTACCGAAGAAGTGCTGGCTAGAACGTTCGAAACCTTTTCACCGGCGAGCTATCTGGAACAAATCCGCAAATCCGCTTACCAGCTTTGGGAGGCGGCAGGACGCCAGTACGGCTCCTCGCTCGATTTCTGGCTGGCGGCGGAGCAATTGTTCTTGAAGTCGCTGACCGAGAACGGGCCACGAGCAGTCCCTGCAAACGCCCATCAGCCAGAGACGCCCAAACACAAATCGAAACAACGCTAGCGTCAGCCGCTGGAAAGTCCGGCCATCCAGTTGTTCAGCCGATCATCGCGTCAAACCGCCCTAGCTCCTGTCGCCGACGGGGAAATGCCTCTCGTCGGTCGGGATGAATTTTCGTACCTCGCAGCGGGCGCCAGACCCGTTCGACGGCGCCACCAGACCGGCGAGCATTCGGGGCGCGCTCAGCCTGGAACCTCCTCCGGTCGCGCGATCAGGGCCGGTTTAGCCTCACGCCGGCGCTTGGCGCGAGCATCGAGCACGTTTTTAATGGCGATCAAACACCCTAGTCCGATAAACGCGCCGGGTGGCAGAATCGCCAGCAGAAAACCGCGATAGCCATCGATCAAGTGTAGAGTCAGTCCCTTGCCCGACTCACCGAACAGCAATTCCGCCTGACCGAACAAGGTGCCCTGGCCCAAGACTTCCCGCAGCGCGCCCAGCAGCACCAGCGCCAGCGTGAAGCCCAGTCCGGTGGCGATGCCGTCCACCGCCGATTTGGCCACACCGTGCTTGAACGCGAACGCCTCAGCCCGCCCGATCACGCAGCAGTTGGTGACGATCAAGGGAATGAAAATGCCGAGCACGGTGTAAAGCCCCGGCAGGAACGCGTGCATCGCCAGTTCCACGGCGGTCACCACGCAGGCGATCACCATGACAAACACCGGAATTCGCACCTCCGGCCGCACCAGATTGCGGATCAGCGAAATGGCGACATTCGACATCAGCAGCACCAACGTGGTCGCCAAGCCCAAACCCAATGCGTTGACCACCGAATTGGAGGTCGCCAGCAGCGGACAGAGCCCCAACAGCGCCACAAAACCGGTGTTTTGCGTCCAGATCCCATTTTTCAGGATTTGCTGGTAGCGGGTTTCGCTCATGACGGTGGCCCCTTGACGGTGATCGGCGGCGCGAACAGCCGTTCGCGCTGCGTCTTTACATACTCCAGAAACGTGCGGGTGGCCTTGACCACGGCGCGCGGCGTGATGGTCGCTCCGGTAAACTGGTCGAACGCGCCGCCGTCCTTCTTGACTTTCCAGGCGTCCGGCCGGGGATTGTCCAGCGACTTGCCGGCAAACGCCAGAATCCAGGGCGAGCGCTTCTCGTCGATGCCATCGCCCAAGCCCGGCGTTTCCTTGTGCGCCAGCACCCGCACGCCGGCCAAGCTCCCATCGGCATAGACGCCGATCAGCAATTGGATCGGCCCGCTGTAGCCGTCCGGCGCGGTCGGCGTGGCGAACAGCGCCACCGGCTGGCCGTTCTTGCGAGCGCGATACACCGTCACCGGCTCGTCGGTTCCCAGCCACTCCGGCGCGGTTATCTCGATGCGATCCTCGACCACGCGATTGTCGTAACGATCCGCCGGCACCAGTTGATTCAGGCTGGACTCCAACGCCGCCCGTTGCGCCTCGGCGATGATGTCCTTGGTGCTGGAATAGGTCAGCGCCACCAAGCCGGTCCCGACGATGGCGAAGCCAAACAGGATCAGGGCGGCGATGCCCATGTTGCGCGCCAGCGTCTTCATCCCCGCCGCGCTCCGAACACGCGCGGCTGCGTATACAAATCGATGGCCGGCGCGGCGATGTTCATCAGCAGCACCGCGAAAGCCACTCCGTCGGGATAGCCGCCGAAGCCGCGGATGAGGTAAACCAGAATGCCGATGCCAGCGCCGTAGATCAGCCGGCCGCGCGGCGTGGTGCTGGCAGTGACCGGGTCGGTGGCGATGAAGAACGCGCCAAAAATCGCCGCCCCGCTCCACAAATGAAACCACGGCGGCGCATAGCGTTGCGAGTCGATCCCATAAAAAATCGTCGAGATGACCGTCAAACTTCCCAACATCCCAACCGGAATCTGCCACGCCGCCGTGCGCGTGTAAACCAGCCACAAACCGCCGGCCAAAAAGCCTAAGGCCGCCCATTCCCAGCCGCTGCCGGCAACGATGCCGAACACCGGACTGTTGCGAATCTCGGTGACGCTCAAGCCCAAACCGAGCTTGGTGCGGAGCACATCCAGCGGGGTCGCGCCGGTCAGCGCGTCCGGCGCGAACCGAACCGGCAACACTCCGTTGAAAACCGCTTGCACCGTCTCGGCCAAGCTCATGGCGTGCGCTTGGCCCAAGCCGTGCGGGATCGGCCAAGCGCTCATCTCACGCGGAAAGGAAACCAGCAATACCACATAACCGATCATGGCCGGATTGAACGGGTTATAGCCCAAACCACCGTACAGATGCTTGGCCACGACGATCGCGGCCAATACGCCGATCGTGGTCATCCACCACGGAGCCAGCGGCGGCAAGGCCACGGCCAGCAACCAAGCGGTGACCACGGCGCTGCAATCGTTCAGATGCAGCGCCAACGGCTTGCCGCGCGCCGCCAGCAGCGCCGCTTCCGCGCACAGGGCGACAGCGGTGGCGAGCGCCAGATTGACCAGCACGCCCCAGCCGAAAAACCAGACCAGGGCCGCGATGCCGGGCAACATCGCATACAGCACTCGGCGCATGACCTGGCCGACGCTGGTTTCACCCAGGACGTGCGGCGAGGTGATCGTTCTAAAGCGCATGGCCGCTCAACCGTTCTGTCGTCCGGCTTCTACAGCGGGTTCCGATTCAGGCGCCGGCGCCGCCTTGGCGCGGGCCACGGCCGCTTCGATCGAGGGCTTTTCAGCGGTCGTCTCAGGACGGGGCGGCGCCTTTTGCCGCAGCTTGGCGTCCCGCTCCTGTTTTTCGCGCTCCAGCCGCTCCAGTCTGGCTTGATGGCGCTGCCGGGCCAGTTCGGCTTTTTGCTTCTCTTTCTCTTGCGCCCAAATTTCATTCTTGGCGTAGCGGTAGTATTGCACCAGCGGGATGCGACTCGGACACACGTAGCTGCAACAGCCGCACTCGATGCAACTGAACAAGTGGTAATCCTGGGCCTTGTCGAACTCCTTGGCGCGGGCGTGCCAGTACAACTGTTGCGGCAACAGATCCGCCGGACAGGCGTCCGCGCAGGCCCCGCAGCGGATGCAGGGCATGACCGGCTGCTCCGGGGCCAACTCCGCCGCGCTGGCGGCGAGAATGCAATTGGTGGCTTTGGTCACCGGCACCCGGTCATCGTGCAGGGCGAAACCCATCAGCGGTCCCCCCATGATCAGCCGCCGCACTCCGTCCCGATAACCGCCGCCCTGGGCGATCAGCTCCGCCACCGAGGTTCCGAGCAACACGTCCAGATTTTGTGGTTGATGGATGTGGCCGGTCACGGTAACGATGCGGGACAGCACCGGCTCGCCGCAGTCGATGGCGCGATGGATGGTATAAGCGGTGGCGACGTTGAAACACTGCACGCCGACATCGACCGGCAAGCCATCGACCGGCGTTTCCTTGCCGGTCAGCAACTTGACCAGTTGCTTGACGCTGCCGCTGGGATAGCGGGTCGGTACCGACCGCACGGCGTACCCGGTGCCGGCGCAGGCCGCCGCCATTGCCGCGATGGCTTCCGGTTTGTCATCCTCGATCCCGATCAACACCTCGCGCGGTTCCAGCAAATGCACCATGACGTGCAGGCCGGCCATGATTTCGGCCGCCCGCTCCCGCATGAGCCGGTCGTCGCAGCTGATCCACGGCTCGCATTCGGCGCCGTTCAGGATCAAGCAGTCCAACCGCTCGCAATGCCCGCTCAAATTCAGCTTGACCGCGCTGGGAAACGCCGCCCCGCCCAAACCGACAATGCCGGCGGCGCGCAGGATATTACGCAACTCGCTGGGATGCAGCCGCCGGAAATCCACCGGCTCCCGCTCGATCCAGCGTTCCGCGCCGTCGCTCTCGATGGTCACGCACCAATCCGGCAACCCGGAGGGATGCGGCACCGGCTGTTGGTCCACCGCTGTCACCACGCCGGAAGTCGGCGCGTGCACGGCGGCGCTGATATAACCGTCAGGCTGACCGATCAGCTGCCCTTTCAGCACCCGCTCGCCGGCTTGGACCACCGGCTTGGCGATGGCTCCAATGTGCTGGCGCAACGGTACCGTCAACTGTTTCGGCAGCGCGGCGGAGCGGATCGGTTGCTGGTTGGATTCGGTTTTGTGGCGAACCGTTTTCAAACCGCCGTGGAACGGAAACAATCCGCTCATGCGATGGCTTCTTCCGGCTTCGGCTCGGCTGGCGCGCCAGCAACCGGATAGGTCCACTTCCAAGTGCTGATGGTCTGGGCGAGCGGGATCATCTGAATGCAATCCACCGGACACGGCGCCAGACACAGCTCGCAACCGGTGCATTCCCTGGCGATCACCGTATGCATGTGTTTGGCGGCGCCCAAAATGGCGTCCACCGGGCAGGCTTGAATGCACAGCGTGCAACCGATGCAATTTTGTTCGTCGATCACCGCCACCCTCTTGGGCTTTTCGGCCCCATTTTCCGGGTTGAGCGGCTTCGGATCGCGGCCCAGCAGTTCGGCCAACGCGACGATACCGCTTTCACCGCCCGGCGGACATTGGTTGATATCGGCCGCGCCGGCGGCGATGGCCTCGGCATAGGGCCGGCAACCGGCAAACCCGCACTGGCCGCATTGGGTCTGGGGCAAGATATCGTCAATCTTCTCGACGATGGGGTCGCCCTCCACCTTGAAGCGCGCGGCGGCGAAACCCAGCAGCAACCCGGAAGCGCCCGCCAGCAGGCCCAAGGCGATCATCGCAACGAACATGGTCTTACTATCCCCGCACCAGCCCTGCAAAGCCCATAAAAGCCAGCGACATCAGCCCGGCGGTGATCAAGGTGATGGCGGGACCGCGAAAATGGACCGGCACATCGGCGACCGCGATCCGCTCGCGCATGGCGGCGAACAACACCATCACCAGCGAAAAGCCGACCGCCGCGCCGAAACCGTACAGCGCCGAGGCGATGAAGTCGTGCCGCGCCTGCACGTTCAGCAACGCCGCCGCCAGCACCGCGCAATTGGTGGTGATCAGCGGCAGGTAAATGCCCAGCGCCTGATAGAGCACCGGGCTGGTCTTGTGGACCACCATCTCGGTGAACTGCACCACCACGGCGATGACCAGGATGAAGCCGATGGTGCGCAAGTATTCAAGCCCCAAGGGAATCAGTAGGTAATGGTCGGTCAAATAAGAACAGATCGACGAGAGCGTCAATACGAAGGTGGTGGCCAGCCCCATTCCCAAGGCGGTTTCCAGCTTGCGGGAAACCCCCATGAACGGGCACAACCCCAGGAATTTCACCAGAACGTAATTGTTGACCAGAATCGTGCTCAGCAGGATCAGGGCATAGTCTTTCATGGCTCGCAACGCTCTCGAACGGCGGGCAGGGCTCAGGCGTGAGGACCGACCGCAGCCGCTAGTTGCGGTGTCGAACGCCGTCGCGAAGGCCGTCATGGGCGGCAACGGCGCGGGCTGCGCCACCGTGAGAAAAAGGTTAATTAGCGGGCGCTAATGTAGCAGATTCAACCGCATCCCCGCCATACAGCTTTGACGCAAGCATATAACTGTGCAGCATATCGGGCGCCGTTCGATCGCTGTCTTCGAACCGTTGTGCCCGAATCGCCCAAACGGCATCCACGACCGCGCTCAGGCGCTGGCCTTGCCTTCCAGCAACAGAAACTCGATCAATGCCTTCTGGGCGTGCAAGCGGTTTTCGGCCTCGTCCCAAACCCAGCTTTGCGGGCCGTCGATGATCTCGGCGCTGACCTCCTCGCCCCGATGCGCCGGCAGGCAATGCAAGAAAATGGCGTCCGGCCGGGCCTGGGCCATGATCTCGGTTGTGACTTTATAAGGCGCAAAATCCCGCAGCCGCCGCTGGTTCTCCGCTTCCCAGCCCATGCTGGTCCACACGTCGGTGGCGACCCAATCCGCGCCTCTGGCGGCCGCCAGTGGATCGCGCAGCAAGACCGCCCGACTGGCGGCCCGCTTTAACAACTCGCCATCCGGCTCGTAACCGGGCGGCACGGCGATGCGCAACTGAAAGCCGAACTGGCAGGCGGCTTCGAGATAGCTGTTGCACATATTATTGCCGTCGCCGATCCAGGCGGCGGTTTGCCCGCGTAGATCGCCGCGCTGTTCGATCACGGTTTGCAAGTCGGCCAGCAGCTGACAGGGATGGTTGTAATCGGTCAGACCATTGATGACCGGCACGGTGGCGCAAGCCGCAAAGCGTTCGATCAGGCTATGCCCGAAGGTGCGGATCATGACGATATCCACCATGCCGGACAGCACCCGAGCGGTATCCTCGATCGGCTCGCCCCGACCGAGTTGGGTATCGTGCGGCGCCAGAAAAATAGAGCTGCCGCCCAATTGCGCCATGCCGGCCTCGAAAGAAATCCGGGTTCGGGTCGAGGCTTTTTCAAAGATCATCCCCAACACCTTTTGCGACAGCGGCGCGTAACGCTCGCCGCGCCGGTGCAGGGCCTTCAATTCGATGGCTCGCCGCACGACCTGCCCCAATTCGGCGGGACTCAGATCGAACAGGCTGAGAAAATGCCGTGTTTTCATGTTATCGGTTCACCGCAAAGCCCGGATTCATGGATAATCCGCTGGCAATCGCTTTATTGATTCGGGCGCTGACGTCAGTCGTCCGACCGGATCTTGTTCGCGAAAACAAAACGGCAGCGATGAGTGGCTGCCGTGATCGAGGCTATTATAGCGAGCTTTCCTTGCTGGAATGCTAGTTATAGAGCATTTTCCCTACAGAATCGTCCTTATTCGATGTGGCGGCCTTAAGCTCATGCAGGCAAATTACTGTCCACAATGCGGCAATCCCCTTCGGGATGCCGAAATCGAGGGCCGGCTCCGACGCTGCTGCACCGCCGCCGGCTGTCGTTACATCCACTGGAACAATCCGATACCGGTCGTCGCCGCCATCGTCGAGATGAATGGCGCGGTGATCCTGGCGCGTAACAAGACGTGGCCGGAGAAGCTGTTTGGCTTGATCACCGGCTTTCTGGAACAGGACGAAACCCCCGATCAAGCCGTGCTGCGCGAGGTGCGAGAAGAATTGGGCCTCGTGCCCGAACAAGCGCATTTCGTCGGTTACTACCCGTTCTTCGAGATGAATCAGCTGCTGCTGGCCTTTCACGTGCCGGCCGAGGGAGAAATTCAGCTCGGCGAGGAACTGGCCGCCATCAAGCAGGTTCCCATCGAGCGGTTGAAACCCTGGTCCATCGGCACCGGTCCCGCCGTCCGCGACTGGTTGGCCGGCCGTTCTCGCGCCTGAGCGGAGCGCTAGCGATGCTCGCCTTCCTGCCGGGACCACTGCGGGCCGTGCTGGCTGTGCTGCTGTTCGTGTCGAACACCATCTTCTGGTGTCTGCCTTTCTACTGCGTGGCGCCGCTCAAACTGTTAAGTCCCCAGCCGGCCTGGAGGGCGGGCCTGCACCGTTTCCTGATCCGTCTGGCCGAGGCGTGGGCCGATGGCAACAACGCGGTCTTGCGCCTGACCCAGCGCATCGAATGGGATATTCAGGGTCTGGAAGGCTTGCGGCGCGACGGCTGGTATCTGCTCGGCGCCAACCACCAATCCTGGGTGGATATCGCGGTCGTGTTGCGGGTCTTCAACCGCCGCATCCCCTTCCCGAAATTCTTCATCAAGCGAGAACTGATCTGGGTGCCGCTGCTGGGGGGCGTGTGGTGGGCCTTGGACTATCCCTTCATGAAACGCCATTCAGCGGACTATTTGGCCCGCCATCCTGAAGCGCGCGGGCGGGATTGGGAAACGGCGCGGCGAACCGGCGAACGCTTGCGCGCCGCGCCGTCGACATTGCTGATTTTTCTGGAAGGCACTCGCTTTCGCCCAGAAAAGCACGCTCGCCAGCAGCCGCCTTATCGCCATTTGCTCCGTCCCAAGTCCGGCGGTCTCGCCGCCGTGCTGGACAGCCTGGGCGGACGCGCGCATGTCCTGCTGGATGTGACCATCGTGTATCCCGACGGTCATTCGAGCTTTCTGGATCTGGCGTTGGGCCGCATCCGTCGGATCGTGGTCCGCATTCGCTCGTTGCCGATCCCCGACGAACTGCTGGGCGGCGATTACCGTCACGACCCCGCCTTTCGCGCCACCCTTCAGGATTGGATCGGCGCATTATGGGCTGAAAAGGACGCGCTGATCGACCGACTGCACAGCGCCGCCGCCACACCACCGCCGACCTGAAGGAAGGACGGACGGACCGGCGTCGATCTCAAGCTCGCTCAATTCTGGGCAATGCTTTTCAACAATTCGGCGTATTTTTCCGCATCGGCGGTGTGTAGCAAGCGCCGCGCGATTTTCGTCAGTTCGCCGACGTGGCTGTCCTGGACGACCCGTTTGATTTCCAGCAAACCGGCGGGATGCATGCTGAATTGGGTCAGGCCCAGCCCCAACAGCAAGCGGGTGTAGCGCGAATCGCCCGCCATCTCCCCGCACAGGCTGACCGAAATTCCGGCTTTCTGGCCGGCGCGGATGGTGTTGCGAATCAGCATCAACACCGCCGGATGCAGCGGATCGTAGAGGTAGTTGATCTCATCGTCCACCCGGTCGATGGCCAGCGTGTACTGGATCAGATCGTTGGTGCCGATGGAGAGGAAATCCAGATAGCGCGCGAACTGCGCCGCGCACACCGCCGCCGCCGGTACTTCGATCATCCCGCCCACCGGCATCCGCTCATCGAAGGCCAGACCCCGCTCCCGCAATTCCCGTTTGGTCTCCGCCACCAGCCGCAACACCTGGAAGACTTCCTGAATGGTGGACAGCATCGGAATCATCATCCGCACCGGACCGTAGGCCGAAGCCCGCAGGATGGCGCGCAACTGCGGGCGGAACATCGACAGATCCTTCAAGCACATCCGAATCGCCCGCAAGCCCAGCGCCGGATTGGTGCAGACCGGCCCGCCCCGGCCGCCGTCCACCTGTTTGTCGGCCCCGAGATCGGCGGTGCGAATGGTGATGGGGCTGCCTTCCAAGACCTTGATCACATGGAGATAAGACGCCAGATGCTCCTCTTCGTCGGGACTGTCGCCCCGGTTCATGAACAGGAACTCGGTTCGGTACAGACCGATACCGTCAGCCGCGACCTCGCGGACCGCCACGGCGTCCTCGGGCAACTCGATATTGGCTTGAAGCTGGATGGTCACGCCGTCGCGGGTGATCGCCGGCTTGCCCTTGAGCTTGTTCAGCTCGCGCTGTTGCCGGCGCTCTTCCTGCTGCTTGTGGCGGTAGTAGCGCAGGATGCGTTCGTCTAGCCCGACCAGAATCACCCCTTGCCGTCCGTCCACGATCACCGGTTCGTTGTTGCCCAGATAGCTGCGCGCGTTGCGAGCGCCCACTACCGCCGGAATGCCCAAACTGCGCGCCAGAATCGCGGTATGCGACAGCGGGCCGCCATATTCGGTGACGAAAGCCAGCACGCCCTGATGCTGCATCAAAATGGTGTCGGCCGGGGTCAGGTCGTCGGCGACGACGATCCGCCCTTCCAAGCGACTGTTGGCCAGTTCGGAATAGTCAGCCTCGGTCAGATAGGCGGGATCGTCGGTCACCAAGATCCGTTGCACCCGCCGCACCACATGTTCCACATCGTCCTTGCGGGTGCGCAGGTAGGGATCGTCCATCTCTTCAAAAACCTGGACCAACAAATCCCGCTGCACTTTCAAGGCCCATTCGGCGTTGCACTTCAGGGAGCGAATCAAGTTGATCGGCGCTTCGGTCAGCGAAACATCACCCAGCATCAGCAGGTGCGTGTCGATAAAAGCGCTGATGTCGTTGGCCGCGCTGGGCGGCACGCGCGTGCGGATTTCCCGCAGCTGTTGCCGGGCCAAGTCCAAGCCGTTCAGAAAACGCTGGACCTCATCCTCGATAATGGCATCGGGGATCGTATATTCGGTGATTTCCGGTTGGTTGCGTTGCAGTAGGTAAGTCCTACCGATCGCATAGCCCCGTGAAACCCCGATGCCATGTAACGAAAACGGCATGGAGGAACCCTCTCATTCGGCCTCGTCGAAACGGCGGAGTATCAAATTTTCCAATTGTTCGAGCGCGAGTTCGGCTTCGGGGCCGCTGGCTTGCAAGACCACCTGCGCCCCACAGCCGGCGGCCAGCATCATCACTCCCATGATGCTCTTGCCATTGACCTCGCGACTGCCGCGCGCCAGCCGAATTTCGGCGTCGAAGCCGGCCGCCAGGGTCACGAACTTGGCGGCGGCGCGCGCGTGCAAGCCTAACTTGTTGATGATGACAATTTCCCGCTTTAACACTCCACTCAACTCCATGCTTTCCGGCCGACGTGACCACGGCCGCTCGGGGTTACTTGGTTAAGTTTAGCTCTCGATGGCGGACCATGACATAATCGCGAACCGCGCCGAAATGGCGGCTCAGCGCTTCGGTGATGAACACCGAGCGGTGTTGCCCGCCGGTACAACCGACGCACACCGTCAGATAGCTGCGCTCGCTCGCTTCGAACCGCGGCAGCCACGGTTCCAAGAACCGACGCAGATCGGCGATCATTTCCACCACCTGCGGCTGGGCTTCGAGAAAGTCGATCACGGGCCGGTCGAGGCCGGTCAACGGGCGCAACTGCGGCTCCCAGTGCGGGTTGGGCAGGGAGCGCACGTCGAAGACGAAATCGGCGTCGGCCGGCACGCCGTTCTTGAACCCGAAGGATTCGAACAGCAGCGACATGGCCTCACGCGGCGTTTCGTGCAGGCGGACCCGGATCAGCTCCCGCAACTGATAGACGTTGGTTTCGCTGGTGTCCACGATCAGGTCAGCGCAGGTGACGATCGGTTCCAACAAGCGACGTTCCTCGCGAATCGCCTCCTCCAGCGATACGCTGCCCAAATCCAGCGGATGGCGGCGGCGGCTTTCGCTGTAGCGCTTGAGCAGAATGTCGTCGGCGGCCTGCAAGAACAACACTTCCACGTCCAAATCGCCGCAGGCGCGCAATTCGGCCAGCGTGGCGGGAAAGCGGTGCAGCTCGTCGATGAAATTGCGGGCGTCCACCCCCACCGCCACCGCCGGCGTCGAGATGTCGCTGGAGGCCAGGATCTCTCGCGTCAGCGGCAAGATCAGCTTGAACGGCAGGTTATCGACGCAGTAATAATCCAAGTCTTCGAGCGTTTGCAGGGCGATGGTCTTGCCGGACCCAGACAGGCCGCTGACGATGATTATTCGCACGGCACGGCCTCCGCCATGGCTTTCTGCATGCGCGTCATTAGATCCTCCTCCGCTCGATAACCGCTCAACCGCAAGATGTGATCGCGCACCGCGCATTCGACCAGCACCGCCAGATTGCGGCCGGGCGCGATCGGCAGGGTGATGGTCGGCACGCCGATTCCCAGGATGACGCGGTTGGCCCGCAACCCTTGCAAGCGGGACTCGGGTATCGCGCGAATTTCCTCCAGCTTGACCAGCTCGATGATCAGGCGCACCCGCTTGTTGCGTTTGATCGCGCTGTCCCCAAACATCCGCCGGATGTTGAGGATGCCAAGGCCGCGCACTTCGAGCAAATCGCGCAACGTGGGCGAGCACGTTCCTTCCAGCACGTTGGGCGCCACCCGCGTCAGGGTCGGGGTGTCATCGGCGATCAGCCGGTGACCCCGGCTGATCAGCTCCAACGCCAGTTCGCTCTTACCGACCCCGCTGGCCCCGGTGATCAGGACGCCCATCCCGAACACTTCCAGCAATTCACCGTGGAGCACGGTGGATGCGTCGAGCTCGTGCTGGTAATGGCTGAGTTGCTCCACCACGACCGCCGGCGCGACGCTGGTGTGCCAAAGCGGCGTGCCGAAGGCATCGGCCAGGCCGCGCAAGGCCTCGGCCTGCTCGGGATCGCCGCAAATCAGGACCGCCCCGGCCGGCGGCTCCAGCAGGCGGCGGAGCAAGCTCTCCCGCACCGCCGGCTCCAGCCGGTCCAGAAAGCAACAGTCTTCCGAACCGATTATTTGCAAGCGCGGCGCCTGCACCCAATTCAAACGGCCAAAAAGGGGGAGATCCCCGGCCGCCGGCCACAAGGTGCGTACCGCGCCGGCCGCGCCTCCGACCCAACTCACGTCGATCAGGACTTCCAGTCGCTGAAAGACGGTTTGGGCTTGGACGGGTTGGTTCATGGCAGATCGATCGCCGAGGGTTTCCAGTCCCCGAGCAGTTGGAACAACGCCCGATCAGACCCAGCCTCCCGCAATTGCTGGCAAAAGCTTCGATCACTGAACATTTCGGCCAGATAGGCGAGAATCTTGAGATGCTCGTCCGTATAGTGATCCGGCACCAGCAACCCGAAAATCAGATCCACCGGCTGCCGGTCGATGGCATCGAAATCCACCCCCTTTTTGAGTTTGACAAACGCGCCGATCGCTTGCTGGCTTTGATTGAACCGGCCGTGCGGCAAGGCCACCCCGTGCCCCAGACCCGTACTGCCCAGACGCTCTCGGCCGATCAAGCTGTCGAAGATCGGCCGGGCTGTCAGATCGGCCTGTCCCTTGGCCAGCAGTTCGCTGATGACTTCGATGGCCCGCTTCTTGCTGGCGACCTCGCAATCGTAAACGATCCGTTCGCTATCAATCAGGTCTGTAATATCCATCGCCGCCCCCGCAGGCTCAAGGCTCGGGATAACTGCGCGCCTTTTCACCGCGATGCTTGTCCGTCAGCTTTTCCTTGTGCTTCTTGATCTGACGGTCGATCTTGTCGATCAGGGCATCGAGCGCGGCGTACATGTCTTCGTCCACCGCATCGGCAAACAGCTCGTTACCGGCCACGTGAATGGTCGCTTCAGCCTTTTGATTCAATTTCTCGACACTGAGAATGATCTGAGCGCTGGTGACGTTGTCGAAATGCCGCTCGATGCGCTCCAGCTTGTCGTGTACGTAATCGTGGAGCGCTGGCGTGATTTCCACATGGTGTCCGCTCAATTTGATTTGCATGGCATGGGCTCCTGACTGGCCAGTGTTCTCTGAGGGAATCGCGAGTCATGAAACTTCCCGGCGTGAATCCATGGTATGACTCAAAGGGCGTATCCCGACTCTGTTGGTAAGCCCCCGACGGGGCGGTTTCCTCGTCCGCTCAGACGAGGCGCTTGCGATCCGAAGAAGAGGGAATGGACATCGCTTCCCGGTATTTTGCCACCGTCCTCCTCGCCACTTGAATCCCCTCCGCTTCGAGCTGCTTGGCAATTTTGTCGTCGCTGAGGGGCTTGCCGGGCTCCTCGCTTTGAATCAGCTTGCGAATCATGGCGCGGATGGCGGTCGAGGAGCATTCGCCGCCATCGCTGGTGCCGACATGGCTGGAAAAGAAAAATTTCAGCTCGTAGATGCCGCGCGGCGTATGCATGTACTTTTGCGTGGTCACCCGCGAGATGGTGGATTCATGCATGCTGAGCTCCTCGGCGATATCGCGCAGGATCAGCGGTTTCATGAACTCATCGCCCCGCTCCAGAAACTCCCGCTGCCGCTCGACGATGCTGGAAGCGACCTTGAGCAGCGTTTCGTTGCGATTTTGCAGGCTTTTGAGAAACCAGCGCGCCTCTTGCAAATGATTCTTGAGATAAGCCGCATCACCGTTGTGCCGCGCTTGCCGCGTCAGGGCCGCATAACGGGCATTGATGCGCAGCTTGGGCGTGCTTTCCGGGTTCAGCTCGACGCGCCAGACGCTGCGGTTCCGATACACCAAAACATCCGGCACGACGTACTGGGGCGCATTGTTCGACAGACGCTCGCCCGGATGGGGGTCCAGCGATTGAATCAGGCTTATGATGCCTTGTAAGTCCTCGCGCGAGACCTTGAGCCGACGCATCAAACCATTGAAATCGCGATCGGCCAGCAATTCCAAATGCCATTCGACCAACCGACGGGCTTGGTCCAACCACGGGGTGTCCGGAGGCATGACCTCCAGCTGCAACAGCAGGCATTCCGCCGGAGTGCGGGCGCCCACGCCTTGAGGATCGAAATGCTGGACCACCCTCAAAACGGCCTCGGCCTCGGCTGGCGTCAGCGGGGCCTCATCCCGCACGCCCTGGCAAATTTCCTCCAGCGACAGCGTCAGATAGCCCGCCTCGTTGATGGCGTCGATGATGGTCGTGGCGAGCGCCAGTTCCCGCGCGCCGAACGGCGTCAGCCGCATCTGCCAGTACAGATAATCCCGCAGGGATTCGCCGGCTCCGGCGTAGCGCTCGTAAAGATCCCATTCCTCTTCTTCGCCCCGCGAATAGCTGGTCGCGCCGTCGAAAGGCTCGTAGACATCCTCCCAGGCGCTATCCACCGGCAATTCGTCCGGCAGCGTGCCGGTGCTGATATCGAGCTCGGTCTCGGGGCCGGAGTCGGCCGCCGCCTGCGCCACCAGGGTTTCCGGCTGCACCGGCAGCTCTTGCGGTTCGTCGATCCGCTCCAGCATCAAATTGGAATCCAGAATCGCCTGGACCTCGGTTTCCAGATCCAGGCTGGACAGTTGCAACAGGCGAATGGCCTGTTGCAACTGCGGAGTCATGGTCAGTTGCTGGGTCTGGCGTAGCGTCTGCTGAAATGACGGTCTCATAATCCTTCAATCTAAGAACACTCTGAGCAACCCATCCTCTTCTTAGTTAATCCTAGCCGGTTTTGGATAGGCATGGGAAAAATGAACAAGGATCACACCGATATTCTACCTGCATCAAAGTTGAAAAGATTCGCCCAGATAGACTTGCCGAACGTGTTGATTGTCGAGAATGAGCGCCGGCTCACCTTCGGCGATCACCCGCCCCTCATTGAGAATATAGGCGCGATCGCAGATCCCTAGGGTTTCACGAACATTGTGGTCGGTGATCAGAACACCAATGTTACGTTCACACAGGTGTTTGATGATACGCTGGATATCAAGAACTGACAAAGGGTCTACGCCGGCAAAAGGCTCGTCCAGCAAAATAAAGGCGGGCTGAGCCGCCAGGGCGCGCGCGATTTCCACGCGGCGGCGCTCGCCGCCCGACAGGCTGATGCCGATGTTGTCGCGCAAATGGCCGACGTGCAGCTCGTGCAGGAGGTCTTCGGCGACCGGCCGCCGCGCCGGCCGAGCGAGGTCCCGGCGCATTTCCAGGATCGCCAGCACGTTCTCAAGGACCGTCAGCCGGCGGAAGATCGAAGGCTCCTGCGGCAGATAACCGACTCCCAACCGCGCCCGCGCGTGCATCGGCAAGTGAGTGAGATCGCGCTCGTCCAACAGCACTCGGCCTTCGTCGCATTGAATCAGTCCGACCATCATATAAAAGCTGGTGGTCTTGCCGGCGCCGTTCGGGCCGAGCAACCCGACGACTTCACCGCTGGCGACTACCAGCGAAGCCGCATCCACCACGACTCGCTTGCGGTAGCGCTTGACGATTTCCTTGGCGATGAGCCGGGCCATGGTTTAGGGTTTCTTCGGAGCCGGCGTCGGATTCTGCGCTTTCGGCTGGATCGTGAACTGGATGCGGCCGTTCTGTCCGGCGCCCTTGGCCCGGATCACGTCATCCTTGAGATCGTATTCCAAGCGCTCCCCGTTGAAGGCGTCTTGGCCCTGCACGACCCGCACGCCGCCGGTCAGGACCACCTTACCGCTGCCGACATCGTATTCGACCCGCTTGCTGGCGCCTTGGATTTCTGGCTTGTCGGCGGCCGGCTGGTAGCGCAAGGTGGCCGGATTGCCGGTCGCGTCCATCTTTTGGAAGCTGTTGTCCTTGACGTAGATGGTGGCGGTGTCGGCGGTCAGCCGCATCGAACCCTGGCTGATGACCACGTTGCCCTCATAGACGCTGACCCCGCTTTTCTGATCCAGTTGACCGCGCCCGGCTTCCAGTTTGATCGGCTGGTTGCGGTCCTCGGGCAGGGCGGCGGCCAGCGGCGCCAGCAATACAGCCGCCGCCGCGAACGCGGCCCTAGCGATTCGATGGTGCATAAGAACCTCGTACTTCGGAAAGCAGTTCCAATTGTTCCCGATCCAGATAGGCGCGCACGCCTACGGCCCGGAGTTCGCCGCCGGGCGTGACCGCCCGCGCGGGCGCGACGGTTTCCGCGTAGCGGTCGGCGGGGCGGATCAGCACGTCGCGAGTGGTCACCTCGACGGGCGCCTTGCCGCTGTCGGCGGCGCGCGTCATCACCACCGCCCCTTCCAAGCGCATCGTCTTCTGATCGGCCGCGATCCAGCCCTGCTCGGCCCGCAAGCGCCATTCGCGCGTCTCGCCGTCCGGCTGATACCAGTCCAGCACCGGTCGCTCGATTTGCGTGCCGCGCTGGCCCGGCCATTGATTCAGCCGAGGCGCCTCCAGCACGTACTCTCGCAAGCCCGCCAAACTCATCCGCACCGCGCGAAATCGCTCGATGGTCAAGACCGGCGCCTGACTTTCGACCGGCGCCGCGGCTCGCATGGCGTTTTCCACCCACCGCAGCGCGCCGTAGCTCAAGCCCGCCAGCAGGAGCAACCCCGCCAGATAGAACCAACTCCGAATCGGGAAGGGTTCCCGCCTCATTCGAGATAGCGACCGCGCAGGGTGGCGAGTTGGCCGTGCGCCTCCAGCAGCAGTTCGCAAACTTCTCGCACCGCGCCGCGGCCGCCGCGGCTCGGAGTCCGCCAGTGCGCGTGTTGCTTGACAAAAGGATCGGCGTCTTGCACGGCGATGGCCAACCCCACCCGCGCCATGACCGGCAGGTCGATCAGGTCGTCGCCGGTATAGGCCATTTGCTCGGCGCTCAGGCCCAGCCGCGCTTGCAAATCGCGCAACGCCACCCGCTTGTCCTGAACGCCCAGATAGGCGAGTCGGATACCGAGATCGTCGAGGCGTCGCTCCACCGATGCGGCGTGTCGACCCGAAATCACGGCCACTTCGATGCCAGCCGCCATCAACATCTTGAGACCGTGACCATCGCGGATGTGGAAAGCCTTGAACTCATTACCATCATGGCCCAGATAGAGGCGTCCGTCGGTCAGCACGCCATCCACGTCGAAAATCGCCAACCGGATCAGCGCCGCCTTGCGTAACACGTCCTCTCCCGAAAGAGTGGCGGCCGCGGCGCTCAAAGTACGCCGGCCCGCAACAGATCGTGCATGTTGAGCACACCGACCAGCCGACCCAACCCATTGACCACCGGCAAGGCATTGATCTTATATTGCTGCATCATCCGCAGTGCTTCGGCGGCGAGCGTACCCGGAGCGATCGTCTTGCAACTCTGGGTCATGACTTCGGCGACGCGGGCGGAATGCACGTCCACCTGACGATCCAACGCCCGGCGCAAGTCGCCATCGGTAAAAACCCCCAGTACCCGGTCGTGCGCGTCCACCACCACGGTCGTTCCCAAGCCTTTGCGGCTCATTTCCAGCAACGCATCGCGCAAATAATCATCGGGCGCGCTGCGCGGCATCTGCTCGCCGGTGTGCATGACATCATCAAGCAGCAACAGCAGCCGCCGGCCCAGCCGCCCGCCCGGATGAGAGCGAGCGAAGTCCTCGGCGGTGAAGCCGCGCGCTTCCAGCAAGGCGACCGCCAAAGCGTCGCCCATCGCCAGCGTCGCGGTGGTGCTGGAGGTCGGCGCCAATCCCAACGGACAGGCTTCCTCCGAAACGCTGACATCGATGCAGACATCGGCGGCTTGCGCCAAGCTGGAAGCGAGATTGCCGGTCAGAGCGACCAAAGGGACACCGAGCCGTTTGATCAACGGCAGCAAGGTGAGGATTTCGTCGGTTTCACCGGAGTTGGACAGAGCCAATACCACGTCCCGCGCGGTGATCATGCCCATGTCGCCGTGGCTGGCTTCGGCGGGATGGACAAAGAAGGCGGGCGTCCCGGTGCTGGCGAGGGTGGCGGCGATCTTGCCGCCGATGTGGCCGGGCTTGCCGATGCCGAGCACCACGATCCGGCCTTGGCAGGCCAACAGCAAGCGGCAAGCGTGAGCGAAGCGGTCATCGATCCGCGCGGCAAGCTGGGCGACCGCTTCCGCTTCAATGGTTAATACTCGGCTGGCGAGCGCCTTGAATTTGTCGTCGTGGATGGGCATGGCGGTTGCGATTGTACCAGCTATGCCTGCCCACCGTTAAAGCCGGCGGCATTTCCGCACGGTTTTTCAGGCGGCTCCATCATGTAAAGGTCCACTGACCCGTTCACGGGCAGAACGGCCGCCAGCACTTTTGGGCGCCGCAACGGGCCAGCTACAACTGTGCGGCATTGAAGGTGTCGCACTGGCGCGGATCGCCGCTGGTGATACCCTGCTTGAACCAGCGCACCCGTTGCGCCGAACTGCCGTGGGTGAAGGAGTCCGGCGTTATATAGCCCCTGGCCTGCTTCTGCAAACGGTCGTCGCCGATGGCGGTGGCGGCGTTCAGCGCTTCCTCGATGTCGCCCGCTTCCAGAATTTGCCGGGCTTTCTGAGCGAGGTGCGCCCAAACTCCGGCAAAACAATCCGCCTGCAATTCCACCCGCACCGATAGCGCGTTGCCTTCAGCGCCCCCCAGGCGGGCGCGCAAGGATTCGACCTTATCGGAAATTCCCAGCAAATTTTGCACGTGATGGCCAACTTCATGGGCGATGACATAAGCCTGGGCAAAATCACCCGGCGCCCGGAAGCGGTTCTTGAGATCCTCAAAGAAACTCAGATCGACATACACCTTTTGATCGGCTGGGCAGTAAAACGGGCCGACAGCGGCCTGGGCATAGCCGCAAGCCGATTGCGCCATGCCTGAAAACAGCACGAGTTTCGGTTCCTGATAAGTCCCGCCCATCTGACGGAACAGGCCGCGCCAAGTATCTTCGGTATCGGCCAGGACCACCGAGACGAACTTGCTCGCTTCATCCTGACCGGCCGGCGCGGGCGCCGGTTGCTGGACCGAAACGGCGCTGGGTCCCATGCTCTCCAGCAGCACGGTAGGGTCCACCCCAAAGAACATCGCGATCAATACGATAGCCACCGTACCGATCCCGCCGCCCGCGATGGCGGGAGCCGCCCGGAAGCCGCGGCGGTCTTCGACATTATCGCTTTCTCTGCCATCTCTCCAGCGCATGGGAACCTCTCTTTAGCCCGCAATAATATAGATTTCGAAAGCACCAAACCCTATTGCATCACGCTCGCTTAGGCCCGATCCAGCGGCTATCGTTCGGGCGCCATTTCATTTTCCTGAAAATGCCGGCGGACTGGCGAACCGGCAAGACCGCCCAAGTCGATCCAGCAAGCCACGAAACGACGGAAAATTGCAAAAGGGCAGCCGAAGCTGCCCTCCTTAGTACCAAAACACCTCATGCAAGCGGCGCGACACGCCCGCCGCTTGCCGGTTAAGACGCCTTCTTAAGGTTGGTAGTCCCCTTCCAGCAGCTTGGCGTGCGCCGCCGCCAGCCGGGCGATCGGCACGCGCGGCGAGGAGCAGGACACGTAGGTCAGATTGGCGTAGTGGCAGAACCGCATCGAGCGCGGGTGGCCGCCTTGCTCGCCGCAGATGCCGACCTTGAGGCCGTTGCGGGTCTTGCGGCCGTTGGTGACCGCGAAGGACATCAACTGCCCGACGCCGGTGGTGTCTAGCGCCTCGAACGGATTGTCCTTGAGGATGCCGGCCGAATTGTAGAACGGCAGGAACTTGTTCTCGGCGTCCTCGCGCGAGAACGAGAAGGTCGCCTGGGTCAAGTCGTTGGTGCCGAACGAGAAGAATTCGGCGACGCCGGCGATTTCCTCGGCGCGCAAGCAGGCCCGCACCACTTCCATCATGGTGCCGAACTCGAAGTGCACCTTGACCGCGTACTTGGCCTCGACCTGCGGCAGCACTTCATCCACCAGCGCCTTGACGCGCTTGAGCTCCTCCACGGTGCAGACCTGCGGCACCATGATTTCGGGGTGAACGTTGATCTTCTCCTGAATGCACTCGGCCGCCGCTTCCAAAATGGCGCGGATCTGCATCTTGTAAATTTCAGGATAGGTCAAGCCGAGACGGACGCCGCGATGGCCCAGCATCGGGTTGATTTCGTGCAGGGCGCGGGCCTTCTGCAAGATTTCTTCCTTCTTGGCCAGCACGTCGGAGACCAGATGGCTGTCGTTGAGGATGCCGAGTTGCTCGACCGCCTTGGGGTTGGCTTGCGCCAGAATCTGGCTGATCGCCTCCAGGCCCTGCGCGGTGTGGCGCAGGTGGCGCAGATGCTCGATGTCGTCGACCAAGGTCTGCTCGGAGGGCAGGAACTCGTGGATCGGCGGGTCGAGCAGGCGGATGGTGACCGGACGCGGGGCCATAACCCGGAGGATTTCCTTGAAATCGCTCCGTTGCATCGGCAGCAGTTTGGCCAGCGCCGCCTCGCGGTCCTCGGTGGTCTCGGCCAGAATCATCTCCAAGACGATGGGGAGGCGCTCCTTGGCGTTGAACATGCGCTCGGTGCGGCACAGGCCGATGCCCATCGCACCGTAGTTGGACGCGCGCTGGGCGGCGTCCGGGGTGTCGGCGTTGGCCATGACCTTAAGGGTGGCGATTTCGTCGGCCCAGCCCAGCAAGGTGCGCAGTTCGGGCGTGAATTCCGGCTCGACGGTGGGGATTTCGCCCAGGAACACTTGGCCGGAACCGCCGTCGATGGTCACCACGTCGCCTTCGTGCAGCACGGTGTCGCCGATGATCGCCTGGCGCTGGTGGACGTTGACGTTGATGTCTTCCGCGCCGACCACGCAGGGCTTGCCCATGCCGCGCGCCACCACCGCCGCGTGCGAGGTCTTGCCGCCGCGGCTGGTGAGGATGCCGACCGCCGCGAAGAAGCCGTGGATGTCTTCCGGCTTGGTCTCCTCGCGCACCAGAATGATCTTTTCGTTGTTGCCGCGCCCGCGCTTGACCGCCGTATCGGCGTCGAACACGATCTTGCCGGACGACGCGCCGGGCGACGCGCCCATGCCTTGCGAAGCCGGAGCGGCCTTATGTTTCGGGTCGAGCTGCGGGAACATCATTTGTTCCAGCGATTCGGGGTCGATGCGCAGCAGCGCCTTTTCGCGGCTGATCAAGCCTTCCTTCGCCATTTCGACCGAGCTGCGGACCATGGCGGCGGCGTTCATCTTGCCGTTGCGGGTTTGCAGGCAGTAGAGCACGCCCTTTTCGATGGTGTACTCGTAATCCTGCACTTCGTGGTAGTGGCCTTCTAGCTTGTTGCGCAGTTCGACCAACTGCCGGAACAAATCCGGCATCTCGTTTTTCATCTCCAAAACCGGCTTGGGGGTGCGGATGCCGGCCACCACGTCCTCGCCTTGGGCGTTGACCAGGTATTCGCCGTACATCACGTTCTCGCCGGTGCCGGGGTCGCGGGTGAAGCCGACGCCGGTGGAGCAGTCGTTGCCCATGTTGCCGAACACCATGGTCACGACGTTGACCGCCGTGCCGTTGGCCATTTCCGGGGTGATCTTGAACTCGCGGCGGTAATCGACCGCGCGCTGGCCCATCCAGGAGTTGAACACCGCCTTGACCGCCAGCTCCAACTGCTCGTAGGGGTCTTGCGGGAACGCCCGGCCGGTTTCCTTCTGGACCACTTGCAGGAACAGTTGGCCGATCTCCTTCAGATCGTTGGCGCTCAGGCCCAGATCGACCTTGACGCCGGCCCGGCGCTTGATCGCCTCGAAATGCTCGTCAAATTTCGCATCGTCCACGCCCAGCGCGATTTTGCCGAACAGTTGGATGAAGCGGCGATAAGCGTCGTAGCCGAAGCGCTCGTTGCCGGTCAATTTAATCAAGCCGGCCAGGGTGGTTTCGTTCAGACCGAGGTTGAGGATGGTGTCCATCATGCCCGGCATGGACATGGCGGAGCCGGAACGCACCGACACCAACAAGGGATTGCTCGCGCCGCCGAACTGCTTGCCGGTTTCCTGCTCCAGCCAGGTCATGTTCTGGCGGACGCTCTCCATCAGGCCTTCGGGCAGGCGGTTGTTGGCGATATAGTCCAGACACGCTTCCGTGGTGATGACGAAGCCCGGCGGCACCCGCAAGCCGATCTGAGTCATCTCGCAGAGGTTGGCGCCCTTACCGCCCAGCAGCATTTTGTTCTTGCCGTCCCCTTCGGTGTACTTATAAATATACTTTTTCGCCATGATCCTACCTTCGTTGTAGCAGTGGTTGGGTGAACATCGAACCGATCCGAGTCCGGCGCGGCATCAATCGTCCCAAGCCGCCGAGCCAGCCCTTGAAACCGGGAAAGCACTTGAGGAACGCTGTCGCCAGAGAGACTCCTACGCTTGTGGGTCGCAAGCGGGTCCGCATGACTTTTAAAGATAGTCACATCCGTCGGAAATTGCCAAGCCCGTTCGTTCGAGCGCCGCTAAATTTAAACGACGGCGAATTGACTTGCGGTTGGCTTGGCCGGAAACTACCGCCTTCCCGCCCTGCCAACAACCCGTGCCGTCGCCAACTTCATTCACGTCATCGACCCGTTAATTCTCTTTCGGAATGCCTTCCAGCGCTTCAGACTCCGCTGCCGTGCCACCGCCTTGTAACGGCCAACTCGTGACCGTGCGCGGCTTGTCCTTCCGCCGCGGCGAGCGCGTCATTTTTCAGGATGTGAACCTCGACATCCCGCGCGGCAAGGTGACCGCCATCATGGGGCCGAGCGGCACCGGCAAGACCACGCTGTTGCGGCTGATCGGCGGTCAGATCCGCCCCGATGCCGGCCTGATCGAAGTGGATGGCTTGCGCGTTCCCGAACTCGGACGCCGGGAGCTTTATCAATTGCGAAAGCGCATGGGGATGCTCTTTCAAAGCGGCGCGCTGTTCACCGACTTGAGCGTGTTTGACAACGTTGCTTTTCCCTTGCGGGAACATACCCGGCTCTCCGAAGCGCTGATTTATACCTTGGTGTTGATGAAGCTGGAAGCGGTCGGCTTGCGCGGCGCTCGCGCTCTGATGCCGGCGGAGCTCTCCGGCGGCATGGCGCGCCGGGTGGCGCTGGCGCGGGCCATCGCGCTCGATCCGATGATCGTCCTCTACGACGAACCTTTCGCCGGTCAGGATCCGATTTCCATGGGCGTCTTGACCAAGCTGATCCGCACCCTGAACGACGCCCTTTGTCTTACCAGCATCATCGTCTCGCACGATGTCAAGGAAACCGCCGCCATCGCCGATTACCTGTATCTGATCTCCGATGGCCACGTCGTGGAACACGGCACCCCCGAGGCACTGAGCCGCTCGACCTCGCCCTGGGTCGATCAGTTCATGCACGCCTTGCCCGATGGGCCGATGTCGTTTCATTATCCGGCGCCGCCTTACGAAACCGATTTGCTGTTGCGGGCCTCGGCATGACGGCCGCCCCGGAAAAGCTAGGTCGGTTCGTCCTGGATAGACTGACCGCGCTGGGACGGGCCAATCTGTTCTTTCTGCGCCTGTTGGGAGCGCTGGTCTTCCTGTTCCAACGCCCCGGCCTGCTGGTCAGACAACTGCACGCGGTCGGCGTGCTGTCCCTGCCGATCGTCCTGGTGTCGGGCTTGTTCGTGGGCATGGTGCTGGGCTTGCAGGGCTATGCCAATCTGGTGGATTTCGGCGCCACCTCGTCGCTCGGCACGGTGGTGGCGCTGTCGTTGATCCGAGAGCTGGGACCGGTGCTGACCGCGTTGCTCTACGCCGGCCGGGCCGGCTCGGCGCTGACCGCCGAAATCGGCCTGATGAAAGCCACCGAGCAACTGGCCAGCATGCAAATGATGGCGGTCGATCCTTTCGTGCGGGTGCTGGCGCCGCGCTTTTTGGCCGGATTCATCGCGGTGCCCTTGCTGACGGCCATTTTCACGGCGGTCGGCATTCTGGGCGGCTACTTGGTGTCCGTCGTGCAATTGGGCGTGGACGGCGGCGCGTTCTGGGCGCAAATGCAAGCGAGGGTCTTGTTGTGGGAAGATATCGGTAACGGGGTCGTCATCAAAAGCCTAGTCTTCGCGGTTTTGGCCAATTGGATCGCTCTGTTCGAGGGTTACGAGGCACAACCGACCTCGGGAGGGGTCAGTCTCGCCACCACCCAAACCGTGGTGGTCACTTCACTATCGGTGCTGGGCTGGGATTTTCTGCTGACCGCCCTGATGTTTGGAGCTTGGTGATCATGCGTCAAAAGCATTTGGAGCTTATGGTGGGCATTTTCGTTGTCCTGGGGTTGGCGGCCTTTCTGCTGCTGGCGCTCAAGGTCAGCGATATCGCCCGCATCGGTGAAGACAAGGGCTATCGCGTGACGGCCCGTTTCGAGAACATCGGCGGTCTCAAAATCCGTGCGCCGGTCACCCTGGCCGGCGTGCGGATCGGCCGCGTGACCGGCATCGACCTGGACCCCCAAAGCTTTGAAGCGCTGGTCACGCTGTCCATCGAACCCCAATACGACCGGCTACCGACGGATTCGAGCGCCAGCATCCTCACCTCCGGTTTGCTGGGGGAACAATATGTCGGCTTGGAACCGGGCGGCATGGACGATCATCTTAAGAACGGCAGCACCTTGAAGCTGACGCAATCGGCGCTGGTGCTGGAAAAACTGATCGGCCGGATGTTCACCAACGCCGCCTCGGGCGAGCCGCCGGCCAAAACGCCTTGAGCTCCCGCGCGCCAAGTCGTTTGTTCATCGGCCGAAACCGCCCGGTTGCGTCATTGACCCGTTAGGAGTCGTTGTACCATGAGACGTAGTATTGCCCTCTGTCTGCTGTTACTGACACTAGGCTGCGGCGCGGTTCATGCCGCCGCGCCGCCCGAGGCGGTCGTTCAGGACACCTCAACGCGGATGCTGGAGGCCCTGCGCGCCAATCGGGCCACCATCGAGCGCGAGCCGGGCCGGATTTACGAGCTGGTCAACCAGATCGTGTTGCCGAATTTTGATTTTGAACTGATGTCGCGCTGGGTGTTGGGCCGGGCCTGGCAACAAGCCACCCCCGAACAGCGCGGCCAGTTCACTGAAGAATTTCGCACGCTGCTGGTGCGGACCTATGCCAAGGCGCTGCTGGAATACTCCGACGAAACCATCCATCCGCTGCCGCAAGCCGGCGCGCCGGCCGGCGATGAGGCGACGGTCAAAACCGAGGTCCGGCCCAAAACCGGCCAACCGATTCAGATCAGCTACAACATGCATCGCGGTGACGACGCCTGGAAAGTTTACGATGTGACCGTCGACGGCATCAGCTTGGTCACCAACTACCGCGGCACGTTCGCCGACCGGATTCGCGCCAGCGGCATGGACGCGGTGATCGCCGACCTGCGCCAGCGCAACGCGCAGCCCGCCCGATGATGGCTACCGCAACGGCGGAATGCGTCGGCGACACGCTGCGGGTTCGCGGCGAGCTGGATTTCGATTCGGTCGCGGAGCTGTGGGAGCGCGCTGAAACGCCGCTGTTGGATGAGTCGATCTCGCGCGTCGATCTGGGCGGCGTGCGGCGCTCCAACAGCGCGGGCGTGGCGCTGTTGGTGGAATGGTTGCGCGAGGCCCAGCAGCGCCAGCAGGTGCTACTTTTCACCAACGTTCCGGCGCAAATGCGGGCGATCATCGAGGTTGTCGACCTGGAAACGCTGCTGCCCGGCGCGTGAAGAAGCCGACCTGGCGAGCGCGCGTTTTTTCAGTCACCGCCCCGCCGCTTTCATTCTTAGAACCCTTACCTTTGGTTGTGCCATGCAAGCCCAAGACATCGAGAAATTGATCGAACAGCATCTGCCCGGCGCCCGAGCCCTGGTGAGTGGCGCTGACGGGGTGCATTTCGAAGCCGTGGTCATCAGCCAGGACTTCGCTGGCAAATCGCTGCTGCAACAACACCGGCTGGTATACGCCGCCTTGGGCGGGCGAATGGAACGCGAAGAAATTCACGCCTTGTCCCTCAAAACCTACACGCCGGATGTCTGGCGCCAGCAATTAACCTGACCGGCAAACCATTTCCATGAGCAAATTGATTATCAACGGCGGCGTTCCGCTGCACGGCGAACTGCGCGCTTCCGGCGCCAAGAATGCGGTGTTGCCCATCCTGGCCGCCACCCTGCTGGCCGACGGCCCGGTGATCATCAGCAATGTTCCGCATTTACAGGATGTGACCACCACCATGGAACTGCTGGGTCGCATGGGCGTGGATCTGGTGGTGGACGAGCGGATGAACATCCAGGTCGACCCGCGCTCCATTCAAACCTTTCAAGCCCCCTACGAACTGGTGCGGACCATGCGCGCCTCGATTTTGGTGTTGGGTCCGCTGGTGGCGCGCTTCGGTCAAGCCGAAGTCTCCCTGCCGGGCGGCTGCGCCATCGGGTCGCGGCCGGTGAATTTGCACATCAAGGGCCTGGAGGCGATGGGCGCCGAGATCAAGGTCGAGAACGGCTACATCCGCGCCCGCGCCGACCGCCTGAAAGGGGCGCACATCGTGCTGGACCTGGTCACGGTGACCGGCACCGAAAACCTGCTGATGGCCGCCGTGCTGGCGCGGGGCACCACCATCATCGAGAACGCCGCCCGCGAACCCGAAGTGGTCGATCTGGCCGACTGCCTCACCGCCATGGGCGCCAAAATCGACGGCGCCGGCACCGATACCCTGGTGGTCGAAGGCGTCGAACAGCTCCACGGCACCCACTATCAGGTGCTGCCGGACCGCATCGAAACCGGCACCTACCTGCTGGCGGGCGCGATCACCGGCGGCCGGGTCCGGGTCAAGGATACCCGCCCGGACATTCTGGAAGCGGTGCTGCTGAAACTGGAGGAAGCCGGCGCTCAGGTCAACACCGGCCCCGACTGGATCGAAGCCGACATGACGGACCGTCGCCTCAAAGCGGTCCGCATCCGCACCGCGCCCTATCCGGCCTTCCCCACCGACATGCAGGCTCAGTTCGTGGCCCTCAACGCCGTCGCCGACGGTGTTGGCATGATCACCGAAACGGTTTTTGAGAACCGCTTCATGCACGTCAACGAACTGCAACGCATGGGCGCGCAAATCGAACTGGAAGGCAACACCGCCGTCAGTATCGGCGTGCCCAAACTGACCGGCGCGCCGGTGATGGCCACCGACCTGCGCGCCTCGGCCAGCTTGATTCTGGCGGCGTTGGTCGCGGACGGCGATACCGTGCTGGACCGCATCTATCACATCGATCGCGGCTACGATTGCATCGAGGAGAAACTGTCGCACCTGGGGGCGCGCATCCGCCGCACGCCCGGTTGACTGACGCCGCCATGACCGCACCGCTGACCATCGCCCTGTCCAAGGGCCGTATTTTCAAGGAGACCCTGCCGCTGCTGGCGGCGGCGGGCATCGTGCCGACCGACGATCCCGAAACCAGCCGCAAGCTGATCCTCGACACCGACCAGCCGGACGTGAAGTTGGTCATCATCCGCGCCACCGACGTGCCGACCTACGTCCAATACGGCGCCGCCGATCTCGGCGTGGCCGGCAAGGATGTGTTGCTGGAGCACGGCGGTGAGGGGCTGTACGAACCGCTCGACTTGAAGATCGCCCGCTGCCGGCTGATGGTCGCCGGTCATCCCGAGCGCCCTTCCCGCTGGAGCCGCCCGCGCATCGCCACCAAGTTCGTCAACACCACCCGGCGTTATTTCGCCGATCGGGGCCGGCAGGTGGAAGTGATTAAATTGTACGGCTCGATGGAGCTGGCGCCGCTGGTGGGGTTGGCGGATTACATCGTCGATGTGGTGGATACTGGCAACACCTTGAAAGCCAATGGTTTGCTGCCACTGGAACACATCGCGGACATCAGCTCGCGGTTGATCGTCAACAAGGCGGCCATGAAAATGAAGCACGCCCGGATCAAGGCGATCATGGCGCGCATGGCCGCCGCGGTAACCGCTTGATTGAGCCTTCCCCACTCCGCTCCCAGTCCGACCGGGAACACACCGCCTGAAGCTTCGATCATGCCCGCCATCCAACGCTTGAATACCGCTCAGCCCGATTTCTGGTCGCGCCTGCAAACCCTGACCGCTTGGGAAGGCGTCGCGGATGAAGCCGTGACCGCCACGGTGCGCGAAATTCTCGCGCAAGTCCGAGCGCGAGGCGATGAGGCCCTGCTGGAATTCACGCAGCGCTTCGACCGAACAGCCGCCGTCCGGGCCGCCGATCTGGAAATCTCCGCCGCCCGGTTGCAACGGGCGCTGGCCGATATTCCCGCCACCCAGCGCGCGGCGCTGGAAATCGCCGCCGCCCGGATTCGCGCTTATGCGGAACGACAGAAACAGGACTCCTGGAGCTTCACCGAACCCGACGGCACCACGCTCGGCCAACAGGTCACAGCGCTGGATCGGGTCGGCCTGTACGTCCCAGGCGGCAAGGCGGCCTATCCGTCCTCGGTGCTGATGAACGCCCTTCCGGCCAAGGTGGCCGGCGTCCCGGAAATCGTGATGGTGGCGCCGGCTCCCAACGGCGATCTCAACGACCTGGTGCTGGCCGCCGCCGCCGTGGCCGGGGTGGATCGGGTGTTCGCCATCGGCGGGGCGCAAGCGGTGGCGGCGCTGGCCTACGGCACCGCCACCATACCGCGCGTGGATAAAATCGTCGGACCGGGCAACATTTACGTCGCTGCCGCCAAGCGTCAGGTTTTCGGTACGGTCGGCATCGACATGATCGCCGGTCCGTCGGAAATTCTGATCGTCTGCGATGGCCAGACCGATCCCGATTGGGTCGCGATGGATTTGTTCTCGCAGGCCGAACACGATGAGGATGCCCAACCCATCCTGATCAGCCCGGACGCCGCGTTTCTGGATCGCGTCGCGGTCAGTGCCGAACGGTTGCTGCCGGCGATGGAACGGCGGGACATCATCGCCGCCTCCCTAAACCGGCGAGCCGCGCTAATTCAAGCGCTCAATCTGGAAGAAGCCGCGCAAATCGTCAATTTCATCGCCCCCGAACATTTGGAATTATCGGTGGAAAAACCCCAGGAACTGCTGCCGCTGATCCGTCATGCCGGAGCGATTTTCTTGGGTCGTTACACCGCTGAGGCTTTGGGCGATTACTGCGCCGGCCCCAATCATGTGCTGCCGACCTCGCGCACCGCCCGCTTTTCCTCGCCGCTGGGCGTGTACGATTTTCAGAAGCGCACCAGCCTGATTCACTGTTCGCCGGCGGGCGCCGCCGCGCTGGGCCGCACCGCGTCGATCCTGGCGCGCGGCGAGGGCCTGACCGCTCATGCCCGGTCGGCCGAGTACCGCATCCCGGCGCGGCCATGACCAATCCCTATTGGAGTCCGGTCGTTGATCGGCTTACCCCCTACGTGCCGGGCGAGCAACCCAAGCTCATCAATCTGGTCAAGCTCAATACCAACGAAAATCCCTACGGACCGTCGCCCAAGGTGTTGGAGGCGATCCAGAGCGAATTGTCCGACGCGCTGCGGCTTTATCCCGACCCTAACGCCGAGCGCTTGAAACAGGCCATCGCCGATTATTACGGCGTCAGCCCGGCTCAAGTGTTCGCCGGCAACGGTTCGGATGAGGTGTTGGCGTTCGTTTTTCAGGCCCTGTTCCAGCACCCCGCGCCGCTGCTGTTCCCGGATATTACTTACAGCTTCTATCCGGTCTATTGCGGCCTGTATGGTATCGACTATGAAACCGTGCCGCTGGCTGAGGATTTCACGCTGCGGGTCGCCGATTATCAGCGTCCCAACGGCGGCATCATCTTCGCCAATCCCAACGCACCGACCGGTTGTTTGCTATCGCTAGCCGATCTCGACCGGCTGCTGGCGCACAATCCTGATTCGGCGGTGGTGGTGGATGAAGCCTATATCGACTTCGGCGGCGACACCGCCATCGCGCTGGTCGACCGCCACCCTAACCTGCTGGTCGCCCAGACGCTTTCCAAATCGCGCTCGCTGGCGGGGTTGCGGGTCGGCTTCGCGGTCGGTCACGCCGGCTTGATCGACGCGCTGGAACGGGTCAAGAACAGCTTCAATTCCTACCCGCTGGACCGCTTGGCCATCGCCGGCGCGGTGGCCGCCTTCGCCGACCGCGACCACTTCGAACGCACCCGGCACACGGTGATCGCCAGCCGGGAAGCCGTCAGAACGGCCTTGCAAGCACTCGGCTTCGAGGTGTTGCCCTCGGCCGCCAATTTCCTGTTTGCCCGCCATCCTCGACGCGATGCCGCCGAACTGGCCGCCGCCTTGCGTCAGAAAAGCGTTATCGTCCGTCATTTCCGCCAATCGCGCATCGAGCAATTTCTGCGGATCACCGTCGGCAATCCGGCACAAAACGCCGCTCTGCTCGCTGCCCTCGGCGAAATTCTAGAGCCCCGTCAATGGCCCGGTTAAACGAGGTGGTCGCTTACGCCGATCGCTTGCTGGCGGTTGAAAACTTCACCGATTATTGCCCGAACGGCTTGCAGGTGCAGGGTCGGTCAGAGGTGAAAACGCTGGTCGGCGGCGTCACCGCCTGTCAGGCGCTGCTGGCTGCGGCGGTCGAACGTCGGGCGGACGCCGTGCTGGTCCATCACGGCTACTTCTGGAAGGGCGAAGACCCGCGTATCACCGGTATGAAGCAGCGTCGGCTCGCCACCCTGCTCCGGCACGATATTAGCTTGATCGCCTATCACCTACCGCTGGACGCTCACCCGGAACTTGGCAACAACGCTCAGCTTGGCCGCGTGCTCGACCTGACCGTCACCGGCGCCGCCGACGGCCCCGGCCGCGCGCCGGGGCTGATCATGCTGGGCGAACCGGCCAGCCCGCTGCCGGCAGAGACTTTCGCCGCACGCATCGCCGCCCGGCTCGGCCGAAAACCGCTGCATGTGGCCGGTAACGATAGACCCATCCGCCGGCTGGCTTGGTGTACCGGCGGCGCGCAATCCTATATCGAACTCGCGCTGAACGCGGGCGTCGATGCCTTTCTGACCGGCGAAGCCTCCGAGCAAACGGTGCACTTCGCCCGCGAGAACGGCCTGCATTTCTTTGCCGCCGGTCACCACGCCACCGAACGCTACGGCGTGCAAGCCTTGGGCGAACGGCTGGCTCAAAAATTGCTTTTAAACTTCGTTTTTGTCGAAATCGACAATCCGGCTTGACGTTCGGCTGCTTGCCGAAAAGCCTATGAATACCATTGAATAAATATAGTCTTCAGACTAAATTCACATTATCAGTTTATTGATTCACCACATCGACATTGTTTTGAAATAGTTTCATTTCCTAGCCATTATCCCGAATAGGCCAATTATTATGTATTTACAAAAATTTCACGCTTGCCGCGCGCGCGAAAGGAATTGTGGATGGATCGGTTCGAAGCTTGGCAAAGCTTCACTGGCCCTACTAGTGGGTCTGTGCTTGGCACCCGCCTGGAGCGGCGCCAAGGAAACCGGCGTTACTGACAAAACGATCCGAATCGGAGCGACCACTCAATTGGAAGGGGATTATAAGTTTTTTGGCCAATCCCAAAAGCAGGGCATGGAAGCGGCGCTGGCCGGTCAATGGGTGCAGAAGCGCGCCATTGAGTTCGAACAACACAATGACTTTTACGATCCTGCCAAAGCGGTAGAAGGCGCCAAGGAGCTCATCAATAAAGGTATCTTCGCAATGGTGCACAGCGGGGGCACCGCCACCACCAAAGCGGTGCTGCCGGTGTTGGCCGAAAATAAAATACCGGCCTTCGGCTTCTATACGGGCGCGGGCTTTACCGGGCCAGGGGACGTGCTCAACTTCCGGGCCAGCTACGCCCAGGAGATGGAAACCGTAGTTGAGATTAGCTTGGCAACGGGCCTCAAGCCGTCTGAAGTATGCGCCTACGTCCAGAACGACGCCTACGGAATGAGCGGCCTGCAAGGATTTCGGGCAGCTTTGGCCAAACAGCCCGGCACCGAAGCCGCCGTCGCCAAACTCGATCAGATCCTGGCTTTGTCGGGGGACAATCCAGAGCGTAACAATATAGGTCCGGTCGGCGTTTATCAGCGCGACACCACGAATGCAAGGCCAGGCTACCTGTCGCTCAAAAAATGGGAAGCGGACAGCGGCAGCCGGTGTCGTTTGGTCGCGACCACGGCACTTTTCGACCAAGCCGCCGAGTTCATGGGTTATGCTCGCTATAAAAACGAACCCTGGATCTTCAGTTCGGTCTCGGCGGCAGCCGGCGATCGCTTGGCCGTGTTACTGAAGGGGAAAAATGTAGCGGATCGAGTGATCGCCACCCAATCCGTCCCACCGCTCGATTCGCCGCTGCCGATAGTGATGGAGGCGCGCAAGGCCTTAGCCAATAATCTCAATACCATATCACTGGAAAGCTTCATCGTGGGCCGACTGTTCGTCGCCATCATGCAAGCTATCGACGGGCCGCTGACCCGAGAAAATTTCTTGAAAGCCGCCCGCGCCCAACCCTACGACATCGGCGGTGTCAAGGTCGACTTCACCACCGACAATCAAGGTTCGGATTACGTGGGGCTGACCTTCCTGCGTGACGGCCGGTTCGTGCCGGCCACTTTACAAGAAGTGGCGGCGCTGTTTAAGTAGCCAGCATACTTCGAACCACCCCATCTCCGGGGTGCGCCCGACCGCACCTTTCAGTTCGCCCGCCTCCGCCGGCGGCGGTCCATCCGGTCCGAACCCCGCATGGACCGCGGCCGGACGCTGCGTCCGCCGGCTTCGAGCGACAAGCGCGTAGACCCTAATACCTTCCTTGGGTTATAGTTTTGCCATACCGCAAAAACGGCGGGAGTACCTACTGAAAGGAGTTTGCGCACCGTGTGGCGCGCCCTAGAAACCGATTGGTTTCGACATAATAACAACTCCCAGTCCGGCTCCGGCAAACACGAAATCCGTGCCTACCGTTTGCGTGGTCAACCCATTCATAATCTAACGATAAATTACAACAGGAGACTGCGTATGAGTACGGTAGATGACGTCGATCTCGGCAGACGTCGCTTTCTGACCGCTACGGCTACTGTGGTCGGCGGCGTAGGCGTCGCGTTCGTCGCCGTTCCATTTTTAAAATCCTGGTCGCCCAGCGAGCGGGCCCAGGCTGCCGGCGCCCCGGTGGAAACCGATATCAGCAAATTGGAAGACGGCGCCTTGATGACGGTGGAATGGCGCGGCAAACCGGTTTGGTTGTTGAAACGCAGCAAAAAAATGTTGGATGACTTGCCGGCCCTCAAAGGAGAATTGCTCGACCCCAATTCCGAAGTGGCCAGCCAGCAACCCAAGTACGCGCAAAACACCACACGCTCCATCAAACCCGAAGTGTTGGTGCTGGTCGGCATCTGCACCCATCTCGGTTGTTCGCCCACTTTCCGGCCCGACGTAGCGCCAGCCGATCTGGGCCCTGCCTGGAAAGGTGGCTTTTTCTGCCCCTGTCACGGCTCCCGCTTCGACTTGGCCGGCCGGGTTTACAAGAGCGTTCCCGCTCCGTCGAATCTGGAGGTGCCTCCCTACCGATACCTGAGCGACTCCCGCGTGTTGATCGGCGTTAACCCGGAGGCTGCATAATGGCAAACACACAAGGCACCACCGGCTTCCTGGGTTGGATCGACGAGCGCTTCCCGCTGACCAAGATGATGCGGGAGCATCTGACCGAGTATTACGCGCCGAAGAATTTCAACGTCTGGTATTACTTCGGTTCGCTGGCGCTGCTGGTCCTGGTCAACCAAATTCTGACCGGCATCTGGCTGACCATGAGCTACAAGCCATCCGCCGCCGACGCCTTCGCGTCGGTCGAATACATCATGCGCGACGTGGACTGGGGCTGGCTGATTCGCTACATGCACTCCACCGGCGCCTCGGCCTTTTTCATCATGGTTTACCTGCACATGTACCGCGCCCTGATCTACGGTTCTTATAAAAAGCCGCGCGAACTGATCTGGATTTTCGGCGTATTGATCTTTCTCGCCCTGATGGCCGAGGCGTTCATGGGTTACCTGCTGCCTTGGGGCCAGATGTCGTTTTGGGGCGCGCAGGTGATCATCAACCTGTTCAGCGCGCTGCCGGTGATCGGACCGGATCTGTCGGTTTGGATTCGCGGCGATTACGTGGTGTCGGACGCCACCCTGAACCGCTTTTTTTCGCTGCATGTGATCGCCGTGCCGCTGGTTCTGCTCGGGCTGGTGGTCGCTCACATCTTGGCCTTGCACGAAGTCGGCTCCAACAACCCCGATGGCGTGGAAATCAAGAAGCTGAAAGACGAGAAAGGCATACCGCTGGATGGCATTCCCTTCCACCCCTACTACACCGTCAAGGATCTGGTCGGCGTGATGGTCTTTCTGCTGTTCTTCTCGGTGGTGATCTTCTTCATGCCCGAGATGGGTGGTTATTTCCTCGAACACCCGAACTTCGATCCGGCCGACCCGCTGAAGACGCCGCCGCATATCGCGCCGGTCTGGTACTTCACGCCGTTCTACGCCATCCTGCGGGCGGTGCCGTCTTTTGCCGGCACGCAAGTCTGGGGCGTATTAGCCATGGGCGCATCCATCGTTTTGTTGTTCTTCCTGCCTTGGCTGGACCGCAGTCCGGTGAAATCCATCCGCTATCGTGGCCTCTCATTCAAGCTGGCTCTGGCGGCCTTCGTGATCTCGTTTCTGATTCTGGGTTATCTGGGCTCATTGCCGACCACGCCGGCTCGTACCACCTTGGCGCAAATCTGTTCCGCGATCTACTTCGCTTTCTTCTTCGTGCTGCCGGTCTTGCCGGCCATCGAGAAGACCAAGCCAGTTCCGGAAAGGGTGACCTGAAAATGAAAAAAACAATCGTTGCATTCGTCTTGCTGGTTTTGCCGGCACTGAGCCTCGCGTCCGAAGCGGGCTATCCGTTACAGCGGGCTCCGCTCGACCTGCACAATAAGGCCTCCCTGCAAAAGGGCGCCAAATTGTTCGTCAATTACTGCATGGGCTGCCATTCGCTGGAGCACCAGCGCTACAACCGGTTGGCCCGCGACATCGGGCTGACCGACGACCAGGTCAAGCAAAACCTGATCTTCACCGGAGCCAAGGTCGGCGAATTGATGAAAAACGCCATGCCCAAGGCCGACGCCAAGCAGTGGTTCGGCGTCCCTCCCCCCGATCTGACCCTGATCGCCCGCTCGCGCGGCGTGGACTATCTTTTCACCTACCTGCAAACCTTCTATTTGGACCCGACCCGGCCGTTTGGCGTGAACAATGCGGTGTTTCCCAACGCCGGTATGCCGAATGTCTTGTGGGAACTTCAGGGCTGGCAAAAGCCGGTCTACGAAGTTCACAAAGCCAAAGGCAAAGACAGCCCCGAAATCAAGGTCCTCCAAGGCTTCGAGCTGGTGCAACCCGGCAGCATGAGCCCTCCTGAATTCCGGGAAGCGATGGTGGATCTGGTGAACTTCCTGTCGTATGCCGGGGAACCCGGTCAGTTGGATCGCCAGCGCATCGGGATTTGGGTCGTCTTATTCCTGGTGTTGGCTTCGGTGATTTTCTACCTTCTGAAAAAGGAATACTGGAAGGACGTGCATTAACGTCACCGCTTCGCCGGAGGGACGCTACCGTGCGCGCTCTCCGGCGAAACTGGCGGCGGCTCACTCCCCCGTTGGGGAGTTTATTTTTCCCAGTCTTGGTCCATTTCTCATGACTTCGACTCGCCCCTATCTGATCCGTGCCCTGTTTGAATGGATTGAAGATAATGGTCTGACCCCTCATCTCCTGGTCAACGCGGAATTTCCGGGCGTGGAAGTGCCCAAACAGCACATCAAGGAAGGGCGAATCGTACTAAACATCAACGGCGCCGCCGTGCGCGACCTGCGCCTGGGCAACGAATGGATCGAATTCAACGCCCGCTTCGGCGGCGTCGCCCGCAACGTGCATATCCCCGTCAGTGCTGTCCTGGCCATTTACGCCCGCGAAAACGGGCAAGGCATGGCGTTTGGAGAGGAGCACGGCAGCGATGAACCCTCACCGCCGCCCAACGCGCCACCGAGCAAGCCAGCGGGTGGTTCCCAACGCAAGCCGACCCTGAAAATCGTCAAATAGTCAGTTGATGAACTCGAACAGCGTGACGACCTGCCGGACCCCGCTCACCTGACTGGCGACGTTGGCGGCGGCATCCCCCTCGTTCGGCCGCACCAAGCCCATCAGATAAACCACGCCTCGATCCGTCACCACCTTCACGCGGCTGGGATCGAAGTCGTCAATCTTGATCTTGAACAGGGCGGTCTTGACCTTGCTGGTCAAAAAGCTGTCGTTGCTTCGCGCGGACAACGGAATAGGCCGGGCAATCACCAATTCGTTATAGACCTCCCTGACCGGTGGGGTGATGCTCCGAACCACCGCATCCGCCTGCTGTTTTACTCCTTCCGACACTGCCTCGCCGGTCAGCAATACCACGCCGTTATAACTGGTGGCGCTGATTCGGTTGCCCGGCGGCAATTTCTTGTTCAGGGCGTCGTAGATCTTCAGTTCGACCGTTTGGTCATCCATGACCGTGCCGGTGGTCCGTCGGTCGTGCGCCACGCCGACGCCGACCGCGGTACCTCCCAGCAGGAGGCCCACGCAACCGCTCAGCAACACCGTCGCCAGCCCGGCGACGATCAATCGCAATGGCCATGCTTTCATGCTTGCTCCTTTCCGAACAATAGCCAATCCACGCCGTCACAAAGGCAGTGGATGATCAAGATATGAGTTTCCTGAATCCGCGCGGTCACCGTCGCTTCCACCCGGATTTCGATATCTTCCCCAGCAATTTGCCGAGCCATCGGTCCGCCGTCGCGCCCCGTCAGCGCCACGGTGGACATGCCCGCTTGTCGGGCGGCTTCCATGGCCGCCAGGACATTGGGCGAATTGCCGCTGGTCGAAAGCGCCAGCAGCACGTCGCCGGGACGCCCCAAGGCGCGCACCTGCCGGGCGAACACCTGCTCGAAAGCAGCGTCGTTGGCGATGGCGGTCAGCGCGGAGCTATCGGTGGTCAGCGCGATGGCGGCCAACCCCGGACGTTCGATCTCAAAGCGGTTGACGAGTTCGGCGGCGAAATGCTGGGCGTCCGCCGCCGAGCCGCCGTTACCGCAAACCAGGATCTTATGGCCTTGCCGCAATCGAGCCGCCAAGTGTTCGGCCGCTCGGGCGATACGTGGCCCCATCGCTTCCAGGGTGCGACGCTTGGCCTTGACGCTGGCGCTAAAATGCCTATCGATTCTCGCGAGCAATTCTTCCATATCTTGTCCAGTGCATCCGCTGGTGGGAAGCGTTTATTTTATTCGCAAAACGGGAGATAGCCATGCGGGTTCCCGCCGTTGCGCGGAAAAACCGAAACCAGAGTTGCAGGCCCACAAGCATCCCCGATAATGGCGTTCAACCTCATTTTATGGAGCCATGACTCATGGAAATTCGCAGGCTTGCTCTGGCGGCAGGCGCTGGAGCCGCAACCGGTCTGGCCGTCGTCATCGATGTCTTTCGCTCCTTTTCGAGCGAACCGTTATTGATTCACCTGGGAACCGAGCGCTTGCTGCTCGAAAACGCTGTGGAGCGCTGTTTCGCACTCCGGGGCGATGCCTTGCTGGTGGGCTCCCGCAACGAGGAACCCATTCCCGGTTTCGATCTCACCAATTCGCCCTCGCAAATCCTTCAAGCCGGCGCGGAGCGCTTTCGCGGTCGGACCGTCATCCACCGCTCCACCTCCGGCGTCGGCGGTGTCCCAGCGGCGCTGGCGAAAGCGGACGAAGTTCTGCTGGCCTCGTTTCTCAACGCGCGGGCGACCGCCGCCTACATCCGCCAGCGCGATCCGGCGATCGTGAGTTTGGTGGCGATGGGCAGCCGGGCCACCCTCCCGGCGCCCGAGGACGAGCGTTGCGCGGATTATCTGGAAAGCCTGCTCGCGGGTAAAGCTTACGATCACATCGCCGCGCTCGCTGAAATCCTAGCGCATCACAACGCCCGCAAATACTTAGATGCCGATAACCCCAACTTGCCCAAAGACGACATTATTCTATGCCTGCAACGGGATCTGGTCGATTTTGCCCTGCGCGCCGAACGACGCGGCGAATTGATCGAAGCCGTGCCGGTTCACATGGGAAATCTTATCTGGCACTGACCGGCAAGGACGCATCTTCAGATAATTTTCAGCTTGCAAGAAGTCTAATGGTTCTTGGTTGAGGTTAAGGGTTGAATAAACTGTGGGCGACTTCGTGGCGGTCGCTGGCACCGCTCCCATCGCCGAGGATGGCGCACTCTGCCGCGCTCGGCGATGTCTATGGCCAGACTGACATCAGGCCAACATGTACTTTCGTTGAGGTCAAGGGTTTCATCAAGCAGGAATGGCTCGTCGAGCGGGAGGTTGATGGTGTCGCACAGTCCGCCGCCGAATAATCCTTCGCTTCATCCGCCGCGCTCCGGCTTGCGAGATACGCGCGCAGGGGAGTTCAAACGTTGAAAAGCCAGTCTTGGCGAGGTTACTTGAGAGGCCGACCTATGAACCTGACAAAGCGGTTGCTCCTTGCAGCGGCGCTAGCCGCGACCACGCTGGCTCCGTTGTCCGCCGCGAACGCCTGGGACCGCGGCGATCATGGCGGATACTGGGGCGGCAACGGTTATCACGGCGGTTGGAATGGCCACCGCGCTTATCGGCACGACCATCATGACAGAGCGGCCGGCGCCGCCATCGTCGGGTTGGCCCTCGGGACGCTGTTCGGGGCCGCCATTGCCCAATCAGCGCCACCTCCTCCCCCCGCCGAACGTTGCCGCTCCATCGTCGTACGAGGCATCAGATACTATAACTGCGACGGTTATCAGGATTACTACGATGATGGTGGCTACGGCGACAATGACGATGGTGGCTACCACAGCAATGACGCGGATCGTTACGGCAGCAGTGCTTACTACGACCCGCCTGACAGTCCGGTCGGCTGGGGGACAAAATGAACCGTCGTCGGGCCGAACCGCTTCAGCCCCGCTCGGCGATCACCCGCAGCCCTTGGAAAATCAGCTCCGCTTCCAACTGAAAGGACTCTACCAGATAAGGTAAAACCGTCTCGGCATCGCCACCGGTCAACAGCCGCAATCCCGCGCCACCCGCCGCCATCATGCGCGTGCTGATGCCATCGATGGCGGCAGCCACCGCATGTACCGAACCCCCCCAAACACAATCGCGGGTATTGCGGCCGAACAACTGCGGAGTGCCTCCTTCTGGTGGAATCTGGCGGGTATCCCGATATAGCGCCTCTCGCATCAAACGCAGACCGGGCACGATCACCCCGCCCAAATGCTGGCCGTCCGCCGCCAAGGCATCAAGGGTGACCGCCGTGCCACAATCCACGACGTAGCAAGGCTGACGGGTCAAGGCGCGCGCCGCGATCATCGCCACCCAGCGATCCGCCCCCAGCCGCTCCGGCTTGTCGAGATACGCATTGCGGATGCCACACGCCGCCGCCGTTGCCAGCACGAACTCCGGTTGGATTCCCCAGCGCCGTTCGATCCAGGCCGTCAGCGCGGCACGCGCCTCGGAACCGGCCACGCTGACGAGCAGCACCCGCGTCGGCGCTGGCAGGTTACCCCACTGCCGGGCGGCGACCTCTGCCCAGTCCGTCTTGCCGTGGCTGGCCTGACCGCGCCGCTGGAAGGCGCCGCCCTCAAGCGTCACCCACTTCAACCGACTGTTGCCGATATCCGCCAGCAGGATCACGAAGCCAGTCTCAAGCTGATTTCCCCGCCCAGATAGGGAGTCGTTCGGCCATCTGGCGTTTCCAGCAACAAAGCACCGGTCACATCGACCCCTCGGGCGATGCCCGCCACCACACCATTGGGCAAATGCAAGCGTACTCCTTGCCCCCGCACTTGATCGAAACGCACCCATTCCTCGGCAAAACCAGCGAATCCTTCGTCTTGGAAGCGGCTGAACGCCTCGATCAACGAACCGATCACCGAGGCCGCCAAGGCGTTCCGATCCACCGGAGCGCCGGGCCAAATTTCCTGCAAATCCACCCATGGCTGGTCGATCAGCGCGGACGCTTCACGCGCTAGCGCCACGTTCAAGCCGATGCCCGCGACGATGTAAAAGCGTTCGACGGTCCCGCCGGATTCCAACAATACCCCGCCCAGTTTACGTTCGCGCCACCAAACATCGTTCGGCCATTTCAAGCCGACATCCGGCACTCCTTCATCGCGCAACGCCCGCGCCACGGCGAGCCCGGTCACCAAGCTCAAACCGCCGAGCGCCGAAGGCGGCCGGTCAAACCGCCACAGCAGCGACAGGGCCAGACTGGCGCCAAAAGGGGTCAGCCAGCTGCGCCCTTGCCGGCCTCGGCCAGCCGTTTGCTGTTCGGCCAGGCAAACCACTCCGCTGGGCCAACCCGCCCCCGCGCCCGCCAGTAAATAGCTGTTGGTCGAGTCCAGTACTGGAAACACTTCCAGCCGGCTCACGCTGGCGCGCGCCGTCCCCGCCAGGCCGGCCATGATTCGAATCCGATCCAACTGGCCCAAGCTATCGCTCATGCGCTCGATCTCTCGTTGCGAAAACAACAAAACCGCCTCTTTCTTAGAAGGAGGCGGCTATCGAAAGGACCAGATTTTCCGAATGGCCGGCGAAATGACAGATCGCCCGACAGAAAAAGCCCGCGGGATTTTAAAACAGCGTATCCCAGGGAACCGCCGAGAAAAAGCTCAGATAGGATATAACAACCAGCGCGATGATGATGGCCAACGGAAAATTTTGAAAGGTAAACATCGTTTTTCTCCTTTTGATTTATAAGGCGATAATAAATCTTTTGTCTCATTCATTCAAGGATTTATGCTCGTCCGTAGCCCCGCGCGGCCGAGGGAGGCGCGGGTCGTCGTCGTCCATTAGAATGCGGTGGGCCGGTCCTTCCAAATCATCGAACTGACCGGTTCGCACCGCCCAAAGAAAGGCCCACAACGCCACGCCGGCCACGCCCAAGGCCATCGGAATCAACAGGAACAAAATCCGCACGGAATCACCCCCTCTCAGACTTGCCTGAGCCGCAGCGCGTTGACCACCACCAACAACGAACTGAACGACATCCCGAGCGCCGACATCCAAGGCGTCAACCAACCTCCGGCGGCCAGCGGCAGCGCGATGAGATTGTAGCCGATCGCCCAAGCGAAATTCTCGCGCATGACCGTCAGGGTTTTGCGGGCTGTATCGACCCCGCTGACCAGATGCTCCAACCGTTCCGACAGCAGAATCATGTCGGCCGTGGCATGGGCCAATTGCGTGCCGCCGCCCATCGCCAGCGATACCTGCGCCGCCGCCAGCACCGGCGCGTCGTTGACCCCGTCCCCGATCATCGCCACGATCCGACCCTGCTTCTGCAAGTGCCGCAGCCGCTCCAGTTTATCCTGCGGCGACATCCGGCCCTTGGCTGCCGTGATGCCCACGGCGCGGGCGATGTGGGCGACCGCTTCAGGACGATCACCGCTTAATAATTCCACCGCCAGACCCCGGCGTTGCAAGGCGGCCACCGCGTCCGCCGCGCCGGGCCGTAACCGGTCGGCCAAGTGCAGCCAGGCCAGCAACCCACTCTCATCGCCCAACGCCACCCAGGTTCCCGAAGCATCGAAATCGCGCCGTTCGAGCGATGGTTCCGTTTTCGAACCAGTCACGAAGTCAGACCGGCCCACTCGATAGCGTCGACCTTCGATCCACCCCGCGACGCCGCTGCCCGGCGTATTTTTCAATTCGGTCGCGTTCGGAACGGCGCTGCCGGCCGCTTCCACCAGCGCGCGGCCCACCGGATGCTCGGAGCCGCGCTCCAGCGCCGCCGCCAGCGCCAGACAGCGCTCAGCGGCCAATCCGCCGACTGGCTCCACCGCCACCAACCGTGGCCGACCGTAGGTTAATGTCCCTGTTTTGTCGAAAATGATCTGATCGGCTCGCGCCAGACTCTCCAAGGCATGACCGCGCGTGGTCAACAGCCCGAGCCGGGTCAACGCACCGGTCGCCGCCACGATGGCGGTCGGCGTGGCCAACGATAGCGCGCAAGGGCAAGTGACCACCAATACCGCCAAGGTAATCCGAAAAGCGGTATCGAAGTCGCTCGACGCCCACCAAGCCAGCAGCACCGCGCCCGCCACCACCAGCAGCACAGCGACGAACCAGCCGGCGATACGGTCAGCCAGCATGGCCAGGCGCGGTTTTTCAGCCTGAGCCCGATCCAGCAGGCGCACGATGGCCGATAGCACGGTGTCGGAACCGATCTTTTCGACCTGCATGACCAGCGGGCTTTCCACGTTGACCGCGCCGCCGATCAACGTTTCGCCCACCCCGCGCGGCAAGGGCAGGCTTTCGCCGGTCAACAGCGATTCATCGACCTTGCTCGCTCCTTCCACCACCCGCCCATCCGCCGGGATGGTCTCGCCCGGCCGCACCAGCACCCGATCGCCGGGCGTCAATTCCGCAATCGGAACGACCTGTTCGCCGCCCGCGGCATCGAGCCGGGTCGCGGAGGCCGGCAACATCCGCACCAAGGCTTCGGAAATCTGCCCCGCCTTGTGGCGCGCGCTCATTTCCAGAAACCGACCCGCCAGCAGAAAAAAGACGAACATGGTGACCGAATCGTAATAGACCTCGCCGCCCCCCCGCCAGGTGTACCAGACGCTGGCGGCAAAGGCCGTCACGATCGCTAGGGAGACCGGCACATCCATCCCCAACTGCCAGCGACGCAGGTCGCGCCATGCGCTTTGGTAGAAGGGTTGCGCGGAATAAGCCACCACCGGCACGGCCAGTATCAGACAGACCCAGCGCAAGAACGCCCGAATCCAATCCTCCATGCCCTGATAGTCGCCGGCATACAACCCAACCGCCAGCATCATCACCTGCATCGAGCCGAGACCGGCCACCGCCAACCGGCGCAAGGCCGCGGTGCGTTCGCGTTTCAGCAGCGCTTCCTGGCGGCGCGGATCGAAGGGATGGGCGAGGTAACCGATGGCGGAAATGGCGGCCAGAATCTCGCTGAGCCGAATCTGGCGCTCGTCCCAGCGCACGCTGGCGCGATGGGTAGAATAATTGACCCGAAATTCCAACACGCCCGGCAAGCGGCTGACATGGCGCTCGTTCAACCAGACGCAGGCGGCGCAAACGATCCCTTCCATCATCAGCGCGGCGTCTCGAACATGCTCGCTCTCGACATGCACGAAGCTTTTTTGCAACTCCGGCCGGTCGTACAGCTCCAACCCGCGCAACGGCTCGGGGATCAAATCCTCGGCGCGGCGGGAAGGCGCGGTGCGATGATGATAAAAATTGCTCAGCCCGGCCGCTACGATAGCCTCCGCCACCGCCGCACAGCCGTGACAGCACATCGGCTGGCTTCGATTCTCGATCACCACCGCATAGCGTGCGCCCGGTGGGACCGGCAAGCCGCAGTGGAAACAGGCACTTTCCGTCGCTGAGCCAGCTCCGGCGAGCGCTTCGGTGGAAACGGGCATGAAATTTGACGTAGCGCCCTCGCGAAATAAGATCAACCGACTGCGATCTAACGGGATGATACTTGTGTGACCGCGCGGATTTCGTGCAAATCCTCGCCCTTGCGAATATGGAGCACCAAATTCCAGCTTCCCGCCAACGCTAAGACCACCGCCTGTTCATAGACGCCGGGAGCGGTTTCTTTCAGAGCGAAGACGACATCCTGTCGGGTGTCCGACGGCCGTAGAAATTGCCCGGCCACCTCAGCTCCGGTCACGGGTTCGCCTTCGCGGGTGCGCACGGCCACTCGAAACACCGACGATTCATTGACTGAGACCTCCCCCAACCAGCCTTTCTGGACTTGCCAGCCCCGTTGCCGCTGCCGCTCGACTTGCTGGAGATACTGGTTATAGAGCGCTTCTTTCTGATGGAAATCATGCGAAATCACGCCTGGAAAAACCGAGGTGACCTTTCGGCCGTTATCGGCGGTGGGCATTAACCAACTCCACAGGGATGGCGTCAGACCGCGTTCGGCGACAGAGACAAACAGCGCGCCCAATATCGCTACCACGATGAAAAAGCCGGTAATCGCGGCCGGCCCCCAGTGTAATCCCTGGCCGCTGGCCCGGAGGTTCAACAACATCCCGCAAGCCAGCGAAACCAGTAGGTAAATTCCCAAATGAATCGCAAAGACGTCACCGCCGGGCCAACGGATAATACTGTAAGGAACATAAAGGCCCACCGTCGCCAAGGCCACCACGGCGGCGGCCTGCTTGGCGCTGGTCCGACCGAACCGGACCAGCGCCACATTGGCCAGCAGGACCAGTCCCGCGCCGCCGGCGAGGCTGAGCAACAGGTCGGTCATTGCCCGTCATCCGGCGTGGAGAACGGCACCTGCCGGCGGATCGATTCGCCCGTCATCCCCTCCAAAGTTTTGATGACGAACGTAATTTTATCGACGTGTTCGCCCTTTCCGGTCGGATCGGGCGCAATGTGCACGCGCGCTAGCAACTTGATGCGCTCCTGAGGTTCCAACGCGATTCGCTCCATGCCATCCATGTCCAGAATCGCGCCGGTCGCGCCTTCGAGGCCGATGCCTACCGTCATCGGCGCCGTCAACTTGTTGTTCAGCTTGATTTCGTAGGTATTGCGGATGCTGCCGTCGGTCAGTTGCGAGTACAACGGCTGACGGACTTGTTCGACGGTCGCCGTGTAAGACGAGCGGGTCAGAATGCTCCAGGTCAACATCGTGATGGCCGCCACCAGAATCACGCCGTAACCTATCGTTTTTGCCTTGATCAGATTGGTTTTCTTGCCGTTGAGGGCATTTTCCGAGGTATAGCGGATCAAGCCGCGCGGCCATTGTAAATTGTCCATGATGGTGTCGCAGGCGTCGATGCACAGCGCGCAGGAGATACACTGATACTGAAGGCCCTTGCGAATGTCGATGCCGACCGGACACACCTGCACGCAATAACCGCATTCGATGCAATCCCCGACCCCCTGCGCTTGGCGCTCTTCGCGGGTTTTCAAGCCTTTACCGAGTTTGGCGCGCCTTTTTTCACCGTCGCCGCGCCGCTGGTCGTAGGATACGATCAGCGTGTCATGGTCGAACATGGCGCTTTGAAAGCGCGCGTAGGGGCACATGTAGGTGCAGACCTGCTCGCGGGCTAGACCCGCCATGACGAAGGTCGTCGCGGTCAGCAAGAAGGTGGTGAAGTACGCCGGATACGGCGCTCGCCCCAGCAGCGTATCCACCACCAGCGTCGGCGCATCGGTCCAATACATGGTAAAGGTCAGACCCGTCCAGAACGCGATCAACAGCCACAAGGCGTAGGTGCCGCCTTTCTTGACGAACTTCTCGCGGTTCCACGGTCCCTTGTCGAGCCGCATCCGCGCCGGCCGTTCGCCCTGCACCCAATGCTCCACCATCATGAACAGATCGGTCCACAGGGTCTGAAAGCAGAAATAGCCGCACCAGACCCGCCCGGCCAAGCCGGTGACGAAAAACAGTAAGATCGCGAAAATGATCAGCGCGCCGGCCAGCCAGAAGATGTCTTGCACTTGAATGGTCAAGCCAAAGATGTAGAAATGCCGGCCCGGCAAATCATAAAGCACGGCCTGATCGGGCGCGTTGGGCCGATCCCAGCGCAGCCAGGGCAGCAGGTAATAAATCACATACGCCAATACCAGCGCGGCGGTTTTGAGATTGCGAAATCGCCCCTTGACGGAACGCGGATAGATTTGAATGCGCTTCTGATAAAGCTGGGCTGTTTCTTCAGACATGATCCACTCGATTTACCATTGAACGGCGTGGACGGTTACAGGGTGCGCTAAGGAGGCCGCTGCTGAATGTCGGCCGGCGGCACCCTAGCGACGGCAAACCAGCTCGGACGCCCCATGCAGCAGAGAATATTAGCAAATATTAATATTATTGGGGATAAACGCCTCACCCCCCGAGCGGGGGGTGAGTGGATTGGCGAGCCAACCAGCCTTTTAGTGGACTGCGGTAAGTTACTGCTTGCCGCCGCCCAACTGACGGACGTAAACCGCCAAGAGCTTGATATCGGTCGGCGACAAACGATCTTTCCAAGACGGCATGATCCGAGTGTTGTTCACGCCAGACGAAATGAAGTTCTTGAGGGCCGTTTTTTTGTCTTGCAAGTTCTTTTGCGCGGGCACATCGGCGACCGCCCAAATCTTGTCGGTCAGATTGGCCGCGCCCTGCGAGGGCAGGCCTTTGGCGTCGGCACCGTGGCAGTAGTAGCAACCGCCGGTCTGGCCGTGAAAAATGTCCTTGCCGCGCTCGGACGCATCGCTCGGCCGGGTTTCACTCGCCAAAGTCAGGACGTACTCGGCCACATCGTCCAGTTGTTCCGGCTTCAGTACCTGCCCGAAGGCCGGCATGAAGCCTTTGCGGCCTTGCACCAGCGTTTGATGGATCTGCGCCATGTCGCTGCCCCACAGCCAATCATCGTCGGTCAAGTTCGGATACAAACCAGCGACGCCCTGCCCGCCCCGACCGTGACAGGCCGCGCAATTGTCGCCGAACAGCCCCTTGCCGACCGAACGCGCGAACTCCATCATCTTAGGGTCCTTGAGGATCTGCTCGTAATCGGCTGCCTGGACCTTGGCCATCATGTCCTTGCGCTGCTTGTTGTTGGCGGCGTCGCTGAGGTCTTCCAGCAGCAGCGAGCGGGTGTTCCAGCGATAGTCCTGCTCTTTCTGCTGGCCGGTCGCTTTGTCGGTCACGGTGTAGCTGACGCTGCCAAAGCCCTTGAGCCACGTTTGCCCGACCGGCCAGGAGGGGTAGATGAACCAATACAGCACCGAAAAAACCACGGTGCCATAAAAACACCACAGCCACCAACGTGGCAGCGGGTTGTTGTATTCCTGTAAATCGCCGTCCCAGGCGTGTCCGGTGGTCTGCACGGCACCGGTCGATTGTTGTTCGGTTGTTTTTTCACTCATTGTCCATCACCTTGCGGGATTGGGATTTTTGCTCGGATCGCAGGTCGGACAGCGATGGCTCATCATCAGCGAAGGGAAGGTATTTATATGATTCCAAGCGCTTGGCGCGCTGCTTGCCGGTAAACACGTAAATCAGAATGCCGCAAAAGGCGCCGAAAAACAGCACCAGCGCCAAAGGCTTGGAATTTTCCATCCGGGTGAACCACAGCAGCCAATCAAACATCGGCGCGAACTCCAGCGCCCCACATCAGGGGGCGCGATTCGGAATTAACGGAACTGGGCGAAATACCCCTCGTCGTACTTGGTGAAATCCACCATGGTGCCCAACACCTGCAAGTACGCGACCAGCGCCTCCATTTCCGAGACCCGGTTGGGAAAACCGTCAAAATCCTTCTCGCGCGCCTGTTTCAGCAAGCTGTCCTGCGCCTGATTGATATCCAGTTGATCGGCGATGTCTTTACCGAAGCGCTTGACGTTGGCGTCGTACTCCTGTTGCGTCAGGGAATAAGGAACGCCGGCCGCTCGTTGCGCGCGCATCCGGGCGCCCACATCGGAGTAATCCAGATCGTGTTCCAGTAACCACGGATACCGCGGCATGATGGATTGCGGGACGACCGACTGGGGGTTTTTCAGATGTTGCACCTGCCACTGGTTGGAGTATTTACTCCCTACCCGCGCCAGATCGGGCCCCGTGCGCCGGGAGCCCCACTGGAACGGATGGTCGTATTGCGACTCCGCCGCCAGCGAATAATGACCGTAGCGCAGCCACTCATCGCGAAACGGCCGAATCTGCTGGGAATGGCACAGATAGCAGCCCTCCCGCACGTAAATATCGCGGCCTCGGGTTTCCAACGGCGTGTAGGGACGCACGCCGTCCACCTTTTCGATGGTCTCATTGATGTAAAACAACGGGACGATTTCCACCAGGCCACCGATGCTGATGACCACCAGGATCAACAGCAGCATTAGGGCGGAATTGGTTTCGATTTGTTCGTGTCGCATGGTCGTTCTCCGCTAAGCCGCGCGTCAAGCCTTGGCCAGTTTGGCCGCCAGTTTGGCTTCCAAGGCATCCTGCTCGCGGCGGGACGCCTGAATGGTCATCACCAGGTTGTAGGCCATCACCAACGCGCCCGCCACGAAGAAGGCGCCGCCCAAGGCGCGCCACACATACGGCGTGTGCATGAACTCGACGGTTTCGATGAAGGTGTAAGCCAGATTGCCGTAATCGTCGAAGCTGCGCAGCATCAAACCCTGGCCGATGCCGGCGACCCACATCGAGGTGATATAGAGCACGATGCCGATGGTGGCGAGCCAGAAGTGCACGTAAATCAGCGCCTGACTGTACAGTTTGGTTTGATACAAACGCGGGATCAGATGATAGAAGGAGCCGAAGCTCACCAGCGCCACCCAACCCAGCGCGCCCGAATGAACGTGGCCGATGGTCCAGTCGGTGTAGTGCGACAGCGCGTTGACGCTCTTGAGCGACATCAGCGGACCTTCGAAGGTGGACATACCGTAGAACGACAGCGAGGTGATCAGAAACAGCATGATCGGGTCGGAGCGCAGCTTGTCCCAAGCGCCGGACAGGGTCATGATGCCGTTGATCATGCCGCCCCAGGACGGCATCAGCAGCAGGATGGAAAAGGTCGCCGACAGGCTCGACACCCAATCAGGCAAGGAGGTCCAGTGCAGGTGATGGCCGCCGGCCCACATATACAGAAAGATCAACGCCCAGAAATGGATGATCGACAACCGGTAAGAGTAGACTGGGCGTCCCGCCTGCTTGGGGACGAAATAATACATCATGCCCAGGAAAGCGGCGGTCAGGAAGAAGCCCACCGCGTTATGGCCATACCACCACTGGGTCATGGCGTCCTGCACGCCGGAAAATAGGCTGTAGGATTTGAGCAAGCCCGATGGTACCGCCAGATTGTTGAAGATGTGCAGCAGCGCCACGGCGAGCAGGAAGGCCAGGAAAAACCAGTTGGCGACGTAAATGTGGGGCTGGCTGCGCCGGCGCAGAGTTTCGACGTAGACCACGATGTAGCACACCCACACCAGGGTGATGGCGATGTCCAGCGGCCATTCGAATTCCGCGTATTCCCGGCCTTGGGAAAAACCGGCCATATAGGTGATCACGCCCAGCGCGACGCCCGCCGTCCAGCCCCAGAACGTGAATTCGGCCAGCCAGGGAAACGCCAGCCGCGCCTGACAGGTGCGTTGCACGATGTAGTAAGCGGTCGCAAACAGCGCGCTGCCGCCGAATCCGAAAATGACCAAGCTGGTGTGCACCGGCCGCAGTCGGCCGAAGGTCAGGGCGGGAATGTCGAAATTGAGAAAGGGCCACGCCAGTTCACAGGCGATGTAGACGCCGACGGTCATGCCGATGACGCCATAGACCATGGCCACGATCATGAACCTTCGGACGATATCGAAATTATATTGTTCGACCGGCAATGCTGAGCTTTGGGCCATCTTTAAGCCTCCTTAGCAAGCCACGAGGTTGGAAGCGTATAGTTATTTTCCGCCGGTTGAAAGCCGGGCTGGAGCAGGCGTCCGCTGGGACCAGACGATGGCTTATTCTACTAATATTGCCTGGGTTTTCTCAATCAGCATTAGCTAATATTATAAAAAACGGCAATGCCTTAGCCGCGCTCGGCCCGCCTTCCCAAAAAGCTGGAATTTAGACTTTAGCCAACAGGCGCGCCGCGTAATGATCGAGCATCAAGGCGGCGAACAGGCCAAATAGATAAACGATCGAGAACCCGAAGGTCGGCATCGCCAAACGGTCGTTACCCGTTGCGTACAAACGGGTAGCGTAGCTGAGAAACCGCAGACCCAAAACCACGGCGCCGGCCAGATAAATCCAGCCGCTCATGCCGGTCAGGAACGGCAGCAGCGTGACCAGAAACAATAAGATGGTATAAAGCAGGATATGCAGCCGGGTGAAGGCCACGCCATGAGTCACCGGCAGCATGGGGATATCGGCGTTGGCGTAATCGTGGCGGCGATGGATGGCGAGCGCCCAAAAATGTGGCGGCGTCCAAATGTAAATGATCAAAAACAGCAGCAGCGCGCCGGAATCCACTTGCCCGGTGACCGCCGTCCAACCCAGCAGCGGGGGCGCTGCTCCGGCCGCCCCGCCGATGACGATATTCTGCGGCGTGGCCCGCTTGAGAAACAGGGTGTAGATGACCGCATAGCCGATCAGCGAAGCGAAGGTCAAAACGGCGGTCAACGGATTGGTGAAAGCCAATAACAAGGCAAAACCGCCCACGCCGATGAGCGAGGCGAACCCCAAGACCTGCCACGACTCCAAATGCCCGCTGGGCAACGGCCGGTGCCGGGTCCGGGCCATGATGGCATCCGCCTTCCGATCGACCAGATGGTTGACGGCGGCGGCGGAACCCGCCATCAGCGCGATCCCCAGCGACCCGAACAGCAAAATGTCCCACGGCACCATATCCGGCGTGGCCAGCAACATGCCGACGATGGCGGTAAAGGTGATCAAAGCGACCACCCTGGGCTTAGTCAATTCCAGATAATCCCGACCGTGGCGGCGCAAACTGGCGCGCAGCGTTTGGAAAGTAGCGGCCATCATGCGGTGGTTTCCGGTCGGACCAAATGATTGAGCGCCACCAAGGCGAGCAACAGCAGTGCGGCGCCGCCGTTGTGCGCGGCCGCGACCGGCAAGGGCAACCGCAGGAGAACGTTGGCGATGCCCAAAGCCAGTTGGCCGGCCAACAAGGCGGCGACCACCAGCCCGATGGATCGGAGCGCGCGGCTGTGGTCGGCCCTCAGCAACCGCCAGCTCAGCCAGCCCAGATAGAGCAAGACCACCAAAGCGCCCAACCGGTGCATCAAATGGATGGTGACGCGGGCGTCGTTGGCCAATACGCCGCCTTCGTAGGAAACGCCGAGACCCCGCCACAGGGTAAACGCCTCCTTAAAATCGGTCGGCGGCCACCAATGGCTCTGGCAGGTCGGGAAGTCGGGACAGGCCAAGGCCGCATAATTGGCGCTGGTCCAGCCCCCCAAGGCGATCTGCGCCACCAACAGCGCCAATCCCAGCAGCGCGTAATTGCGTAAGGGCCGATGGTCGACCGCCACGGCTTCCAGGCCGTAGCCGCCTTGGCGCAGCACCAGCCAAGCCAGCAGGCTCAAGGTCGCCAACCCTCCCAACAGATGCGCCATGACCACCACCGGTTTCAACTGCCAAGTCACGGTCCACATCCCCAGCAGTGCCTGAAACACGATCAGCCCCAGCAAGAATAACGGTAACGCGACAGGTTGGTGGCCAGATGATCGGTTTCGCCAAGCCAACACGGCCAGCGTCAGAACCAGCACGCCCAGGGTTCCGGCGAAATAGCGGTGAACCATCTCTTTCCAGGCCTTGGCGGGCTCCACCGGACGGTGCGGATAAGCGTCATTAGCCCGTGCGATTTGCTGGGCTTCATCGGGCACATCCAACTGACCATAGCAGCCCGGCCAGTCGGGACAACCTAAACCGGCGTCCGACAAACGGACGTAAGCGCCCAAAACCACCACGACGAACGTCAAGGCCAGCGCCGCCCAAGCCAAGCGGTGAAACAGCGTCTTGCGGATTCCGGTCATCCGATTTTCGACCATTTCAGCAGCCGCTGGAGATCCTTGAGCAAACCGCGCGGTTCGGTATCGACCGGATAGCGCATCAACAGATTGCCGAGTGGGTCCAACAGATACAGCCAATCGCCCAGTTGCCCTGGCTGGACGAACGCCGCCAACAGGGCATTGCGCTGGGCGGCGGCGGCCACCCCGACCGTCGTGGCCGGATGCTCGGCGGCCAACCACTGCCGCAAGGCAGTCTGCGGCCGGCCATCCAGCAGCACCAGAGTTCGAACCCGGTCCATATCCTTGCCCAAAGCCAACCGCACTTGCCGCATATCGTACAACGCCGTGCGGCACCGCGCCTCGCACGCTGCCGCCGAACCGACATAAGCCAGCACCCATTGGCCTTTGAGCATGGCACGGGGACGATCGTCGTCCACCGCGGCAAACCACAAATCCAGCGGCCGGGCCGGGTCCAACAATTCGCCGTGCTGGACCGACCCCTCGGGCCGCCAATGGCCGACCAGCAACCCAGCCACTCCCAGCGGGACGGCGAAGCAGGCGATAATGAACAGCAGTAACACCCGTTGCCGCCAGATCGGCGGCAACGCGAGAGGAATCGATGAAATCGAACGGACGTTCATGGGTCAATCAATCGACGCGAGATGATCGGGAGATATTGATCGCAAGATACAGGATCAGCAGAGAGGCCGCCAAGCCGAACCACTGCGCGGCGTAACCGCGATGGCGCTCCGGTCCGATTCCGCCAAAGCGGGGTTGCCAGTCGCGCCAGTAACCGGCGGGGGCGTCCGGCTCCAGCAGGATCACCGCCGCTTGCAGCGGATAATTCAGCAGGACACCCAGCCGCTGATAATCCACATAAGGCACGACGCGCGGCCAGGTTGAAGCCGCTCCAGTCGCCTCCCCCCACCACAAACCTGGATTGGCGGGTTGGGCCAGCCAGCCGGTGACGGTAACGGACTCTTCAGGCACGGCCACGTCCGGCAAGGTTTGCCGCGAAGCGCCGAGCGGCAACCACCCCCGATTGACCAGAACCGCCGTATGGTCGTTCAATCGCAACGGGGTGAGCACATGATACCCCGCTTGACCGTCGCGCACCTGGTTGTCCAGCAAGAGCTGATGCGCGTCGTCATAACGACCGGAGGCGCTCACTCGCACATAACGCTGGGCGGGATCGGCGGGATCGACATCGGCCAGCGGCACCGACGGCCGCTGAAACCGCTCGGCAAAGGCGGTTTGCAGCTCCGCTTTCTGCCGCGCCCGATCCGACTGCCAGAAACCCAGCCCGAGCAGCAACGGCAACAGCAGCAGGGTGGCGAGAGTGGACGGCCAGCCGGGTTGAAAAAGCCAGTCACCCAGTTGCAAGCGCATCGTCGCTCCCGCCCAAAACCCAAGCCATTACCCCAATCCGAATTGGTTTATACTCGCAGCGACCTTCAATCATTCACCGGAACTTATTGATGATCATCAAGCTCGTCGTTTTCATCCTGCTGCTGATGATTCTCGGAAGCCTGGGTTCGGGGCTGTTTTTTCTGATCAACGACCACGGCCAAAATCACCGCATGGTCAAAGCCTTGACACTGAGAATCGGCCTGTCGGTCGCTCTGTTTGTACTGCTCATGCTGGCTTACGCCGTCGGCCTGATCACCCCGCACGGCTTATGATGACAGGCCGCTCGGCCGCCTTACATCCAATAGACGAAAATAAACAAACCCAGCCACACTACGTCCACGAAATGCCAATACCACGCCGCCGCTTCAAAGGCGAAGTGGTGATGCGGTGTGAAATGGCCGGCCATACTGCGCAGTAAAATCACGGTCAGGATGATCGCGCCGATGGTGACGTGCAGGCCGTGAAAGCCGGTCAGCATGAAGAAGGTGGAGCCGTAAATCCCGCTGCCCAGCGTCAGATTCAACTCTTTATAGGCTTCGTGGTATTCGGTGGCTTGCAAGAATAGGAACAACACGCCCAAGGCCACCGTCGCCGCCAGCCACTTGATCAACTGCGACCGCTTTCCTTCCACCAACCCCCAATGCGCCAAGGTGATGGTCACACCGCTGCTGAGCAGGATCAGCGTGTTGAGGGCCGGCAGACCCCAGGCGTGCATCGGCGCGAAGAACCCGCCGATGTCGGCGGGACCGTTGGTCGGCCAATCGGCCTCGTACTTGGGCCAGAGCACCCCGTGCGTCAAAACCCCGTGATCGGTTTCTCCGCCCAACCAGGGAACCGACAAACCGCGCGCGTAGAACAGCGCCCCAAAAAACGCCGCGAAGAACATCACTTCCGAGAAGATAAACCACGCCATTCCCCAGCGAAACGAGCGATCCATCTGCGCGCTGTAAAGGCCTTTCTGGCTTTCGCGGATCACCGTGCCGAACCAGCCGAACATGGTGATCAAAATCAAGGTGACTCCGACCAGCAAAATGGTTTTGCCGCCCCCATTCAACAGCGTGGCGCCGCCGTACATCATGGTAAACAGACTGATGGAAGCCACGATCGGCCAGTGGCTGTGATGCGGTACGTAATAATGGTCGGTCACCGGTTCCGCATAATGGCCTGGCGCATGTTCCGCGTGCGTCATGAATATCCCCTCGCTGGATTGGTCTGAAAGGTGGCGGGTGCAGGCTTTTTTAATAAAACCCGCTAGCTTCCCGCGTTATCGATTCTGAAGAAAGTATAGGACAGCGTGACGGTGCGCACGTCCGCCGGCAAATCTGGGTCGATGCGAAAAGTCACCGGCATATCCCTGCCCTCGCCCGCCTTGAACAGTTGGCGGTTGAAACAGAAGCATTCGATCTTTTGGAAATGCGAGGCCGCCAGCCCCGGCGAAACGCTGGGGATGGCCTGGCCGGTCATGGGCTGATCGGCCAAGTTCTTGGCCCAAAATTGCGTCTGGTAGAACTGGCCGGGATGCACCTGCATCCGAGCGACCTTGGGCGCGAACTCCCACGGCGCGCCCAAGTTCAAACTGGCAACGAATTCCACGGTCACCGTGCGCGCTTCGTCCACTTTCACCGGTTCCACCACCGCCACGCGCCCGCCGGTCTTACCGTTGAGGCCGGTGACCTTGCACAGCACGTCATAGAACGGAATCATCAAAAACCCAAAGGCAAACATGCCCGCGGTCAGCAACAACAGACGCCGCACCAACCGACGGTTGGCGACGGCTTTCGTTTCATCATGCGTTTCGATCATCAGCGCCACGCCATCATCAGAATGAAACCGAAATAAATTGCGACAGCCACCACCACCAAGACAACCACCAAGCGCCGGGCCCGGACGGCGCGCTGTTCCGTCGCCGTCCGGGCCGAGGTCTTGGTGGCGTCGGCCATCACCACCGACTCACTGTTACTCATTTGACCTCGGGAGCAGTGGTGAAGGTATGGTAGGGGGGTGGCGATGGCAGGGTCCATTCCAGACCGTGCGCGCCTTCCCAGACCTGATCGGTCGCTTTCACGCCGCTGCGAATGGTTTTGATGACGTTGTAGGCGAACAGCAGTTGCGAGAAACCGAACACGAACGCGCCGACGGTCGAGACCATGTTGAACTCGGTGAATTGCAGGGCATAGTCGGGAATGCGGCGCGGCATCCCGGCCAACCCCAAGAAATGCTGCGGGAAAAACAACACGTTGACGCCGATGGTCGACAACCAGAAATGCCATTGACCCAATTTTTCATCGTACATGTGGCCGGTCCATTTCGGCAGCCAGTAATAAGCGGCCGCCATGATCGAGAACACCGCGCCCGGCACCAGCACGTAGTGGAAATGCGCCACCACGAAATAGGTGTCCTGATACTGGAAATCGGCCGGCGCCATGGCCAGCATCAGACCGGAAAAGCCGCCGATGGTAAACAGCACCACGAAGGCGATGGCGAACAGCATGGGCGTTTCGAAGGTCATCGCGCCGCGCCACATGGTCGAAATCCAATTGAACACCTTCACGCCAGTCGGCACCGCGATCAGCATGGTCGCGTACATGAAAAACAGCTCGCCCGCCAGCGGCATTCCCACCGTGAACATGTGGTGCGCCCAGACGATGAAGGACAAAAACGCGATGGAGGCGGTGGCGTACACCATCGATGCATAACCGAACAGCGGTTTGCGGGCGAAGGTGGGGATGATCATGGAAATCACCCCAAACGCCGGCAGGATCATGATGTAGACCTCGGGATGGCCGAAGAACCAGAAGATATGCTGGAACATCACCGGATCGCCGCCGCCGCCGGCATTGAAAAAGGACGTGCCAAAGAACTTGTCGGTCAGCAGCATGGTCACCGAGCCGGCCAACACCGGCATCACCGCGATCAACAGATAAGCGGTGATCAACCACGTCCACACAAACAGCGGCATTTTCATCAGGGTCATGCCAGGGGCGCGCAGGTTCAAAATCGTCGCGATGATGTTGATCGCTCCCATGATCGAGGAGGCACCCATCATGTGAACGGCCAGGATCACGAACGGAAAGGCGTCACCGGTTTGCAACACCAACGGCGGATACAGCGTCCAGCCGCCGGCCGGTCCGCCGCCCGGCAGAAACAACGTCGACAGCAGCAGGGTAAAGGCGAACGGCATGATCCAGAACGACCAGTTGTTCATGCGCGGCAGGGCCATGTCCGGCGCGCCGATCATCATCGGCACCAACCAGTTGGCCAAGCCGACGAACGCCGGCATCACCGCGCCGAAAATCATCACCAGCGCGTGCATGGTGGTCATTTGATTGAAGAAGTCGGGATTGACGATCTGCAAGCCCGGCTGGAACAGCTCGGCGCGAATCACCAGCGCCATGGAACCGCCGACAAAGAACATCAGCAACGAAAACAGCAGGTACAAGGTGCCGATATCTTTATGGTTGGTGGTGAAGATCCAACGGGTCAAGCCGCGCGGTGGCCCGTGATCATGATCGTCATGCCCGTGATCGTGAGCGTGCGATGCGGTGCTCATAGCGTTTGACCTCCAGAGGCGGTTTGAGCGGTTGAGTCGTTACTTGCGGTTTGCGGGTTGGGTTTGCTCTTGGCCTTCATCTGCGCGAGCCACTCCTTGAATTCAGCCTCGGGCACGGCCTTGACCACGATCGGCATGTAGCCGTGATCCTTGCCGCACAGTTCGGCGCATTGACCCCGATAAATACCGGGCTTCTCGATCAAGGTCCAGCTTTCGTTGATGAAACCGGGAATGGCGTCTTTCTTCCAGCCCAAGTCCGGCACCCACCAGGAATGAATCACATCGGCGGCGGTGGTCAGCAAGCGAACTTTTTTACCGACCGGCACCACCAACGGGTTGTCGACTTCCAGCAGATAATGCTCGCCCTTGGCGGCGACGTTGCGGATTTGCGCCGAAGGCGTGGAAAGCACGCTGAAGAACCCGACGTTCTGATCGAGATAATCATATTGCCAGCGCCACTGATAGCCGGTGACCTTGACGGTCAATTCGGCATCGCGGGAATCGTACATCTTGACCAGCGTCTTGGTGGCGGGAATCGCCATGGCGATCAAGATCAGCATCGGAATCACCGTCCACACGATCTCGACCAGAGTGCTTTCGTGAAATTGAGCGGGCACCGCCCCACGGGATTTACGATGATGGAAAATCGACCAGAACATGACGCCGAACACCACCGCGCCGATCGCCACGCAAATCCAAAAAATCAGCATGTGCAAATCGTAGACTTCCCGGCTGACGGCGGTGACGCCGCGGGGCATGTTCAACGCCAGTTCGGCCCGCGCCCCCAGGCTCCACGCCAGGAGCGACGCACCGGCCAAACCGGCGGCGCCCTGCTTTGCAAGTTGACTGATGGTCATACTCCTCCTCTCCCGATAGTTGAACGCGCCTTAAGTGGCCAAGACGCAAAGAATTAAAAACACCACATTCATTTTGGCCCTTTCGGACTTTTGGCCCTTTCGGGCTGGAAATCAGGCCGTCGCTTCAGAGCTCTCCGCGAAGGCAGCGCGTCAAATCCCGCGCGAGTTTTTTTCGTTCTTCCTCGACTAAAAAGCGGCCGATTTCCACGCTGCGGCCGTGAGCGCGAATCAGCAATTGGCTCGGGTACCAGTGGCGGGGGCAGGCCCTCAGCACCACCTGCGCCCAAGCTCGCGTCAGCACCCAGGATTGCCGGGGACCGCGCCGGCCCCGCTCGATGCGGATGCTGTCCGCCGCGACGTAAATGACTTCGCACTCATGGCAGCGACACATCACGCGGTACAAACCGATGCCTACCACTAACAGTTCCAGCCCCGCGAATGGTAACACCGGCCAAAACCCCATGGCGACCAAGGGTGCTATGCCGATCAGCGTCATTCCGCTTAGCCCGCCGAGAAACAGCAGATTTTGCCGCCATGTTAGCGAACGATTGGGACGCAGTACATAACAGTACTGACACTCATTCAAGCCACATTCCACTGCGACCATGACCTGAAAGCCCCCATCTTTTGACTAGCTTATTTAACAAGTAGCGGGAGACGGGAAGCTTGTCAATACCCTTTCTTATAACTAAGGATTTATTTGGCCGTCCCCGCCCCGGCGCGCACGATCCTCCACACCACCGACGCGATCGAGAGCTTCCACGGCGGCGTGCGCAAGGCCCTCCGCAACAAAGGGTAGTTGTTTCAAGCGCTGCCGCCTTGACTCCGGCCGCTTTTGACGGCTCGCTCCGCAACGAATACAGCCGCTGATTTAGGAATCAACCCCCACCCCTGCTCTTGTCCCAAGGGAAAGCAGGAGTTTCCGCACTGTCTATCGAAACCGGCTCACCGCCGCCCTTGCGCCAGATCCCGGCGGCGGACCTTGCCGTTGGGGGTGCGCGGCAGACCGTCGGTGAAAATGATCTCGCGGGGACATTTATAGGCAGCCAGATGCTCGTGCGCGTAAGCCAGCAGCGGCGCGGCATCCACTCCGTTCGGCTCGTCGGGATCGCGCGGCACTACGAACGCCGCGATGACCGATACTCCGTCGCGCACCGCCAGCTCGGCCACCGCCACCTCGGCCACCGCCGGATGCTGGCTCAGGCAATGCTCGACCTCCAGCGGTGAGACGCGATAACCCATCGCGTTCATCACGTCATCGTTGCGGCCGTGATGGACCATGTAGCCATCGGCATCGCAATGGACCAGATCGCCGCCCAGGAACCACTCACCCCGATAGACCCATTCCTCCTCGTCCGGCCGGTTCCAATAACCCAGCATCAACCCCGGATCGCTGCGATGCACCGCCAGCAGGCCGGTCTCGCCCGGCGGGAGCGGTTCCTCGCCCCCCTCGACCGGCAGCACCACCACGCAGCGGCCTTGTTGCGGCTTGCCGGGACTGCCGGGCTTGACCGGCACGCTCGGCGAGGAGGAAATATAGGTCGAGCATTCGGTCATCCCCAGCGCCTCGTACAGTTCCCTGCCGGTGATCTCACGCCATTGCTTCAGCAAGGCCACGCTCAGCGCTTCGCCGGCGGTCAGGCCATGACGCAAGTTGGACAAATCAAAATCGCGCAAGTCCGTGTATTTTAAAATCTGTCGGTAGACACCCGGCACGGCGGCAAACAAGGTGGCCCGAAAGTTCGCTAGCAGCAGTGGCCAGACCGCGATATCGCGCGGACCGTTGTACAGTACCGCGGTCGCACCGTTGGCCCAGGGATCGGTCAAACCGACGCCCAAGGTATAGGTCCAATTGAAAGCCCCGGCGTGCAGGATCACATCGTCCGGGCGGACGCCATACCACCCCTGGTACATCGGTCGCCGCCCCCACGCCGACCGCTGGGCGTGCAGCACGCCCTTGGGCTGGCCGGTGGTGCCGGAGGTATAGACCAGGAAGGCCGGATCGGCGGCGGCGGTGTCGGCGTAATCCAGCAGCTCGCGGTTGGCGCGCAGCGCCGCCATCTCGGCGGGGCCGAACACCCGCACGCCCGCCGGCGGCGCGATCGCCAGTTCATCGGACAGCGCGATCATCCGCGCGCCGGAATCCATCAACAGGAAGTCCGCTTCTTTTTCAGTGAGCTGTGCTGAGGACGGCAGCGGCACGCAACCGGCGGCGATGGCCCCGAAAAACAGCAGGGCGTAATCGCTGGTGTTGCCCATGCGGATCATCAACCGCGCGCCCGGCTCTAAGCCCAAACCGCGCAGACCCGCCGCGACCCGGCGCACTGCTTCGTCTAGCTGCCGATATGTCCAGCGCTCCGCCTGCTCGACGGGCGCGCGAGCATCGGATACGACGATCAACGCCACCTTATCCGGTGTAAGCCGCGCGGCCTCTCGCAAACAATAACGCGCCATGTTGAACCGCGCCGGCGGTCGTTCGCCGGTATAGCGCCGCGGCTGCGCGGTCACAGCAGCACCGCGCCAGCGATTTCATGAGGTGTGTAGGGATTGCTCATAACCTAAACATTCTTAATACTTATCATTAGCTTGATCGACAAACGCTCAAGTTCGAAGCAAGAAAAAGCGAGTTATTGCACTCAAAACCGGCTACACTATCGCTTTCGCGCCACATGTAACGATGGCTTATGAAATCAGTGAGCTGACCAGACGACGCGGTAGGGTCTAGTGGTTTATCATAGCCGCTGAAGCTCGCGGTCAGCGGTCTGGCCATTGTACAGGCAGCAACGACTTTTTGAGAAACGCCGTCAAACTTTGCGCTCCACCATTCGCCATTCATGGTCTATGCTGCCGTGACAATTTATCGGCCGCCAGTTTTGGCCCCAGTTCCTACACACGCTTATTCTTAGAATGCTTTACTTGGAGGAAGGTCATGCAGTTCACTAGCTCCGCTCTGCGCGCGCAACGCCCGGTCCCCGCCGACCACGCCTTCGGCGTTCCCGATCCCGAGCAGCACGTCACCTTAGGCGACAATATCAATCCGCCCTTCGAATGGAGTGGCCTACCCGCTGGCACCCGCTCGCTGGTGTTGATCTGCCATGACCCGGACGTGCCGACCCGCGCTGATGACGTCAACCAGGAAGGACGGCAGGTTCCGGCGGACTTACCCCGCACCGATTTTTATCATTGGATTCTGGTGGATCTGCCACCGACACCGGCGCAAATCCAGGCCGGCGAATTTTCCAAAGGCGTCACCCCCGGCGGCAAACCGGGGCCAGGGGGTCCGCGCGGCACCCGGCAGGGCATCAATAATTATCGTGAGTGGTTCGCGGGCGATTCCGCCATGGCGGGCGACTATTTTGGCTATGATGGCCCCTGTCCGCCGTGGAATGACAGCATCGTCCATCATTATGTTTTTACCCTCTACGCGCTCGACGTGCCGCGCTGTCCCGTGGAGGGTAACTTTACCGGCCCGCAAGTGCTAAGGGCCATTGAAGGACACGTTCTGGATCGGGCCAGTATCACCGGGACTTACAGCCTGAACCCAACCCTGACGCCCTGACACCGTTCGCTCATGCCTGTTAACTCCGACCTTGCTTGGCCGGCATGGATTGTAACCGCCAAGCAAACATTCCCGCGGGCTGGTAGGCCGGCGGCTCACCTCACCTTACTCGCCAAGAGGCCTCCATGAGTCTTCCCGAACCTTCCGGAATCGAAAAGCGCCGGCTCAAGCGCTGGTATCTTGTGATGTACCTGCGGGTTTACGACCGAGACACCAACGAATTGCTGGGCCATATCGTGGATATCAACAAGGAAGGAATGCGTTTGGTCAACGATAAACCCCTGCCGGTCAATCAAATTTACCGGCTGCGGGTGGATGTTCCCAAGGAAGGCGCCCCGCGTCAGCGCATTCATCTGGAAGGAGAAACCGTTTGGACCGGTCGGGACGTCAATCCGGATTTTTACGATACCGGTTTTCGAATGCTGAACATCAGCACTCAAGCGTTACTACAACTCCAGCTTCTGATCGAGGAATTCAAGTTCTGACACGCCAGCGGCCAGGATGACTAAACTCCAATACCGCGGGGCGAGTCTGGTATGTCCAGATCGTCGTCGAGCTGGGGCACCGCCGCGCCGACGGATCGTACTGGCGCGCCCAGCAGATCGCTTGCCACCGCCGCCAGCGCCGGCCTCGGCCCCCATGTACGTCGTTTACTTGGCGCCCCACGCTTAGCGCGCCAGCGCCGGCCCGCATCAAACGATCGATCGCCGGGTCCCGGCGCAAGACGCGCGATCATGATTCATGGATTTAGCACGAAGACAATAAGGAAGGAGGTAAATCATGCTCCGGTTTCAGGTCTTTCTCCTTGGTGTGGTTCTCTTTTTGCCCGCACGCCCGCACGCCGAAGAAAGCCGGCCGGTTTATCTGGGGCTCGATGGTGAGTTCGGCGTCGAACAAAGCACGTCCGCGCAAGCCATCGAGCGCGGCATTCTGACCGCTATCGACGAAATCAACCGCGCCGGCGGCGTGCTGAAAGGCCGCCCCTTGCAACTCGTTTCCAAGGACAACCGCTCGGTGACGGCCCGCGGCGTGAAAAATTTGCAAGAATTTGCCCGGATGCCCGATATGGTGGCGATGTTCACCGGCCGCTTCAGTCCGGTCGTCCTCGAATATGTGGAACTCGCGCACGAGTTGAAAATGATCGTGCTCGACCCTTGGGCGGCGGCGGACGCCATCATTCAAAACGGCAAAAATCCTAATTATATGTTTCGCCTGTCGCTGCGAGACGGCCTGGCAATGCCCGTCATGCTGCAACGCGCGCTCGGCAAGGGGGCGGAACGAGTCGGTTTGCTGCTTCCCAACACCACCTGGGGCAAAAGCAATCTGGCCGTCGCCGAGAACTATTTTCGAGAAGCCCCCCTGCCACGCTCGGTCGGTCTCGAATGGTATCAATGGGGCGAGAAAAGCATGGTCGAAAAATACCAAGCGTTACGCGCCGCTGGCGCGCAAGCCATCGTTTTCGTCGCCAACGACAGCGAGGCCGTCATCCTCTGTCGCGAACTGGCGGCTTTGCCGCCCGAGCAGCGCTTGCCGGTCATCAGTCACTGGGGCGTGACAGGCGGAAATTTCGTCAAGTTGGTCGGGCAGGATTTGGCTAAATTGGATTTTTCGGTGGTGCAGACGTTCAGCTTCTATAAGGCCGACCCGGAACTCGTGCAACGGGTGCTGGGGGTCAGCGCACGGTTATTCGGCTTGTCACGGATCGAGGACATCGAATCGCCCGTCGGCTTCGGCCAAGCCTACGACCTCACCCATTTGGTGGCGCGCGCCATCGATCTGGCGGACACCACGGATCGCGGCGCGGTGCGCGACGCGCTGGAACGGGTCACTCACTACCGGGGCTTGGTTAAATTTTTCGAACGGCCGTTCACCGCGGATAATCACGAAGCGCTCGGCGCGGAGGATGTGTTCATGGCGACCTACCGCCCGGACGGCGCCATCATACCGCTGGCGCCGGGAGACTGAACGGATGGCACGCCGTCAAGGGAGCGCGACCGACGCATCGTCGAGTACAGAACCACAAACCGCGGCGAAACTGCCCAGGACGCGCTTGGCGACTCGGATCGCGCTCGCGGCAACGGGTTTGACCTTCGGCTTCGTGCTGCTGATCGGCGGTTTGTCCTATACCTTCACCCGCAGGCAACTGATCGATAATGAAGTTGGCGCCCTGAGAACCCAAGCTTCCCTGTATGCCCAACAACTGGGCAATACCTTGCGCGCCGTCACGACGACCTTGAGCAAACTGGCGGAAAACACGCTGATCCTGAACGCGCTGATGGACAGTCTGACCCGTCAAACCGCCCTGATGCCTTTCCTCAAGGATTTTTCCAGCATCAACGATGTGCCCGTGGTGCTGGCGCTGGCGGATTTCGAAGGCCACTCCATCGCCGGAAACGGTGAGTTGCCCCTTGAAGCGCACGATTGGCGGCGCCAAGTCCTGGAGGACGGCAAATCCTATGCGGTGCTGGGGACGGACGCCGGCGGGGATTATTTACTGGTAGCCGAACCGATCTTCTATTCCCGCACGCTCTCACCGGAAGGCGCTCTGCTCTACAAAGTCGCGCTCGCCCGCCTGCAATTCGCGCCTTCGCATTCCAACAGCCCGCGCATCGCGCTGCGGCTCATTCATTCCAGACACGCCACGGCCACGCCGCCGCCCGACTCTTCAGGCGATCCAGAGCGTTTGGTGCATACGGAGAGGTTACTCGTACCGGCTGTCTTGCAACCGCTGGAACTCGCCGTCGAAGCGTCGGTGGATCGGGACATTTTGACGGCATCCTTGAACCGCTTGTTCTTCATCTACGCCGCGCTGGGAGCCAGCGTGATGCTGGCGGTCTTCGGCCTTGCCAAGGCGGGCGCGCATTATCTGACCCATCCGCTGCGCGAGCTGGAATCCGTCGCTCGGCGGGTTATCAAAAGCGGCTCGTTGGACCACCGCTTCGACTCTCACGGTGTTTTCGAAGTCGAGCAACTCGGGCGAATCTTCAATGAAATGTTGGAACAGCTCAGTCATGCCTACCGGCAATTGTATGATCGGGCCGGCACCGTAGCCGCTCGCAACCGGGCGCTGGCCGCCGCCAACAGCGCGCTCGAACAAGAAATCGGCGAGCGCCAGCGGGCCGAGATCGCTTTACGGGAAAGCGAGGAGCGGCTGCGCTTGGCGCTGGCGGCCACCAATCAGGGCCTTTACGATCTGAACGTTCAAACCGACGATGTCATTGTCAGTCCCGAGTACGCGCGAATGCTCGGTTACGATCCCGCCGAGTTCCATGAGACGAGCGCGACCTGGATCGCCAGGCTGCATCCAGACGACCACGAGCGAGTCGCTCGCACCTACCGAGCTTACTTGGCCGGAGAGCTTGCCGATTACCGGATGGAATTCCGCCAGCGCACCAAAGCCGGCGATTGGATCTGGATTCTTTCGCTCGGCAGCATCGTCCGACGGGACGAGCAAGGTCAGCCGCTGCGCCTGTTGGGAACCCATGCCGACATCACCCAACACAAGCAAGCCGAAGCGGAACTGGCGAGAACCGTCGAGGAACTACGGGTCGCCGAATTGCGGCAACGGGAACTGCTGGCGGTGACCCGACGCGAACAGGGCCGGCTGCGCGCGTTATTGGCGGCCATGAGCGTCGGCATCCTGTTCGAGGACAACCAACAATGCGTGGAATACCTCAATCCGGCTTTCCTGCGGATGTGGGCCATCGACGATGAAACGCCGAACCTGATCGGCCGTCCGACCCGCGACATCCTGGAACATTCCACCCATCGCTTCGCCCGACCGGACCACGCCTCGCGCTTCGTCTTGCAAGTGCAAGACACTCACGAAATCAGCGAGCGCTGCGAAATCGATCTATACGACGGCCGCATCCTGACGCAAATGTCCTATCCGGTCATGGACAACGAAGAACACATGCTGGGCCGTTTGTGGCTGTACGAGGATATCACTCACGAACGCCAGACCGCCCAGCAACTCCTGTATCTGGCCGAGCGCGACCCGCTGACCGGCCTGGCGAACCGGCACAGTTTTCAAAAGCAGCTGGAACAGAAAATCGCCGGCGCGTTGCGCGAAGGCGGTAAGTTCGCGGTGATCTATTTCGATCTGGACGAATTCAAAGCGATCAACGATACCTTCGGCCATCGGGCCGGCGACACGGTTCTGGTGCGAACGGCCGGAGAAATTGCCGCCCACGTCCGGGCGACAGAAATGTTCGCTCGGCTCGGCGGGGACGAATTCGCCATTCTCAGCACGCTCGGAACCGGCTATGAACCCGGCGCGCTCCCCGCTCGGATCGTGGATACGGTCTCGGCGATACCCTTTCGCTTTCAGGGGACAAATCTGCGTCTGACGGCCAGCGTGGGAGTCGCCGTTTTTCCCGAGCACGGCAACAGCGTGGAAGAGTTGGTGGCCCATGCCGATACCGCGATGTATCAAGCGAAAAATCAGGGCAAGAACACCTGGACCCTGTATGATCCCGACCGCGATTCGACCGAAGCGATGGTGCGGCGGCTGAACTGGAACAGCCGGATCGCACAAGCGCTGGACGACGATTTGTTCGACCTACATTTTCAGGGGGTCTATCACACTCAAGACCGAACCCTCAGCCATCTTGAAGTATTACTGCGGATGCGCAATCCGGATCAACCCGATTATCCGATTTTGCCGGGTCAATTCATCCATCTGGCCGAAAAGAGCGGCCAAGTGCTCGATATCGACCGCTGGGTATTGAGACAGAGCATCAACTTGCTGGGCCAACACCCCGATTTGCCGCCGTTGGCGGTCAACCTCTCGGGCCGCACCTTCGACGATCCGACGCTACCCCAGTTCATCCGGCGGCTGCTGGCGGACTGTGAAGTCGCCCCGCAACGGCTGTTGGTCGAGCTGACCGAGACCGCCGCCGTCTCTGACGTGCAGGACGCGCAGCGTTTTATCGAAGCCATCCAGCAGGTCGGCTGCGGCGTGTGTCTGGATGATTTCGGCAGCGGTTTCTCCACCTTCGCTTACTTGAAATACCTGAACGTCAAAGTGCTCAAGATCGACGGTTTGTTCATCCGCGATCTACCCAACAACTACGACAATCAAGTGTTCATCCGGGCCATGGTGGAAGTGGCGCGCGGCCTGCACAAAACCACGGTCGCCGAGTTCGTCGAGGATGCGGCCACGCTCGATATGATCCGCGACCTGGGAATCGATCTGGCCCAAGGCTACCACTTCGACCGGCCCAGCGCCGAACACCCCGCTCTGACTGTCTGCTGACCTCCTCGGAGGAAGCAGGCACCCTCGAATCACTGGCATTCAATATGCATCCCTCGAACTGACGCCAACGCGTGGATTGGCCCGAACACGCCGTCCGGGCTGAAATGGGGATCGAACAGTGGGGATGCCATCATGCCATTAGCGATTACCGCCGACAAAGCGCTGATATGGGACAGGCAGCGGTCCAAAATGGTGACGAAAATCCGAGTTACAGTGAGCCTTGTGGGCAATCAGGGCAGCATCTATCGCGAGACGGGACCGCTATACGCGGAAACCGCGGCGGAGGTTTTCGAAGCGGTGGAGCTACTGCGGACACGATTGATCAAATCGCTGTTTTCCGGGGTCGATTAGCCAGGATGCACGACGCTCTAGAAGCGGGATTGACGCCTGTTCCTAGTGCAATCCCCCCTATTCCTGGCGTTACCGCGCCTCGAAACCCGCCGTCAACCCCCACGAGCGGCGCGCTTCCGGCTTAGGGTTATCGAGCCTGCTATCCCTGGCGTTTTATTTTGCCAAACTGATCGACGGCCGCGCTGGTCCTTGGAAAACCTCACGGTAACTGGCGTAGATCGCGCCGACCGTCACCGGCCCCAGCACCAGAAAACCCAGCCCTAACGGAATGATCGCCACAATCCCCAACACGAAATAGATCAGCCCAAACACCAGCAGCGGCAGAAAATTGATCCAGCAAGCGGCAATACTGTCTTGAATGGCCGGCCAAGCGTGCTGCCCGGCCAACATCACCAGCGGCACGCCGTAGAACAGCGCCATGGCGACCAGAAAACTGATGGCGAGGATGATTAAGAAGGCAATCAACCCGAAGCCGACGAAAATGCCGCCCATGGATTCGGGGGGCACGACCGCGCCGGTATGATCCAAAGCGCCTCCCAGCAACAGCCCCCCGCCCATGAACACGAACATGACCAGCGCCATCAGCACGCCGGCGGCCAAACTGATCAGGCCGAGCACGACCAAAGGCCCCATCCGGTCCTGATCCTTGAAGCCCTGGAACAAGTGGCCGATCTCCAAGGATTCGCCTCGATCCAGCGCCGCCGCGCCGTAGAGCATTCCTCCGGCCAGCACAGGCGACAAGAGCGCGTAAGCCAGCGTGCCAACGAAGGGAATAAACGACAGCACTACGCTGATTCCCAGGTAGATCAGCATGATGACCAACCAGATTCCGGGCGCTCTGGCAAACAATCGCCAACCCTCGACGATCCAGCCCCAACCGCCCCCTGCCGTCACGCGCATTGCATTCATGGAGGTATCCCTTTTTTCAAAGCAAGTTCAGTTACAGCGCCTCAAATATCCCGGCCGCGCCCATGCCGGTGCCGATGCACATGGTGACCATGCCGTATTTTCCGCCGCGCCGGCGCAGGCCGTGCACCAACGTGGCGGTGCGGATCGCGCCGGTCGCGCCCAACGGATGGCCGAGCGCGATCGCCCCGCCGAGCGGGTTGATCTTAGCCGAATCGAGTTTGAGATCGCGAATCACCGCCAGACTTTGGGCGGCGAACGCCTCGTTCAGCTCGACCCAATCGAGTTGGTCTTGCGTTAATCCAGCCAGTTCCAAGGCTTTGGGAATCGCCGCGAGCGGGCCGATGCCCATGATGCGCGGCGGCACCCCAGCCACCGCGTAGCTGACGAAGCGGGTCAAGGGCTTCAGATTCAATTGCGAGACCAACCGCTCGCTCATCAGCAACACCGCCCCCGCGCCATCGCTCATCTGCGAGCTGTTGCCGGCGGTGACGCTGCCGCGCGCGGCGAACACCGGCTTGAGCTTGGCCAGACCCTCCAGACTGGAATCTGGGCGCGGGCCTTCGTCGTGCTCCACCACCCGCTCGCGAACGCGCACCTGCATGGTTTGACTGTCCGGCGAGCGGTCGAGCACGGTGTAGGGCAGGATTTCCTGCTTGAATTCGCCGCCGGCGATGGCGGCGACGGCGCGCCGGTGGCTTTCCACCGCGAAAGCGTCTTGCTCCTCGCGCGAGATTTTCCACTGCTCCGCCACCTTCTCCGCCGTCAGCCCCATGCCGTAGGCGATGCCGATGTTCTCCTCCCTGGCGAACACCTCCGAGTTGAGCGCGATCTTGTTGCCGCCCATCGGGATCATGGTCATGGTTTCGGTGCCGGCGGCCAGCATCGCGTCGGCCTCGCCCAAGCGGATGCGGTCGGCGGCTTGCGCCACCGCCTGCAAGCCGGACGCGCAGAAGCGGTTGATGGTCATGCCCGGCACGCTATCCGGCAGACCGGCCAGCAACAGCCCGATCCGCGCCACGTTCATGCCCTGCTCGGCTTCCGGCATGGCGCAACCGACGATCACATCGCCGATTTGCTGGGGGTCCAGACCCGGACATTGCGCCATCACGCCGCGCAATACATGGGCGAGCAGGTCGTCCGGGCGGGTGTTGCGAAACGCGCCGCGCACCTTGCCGACCGGGGTGCGGGCGGCGGCCACGATGTAAGCATCCTGAATTTGTTTGCCCATCAGCAGTCTCCCAGCCATCAGTTACGCAGCGGCTTGCCGGTCTTGAGCATGGACTCGATCCGGGCCTGAGTGAGCGGCGTTTTCGCCAGTTCGACGAAGGCCTTACGCTCCAAACCGAGCAGCCACGCTTCATCGACCCGCGCGTCGGGATCGACCTCGCCGCCGCACAGGGCCGTCGCGATCTTGACGCCCAAGGTGTAATCGTGCGGCGAAATAAATCCGCCGTCGCGCAGGTTGACCAGCGCCATCTGGCAGGCGGCGATGCCGGTGCGCCCCGCCACGCGGATCGAGCGCGGTTGCGGCGGCCGGTAGCCGGCCTCGGCCAGCGCCCGCGCTTGCGCCTTGGCGACGTACAGCAGTTCGTGCGGGTTAAAGATGATGATATCAGTCGGTTTCAGATAGCCCAGTTGCTTGGCCTCCTCGGCGCTGCGCGACACCTTGGCCATCGCCATCGCCTCAAAGTACGAGCGTAGAAACGGTAGCAAATCGCCGCCCTTGGCTTCGTGCATGGCCCGAAGAGCGAACTCCTTGCAACCGCCACCGGCCGGAATCAGGCCGACCCCGACCTCGACCAAACCGATGTAGCTTTCCAGCGCCGCCACCACCCGGTCGCAATGCATCAAAAACTCGCAGCCGCCGCCGAGCGCCAGCCCCTGCGCCGCGCCCACCACCGGGATCGCCGAAGTGCGCAGCGCGCTGGTGGCGCGTTGGAATTTAGCGACCGTGTTCTCGAAGGTCGCGAAATCGCCGGCCAGCACTACCGGCACCGCTTGGGCCAGATTGGCTCCGGCGCTGAACGGCGCTTCGGTTTGCCAGATGACGAGGCCGTCGAAGCGCTGTTCGGCGATTTTCAAACTCTCCAGCACGCCGTCCAGCACATCGTCGCCGATGACGTGCAGCTTGCTTTTGAAGCTCAGCACGCCGATGCCGTCGCCGGTGGTCCACAGCCGCGCGCCGCTGTTTTCGAACACCGTTTCACCGTAACGGTGCGGCGCTTCGCCCAACACCTGTTCGGGGTAAAGCTGGCGCTGGTACACCGGCAACTTGGAGCGCGGCTGATAGGCGTTTTCCGCCGCCGAATAAGAGCCTTGCGGCTGGTGCGGGCCGTCGATTTGATCGACCCAGGCCGGCAGTGGCGCGTCGGTCATCGCCTTGCCGGCGGCGATGTCTTCCTTGATCCACGCGGCCACCTGTTTCCAACCGGCCGCCTGCCAGATCTCAAACGGTCCCAGACTCCAGCCGAAACCCCAGCGGATGGCGAAATCGACATCGCGGGCGTTATCGGCGATTTCCGCCAGCAGCACCGCCGCGTAATGGAACACATCGCGGTGGATCGCCCACAAAAATTGCGCTTGCGGGTGGTCGCTGGCGCGCAGGGCGGTGAATTTCTCGGACGGATGCTTGATCTTTAAAATCGCCCGCACCGCCTCATCGGGCTTGGCGCCGGCGTTTTGATAAGCGCCGGTGGCCGGATCGAGCACCTGCTTGCCCTTGCCGGCGTAGAAGCCAGCCCCGGTCTTCTGGCCGAGCGCGCCTTTCTCGATCAAGCCGCCGAGCCATGCCGGCACGGTGTAATACTTGCGCCAGGGATCGTGTTCCAGCGCCAGCGCCGAGCCCTTGAGCACATGGCCCATGGTGTCCAGACCGACGATGTCGGCGGTGCGATAGGTCGCGCTCTTGGCCCGGCCGATGGCGGGACCGGTCAGCGCATCCACCAAATCCAGGCCGAGTCCGAACGCCTGGGTGTGGTGCATGATGGCGGCCATCGAAAACACGCCGATGCGGTTGGCGATGAAGTTGGGGGTGTCCTTGGCCCGCACCACGCCCTTGCCCAAGGTGCTGACCAGGAAGGTTTCCAACAAATCGAGGATGGCCGGATCGGTGGCCGCGCAGGGAATCAGTTCGACCAGCGCCATGTAGCGCGGCGGATTGAAGAAGTGAATGCCGCAAAAACGCGCCCGCGCCTGTTCCGGCACCGAATCGGCCAACAAATTCAGCCGCAAGCCGGAGGTGTTGGTCGCCAAAATCGCCCGATCGTTGAGATGGGGCGCGATGCGGCGGTAGAGATCGGCCTTCCAGTCCGGGCGCTCGGCGATGGCCTCGATCACCAGATCGCAGCTTCGCAACAGCTCCAGATGCTGGTCGTAATTGGCGGGTTGGATCAGCTCGACCCGCTCCTTGACCGCCAGCGGCGCGGGATTCAACTTGGCCAGATTGGCGATGGCCTTGGTCGCGATCCCGTTGGGATCGCCGTCCTTGGCCGGTAGGTCGAACAACACCACCGGCACATCGGCGTTGGCCAGATGGGCGGCGATCTGCGCGCCCATCACCCCCGCGCCCAGAACCGCCACCCGGCGGATGGCTGCTGCGTTATTCATGCGTCAAACTCCTCGCTTCAGGCTGTCGAGACACGCGGTCACACGCTCAGTATCCTCCGCCGCACCCTCAAACATAAAGCCGGGTCAGTATCCCCGGCTTTGCCGATTTGGCTGATCTACGGCTACGGACGACTCAAAATCGGTAGCTGGCCTGCAAGCCGATCAAATTGCCCGTACCGCTGTAGTCGATCCGCAGCGTATCGGTAATCAGTCCGGCGGGCGCGGGAATCAGATTGATGGTGTTTTCGGTGCCGCCGTCGGCGAACTTGATGTACATATAGCCAAAGTCGACGGCGAGCTGCGGGTTGGGATGATAGGTGAAGCCGAGCGCAAAAGCGTTGCGGTCGTTGTCGGGAATGCGCGGGGTGCGAAATTCCGTGGAGGGAACCGGGGTTTGATCGTGGACGTAACCCGTCCGGAAAGTCCAATCTGGATTGTAGTCGTAACTGACGGCGATCCCGAACGACCAGCTATCCTTCCAATGCTCCGGCGTGACACTTTTCGAGCCGTCGCCAAAATCGATTTCCAGCTTGTCGAACACGCTCCAGTTGGTCCAGCGCACCCCACCCATCACCGCCCAGCGGTCGTCGAGCCGCCGGTAAGCCGCCAGCCCCACCCAGTCTGGCAAGGTTACATCCGCCTTGGCGGACACCGTGCCGTTGCGGCTCGGAATGTAGTCGGAAATGGTTCGATCGCCGTCGACCGAATGCTTGATGCGCGACCGATAGCTGAGGCTGAACCGGGTGTTGGCATCGTATTCATACAGGGCGCCTAAATTGTAACCAAACGCCCAGCCGTCGGCCTTGACAGCCGCATAGCCATCCTTGGTGAAAGCGCTCAGCGGATTGAACAGCGCTTGGCTGAGCTTCGCTTCGGCATACTGGGCGCTGACCCCCGCCCCGATGGAGAAGCTCTCGTTGATGCGATAGGCGATGGAGGGATTGACGTCGACCGTCAGCAGATCTGAATTGACCGCGTGGTAGCGTCCGATCCAGTTTCTGCCGTAGCTGGTGCTGACCGCAAAGGGCGCGGTGATGCCGAGGCCAAACCGCATCCGGTCATTGATATCCATGGCGTAATAACCGTTGGGCACCAGTTTATCGGTGCCGCCGTCGTCGTTGCGTCCCGCGGACGGCACAGTCACAAACACCGGCACGGTGCCCGGCTGGGTGAGGACCGCGCCCAAGTTGCCCGGCAGCCGGACGCTCGAACCGGAATTTTCCGTTTCCATGCTGATGCCGATAAAGGTTATGCCAGCCTGCGCCTGAGTGCCTTTGCCGAGCATCATATCGGCAGGATTGTAGTAAGCACCGGAAACGTCATCGTTCGGCAGGCTGCCGCCCGCGAAAGCGCGGCCCAGCCCAGTCACGCTCTGCTCGGTGATTTGCAAGCCCGAAGCGTGAGCCGGCCCGGTCAAGGCCAATAACCCGGCAAAGCCGAGAATCGGAAGATAACCGCGCGGTAGCTGCTCTGGCATGGGTCGGTCCTCGCTGTGTCGTGGGATTCAGGATTTGGCGGTAAGATGTTCATTCGAGTGCTGATTTGATTATGGTATCGGATCGGCGTTCATGCAATGCAAGACCCCATGACCCCAACACGTTTAACCGTCCAACCAGCGCTGCAATGCGGTGGCGTCAAACGGCCAGTCCAATTCCCGGCCGGTTCCCGCGTGCAGCGCCACGGGAATGCGAACGCCATAACGTTCCAGCAATACCGGATCGTCGACAATTTCCACGAGTTTGAGCGCGATATCGGCGTGCCGGCGAAGCAACGCTTCCGCCCGCTCGCACAGATGACAGCCGACCGTCGAAAAAAGCACGATTTTAATTTTGCAAGCCCCTAAGTTCATGCGTGTGCTGGCTCGTCGATCAATTTCCTGATACGGACTGAAATCGGAAGCTACGCCCTACTCCAAGCCTTTGGAAGGACCTATGATTGATAGGGTCGATAAAAATAGAAAACGCGCTGGAACTCCACCATGGCCACGCTGCTGCACGAACTGATTTTCGAACGGGCAAGCCGCCGCCCCGAAGCCGTCGCCATCGCCCACCGTCAAGCCGTTCTCGACTATGCCGGCCTGGCGCAACAGGTGCAAGCAGCGGCTTGCGGGTTGCTCGATCTGGGCCTGAAACGGTCGGAACGGGTCGCCGTTTATTTGCCCAAACAGTTCGAGACCGTCGTGGCGCTGTTTGCCGCCGCTGCGGCGGGCGCGGTGTTCGTGCCGGTCAACCCGCTGCTGAAACCCGAACAAGTCATGCATATCCTGCGGGATTGCAACGTCAGAATTCTGATCACGGCGCGCGGTCGGGCGGATCGCTTGAACCTCGATCCCGCCGCTTGCCCCGACCTGCGGGCGCTGGTGTTGGTGGATGAACCGATCGATCCCCCGGCACGGCAAGCGCTGCAACGCCTACGCTGGCAAACGCTGCTGGCCGCCGGCTCCGACCTAAAGCCCGCGCGGGTCATCGACCTCGATATGGCGGCCATTCTTTATACCTCCGGCAGCACCGGCAAGCCCAAGGGCGTGGTGCTGTCGCACCGGAACATGCTGAGCGGGGCTTACAGCGTCACCCGCTATCTCGACAACCGGGCTGACGACCGACTGTTAGCCATTCTACCGTTCAGCTTCGATTACGGCTTGAGCCAACTGACCACGGCTTTCGTGGTCGGCGCGCGCGCGGTGCTGATGGATTATCTGTTGCCGCGCGATGTCATCACCGCCGTCGCGCGCGACGGGATCACCGGTCTGGCGGCGGTGCCGCCGATGTGGGTGCAACTGGCGCGGCTGGATTGGCCGGCGGCGGCGGTCGAGAGCCTGCGCTACTTCACCAATTCGGGCGGCGCGATGCCACGCGCCACCCTGAATGCGTTGCGCCGGCGCTTGCCCGAGACCACGCCCTATTTGATGTACGGTCTGACCGAGGCGTTTCGCTCCACTTATCTGCCGCCTGAGGAAATCGATCACCGGCCGGATTCCATCGGCAAGGCGATTCCCAACGCCGAAATCCTGGTGGTGCGCGCAGATGGCTCGCCGTGCGCGCCGGGCGAACCCGGCGAGTTGGTCCATCGCGGCTCGCTGGTCGCGCAAGGCTACTGGAACGATCCCGATAAGACCGCCGAACGCTTTCGTCCGTTGCCCGGCCAAAATCCGGCGCTACCTTTGGTGGAGATGGCGGTATGGTCGGGCGACACCGTTCGAATCGATCAAGAAGGCTTTTTGTACTTCATCGGCCGCAAGGATGACATGATCAAAACCTCCGGTTATCGAGTCAGTCCGACCGAAATCGAAGAAGTTCTGTACGACAGTGGCCTCGTCGCCGAAGCAGCCGCGTTAGGCGTCACTCATCCCGCATTGGGACAAGCGGTGGTCGCCGCGGTCAAGCCGTTGCGGGCAACGTGCACTGAACATGAATTGATCAATCACTGCAAAGATCGCCTACCCAACTTCATGGTCCCGCTGCAAGTCGTAATCCGCCAGACCGACCTGCCGCGTAACGCCAACGGCAAGATCGACCGCAAAATGCTGGCCGGCGAATTGCGCGATCTGTTCTCGGAAACGACCTCATGAACAACGAGCGCCCGGTTCATCCGCCGATGGCGCAATTTCCGGTGATCGACGGCTGCCTGAGCGTGGGAGGCATTCCGCTGACGCAACTGGCGGCGCGGGTCGGCCAGACCCCGTTTTACGCCTACGACCGGCGGCTGTTAAACGAGCGAGTGGCGCTGTTGCGCCGTACGCTGCCGCCCGCCGTCGAGCTGCATTATGCGATCAAGGCCAATCCGATGCCGGCGGTGGTCCAGCACATGGCCGGGCTAGTCGATGGTTTGGACGTGGCCTCGCTCGGCGAGTTGAAGGTGGCGCTGGATACCGGCATGGATCCCGGCCGGATCAGTTTCGCCGGACCCGGCAAGCGACCGGTCGAGCTGGCCGCCGCCATCGCCGCCGGCATCACCCTCAATCTGGAATCCTGCAACGAGACCGAAAGGGTCGCTCGGTTGAGTCAGGAACAGCGCCGGCCGGCGCGGGTGGCGGTACGGGTCAATCCGGATTTCGAGTTGAAAACCGCCGGGATGAAAATGGGCGGCGGGCCGAAACCTTTTGGGGTGGACGCCGAACAGGTTCCCGCATTGCTGGGCCGGATCGGCGAATTGGGTTTAGCGTTTCAGGGTTTTCACATCTTCAGCGGTTCGCAAAATCTGCGCGCCACCGCCATCGTCGAGGCGCAGAATCGCACCTTTGAATTGGCGCTGCGGTTGGCGACCGACGCACCGGGGCCGATTCGCCTGCTCAACATCGGCGGCGGCTTTGGCATTCCCTATTTTCCCGGCGATACGCCGTTGGATTTAGAACCCATCGCCGCCAATCTGGAACGCTGGCTGCCGATTGTAAGGAAGCAGCTACCGGAGGCGCGGGTGATATTGGAATTGGGCCGCTATTTGGTGGGCGAAGCAGGCGTTTACGTCGCCGAGGTCGTAGATCGCAAAATCTCGCGCGGCCAGGTTTTTTTGATCACCAACGGCGGCCTGCACCACCATTTAGCGGCGTCCGGTAATTTCGGGCAAGTGGTGCGCAAGAACTATCCGGTGACGGTGGGTAATCGGATGATCGAGAGCGAAAAGGAAATCGTGAATGTCGTGGGTCCGCTGTGCACGCCGTTGGATATTCTCGCCGACCGGATGGAATTACCGAAAGCCGAGGTCGGCGATTTCATCGTGGTTTTTCAGTCGGGGGCTTATGGGCTGAGTGCGAGCCCAATAGCGTTTCTCAGTCATCCGGGTTGTGGAGAGGTAATTGTTTGAGGTGATCGGGTGCTTTCCGCATAAAACAACATTCAAAATGCTCGCTAATTACCGATCGGCTTTCCATGCGCTACTGCTCGTATCTCTTCGATACAATCCGACCGTTTAGCGGATCGATCAAGTAATGTGGACCCCCTCCGTCGAGGTCGGGATCTTTAAGTTCGAAATCGATGTGCCAGCCATCCTGTTCAAGTTTGCTATCTATCCGATACTCGGAGAGATCTCGGTAAACTTTCTCCGCGTCCCCACGAGCGATTTGTAAAGCCTTTTCACGAGAGATATTGGGCTGACCGAGATTCGTTATGTCGAGTGTTGTTGCCATTGCTTGATACTCTTGGGCGCAATTTCAAAGATGACACGCTGACAAACATAGCACCATCGTCGTTATTTTTAAAAGTTTCATGGCGGGAAGCCCGAACCACCACCCAACCCACCGCGCCGACTATCGGGACCTGTCGTATGAACGCCATCGTCCGATCGAATCAACGTCGGTACGCCTCTGCGGTTTGCATTTCGAGTATCGGCCCCGCTGGGACCTGGATCCCATCCTTCTGAGCTGGGATTGGGATGTGTATGAAATGTTCCTACTGGTACCGATCCGGGAACTTGAGGAGGACTGTTAACATTTATGCTTGCTTGCTGGCCTCGTGGCGCGCGCCGCGTCGTAATTTCTCCTGTCGTCGTATTTTGATAGATCCAACCGCCCTCCTCATGTCTCTGGGTGGGATCATTCGGCTGCGAGTCGTTCCATGCCTGTTCGAGCGCTTGTCTGACGGTTGGGTTGTTTTGCAATTCAGCGGTTGTCGGAGGGCGGCTCGGGGAACATGGAACTGTCGTAGAGGCTGTGGGAGCAGAACCGTTTCCCGCGTTTGGATTGGTGGGATTTTTCCGTCCACTCACTTCGGCGTCTCCTTTTCAAAGTAAGTCAACACATGCTCAAGCCAAGTTAGCGCCTTTTTTTCCAGCCGTTTGGCCCGCACTTCTGGATTATCGATCAATTCATCCTTAAGCGTTCTATTGATCCAAGGATAAAGCGGATCGGCCCCGCAGCCATGACCGAATGCCAGCATCAGTACGACAATTAAAGTGGCTGCGCGAGTAGTCGAAAAACGCTGCCGCCGCGCGCCGTCCATGCCTTTACGAATCAAGGCGTCAATTCCTTCTTGCCCCACATAAGCCGCTTTTTGCGGGTAGACGCGGGCGATTTCCTGGCGCATGTAAGCCACAAATTCCTCGGAAGGAATTAACAACGGCTGTTGGGCCAACATCGAGACATTCCGGAGAGCCTTAAGCGCATAAATATCGTCAGGACCAATCACTTTTTCCCGATAATCCATGATCTTTTCGTAGAGCGACTCCGCGCGCTCCATCTGCTCCACATCTCGATTCTTCAACATCTCCGCCGCCCACGGATACTGCGGATCGGTTTCAAAGTGGCTGCCAAACAACAACATCATCTCAAGATAAAGTCGAACCGGCCCTCGAAAACTAAAGTCGTGCGCGGCCGCTCGATCCACGCCGAACCGAACCGCGACCCGCATTTGCGCCTCGCCGAGCGTCTTGAACAGCGGCGGCGAGAATTCCGCAAGATGCGCGACCATTTCATCTTCAAATGCTTGTTGCGCCCGCTCCTCGAAGGTTTTTCTCTGGGATTCTCGAATCGTTAGCATGGTTTATATCCCTAAAACAGCCAAGCCGCACGTCATGCGCCCAACAGCGTCCGCTCGCTGCGAATTTGTTCGCCTTCGGGCCAGAATGTCCACAACCCCGTCGGCTTTTCGTCCTCGACCAGATAGCGCAGCACCGGGCCGAACACCGTTTGCAGCTCCCGCGCGTTGCAAGTCGGCAGATAAACCCGCAACACGCGGGGGTCGTAATAGCGAAAATACAGCGGCTTCAAATCCGGCCCGTAGACCTTGAGAAAGGTGCGCAAGTGCATTCGCAATTCCCGTAAATCGGCTTTACTGAGGATAAAAATACCCCAATGCTTGCCCCAACCCTCGCGCAACAACCATTCGGTAAACGCCGCATCCGGGGGCAACCGCACCAAATACGGCGCGACTTGCGCCATTTCGAGGTTCTGTTCACCCCGGAACAAGCATTCCGCTTCGACCTCGAAGCGTTCCAGGGTTTGCGGCAACTCGGGAACCGAAGCACCGTCGAGAACAGCGTAGACCGTGGTGTCGGGAATTGCGAAAAGCTGCTGTCTGAGAATCTGCGGCGCGGTCACAGCCATGGCTCAAGCCCCACCCCGCTTCGCCGCCTCGCAAATCTCACAAAACGGCGTGCCGTTTTTGGCGGCGGCGGCCAGCGCTTTCGCCTGCGGCGTTTGTAAATCGCTGACGCTGACAGAGTCCAAGGACTGACTTTTCTTTTGCAAGGGCGCGGCCTGCGTGTCGGTGATCTGACCGGGCTGGTCGTTTGCCGCTTCCTTGGGCGCGGTCGGCGCGGTCGGCGCGGTCGGCGAACTTCCCGAACCGGACCCCGCCGCGCCGCCGCTGTTGATCAGCACCAACGGCGCGCCGCTGATGACCACGCCGGCCGGACTGATATCGACGAAACTGGCCCCGGCCTTGAGCGTCAATTGCACCCCCGCCTCGATCACCACTTTCATGCCCGCCTTGAGGTGGATTTCCATGCCCGCATCCAAGGCGTGCCTCAGGCCGACCTTTTCCTGCCTGTCCATGCCCACCTTGAGCGACAAACTACCTCCGACCTTCTGGTTCCAATCTTGTTTGACCTCCTGGTGCTTCTCGCCCGCCACTTGCTCGAACTGGTCGCCCTTGCCACCCGCGCCCGACTTCACGATCAGATGCTTCTCGCCCTCGACCTGCTCGAACTGTTTCTTCTTGACGATCAGATGCCGTTCTTCGCCGATCCACTCCAAGGCGTCCTTTTTGACCCGAATGTCTTCATTGCGCTCGGCATGGAGAAAAATCTGCTCCTCGCCCTTCTTGTCCTCGAACCGAAATTCATTGAAGCCGCCGCCGCCCTTGCTGGATAGGCTTTTGAGGGTGGACAGCGTTTTGTTATCGGGCAGCGCGTAGGGTGGCATGTTGATGCCGTTGTAAACCCGGCCGGTGATGATCGGTTGATCGGGGTCGCCTTCCAAAAACTCCACGATGACCTCATGGCCGATGCGCGGCAGATACACCGTGCCCCATTTCTTGCCGGCCCAGCCTTGGGCGACCCGAATCCAGCAGGAACTGTTCTCGTCGGCCTTGCCGTAGCGGTCCCAATGAAACTGACATTTGACCCGGCCATATTGGTCCGTATAAATCTCCTCGCCCGCCGGGCCGACCACCACCGCGGTTTGTGGTCCCTGCACCACCGGCTTGGGCGTGATCCTCGGCGCCCGATACTGCTGCTGGGCGTCGATAGCGGTAATTTCGCCCTGGTACGGCTTGCCGGAAATGCCGTAGCCAGAAAAGGATTCGTATTCATCCGACTCCAAGTGATGGGTGGCCGAAACGATCAAATACTTACGGTTTTGGTCGTCGCGCGGGCAATTGCTGAGGCTGAACAGATAACCCGCCGCCAAACCGGCGGCATTGCCGCGCCCCCGCGCGACTTCCTGCTGGGCCAACAGCTCTTCCAGGCGAATCTTGGAATAGCTGTTGCCGTCTCCCAACTCCGTGTACTCACCCGGATAGTCATACATTTCAAAACCGGATTGCGCGTGAGCCTTGGGCTGGTTCAACACCGCGCGCAGCGATTTGCGTGGTGCGGTAAAGTCGTAGTCGTTTAAAAAATAAGCGCCGGGCTGGACGCTTTGGTCGATCAACCATTCCGACAGCGCGTCCCGCTCGCGGCGATCGTGAGCATCGGGCGGGAAAAACGGCACTGATTCATATTTGGGAAAGCCGCCGTGGGAGCCGACGCCGTCGGCTAACACCAAAGAATTCTTGCCGTTTTCATGCTCGAAATAATAGTAGATACCTTCCTGCTGCATCAGGCGGCTGACGAAATTGAAATCCGTTTCGCGGTATTGGACGCAGTATTCCCATTGTCGGTAGCTGCCGCTCAGCTTGTCCTTGAAATCCGTGAACCCATGCCCCCGGAAGACCTCCTTGATGATATCGGGCACCGTTTTATTCTGAAAAATCCGACAATCCGAGGTGCGGGTCAGAAACCACAACCAGGAGTTCAATTCGGCCCGATAGACGCCGTAGCGCAGGCCGCGCGTGCCTTCATAACTGAAGCGGGTCACAAAGCCGTTGAAATACCGGGTTCCCTGCTGGTAGGGCAGCGCGAGCCGAACCGTCATGTTGGTGCCGAGCACGTCCGCCAGCTTGATATCGGTTTTTTCGCTGAACAGCTCCAGATGTCCTGCAAACAACTGCCCGAGCTGCTCCGTAAAAGTCATGCGCCCGAACAACAGTACGTCCTCGCCGAGAACGCTGTTGACCGCGATCATTCGATATTTTTGAGTGGTGGCCATGATTCCGAACTCCGTATCCCGTTGTCGCCCGCAACTGACGTTGAGTCTAGCAGTACGCTTTGCAAAAAAAGAGCCAGCCCGCCCGTCGACCGGAGTCTTCGCGCGGCGAGTCTTTGATGCGCTAGACTTTTAGGATCCCCATCACGCCCGGAGGTCCAGCCTCATGCCAGGTCGCATGGAATTCCAGTTCGCCCTCCCGAAATCGGTTTCGGCTCCGCGTCGCCAGAACCCGGACGCACCCGCGCGCATCCTGATCATGGCGGATTTCAGCGGGCGCGCTCACCGAGACCCATCGCCCTCGGCGCCCAGCGAACGCGCCAGCCGATCGCTGGTGCGGGTAGACGCCGATACGCTCGATGCCGTCATGGCGCGGCTGGCGCCCGCATTGCGTCTGCCGCTCGCTGGCGAAACCAGCGGCGCCACCGTCGCGATCAGTTTTGCAAGTATCGACGATTTTCACCCTGACGCGCTCTATCAGCGCCTGGAACTTTTCCAAGTCTTACGGCGCACCCGCGCACGCCTGCTCGATCCGGCCAGCTTCGCGCGGGCCGCGGCCGAGCTGAATTTGGGTTCCGCCCCAGCATCCGCCCGATCCGAAGCCAGCCCTGCTGCTGAAGAGCACGACCCCGCTCTGCTCGAACGTTTGTTGGGCCGGCCGGCCAGCCCTGCGCCGGCACGGTTTACCGCTCCGAGCAGCGACGCGCTCGCCGGCTTGCTGCAAGCCGTCGTCCGACCGCACATCGTGAACATCAATCCCCAGCAAAAGAGCTGGGTGGCCGCGGTGGATACCGCAACCGGCGAACAACTTCGCGCGATCCTGCATCATCCCGCGTTTCAAGCCCTAGAGGCGGCGTGGCGGAGCGTACACGACTTCGTCATGGCTGTGGACAGCACGGAAATTTGCATCGAGCTGTTAGATGTCACCCGCCAGGAGTTGTTGGATGACTCGGGCGCGGCGGCTGGAGAGCCACCAGCGACTCAGCTACGCGCCTTGCTGGAGGAGCGTGGCGCCGGCATGGACGACGGACCGCTCTGGTCGTTATTGATCGGCGATTACCAGTTCGGCGCCACGGCCGAGGACGTGGCTTTGCTGGGCGCTTTGGGAACTTTGGCCGCCCGTGCCGGCGGTCCCTTTCTGGCGGCTGCTTTGCCGGAAACGCTGGGCGCTTCATCGCCGGCGGCGTTGGCCGATCCCACCTCGTGGCCAGCACTGCCAGAAGACCATCAGCGGCATTGGAACCGGCTGAGGACGAGCGCGGTGGCGCCCTGGCTGGGTCTGGTGTTGCCGCGCGTCCTCCTGCGGCTGCCTTACGGCTCAAAAACCGATCCCATCGAATCATTTCCTTTCGAAGAAATGCCGGCGGGGCACGATCCCGCCGCTTATCTTTGGGGCAACCCAGCCTTTATCTGCGCGCGATTGATCGCGGCGGAATTCGGCGAAAGCGGCTGGCAGGAAGGGCTCGGTGCCATGACTGAACTCGATGACCTGCCCGGCCACGCTTATGAGGATTCGGGGGAGCGGGTGCTGCAACCCGCCACCGAAATCTTGTTGGGCGAGCGGGCGCTGCACGCCCTACTGGCGCGCGGCCTCATGCCGCTGGCGGGCCACCGCCAGCGCAGCGTGGTACGGTTGCTTAGATTTCAGTCGCTGGCCGATCCGCCGGCGTCTCTGGCGGGACCTTGGCAGGTTGTTTCATGAGCGGGAATTTGCCGGGAAGACCGGAAGCGGGCGCTAATTCCAGTGAATCGCCCTCCCGACGCTTGGGAGGGCGATTTTCAGCGCGAACCCTATCGCTCTTTACGGCGCGCTACCGCCACTGCTCTCGGTCGTCGTAACGCTCGCGGCGAGGGGGCGGCGGGGCGAAGCGATCATCCCGCTCGTCCCAGAAGCGGTTGCGGGGCGGCCGGCGATCGGTCTGGGCGCAGTCGATCACCCCCTGACGGCACAGGGTGTCACGCCACGCATACTTGATGAAAAACTGGGAAAACGGCCGCCGCTCGGGGGTGAATTCCACCTGCCTGGACGGAGACCATTCGGTTTCGCCGTAGCCGGTACCCGGTTCCGGGCTCTTGCGGGCGGCGCCGGCGGAAGGGGCTGATTCGGCCGTTGGCGGCGCGGAGCCGCGTTGGGTGCCGTAGCGGTCGCCTTCGCGCTCCCAGCGCGGCGCGACCTCCCGAAACGCCGCCACCGCGATCACTCCCATGGCGGAATAGTCGCCCCACGAACCCGCATAGGAATCGCCGGCGTCGGTGAAATAGAAGCGGTTGATCCGGTTCTTGCCGGTCCGCCAGCCCTCGTAGGTTTCCTGCTGATAAGGCCCGAGCACGTACATCCGCTCGTCCGGCTGGAGTTCGGAACGCGCGCCGGACACGATGTTGCGGCCGTCCACCGCGACCACCACGCCGATGCGCCGGTCCGTGCGATTGCGCAGCCGGATCGAATACTTCTGGCCGCGTTTGGCCTCCAGGTACGCCTTATAAACACCCGGCCGCTCATCGCGCCGCAGCGGATATTCCGCAAGGGCACCGCCATGATCACCGATCACTTCGACCTCCACACCATCGACCGCCGAGCGCTGCGCCGAAACCGTGATCGGGGCCAGCGCGACCAGCAGCGCCATCCATCCTGCTTGCCATCTTTTCATGGAATTCACTCTCATGTGCTCGATCAATTCTTTTCTTGGGGCGTTACTTTCTATATCGTTGGTCAGTGTGACTCAGCCTAGAAGCGGCCGGCTGAATCCATACTGAATAGAGTTCGGTTTACACCTTATCGAGCCACCGAAGCAACCGGTTGATGGTTCAGTGCTGATTCATCCTTAACTCGCTACGCTATAAGCTCATTCCATCCATCGCTTTTACCTGGAAGCCTTCCACCATGTCCGACAAGGTTCAGCGATCACGAGGTCTGGCGTTGCTGGCGCTGGCCGGCTTGCTGGTCGCCAGCGGCGTGCAGGCGCAAGGGTTTTGGCGCAATCGGGGTGGTGATTACGGCGAACCGCCGCGCGGTCGGGAATTTCGCCCGCCTCCTCGCCAGTTCGCCGATCCAGACCGCGCCGCCAACGCCGCGCGCGAGGCCACCGGCGGTCGGGTGCTGGGCGTGCAAGGCTTGGATCGCGACGGCCGGCCGGGTTACCGGGTCCGCATCCTGCAACCCGACGGACGGGTCCGCAATTTTCACTACGATTCCGACAGCGGCCGAATGCGGGATTGAGCGATCCAACGCCGGCGCGGACAACCCTTATGCGCATCCTGATCATCGAAGACGAAGCACCTTTGCTGGAGCGGGTGACCGCCCAACTGCGCGAGCAGGGCTATGCGGTCGATACGGCCTCGGACGGCCGCGGCGGCCTGTATCTGGGTCAGGAATATCCGTTGGACGCCGCCGTGGTGGACTTGGGACTACCGGATGTGTCGGGCATCGACGTCATCCGGCAATGGCGGGCGGCGGGGCGGCGCTTTCCGATCCTGATCCTGACCGCGCGCGGGCGCTGGCAAGATAAGGTCGAAGGGCTGGAAGCGGGCGCTGACGATTATCTGGTCAAGCCCTTCTACATGGAAGAATTGCTGGCGCGGCTGCGCGCCTTGATCCGGCGCACCGGCGGCTGGACTCAGGCGGTGCTGTCCTGCGGGCCGATCGCCCTGGACACCGGCGCCCAGCAGGTCACTTTGGTCGGCCAACCGGTCGAATTGACCGCTTACGAGTACAAGTTGCTGGAGTATCTGATGCTGCACGCCGGCACGGTCATTTCCAAGACCGAGCTGACTGAACACCTGTATCAGGAAGACGAAGACCGCGACAGCAACGTGCTGGAGGTGCTGGTCGGTCGGCTGCGCCGCAAACTGGACCCCGAGCGCACGCTCAACCCCATCGAAACCTTGCGGGGTCGCGGTTATCGCTTCCGGTTGGAACGTTCCGCTGGCTGAGCGTCGATGCATTCTCTCCGGGGCCGGCTGCTCGTCGCCGCCAGCGTGGTGCTGGCCGCCTTCCTCGGTCTGACCGGACTGACCCTGGATGGCGCGTTCCGCGACACCGCGCTGACCTCCGTTCAGAACCGCCTGCAAGCGCAAGTCCACATGTTGCTGGGCGCGGCCGAGCTGGACGCCTTCAAGCGCCTCACGTTGCCCCAAACCTTGACCGAAGCCCGCTTTTCCACCCCGGATTCCGGTCTGTACGCGGATGTGATGGACAGCCAGGGCAATTTGATCTGGCGTTCGCCCTCGCTGCTCGGACAGGCGCTGCCGTTCTTCCCGGCGGTGCGCAACGCCGGCGAAACGCAATTCGCGCTGCTGGAAGCAACCGACGGTTCACCCTTGTTCATCTTGGCCTTTACGGTCAACTGGGAAATTAACCCCAACCAATACCAGACTTACACCTTTCGAGTGGCTGAAACCCAGGGTGAATATCTCGACCAGCTTTGGAGCTTCCGCCAAGGCTTGTGGGGTTGGCTGCTGGCCGCCACCGGCGTGCTGTTGGCGGTGCAAGGCTTGATCTTGCGCTGGAGCTTGAAGCCGCTGCGGCGGGTGGCCACCGAAGTCAAGGATATCGAGACCGGCCAGCGGGCCGAATTGAGCGGTGGCTATCCTGACGAGCTGCTGCCGCTCACCGCCAATCTGAACGCGCTGCTCCGGCAGAGTCACGCTCGGCTGGAGCGCTACCGCAACGCCTTGGCCGATTTGGCCCACAGCTTGAAAACGCCGTTGGCCGTCCTGCGCGGCACCCTGGAAAACCGGGTTGCTCTCGATGAGCTGCAACAGACCTTGGGCGAACAGGTGGAGCGGATGAATCGCACGGTGGATTATCAATTGCAGCGCGCCGCCGCTTCGGGTCGGATCGCGCTCAGCGCCCCGCTGCCAGTCGCGCCCATCGCCCGTAAGATTCAGGATTCGCTGGCCAAAGTTTATGCCAGCCGTTCGCTGCGCTTGAGCAGCGAGGTGGCGGCGTCGACCATGTTTTACGGCGACGAAGGCGATTTGCTGGAGATTATCGGCAATCTGGCGGACAACGCCTGCAAGTGGTGCCGGCGACAGGTGATGTTGCGCGCTTATCCCGTCGATCGCGACGGTCGAACGGAACTGGTGGTGGAGGTCGAAGACGACGGACCCGGCATCGCCGCCGACCAAGCGCCGCTGCTGCTCGGCCGCGGCCAGCGCGCCGATCCCACGGTCGCCGGTCAAGGCATCGGCTTGGCCGTGGTGCGGGATTTGGTGGAAGAGGTCTACTACGGCCGGCTGGACATCAGTCGTGGCGCGCTCGGGGGCGCATTGGTGCAAGCGCGCCTGCGCTTCCAGGCCAACGGCGGCTGAGCCGGGGCGGATTCAGCCGCGCCGCGCACGGCGCGGCAGCGAAGCGCGCGGTTTCGCGATACTCTTGATGGATGCCGTCACGAGAAACCACCATGCTGTCCATCGCTACTTTCAACCTCTGCAATCTGAGTGCGACCGCCCCGCCAACCCGCCGCCAACGCCTGGGTGCTCTGATCGCCCACGAATTGGCCGGACCGGCCATTTTGGCCCTTCAGGAAATCATGCAAGAAAGCGCCGGCCCAGCAGGAGCGCCGGTTCCAGCCGATGCCACCTATCAGGCGCTGATTGAGGCGGTGACCGACGCCGGTGGACCGGGCTATGCGTACCGGGAAATTCCCCCGTTGGCCGACCGCGACGGCGGCATGGCCGGCGCCAACATCCGCGTCGGGCTGCTGTTCGATCCGGCGCGAGTACGTTTCTCCGACCGGGGCAACGCTGGTCCGGAGGCTAGCAACGGCATTCGTTTCAGCAGCGACGGCCCCAGTCTGACGCTCAATCCTGGCCGCATCGCACCCGCCCACCCCGCCTTTGCGGGCGACAGCCGCTGCCATTGGGCACCCAGCCGCAAGGCGTTGGCGGCGGAGTTCGAGATCGCCGGGCGACGTTTGTTCGTGATCGCTTGCCATTTCAAGTCCATGCGCGCGCTCAACCGCCGCGAAGAGGACTATGCCAAAAAGCAGCGTCACGTCCAAGCCGAGATCGTCCAGCAGTTCGCCGCCGATCTACTGGCTTGCGACCCTCAAGCCGCTATCGTCATCCTGGGCGATCTCAACGACGTACCGGGCTCCAAGACGCTCAAGTTGCTCAAGGGCGAACGGTTTCACAATCTGCTGGACGACCGGCCGCGCGGGCAGTGTTACACCCGCCGTCACGGCGGCCAACCGCAGGCGCTGGACCATATTCTAGTCAGTCCGGCCCTGCGCGGCGGCGCGGTAGCGCGCATCCCTCACCCCAACAGCGATAGCGCGCCCCACGGACCGGAACCGGCCAGCGATCATGATCCGGTCTTGGCGCTGCTCCCCGCCTTTGCCGACCCAACATAAGCGCCCGGTCATACCGGCCGGCCTGTCACGCGGGCGAACGCCTCTCGCACCCACTCGACTCCCGGACGCAACGGCGTTGTATCGGCGTGGGCCTCCGCCCGCTTCACGCTCAGAATCAACGGCAACCAACGGACGCCGTGGCTGCTCCAGGCCGCATTCATCGCTCTGAGCGCCTTGGCGGTATGCACCACCAACTTCACGGGTTTGATCGATTCGGCGCTAGGACTGGCGCAATGTTCGGCGGGCGAAACAACCAGGTACTCACGACAAGCCAGGGGTCGCTCGGCATGAATCGAGCAGGATTCATCCTCCAGAAAGGGGCAGGCGATTCCCAAACCGAAATAAGCCAAGCCGAGCGGTACGATGGCTTCTTCACCGATCTGGCCCGGTTCGAGCAAGACATCCAACAGGCCCGCCGCTTGCAAACGCTCGCGGGCGCGCTCGAACCGATTCCGTATTTCCGACCTTCGAGCTTCGGGCAGTCGCTCGATCAGTTCCTCAAGATGGCGGGCTTCGACTTCGGCGACCGGCACCAGTTGCCGACAACACGCGCCACAGCCTTTCTTGCAAGAGACAACGGTTCCATCCGCCCGCGCGTTGTCCTCGGCCAAGGCGACGAACGAGTCGGTCAGATAGCGGAAAAAAGACAGCATGTCGCCCAGCCGAACCGGCCCGGCCGGCACGGGCATTTCCACCTTCAGCTTTTTTCCGGCAATCACCAATTCAGCGGCTGCATTGACCCACTGGCTGGAATTTTCGATTTCGGAAGGCATCGCGGTTTCTCCTGGTGGCAATAGCGCATTATCGTGCACGGCTCGCGCCAACTTATCCCGGAGTGCTTGCAGAATTGCTCTGGTCTTTAACCGAGTTTCCCAGGGAGCAACCTGTTCGCTCAAGAAGCTCGTTAAGCCTTTTTTCAGCCGCGTTACCGTAAAAATGGCCTCACGACGGGGATCGATCATCATTCGACATCACCCGCCTGTTTGACTTTCCAACGCCTGGAGGATAGACGTGATGAAAAAGACCTTTCTTTTGAGCGCGGCCGCTCTACTGAGCACCTTATTGGCGGCACCCGCCTTTGCCTATGGCAGCGCTGACGATGATTGGGGAACCCCCGCCGATCGGCGGTGGTCAAGAAGCCACGACCGCTTTGAGAGCATCCAGTACCTACGGGAGAAACTGCATCAAGAGATGGCGGAGCGGCGCCACGTGGAATGGACTTACAACCAAGCGCGCCTCAGGAGAGACTGGCCCACGGTACGGTTCGAACGAGGCCGTTTGGATCGTTTGGATGACCAGATCGAGCAGCACCGCCACGAGCTTCACCGCGCCTACGAATACGCCCGACGCAATCGCCACGACCATGATGCTTGGCGGGGCGACTACGGCTATCGCTACAACTGAAGTCGGCGGTCAACTTTCCACGCGCTCGACGATTTCCAGCACTCGCCGATCACCGTCCGCACAACCGACAAAAAAAGGGCTTGGAGCAATCCAAGCCCTTGCTTGATGAAGTGGTGGCCAGGGACGGAATCGAACCATCGACACGCGGATTTTCAGTCCGCTGCTCTACCAACTGAGCTACCTGGCCGGAATCGCGTGGCGCGAAAGACGCGCATTTAAACAACTCGCGCGGGTTCCGTCAAGCGCGCTCAGCCCTTGGGCGGAACATAACCCTCCGGCGGCGCGACCCCCGTTCCGAAAAAGAACTGCGTCATCTGATCTTCCAGAAACTGACGGGATTTGGGTTCGAACGGCGTCAACCGATATTCGTTGATCAGCATGGTCTGTTGCCGCAACCACTGTTGCCACGCTTGCTTCGACACGTTCTCGAAAATGCGTTTGCCCAGTTCGCCGGGGTAAGGCGGCCGGTCCAAGCCCTCGGCCTCGACGCCGAGCTTGATACAGTTCACCAATCGAGCCATCAGTAGAGTCCTAATCGTTCAATAAGTCACCGGTCAGCGCCGCCAGCAAGGTTTTCACCGGGGCCGCCATGCCAAGCCGTTCGCAATCCTGACTGTTATACCAGACAAAGCGATCCCCCGCCATGACGGCCCCGGCGGCGTCGGTCACCAGCGCCGGCACCGGGGTGATGTCGAGATGAAAATGGCTGAAGGTATGCCGCAACACCGTCCACGACCGCCCGATTGCCACCTGCAAACCCAGCCGCCGCCGGCACCAGTCCGCGATCTCGACCTCGGGCGGACACTCGGGAAAACTCCACAGCCCACCCCAGATGCCCGCCGGCGGCCGGCGTTCCAGCAGCACGTCCCGGTCGGCCGAGCGCAACAACAGCATCCGGGTCGCGCGAACCGGCAACTCCCGACGCGGTTTCGGATTCGGAAAAGCAGTTTCCCGCTCCTGGCTGTGCGCCAGGCAGCCCTCCGCGAGCGGGCAGGCGCCGCACAGCGGCCGGCGCGCCGTACAGATCAAAGCGCCGAGGTCCATCATCGCCTGCGTGTAATCCGCCACCCGCTCGATGGGTGTGTAGCGCTCCGCCAATTCCCACAACCGCGCCGCAACCCGCGTTTGGCCCGTCCAGCCGTCCACCGCCGCGAACCGAGCCAGCACGCGCTTGACGTTGCCATCCAGAACCGGCTGGCGCTGGCCGCCGGCAAGGGCCAGAATCGCGCCCGCCGTCGAACGGCCGATGCCCGGTAGCGCTTGCACTTGGGCGATATCCGAGGGCATCTCGCCCCCGTATTGATCCCGCATAATTCGCGCGGCTTGATGCAGGTGACGGCCGCGCGCGTAGTAACCCAACCCCGACCACAGGCCTAGCACTTCATCCAAGGACGCGTCGGCCAGCGTGCGAATATCGGGAAATCGCGCCATAAAGCGCCGATAATAGGGCATCACCGTGGCGACCTGAGTCTGCTGGAGCATGATTTCCGACACCCAGACCCGGTAGGGCGTGGGATTCTCTTTCCAGGGAAGCGCCTTGCGACCGTGCGCGTCGAACCAGGCTAGCACGCGCCGGGCGAACTCCAGCGGAGTCATCGGTCACCTTCCGCCGCTCTAGCGCACCGATCCAGTTTGATGAGGGTTTCGAGCATGGCACGTACTCTGATCGCCGGCTGCGGCGATGTCGGGACCGTTTTGGGAAAGAACCTGCACGCGGCCGGACATCAGGTTTGGGGCTTGAAGCGCCAACCCGCCGATCTGCCGCCCGGCATCCAACCGCTGGCGGCCGATCTCGGCGATCCTGCCACCCTGAGCCGATTGCCGTCAAACCTGGATTACATCGTTTACAGCGCCGCCGCCGCTGGCTTCAGCGAAGCTCAGTACCAAGCGGCTTACGTCGCTGGAGTTCGCAATTTGCTGCACGCTCTACAGAAAGGCAACCAGCAACCGCGACGGCTGTTGTTTTGCTCCAGCACGTCGGTCTACGCGCAACACCGAGGCGAATCGGTGGACGAAGGCTCACCGGCCGAGGCTGACGGCTTTAGCGGGCGGTGCATCCGCGCCGGCGAAGAACTGCTGTGGAGCAGCCCCTGGCCGGCGGTCGCCGTGCGCTTCGGGGGCATCTACGGTCCCGGCCGCACCCGGCTGATCGACAGCGTGCGCGAGGGCACCGCCATTCGACCGGCCGGCCCTCCGCTCTACACCAACCGCATTCACCGCGACGACTGCGCCCGAGTGCTGGAGCACCTTCTCAGTTTGACGGACGCGGACCCGTTATACGTCGCCGTGGATGACGAACCGGCGCCGTTGGATGAGGTGTTGGGTTGGTTGGCGCACCAGCTCGGTGTAGCGGAACCACCGCCGGCTCCCGAGTCTCCCTTGAAACCCGGTGCCGGGGGTCGCGATGCCGCCGCGCGCCTGCGCGCCAGCAAACGCTGCCGCAACACGCGCTTGCGAGCCAGCGGCTTCCGCTTCCGCTATCCGAGCTATCGTGAGGGTTACGGAACTCTGCTGCGCGCCGACTCGGACAATAACCAGAGGGTATGAAGCCTAAAACGCCGCGCTGGAGAAATCGTAGCTCATCTCGCGATACGGATGCTGCAAGAAAAAGCCCTGTATCAGATCGACGCCCAACGACCAAAGAATCGGCAAGGTCTTCACATCCTCCACGCCGCCGAGGATGGTCGCCGCGCCCAACGCTTCAAGATTCTCCACGAGCTCCTTCAGCACTTCCTGTTTGCCGGGATCCTTGGTCAACCCGTTGACGAAGTACATGTCCAACTTGACATAATCGGCGCCCAGATTCTTCAACAGCCCCACGGAATCGGAACCGCGACCGAAGCGATCCAGACAAAATCCGCAACCCAACAACTTGATGCCGCCGAGAAATCCGAACATGTCGCGCAAGCTGCGTTCGGCGGTGGCCTCGGCCACCTCAAACACGATGCGCTCGGCCTCCACATCGGCCTGTTCCAGCCGCTCGCGCAGCCAGCCGCTCAGCGTCCGGTCTTGCAAAGTCACCGGCAACACCTTGATGAACAGCGTGATCGGCGCTTTGCGCTGCCGCAGCATCGCGATGGCGTGTTCGATGACCCAGCGATCCAGTTTCAAGCCGAGCTGATGGTTGTGGACCACCCCGAACACGCTGCCCGGCACGATTTCCTGACCCTGGTTGTCGCGCAGCCGCAGCAGTACCTCGTAGCGCTCCACGGCGTCGCCGCGCATGCTGGCGATGGGTTGAAACACCAGCCAAAGGCGTTCGTGATCGTAGATATCCTGGACCTGCTCCAACATCCGCGTTCGCAACGATGCTTCCTGATCGCGCTTCACGGCCAACATGTTTTCGTGGACGAAAATGCGGTCGCTCTTGCCCTCGCGCGCCATGCCGCACGCCGAGTCGGCCCGCTGGATCAGCATGAGATGATCCTGGCTGCGGTCGATCGCCACCGCGATGCCGACGTTGACCCGCAACAGTAACGCCTGTTCGCCGACCTTGTAAAAACCGGTTTCCAACACATCGCGGATGCGCCGAGTCAGCTTGATCAACGACTCGCCGGCCACATCTGGAATCATGATGGTAAAAATGGCGTCGCTGAACCGGGACGCCTGCTGGTCGGGCGCCAACACCTGTCGCAGCCGGCTTGCGGCCTGGCCGATCACTTCGTCGGCCGTCGCCACGCCGGCGGTATCGCGGATGGAACGCAGATTGTCCAGCATGATAAACAGCACCGCCAGGGATTGGATGCGCAAACCCATGGTTTCCAGCGATTGTTCCAACAGCATCAAAAACCGCCGGCGATTGAAAAATCCGCTGACCACATCGTTATCGGTCAGCATGTTGAGCTTGACCCGCATCGAACGCGACCGGCGCAGCCGCTGCTTGACCTCCCAGGACAGATAACTGGTCGGCACCGGCTTGATCATCAAGGTGGCGCCAGCCACGTTCAAATTCGTCAGGTAATGCGCCATATCGGCCTGAAAACACAGCAAAACCATCGGCAAGATGTCGCATTCCCGATGCTGGGCAATCATATGGGTCAGCTCCGCGCCGTTGATTTCCTTGATGTCCAGGTCGATCAACAACAAATCCGGCCGAAAGCGGTGAATGTCCTGAAGCACCTGCAACGGCTGGATCACCACCAGGGGCGTGATGCCTTGCTCCTCGAACGCGCCCGCCATTTCCCAGGCTTCGGTCGGCCGGTCGTTGACGATCAAGACCCGGTAATAATCCTGCGCGGTTTGGGGCAGCAAAAGTTCGCCCAGCACGCCCAGCAAATCATCCGCATCGACCGGCTTGGTGAAATAGGCGGCGCTGCCGATCCGCACCGCATCCAGGCGCGCGGTCATGTCGTTGCGCTCGGTGAGGATCAAGACCGGCGCCCGCAAGTTGATCTGAGCGCGCAAGCCGGCGATCAGCCACAGCGCCTTTTCCGGACCTTCCGGGAAATCCATATCGAGCAGAATGGCTCCGGGCATCCGTTCGTGCAGCCGTTCTTCGGCCTGATTCAGATCGGCGATGAGCCGCACCCGATAGCCGACATCCTCCAGCTTGGCCAGCAACGGCGTTCGTTCATCGGGCGTGATCAAAAATATTTCCGGCAACGGCGCTAGCCGGGGGCGAGTTCGCGGCTCCTCGCTCAAGGCCATGCTCTTTTCGGTGACCAAGCCGTGGTGCAAGGCATCGATGAGCGCCGTCAGCCGTTGTCGGTCTGTTTCCTGCGGCACGCCGCCAGCCGCCAGACAACTTCGGACGTGATGCTCCAACTGCGTGACGAGTTTGAGAAGCTGACCGTTATTTTGGTTTTGCGCGAACTGCACCATGTCTTGCGACAGACGCCCCATCATCGCGAAGGATTTCGCATTCCACTTGACGTAGAACAGCTTCTGCCATAGATCATCGATCAGTTTGAGGTGATTGACCAACATGGCGTGTTGGCCATTCTGGCTGTCAGCCTGATTCACGATTTATCTCCTAAATTTGTCAGCCAGCACGTCCAGAATCTCGCGTTCAGCAGCCTTGGCCACGCCCAGACGACTTAAACCTCTCAACCCCGCAAGACGGTTTTACTCACTTATTTTATATAACAGATCAACATCATAGCTGATTCACATCGCGGACCGCACCCCGCGCGGCGCTGGTGGTCATGGCCGCATAGGCGCGCAGCGCCGCCGAGACCGTCCGTTGCCGGTTGACCGGTTGCCACGCGCCATCTCGCGCCGCGCGCCGCCGCTGTAACTCGGCGTCATCTACCAGCAACTGAAGCCGGCGATTGGGAATGTCGATTTCGATGGGATCGCCTTCCCGCACCAGCGCGATGGTCCCACCTTCCGCCGCTTCCGGCGACACATGACCGATGGACAAGCCGGAGGTACCGCCGGAAAACCGGCCATCGGTCACCAGCGCGCACGCCTTGCCGAGCCCCTTGGATTTGAGATAGCTGGTCGGGTACAGCATCTCCTGCATCCCCGGCCCGCCCCGCGGTCCCTCGTAGCGAATCAATACCACATCGCCCGCCTGAATGCGCCCGCTCAGGATCGCCTCGACCGCCTCTTCCTGACTTTCCATGATCCGCGCCGGCCCGCGAAACACCAGGATGCTCTCAGCGACGCCGGCGGTTTTGACGATACAGCCCTCCTCGGCCAAATTACCGTACAGCACCGCCAGACCGCCATCCTGGGAATAGGCGTGCGCCCGGTCGCGGATGCAGCCGCTCTCTCGATCCAGGTCCAGGCTGGGCCAGCGGGTCGCCTGGCTGAACGCTTCCTGGGTCGGAATGCCGGCTGGCCCGGCCGAATAACGCAGGCGCGCTTCATCCCACGAACTCGGACGGGCGATATCCCAGCGCTCCAGCGCCTCCGCCAGGGTTTCGCCGTGGACGGTGCGCACCTCGCGATGCAACAGACCGGCCTTATCCAGTTCACCGAGAATGGCGATGACGCCACCCGCTCGATGCACGTCCTCCATGTGGTATTTTTGGGTGGCGGGCGCCACCTTGCACAGATTGGGCACCCGGCGCGACAGGCGGTCGATGTCGCTCATGGTGAAGTCCACCCCGCCTTCTTGCGCCGCCGCCAGCAGATGCAGCACGGTATTGGTGGAACCGCCCATGGCGATGTCGAGACTCATGGCGTTTTCGAACGCCTCAAAGGTCGCGATGCCGCGCGGCAACACCGCCGCATCGCCTCGCTGGTAATAGCGCTGGGTGAGTTCGACGATGCGCCGGCCGGCCTCCAAGAACAGCTCGCGGCGGTCGGCGTGGGTGGCCAACAGCGAGCCGTTGCCCGGCAAGCTCAAGCCCAGGGCTTCGGTGAGACAGTTCATGGAATTGGCGGTGAACATGCCCGAGCAGGAGCCGCAGGTCGGGCAGGCCGCGCGCTCGATTTGGGCGACCTCTTCATCGCTGGCCTTATCGTCCGCGGCCGTCACCATGGCGTCCACCAAATCCAGCTTCACGTCACGGTCGGCCAGCCGGGTCTTGCCGGCCTCCATCGGCCCGCCGGAGACGAAGATGGCCGGAATGTTCAGGCGCATGGCCGCCATCAACATGCCAGGCGTGATCTTGTCGCAATTGGATATGCAGACCAGCGCGTCGGCGCAATGGGCGTTCACCATGTATTCGACCGAATCGGCGATCAGCTCGCGCGAGGGCAGCGAGTACAGCATCCCGCCGTGGCCCATGGCGATCCCGTCATCCACGGCGATGGTGTTGAACTCCTTGGCGATGCCGCCGGCCTGCTCGATCTCCCGCGCCACCAGCTGCCCCAGATCCTTAAGATGGACGTGGCCGGGCACGAACTGGGTGAAGGAGTTGGCCACGGCGATGATCGGTTTGCCGAAGTCGCCGTCCTGGACGCCGGTGGCCCGCCACAGCGCGCGGGCACCCGCCATGTTGCGGCCATGAGTGGTGGTACGGGAGCGATAATCGGGCATGTAAGCACTCCAAAAATCAGAAAAAACCGAAACGGCGGACAAGATGTCCGCGCTCGGACAAGATTCTAAGATAATTTCGGTCGTTCGGGTCCTCTTATGCAAGCGGCTTGTAAAAATGCCGCAATGCCTTAGTCTTTATGAACAGAATTTCATGCGTCCGGCCAAACCGCGTTCGGCGCCATCTCATTTCTTATACTAACAAAGAGGTTGTCATGACTCGATTTGCCTTACCTTCGTTCGTGGCTTTGGTCGTTTGCGGGGCCTTGGCCGGCACCGCGCAGGCGGCCGGCGATCCGGCGGCCGGGAAAGCCAAATTCGAAACCTGCACCGGCTGTCATGCCATTCCCGGCTACACCAACGCCTATCCGACCTATCACGTACCCCGACTGGGCGGCCAACATCTCGACTATGTCGTCGCCGCGCTCAAAGGCTACCAAGCCGGCGAGCGCCAGCATCCGACCATGCACGCCAACTCGTCATCGTTGAGCGAGCAGGACATGCAGGATATCGCAGCCTACCTGTCAAGCTACCCACTGGCCAAGGAGGCCAATCCGATCAGCGGCAACGTCGCCGCCGGCAAAGTGAAAAGCGTGACCTGCGTGGCCTGCCACGGCCCGGACGGCAACGGGACCATCCCCCTCTATCCCCGGTTGGCCGGGCAATACGAGGATTACCTGACCAAAGTCTTGCACGATTACAAGACCGGAAAACGGACTAACTCCGTGATGAAGGGTATGGTTTTGCCGCTGACGGAGCAGGATATCGCCGATCTGGCCGCTTATTTTGCCAGCCAACCGAAAGGGTTGGTGGTGGTCGGGCATAACTGAGCGCGCCGGCCACGGCCCGCAATCGCTCGCTTGGGACCCCGGCAACCACGGGCTCCCGCCCGGACTCACCGGGTATCGCGACCGCCTTGTTGCTTGCCTCGACTACCGAGCGGGAGAATAAGGCAACCACCGTTGGAGGGCGGCGGCGAGCGCGTCCATTTCATAGGGCTTGGTCAGGTAATCGTCCATTCCGCTGGCGACGCAGCGCGCGCGATCTTCGGCCATCGCATTGGCGGTCATGGCGATCACCGGAGTGGGCGGACTGCCTCGCCGCTGTTCCCAAAGCCGGATTTCTTGGGTCGCGGCATGGCCGTCCATCAGCGGCATTTCCACGTCCATCAACACCAAATCATAGTTTCCCTGGCGGAATTTCTCCAAGGCTTCCAAACCGTTGCTGGCGATCTCGTAGGTCGTGCCAAAGACGGCCAACATGCTGGAAGCCACCAATTGGTTGACTTGATTGTCTTCCACCAGCAACACGTGGCCGGGCCAATTGGCGCTCGGCTCGATCCGATCATCGGTCACGCGGCGGCTTGCGGCTTCAGCGCCGGCCGCCGGACTGGCCGCGACCGCCGCCGTTGGCTCTGGCGCGAGGTCGATGTGCTTCAGTGGCAAGGAAAACCAAAACTGCGTTCCATGGCCGGGGCGGCTTACCACGCGCAAGACCCCGCCCATGGCGCCGACCAAATCCTTGCAAATCGCCAACCCCAAACCGGTGCCACCGTACTTGCGGGTCGTGGATTGGTCGGCCTGCGTGAAGGGCTTGAACAGCTTTTGAACCGCGCTTTCCGCCATGCCGATCCCGGTGTCCCAAACCCCAAACCGCAGCGCGCCGTCCGCCGGCTCCAGTTCGACGCGCAAGCCCACTTCGCCCCGTTCGGTGAATTTCACCGCGTTATCCAGCAAGTTGATGAGCACCTGTCGCAAGCGGGTCGGGTCGCCCTCGACCTGGCTTGGCAGCTCCGGCGCAATCTCAAGCTTGAGCTCTAGGCCCTTGATTTGAGCGCGTTTCACCGCCACGGATACCACTTCATCAATGGTCTGTCTGAGTTCGAAGGCGATGCACTCCAGCACCAGCCGACCCGCTTCGATCTTCGCCAGATCCAACACCTCACCGATCAAATCCAGCAGGTGCTCGCCGGCGGTATGAATCCGTTGCGAATAATCGCGTTGGACCGGCGTCAGCGCTTCCCGATCCAGCAATTGCGCGAAGCCGAGAATCGCGTTCATCGGCGTTCGCAGCTCGTGGCTCATGCGTGAAACGAAATCGGATTTGGCGCGGCTCGCCCGCTCCGCTTCATCGCGGGCCAGGCGCATCTCGCCCCAGGCGCGCACCAGTTTGTCGTTCGACTGTTTGAGCTGATGGGCGAACAAGAGGCCGATCAGCGTCACGGCGCCGATCACCAGCACCACCAAAACGGTCTCGGTGATTTTGTAGCGGTCGCGCTGGGCGGCCAGCTGCCCTTCCAAGCCTTCCAGTCGATGCTGGCTTTCGAAAAACAGCCGGTTAGCGTTTTCGTTGAGCCGGAAGAAGAACGAGGGCAGCAATTTAAAATAAATGAGGATATCCCGAGTCACCGCTTGCAAGCTCTCGCCGTTACGCTGCGCCCGGCACTCCTCACGCAGTACGAGCAAGGCCCTCAATTCCTTCACCTTGGCCTTGATTTGATCGAGATGCGGACCCAGCTCGATAATTTCCATGACATATCCCTTGTCCTGTTCGTCAGGCTTGAAATGAGCCTCGCGGACCATTTGCTCCATCTCTTCCACATTCAGGTGGATCTGCTGTTGGACCGTTCCCCCGTCCTTCAACACCGCAAGATCATGCTCCAGCTTGCTCACCTTTTTCAGGAATTCTCCCTCGATTCTTTCCTGAGCCTGGATGACTCCCGCCATCGCCATTCGATAGACATCCATTTCAATGCCTTGAATGTTGCGAACGATTTCCTCACCGATGAACAGCCGCGCCCGTTCGTTGGCGCTGCGCGCCCCCAGTTCGTCGATCAAGTTGGAAAACAACTTATTCAGCATCACAATCAGCAGAAAGCCGACGAAAAACAAACCGATCAGCCACAGGAAACGCAGCGGAGACGCTACCTTGGACTCACTGATCGGCGGCGGCTCCGATTTCGTCGGATCAACGCTCTGCTTGACTGCGGTCACCATGCGCCGCGTTCGCCGGAAAATCGATCGTTCACTGGACTACGGTCTTGTTATCGAGAAAACCGTGCTTGCGGAAAATCGCCTGGCCTTGTTCGGAAGCCGCATACGCCATGAAACGTTGAGTCAGCTCCTTGCTTTTTGAGAAAGTCAATAAATTGAGCAACAACGCTTGCGGTTTTGCCATTGCCGGGTCCATATCGATCACATCGACCACTTCGGCGTTATCCGGAAAAAACCCGGTCGCGCGCCAGTTCATCACGAGGTCAGCCTCTCCTTTTTTCATGGCATTGTTGAGGCTGCGAGAATCGGAAGCAACCAAAACGGCCTTATCGATCACTTGTTGGTAAATACCGATCGAATCCAGGATTCGCTTGGTTTCCTGACCCACGCTGCCGCTTTCCGCATTGCCGATCATCATCGTGACATCCTCGCGCAACAGCTCCTTGGGATCTCCCTTCACTTTTTTTGGATTACCCTTCCGCACCATGATGGCCATTTGATTGTATCCCACGGTCACCACCTCGCCGAGCAAGCCTTCGGACAGGTGTTTGGCGCGGTAAGTGGGCTCTCCCGCCAAGTACAAATCTCCCAGCCCACTCTTTTTGGCGCTCTGGTAGAGATCTTCCGATCCGCCCTGCGCGATGGTGATTTTGATATTTTCCTTCTGCTCGAAGCTGTGCGCGATCTCTGTCATCGGACGCACCAGGGTGATGCCGCAATACACCAATAACTCCGGTTGCGTTTGCGCCTGTGCGACCGCGCTGCCGGAACAGGCAAGCATCCCCCCTAACAACAGCCAAGCCCCGGTTATTCCACCCATCAGTTTATTTAACATCACATCGATATCCTTTATAGTTTGGCCTTGCTCGTTGATCCGTGCGGCGAGTTCGCCTTCGCCTCACGACCGACCAGTCAAGCAATCCTTGAGCCAGCCGCCCGTGGAGGCAGCGGCCGAGAAAGCCACCGAACTTTCCCACCGTCCGCCCAAGTCGCCAGCCAGCCCGTGTATCGCTGTTTTTCCCAGCGCTTCGCTCGAAATGACCGTACCTCGGCCACGCCCCGCCCGGCGGCTCGCCCGACCGCCGAGGTCTGCCGCACTCCGACAGCTTCTGCTTCTTGCAGCGCGTGAGCCGCGCCGAAGGAGCGTCACCACCTGTCGGAAATCTGTCACGCTACCCCTCGTGAACCCGTTGCTTTCCACGCCCGCACCCTCCAGAATTTTATGGCTGGGCCACTGTCAAATTTCCACCCTTCCCGTCCGCCGCCACCGAGTTTGGAGACATCCATGTCCTTTCACCGAATAGGAAAATACCTTATCGCCACCGGGGTGAGCTGCGCCATGCTGGTAGGCTGCGCCACCCAGCCCGGCGGCACCATGGACGACCGCCAGCAAACCGTCGCCGAAGGCGCGGTCATCGGCGCGGTATTGGGCGGCTTGCTCGGCAGCGCCGTCAGCGACCGCCACAAAGGCAGGGGCGCGCTGGTCGGCGCGGCCGCTGGCGGCTTGCTGGGCGCCGGCATCGGCAGTTCGATCGCCGACCGCAAAGCGCACTATTCGCGAGAGGAGGATTTTCTGGTCGCGGAAATCCAGCGCAATCAGGACTTCATCGCGGAAGCCGACGATCAGAACCGCCAGCTCTACCAGGACATCGCCCGGCTGGATCGCGAATCGCAGCGGCTGGCGCGCGATTACCGCGCCGGCAAGGCGACGCGGGACGCCTTGGCCAGCCAGCGAGCCAACCTGGAACAACAACTGGCCAAAGCCAAGCAGATCAACTCGCTGGCCGAGAAACAATTAGCGGACGCCAGCGAGGTCCACCAAGAATCCCGTCAGAAGCGGGGAGCGCGGGACAGCTATACTCGGCAGCTCGAATCCAACGTGGTGCAATTGAAGGAAATCCGCCAGCAATCCGCGCAAAACGTCAGCAGCTTGCAGCGGGTTTATGACAGCATGGCGATCTAAGGGCGATGGCCGAACCTCGGTGTCTCCACCTCAAAGCCTTCGAGAAGCGGGAGCGGATTTCATGAAATTAACCAATTTTTCCAGTATCTTACTCGGCGTGCTCGCCCTCGCTGGTTGCGCGGCCGACCCCGGCAACGACCCGCGTTCGGGCGGTTTTTTGGGTGGCGTGCGCGGTTTGGCATCCGGCGACTACGAGCTGCGCCAACAACAGTTGCGCGGCGAACGGGACGAATCCCTCAATGAGTTACGGGCTCTGCGCCGAGAAGGCGAGGCGCTGGAGACCACCCGCGCGATGAAAGCCGACGAAGTCGCCGCGCAACGGCGGCAGTTGGCTTCGCTCAAGGCCCGCAACCAGGAAACGGCCCGACGGATCGACCAGTTGCGGCGTTCCAAATCCGCCACCGAACAACGGACCGCCGAGCTGCGCCGCAAGCAACAACAACTGACGCGCGATATCGGGCAGTTCGAGACCGAACTCGAACGGGGCCAGCTTACCGCCCCGCAAGCCGACGCCAAGCGGCTCGGCCTGGAGCGGCAGTACGACGCCATCAAGGACCTGTAGTTTTCCCGACCCCGCGCGGACCCACCGGCCACCAGCGCCTCATGCCACCTCGCCGTCTCCCGCTGGCGCTGCTGCTGGCGTCTTGCCTGCTGACGCCGCCGGCCAGCGCGCAAAACAGCGAGCAAAATCGCTATTATGTCCAGCAAATGATCGAATTGGCCGCCACCAACGACGACAACGGCGTGACGGCCATGCAGCGGGTGCTGGAACAAAGCCTCAAACCGACAGCGACCGATCCGGCCGGCGCGCGGGCTGCCCTTCAGCGCGGTTTGGCGGCTTTGGAACAGAACGAACTCACCACGGCCTTGAGCGCGTTCCAGCAGGCCAGCCGCGCCGACGCCAGCAACATCGAGGCCAGCAACTATCTGGGATTGGTCTATCGCAAGCTCGACCGGCTGACGGAAGCGGAAAGCACTTTGCAGCTAACGCTGGTGCTGGAGCCGGCTCGCGCGGTCGCCTGGTTCCAACTCGCCCAGGTCTACGGACTGCAAAAAGACCCGCATCGGGCCTTGGGCGCACTTGCCAATACCTACCGGTTCGCTCAGAACCCCATGCGCGCCGAGGAAATTTTGCGCAACATCGCCGAAAATGAAACCGTCGATACGTTGCGTGATGCCGCCTTGGCCGCCTTGCGGCTTTACCATCTGCCCGCCGAGGCAGCGATCGTGCCGCCGCTTCCCGCCAATCCAGATATCAAACCCTTGAACGCTCGGCCCGGTTCCAGGTCTGGCGTGCTCTCCAAACGGCTGGCGCCATGAAGGCCATTCTCGCTTTGCTGGCGTCGGGCATCATCCTGGCTTGTAGCAAGCCGGCCAGCGCCGCGAGCCAATACGAAACTTTCGATTATTACGTCCAGCAGATGATCGCTCACGCGACCGCCAACGATGTGACCGGAGTACGAACCTTTCAAGAGCAGTTGGAGCAGCTGCGGCGGCCGGACGCTGGCGATTCCGTCAAAGCCCGGCCTTACCAGCAGCAGGGTTTGGAGCACTTGGGCCGCACTAATCTCAAGGCGGCGCTGGCGGCGTTCCGCCAAGCGTTCATCGCCGATCCGGTCGATCCGGAGATCGCCGGCCAACTCGCTCAGACTTATCTGCGCCTGCGCCGCTTTAAGGAAGCGGAGCGGCTGGCTGTTTACACGCTGTCGCTGGCGCCGACGCAATCGGCAACCTGGAGCGTGCTGGGCGAAACCTACGGCCAAACCGGCGACGCGCCACGGGCCGCCGGCGCCTTCGTCAATGCTTACCGTTTCGCCAAGAATCCACCCCAGACCGTCGAGCGCTTGCAGCAGCTGGCGACGGCGGACTCCGAGCCGCTAAGAGCCGGCGCCCTACAGGCGCTGGACGCGATCCGCCCCCCCGCCAATAGCCCGGCGACCACCTCCAGCGCTCTGCCAGCTCCCGCAGCGAAACCGACCGCTCCGCCGGGATCAATGCCACCGACCGACGCCGCCGCGCCCGCGCGCGCATCTTCCGCAGTCCCGGCAGCGACTGCCGGGCCCGCGGCGCTCAGCACGGTCCTCGGTTCGCTCGGACGCGGCGTGGAAAACGCGAGCCATCCCCCCGACCCAGCCACATCGGAGACCGGAGCGCCGCGGGCGGCGGTCGCCGTCAGTCCCGGACAGCGGATTTACCGGCGCGCCAGCCCCCTCACTTGTCTGATCGTCACCTTCCGCAACGGCAAGAAGGACAGTTTGGGCAGCGGCTTGTTGGTCTCGTCCGACGGGCTGGTCATCACCAACCACCACGTCATCGACAAGGCCGACAATTTGGCGGTTCGCTGCGGCGAACAAGAATCAACCGCCAGCGTGCGCGAACGCAGCAGAAAACCGGATTTGGCGCTGCTGGCGACCGCGCTCAAAAGCGCGGAGAGTTTCGCGCTCAACGAAAGCTACGATTCGAATTTGATCGGGCGGGATATCTTCGTGATCGGCAATCCCTATGGCCTGGAAGGCACCTTTTCGACCGGCGTCATCAGCGGCTTGCGCGAAATCGACGGGGTGCGCTACATCCAGATTTCCGCGCCGGTCAGTCCGGGCAACAGCGGCGGCCCGGTCATCCTGCGAGATGGCAGCGTCATCGGCATCGCCGCCATGGGCCTCAAGGCGGGACAAAATCTCAACTTCGCCATTGCCTCCACCGAAGTCATCGCCTCCAGACTATTCGATCCCAAGCGGATGAAAAGCCAGCCGCTCGCCGACCCGTAATCTCAGCCCACCGGTCCCAACTCCAGCACGTAGCCCCCCACCACCAGCAGATCCTCCGGCTTGGCGGTGGTGGCGGTATCCGCGCCCGGACTCAATACATCCAGCAGATCGCCGGAAGGCGCCAACCGGTAAGCCGGCATATTCTGGCTTTCCAGATGCACCCACCAGTCGTTGCGGCGCGCCTGCAACAGCAGATGGCGCCGCGACAGCCCCAGATATTCGGCATTGATGCCGGAGGCGCGAACCGAAGCCGCGCCCTCCCACCGCAAGGAGTGCGGATCCGCCAGCAGGTGCGGCGCCAGGTCCGCCTCCGAACCGCGCCCGAAGCTCACCGCCTTGTCGCAGGGCACCGGCAACGCCAGCGGCGCGGGCAACCGCACCCAGCCCAGGTAGTGCAGGTTCATCGGCGGCGGCGCGATATACAGCGCCAGTTCCAGCTCCGCAAAGGGGCCCCAAACCCCCGGCAAGGCCAGCGGCACCGACGAACCCTCCAGTTCGCCAAACACCCGATCCGTCTTGTCGACGCGCAGCCAGGCCACGGCTTTGGCGGAGCCGCCTGAGGCCAAGCCGCCCGCCTGATTGAAACCGACCCGCCAATCGCTGATCCCGGAGGCCGCGTAAGTCGACAGTCGTTGCAAGGCCACGCCGGCCACCTGTACGGTGGTCGTCCGCTGCGGCACCCAAGTCAGTTGATCGAGTTCTTCCGGCTCCGAATCCAATGCCGCGGCGTAAGCCGGCGCTGCCGGCGGCCCGACCGGGGTCGGACCCGGCGGTTCCAGCCAGGCTTTGGGATTCAGGATTTCGTCGAAATCCACCGATAAACCCATCATCGGCTCGCGCCGACCCCAGACATCGGTGACCGGATAAGCGACATCCAGTTCGGTCTCCTCTAGCGCCGCCAGCGGATCGGCCGCCACCAAGCTTTCAAGCTGTTCGGGGCGGGCGGGCGCGGCAACGACCCGCCGCTCCGAAGCCCGCAAGGCTTCCGCCATACCCGCCGTCCCCGGCGCTACCCGCAACCGCAAAGCCCGGCCTCGGCGGTCGCGTACCACGAACCCACCTTCACCATCGTCGGCCAGATTCAAACCGCTCGGCGGTTCCGAAAGCGCATCCACCTGCGTCGACGCGCCGGAGCGCAACACCAGCAACACCGACTCGCCGTTCAAAAACGGCCAGCCCTCGACCGCGAAGCTGCTGGCGCGCCGGTCGGCGTTCAACAGCGTCAGCCGCTGGCCCGCATAGATCGGGCCCAGCTCCCGCCAATCGGTCTGACCCTCGCCAGTCGCCTGAATGCGAAATAATGGAGAATCCGCGTCGGACGGCACATAAATTGCGCGCCCGAACAGAAATTGCACTTCGCCCGGCCGCAGGATCGGGTCCGCTTCCACCCGATAGCGAACCGTGGCGTTCTCGGCCAGCGCGTGACCCAACTGCCGCTCGTGCAAGCGCCGGAACTCTTGTAAGAGCGCTTGGCGGCCGCTGCCGTCATCCAGCCGGTCGTCCCGCAGATATTCCTTCTCGGGCAGGCGCACCACGATGTGGCTATAGCAGCTTTCCTTGCGCTGGCGGCCAAACGGCAGGCGCGGATAGCGCTTGAGCGCCTCCAGCAGAAAAACCCCTTCCTGCCCGCTCCGCATCCGCTCCCACAGCAGTGCGACGTCGAAGACGTCCGACACCTTGCGCAAGGTCGCGCAAATCACATAATCGGATACGATCAACGTATCAGAGTGGGTCGTCATGGCTTCTTTCCTCGATCGCGACGGCCAAGGCCACAATCGGCAACACGAACAATACGAGATGGCTGCCGGCGGCGGACAGCAGCGGCATCGGTTGCCCCATCACCGGTAAAAAGCCCAAATTGGTCCCCCAGGACATCAGAAAATGGGCGGCGAGCAAGGCCGCGCTCCCGGACAAGGTAAAATAGAAAAACCCACCCAAGGCCGCAGGCCACGAACGGCCGGTACCGAGACGCCGCAAGGCGCGGTTGGCGATCATTAGCAACAGCCCGATGAACACGGCCTGAATTCCCACCAGCATTAAACCTGCCAACCCGCCGTAACGATTCAAAAAAAACGTCGGCGCGAAATCGCTTTCCACCACGGGGACGGTCATGACCCGCCCGTTGACGGCCTCGCGCCAGACTGTTCCTTGCCAGCCGCCCGCTCGAATCGCTTCCAGCGCCCGCCGTAGCTGATAGCCGGCATGAGGGTAGAATTCCGGCGCGGCCCACGCCCGAATCCGCTCCGCCTGAAAATCCAGCGGCAATGCGTCCGGCCGATCGTGCAGCCCTCGCAGGCCCGCCGCCAACAGCAAGACCAAAGCACCGAGCAGCAGTAAGCCAGACCACCGCCACCACGGCAAGGGATGCGTGCGCAGATAAGCCCAGGCCAGCACCACACCCCAACACAGCAACAGCAGCAGCGGCGAGAAATCGTGCAGATACAGCAGGGCGAAACCACTGGCCACCGCCAATAAGAGCAACGGCCCGAGATAGCGCAACCAAGGGGCTGCCTTATCATAGCTCCAACCGTGCAGCGGCGACTGACCGCGCAAGGCGAGCGCGTGAGCCGCCGCCGCCGCCAGCACCAGCTTGGTCAATTCAAAAGGCTGAAAACCCGCCCAGCCGCCTTCGTCACCCGCAATGACTTGGGCGGCCAGCAACGCCAGCGACACCGCGCCCAGCAGGCGCAATCCCCACCAGAGCCGGCGCTCGCCCGGCCAACCCGCCGGCCTGATCAGCTGCCAGCCGCTCTGCCCGACCCAGGCCAGTCCGCCGAACGCACCGGCCAGCGCCGCCCCGCTGCCGCCGTAACGCAACCAGCCGGCTTCGCCGGAGCCGATGCCCAGCTGCAGCAGCGCCAGCAACCCACTACCCAGCAACAGAGTCACAACGGCCAGCAGGCCGACACTCCACGGCGAACGCACGGTTCCCAGCCAAACCAACAACACCGGCCAAGCGAGCAGATAAGGCCATAGTAAAGGGAGCGTTGCGACGTTCCAATGCATCTCAAGGCACGTCCCCGCCAGCGCCAGACCCAACGCGATCCGCAACCAGCGGTTACCGGCTTGGGAACGCCAGCGCCATTCCCGCGCCGCCCACCATAATGAGCCGGGCACCAGCGCCGACAGCAGCAATCCCAGCCACCCGGCGGGCGCCGGCGAACCGGAAGGCCACAACCACGCCAAACGGCCCCATTCCACCCTCACACCCGACGCTGCCGGCGGCGGCGAATCGGCCAGCCAGCGCCGCGCGCCCGCCACCACCGCCAATTCCAGCACCGGCGCGGCTTGCATCACCTCATACCGGGTGCGACCGACGGTCAACCGATCCCCGACGCCCAGGGGAATCGAACGCTCCCATAACGACTCGGCCTCCGGGGTTCCCACCGCCACGGTCACCAGCGTGCCGTCCCGCCGCCCCGCCGCGCCCGGATCGAGCGCGAAGCCTGTCGGCGTCGGTTCGATGACCACTGTATCCAGCGGCACTCCCGCCAATCCCAGCCGATCCGCGCAATACACGCCGCCGCCCAACCGCAACGGCCGCCGCGTCAAAACCAGCGACCAGCCCAACTTTTCGAGACGGGCGCGCCAGCGAGCCCGCCAATCGGCGTGGCAGGGCGGCAGCAGCCGACCGTCCCGGCGCAGGTTCAGGCCATCGTAATCCCAGCGCAGTCCGCCACCCTGCAAGATCAGCCGTTCGGGTTCCGCGTTCAGCACCGCGAAGGTTTCGGTCCCCACCGCAAACGAAGCGCCCGCCGCCAGCGGCCACGACCGAACCGACCGCGCGTCGTAATGCCCGAAATTCGACCGCCACCTTACTTGCTTGGCGGCTGAGAGATTCGTCAACCGCCATCCGGCCCCCCCATCGCGCCGTAACTCGATATGTTCGCGGTCGGCCTGAGACGCCCACAGGGCATCGCGGCCCAACACCAACGATTGACCGGGCGCTAACTCCACACTCAGCAAGCGCGGCTCCAACCAGGCCGGCGCCTGATAAGCGGTCCAAATGACCCCCAGCACCGGTAACGACCAGAGCGCCAGCAACCACCACCGACCGGCCAGGCCCGAGCTCCAGAAGCCAGCTCCAACACCCGACCGGTCGCTCACGCTCGCTCTCCCGCCACACCGGATCGGCCGGCCGACGGTACCGCCTGCAAAGCGCGGTCGGCCGACCGAGCGGATAGCGACCCCACCGGCCGCGGACGCCACAGGACACCCGTTTCTCCCGGTCCTCCTCGCCACAGCAAGCGCCCGCCCTCCCGCCGGATCGGGCTAAGCTCCTGACTGCTGAACTCCGGCAACGCCATGGCCGGCAGCGGTAAGCCACTGACCGTTAGCTCGCTGGCGCCGGCTCGCCATTCCAACGTCAGCCGATGCGCCACCGCTTCGGATTCCGCACACGGCGAACCGCCCGCGCACAGCGGCTCGCTGGTCACGACCGTCGCTCCTTCAACCGCCGGGGCCGCGCCGACCCACAGCAATTCCAACGGCTCTCCAGCTCGCACCGGACGGGCCGGCGTCAGCCGAAACCGCACCGGCGGGCGTCCTTCGACCGCCGGCCAGCGCGTCACCCACTGCCAGGATTGCCAATTTCCAGGCGTCTCAGCCAAGAACCGGGCGACCGACGGGGGCAGGGTCACCGCCAGCGCCAGCGCCGCTCCACCCCAATGTGCTTGCCAATGGCCCGTCAGACCGGAATCGGATCGCCAGCGGATCGCCGCTAGCAATTGGCGGGCGTTGAAGTCCTCGACCTGCTGGCGCACGTAACGGCCGGTCGCGCTGAAATGCAACATCCGATGCAGCCGCTGGCTGTCTTCATTCCAGGCTCCGGCCAACCAATCCACGGCTCCCGAACGCGGCGCCAGCAACTCCGGATGCGCCCGCGCATACGTTTGGCGCAGCGGCAAATCGGCCGGGGCCACCATGATCCGCCCGTCTGTTTCCGACCGCAGCAAGCCAGCCGCCAACGCTTGAGCGAACAGCTTGGCGTCCTCCTGACGAGACGGTGGGCTTGCCGGCGCGGCGGGCGCGACGGTGGTCGGCCTTGCGTAGATGGCGGCTAACTGGCGCTGTAACAACCCGACACTCGCCGCGGCGCACACCACCATCATTAACAATCCGCTCCACTGTCGCCGGCCCGAACGATTCAGCTTGGGTATGGCTTTCATGGTGGAAAATAATGACACAATAGCGAAATCGCTTGACCCCGCCAGCGGGGATTAGTTTACTGAGTCACCGCCCTCTAAGGACGGCAGCCCGGAGAACCCATCATGCAAAACGGCGAACGGATCGTGATTGCGGGCCGTGAATACCGGCTCGGCTCCGTGCTGTCCAGCGGCGCCGGCAGCTACGGCCAGGTGTGGGCCGCCGTCGATCCCTCCGGCCGCGCCGTCGCCCTGAAAATCATCAACACCGAGGCCATGTCGCAGGCCGACCCCAGCCTCCACGGCCACTGGCGCGCCCATCTGGAGCGCGAGATCAGCTTTCTGGATGGCTTGGACCCCGAACAAGCTCGGCACATTGTCACTTTATTTGCTCACGATCAAGTGAACGGCCAACCTGTTTTGGTCCTGGAGCGGATGCAGGCCAACCTCGGGCAATGGCTGGCGCAAGCGCGCTGGGAGGGAGAGCCGCCCGAGCTATCCCGCATTCTCGATTGGGCCGAACAAATTCTGGCCGGTCTGGAGGTGATTCACCGCGCCGGGTTCGTTTATCGCGATCTTAAATTTAGCAACATTTTGGTTGGCGACCAGGGCGCTGTTCTCAAGCTGGCCGATTTCGGTTCGCTGAAGCGGGAAGATGGCGATAGCACCCGCTCTTTTATCGGCACCCCCGCCACCATGGCGCCGGAACAATTGCTCCCGGTCCGCCGCGGCGCCAAGGGCTGTGAATACGCCGTCGATTTTCGCGCCGACTATTATGCCTTGGGGCTGTTGCTGTTCACGTTGATCACCGCACAGCCGACCACCGCCGCCCAGCGCCGGCTCGGCCAACTGCTGGCCCTGCACGGCCAGGAAGGAGCCGGCCAGCATCGTGAGCGTCTGGGTGGTTTGAGCGATAGCGAACGAGAGCAGGTGCGGCGCTCCATCGAATTCTGGACCGTACCGGCGCGCGCCGCGCGAGCCCGAAACGAAGCGCCTCTGCTGTTGATCGACCTGCTCGACCGGCTACTGGCGCGCGATCCCGCCGATCGTCCCGCCTCCAGCGCGGCCATCCGGGCGATCTTGGACACGGTGCGCTCCAAGCAACCCGCCGCGCTGAGCGTGCCGGACGACCTGACCTCGCCGCCTGACAGGCCACCGAACCGGCATCCCCGCCGCGCCGGTTCTTCGGGTCGATCTCGGTCACGTCGAGCCATCGGTTTGATCGCTCTGTCCGGGCTGGCGGCCGCCTTGGCCCTGGCCGTCGTCATCCGGCCCGGTCAACTCGCGCAACCCGAACCACCCCATGTGGCCCTTACCACGCCAGAGCTTCCCACCGCGCCTGACCGGTCGAACACGGTAGCGAACTCGACCGCCCCAGAGGCCGCGGCTCCCCCAGCCGCCGCTCCGGCAGCGCCGCCCGCGCCGCCGTCCGCGCCCGCCCCATCCGCAGCCGAGTTGGCCGCCTCTCAATCCGCTCCAACGCCTCCGGCGCAACCGCCGCTGGCCGAGGAGCCAGGGACGGACCGGGCAACCGACGAAACGCGGCAGGATCGATCCACATCGATCGCGAGCCCATCTTCTGAAGCCTCTCAAAACACCGCCACTGAAACCGCGCCCACGTTTGCGGTTCCGGCGGAACCTGCCCCACCGACGGCCGATGAGTCCATCGTCGAAGCCACGCCGCAAGCCGAACCCGCTTTACTCTCGCCGAAAGCCAGGCCGGAGGCAATCGTGCATGGCGCAGCCAGCCTCAAACCCTCCCTACGAGCGAGGCGCGCTGCTCCACCAAAAACCAACCTCGCTCCCCTCGTAGCGGAAAAGCCCATACCGGCTAATCCGGCGACCACGCCTAAGAAAGCAACGAGCTGGAACCGTGCAGCAGCGGCCCCCGCCAAGAGCGAGCCGACCGAACCGGCTGAAAAGAGCGTCAGAGCATCGCCTCCCGCCACCGCCCCCGCTGGCGTTTCACCGCTCGCTCCAGCCCCGGTGAAAATCATTTCCGTCGTGAAATCGACCCCAAAATCGGCGGATAGGCCGCTGGCGATCACCCGGCCGTCGCTTTCTCCCGAAAAAGTCACGGTCGGGCAGCGCTCTCGCCAGATCACCTCTCCAGTCGCGCGCGAACGCGCCACGCCAAAAACGCTTGCAGCGCGTCCGCCAGCCGCCCGCGCCACTCACCCGAGCCGGCGTTCTGCGGCCTTGCCGCCCATCGAGTTGGTCAGCCACGCCGATAGCGCCAGGCTCCCGGCAGCCTCCGAGCAACCGCCGCTGGAGTTAGTCAGCCGCGCCACCGCAACCTTTGCTGAGCCCGCAGCGCGCGTCAAGCCGGCTATCGAGTTGGTCAGCCGACCCACGTCTCCACCGGCAACGACGGTGGCCCGACCGGTTCCAGCGCTTTCATCGGCCGCTGCCGTTCGCTCTCAGAATGCAGTATCCGCTGGTCGGAAGGAGTACGGGCGCCCGGTAACCGGCATCCGTCGCGACGCTGAAAATTTCGGGAACTGGGTGGGCCGTACCAGCGCCTCGGTGGGGACCGAAATCCAGCGCGGTCTCGACAGCGTCAATCAGGCGCTCGGCGGCTTGGCCGGCCCTTGCATCAAGGCCAACGGCTGCGGTGCCCAACAGGTGCAGCGCCGCGACCGTTGGTCGCGCTCCGGTCAAGACGCTGCTTCTCGCTAGGGCTCCTTTTAACGGACGAGTTCGCTCAACACTCCTCGACGGCGCCAGCGCCCTTCCGCTGCAATAACTCCACAATGGCCTCGGCAGCCCTGTGGCTGGCGTCGCGGCGCAACCGATTGTGAAGCCCATCGAACGTCGCCTCCAGCTCCGCCCGAGCCGGTGCATCATCCAACCAGCGCAGCACCGCTGGCCCGAGGTTCGCCACCGTGGCGGCGTCCTGAAAAAACTCAGGAACCGCGCTCCGGCCGGCCAGCAAATTGGGTAAAGCGAAATGGGCAACCGTCACCAAGCGCCGGGCGATCCAGGCCGTGATCGGCGCCACGCGATAAGCCACCACCATCGGCCGCTTGAGCAACATGGCTTCCAGTGCGGCGGTTCCGGAGGCCAGCAAGACGACATCGGCGGCGGCCATGACCTCGCGAGACTGCCCCCGCACCAACGTCAGCGGTAAGTCTGGCGCGCGTTCGGCTCGCAATCGCGCCAGTTCGTCGTAGAGCCGCGCCGTCGCCGCCGGAATCAGAAAATGCAGCGCGGGACGTCGGGCTTGCAACCAGTTGGCGGTTTCCAGGAACAGCGCACCCATCCGCGCGATTTCGCCCATCCGGCTGCCGGGCAGCAGCGCCACGACGCGAGTTTCAGCCGGAAAAGCGAGCTCCAGCCTCTGTCTTGCCGTTCCACTAGCGCTGCGCTGGGGAATCAGATCCGCCAGCGGATGGCCCACGTGGCAGACCGTCACGCCATGCCGGTGATAAAACGCCGCTTCAAAGGGCAGCAGGGTCAACATCAAATCGACGGCTCGGGCGATTTTGCGCACTCGCCACGGCCGCCAAGCCCAAACCGAAGGGCTGACATAATGGACGGTAGGAATGCCGCGAACGCGGAGCCGGCGCTCCAGTCCCAGATTGAAATCCGGCGCGTCGATGCCGATGAAAACTTGGGGGGGATCGGCGATGAGCTGTCGGTACAGCCGGCGGCGGATACCAATTAATTCGGGCAAATGACGCAACACTTCCACCAAACCCATCACCGCCAATCGCTCCAGCGGCACCAACGACTGGAAGCCTTGCCCGATCATGGCGGGACCGCCGACACCGCTGAACCGGGCCTGGGGATAGCGCGCCTTCAAGGCCGCGATCAGGTCGCCCCCCAGCAGATCGCCCGACAGTTCGCCGGCGACGAGCGCGATGTGCATGAAGGCGTCGCTAGCGCACGATACCGTTGCGGGACGGGGCCGCCAGGAAGTCGGCCAGAATGTGCAAGCGCGGCCATTCCGCCGTCATGTCCCGCACCTTTTCCACGGCTTCCTCCAAGCGCAGATTGGCCCGATAAATCACTTTATAGGCCCGGCGGATCGCCTGAATTTCCTCATCGGAAAAATCGCGGCGGCGTAGGCCTTCGGCGTTGATCCCGTAAGGCTCGGCGCGATAGCCGGCTACGGTGACATAAGGCGGCACGTCGCGATGCACGCCGCAGGCGAAGCCGCAAAAGCTGTGCATTCCCAGCCGGGTGAATTGATACACCAGGGCAAACCCCCCCAAGACCACATCGTCCTCGATGTGGACGTGGCCCGCCAGCGAAGCTCCATTGGCGAAAATCGTGCGGTCGCCCACCATGCAATCATGGGCGATATGAACGTAAGCCATGATCCAGTTGTCATCACCCAGCCGGGTCAGGCCGGCGTCCTGCGCGGTACCGCGATTGATGGTCACGAACTCGCGGATGGTGTTGCGATCCCCGATGTCCAACCGGGTCGGCTCGCCGCCATACTTCTTGTCTTGCGGCATTTCGCCCAGCGAAGCGAACTGAAAAATCCGGTTGTCGCAACCGATATGGGTTGGGCCCTGAATCACCACATGCGGACCGATCCAGGTTCCGGCGTCGATTTCCACTTCCGCGCCGATCACCGAAAATGGCCCCACCGTCACATCCGGCGCCAGACGAGCCGACGGGTCCACCACGGCGCGCGGGTCGATCACGGTTCGATATCCCGCTTGGCGCACATCACATCGGCGGACGCCACCAACTGGCCATCCACCTTGGCTTCACAGACGAACTTGCCCACCCCGCGTTTGATGCGATCCACCCGAACGCCCAGGATCAACTGATCGCCCGGTTCGACCGGCCGTTTGAAGCGAGCGTTATCGACGCCCACTAGATAATACATGGAGCGATGGTCGGGCCGCTCGCTCTCGCTCTTGAACGCCAGCACGCCGGTCGCTTGAGCCAGCGCCTCCAGGATTAACACACCGGGCATGATCGGCCGCTGCGGGAAGTGCCCCAAAAAATAAGGTTCGTTGAAGCTGACGTTCTTGAGGCCGATCAGCGACTGACCCGGTTCCAGCGCCAGCACCCGGTCGATCAGCAAAAAGGGATAACGATGGGGCAAATATTCCAGAATTTCCTTGATTTCCATGATTTCCAAGGCTTAACCCTCTCAAGTGGAGCCGTCTTGGTCGATTGTTTTTTCCAAGGCCGTCACGCGTCGGAACAGGCCATCCAACTGACGCAGGCGCGCGCTGATCTTGTTCCAGGTCCGGTTCGACTCCACCGCCAACCCCGAGGAATAGATACCGGACTCGACAATGGATTTCGTCACCAGCGACATACCAGTCACCTGAACCCGATCCGCGATTTCCAGATGGCCGGCGATTCCAACCCCGCCGCCCACCATGCAGTGGCGTCCGACGCGGACGCTGCCGGCGATGCCGACGCAACCCGCCAATGCGCTGTGAGCGCCGATCCGCACGTTGTGAGCGACTTGGATTTGATTGTCCAACTTCACACCCTCTTCGATCACGGTATCTTCCAAAGCGCCGCGGTCGATGGTGGTGTTGGCGCCGATTTCCACATCATCGCCAACCAGCACGCTGCCGAGCTGGGGAATCTTGAGCCAACGCCCCCCTCGATCGAGCGCCAACCCAAAACCGTCGCTGCCGATCACCGCTCCCGGATGCACCAAAACCCGGCGGCCGAGCCGAACCCGATGGCAAACCGTCACCTGAGCCACCAAACGGGTGTTTTCCCCCAGCGTGGCCCCCGCGCCGATGACGCAATTGGGTCCCACGAAAACGCCGGCCTCGATCACCGCACCCGCTTCGACCGTGCACTGCGGTCCGATCCAGGCATCGGCCGCGATGCGAGCGCTGGGATTCACCCAGGCAGTGGGATGAACGCCGGTTTCGGCCGGCGGCGCCGGTTCGAACAGGGTGGCCGCCCGCGCGTAGGCGACTTGAGGATTATCGGCCACCAGCGCGGGCGCGGGACAACCGGCGGCGTCTTCGGCCGACAGGATAACCGCGGCGGCGCGGGTGGCCGCCAAATACTGGCGGTAGCGCGGATGGGTCAAAAAGCTGATGTAGCCGGGTCCGGCCTGATGCAAGGGAGCCACTCCGGTGACGACCGTCGCGGCCTCGCAGCCTTGCAAGCGTAGGTTGGCGACCGCGGCGACCTCCCCCAGCGTGGGCATCGTGGTTACTTGGAGGTCAGGCGGCTGAGAACTTTTTTGGTCACGTCCACCTGCGAACTGACATACAGCGTCGCGCCGTCATTGACGATCAGATCGAAGCCTTCTTCCTTGGCAACCCCGTTGATCACCTCCAGCACCTCCTTTTGAAACTTGCCCAATTCCTCGTTGCGGCGCAGGTTGAAATCTTCGCGGAATTCATCGCTGGTCCGCTTCAGCTCGCGCGCCTGATTGCGGATATCGCCCTCCAGGCTCCGGCGCTGGCTGTCGCCCATTACCGCGCCGTCCTTGGACAAGCGTTCTTCCTGTTTGCGCAGCGCTTTCTGCGCTTCGACCAAGCCCTTCTGCCGGGGGGCGAATTCCTTTTCCAGCCGCTTGCTGGCGGCTTCCGCCTGCGGGGCGCTTTTCAGAATCTCAGCGATGCTGACGAAACCAATCTTCAATTCGGCCGCCTGCACCGGCAAAAACGGCAGCGACAGCGCCGTTGCAACCATCAGAGTTTTCAAGAGCTTCAAAATCGATACCTCCATCAGCGAACTATTGCAAACAAACCACCAAAAACCCATTCCCCGACCGGCTTCAATTAATCGGAATGCCGAACGAGAATTGGAAGGCTTCCGTTTCATCACCGTCTTTTTCATTGAGCGGCGCGGCAACGCTTAATACCAAAGGGCCAAACGGAGAGATCCATGTCCCTGAAAGGCCGACGGAATAGCGCAATTCGCCGGCATCGAAGCCATCCACGGTCGAAAAAACGTTACCGGCGTCCAGGAACGCCGCCACCCGCACATTTTCGGATTTTTCAACGAAAGGCACCGGGAAAATCAATTGGGTGCTGGCAATCGTCTTGAACGCGCCCCCGCTGGGATCGTTATTACTATAGCGAGGCCCCAGCGTATTGGCTTTATAACCTCGCACCGACCGCAAGCCGCCCGCATAAAAGTTTTCGAAAAAGGGCAGGCCGTCGGTACCGCCGTAGCCGTTGCCATAGCCGACCTCACCGCCAAGCGACCACGTCAGCCAGGGCGCGAACGGGAAATAAGCGACGCCTCGGTAATTCAATTTATAAAATTCCGCCGTGCTACCGGGTAGGGCGACTTGCGCCGAGAGCTGGTTCAGGCTGCCGCTGGTCGGAAAAATAGCCCGGTCGCGGGTATCGTGCGCCCAACCGCCATCCAGCTTGAATTGATCGTAGGAATCACCGTGCTTGCGCAGATAATCCACCACTTCGGGCGCGGTGTCCGTTTGGGTGTCGAACCAGATGTGTTCGTAGCCGGGGCTGAGGCGCAACGTATCGAATTCGTTCAACGGAAAGCCGAAATTGATCTGGCCGCCGTAAATGTTCTGCGTGTAGTTGGAGGTGTTGAGCTGGGAGCTGTCGATGGCCCGGTAGAACAGCCGGAAACCGAGGCTGACGCCGTCTAGCGTATAATAAGGATTGTTAAAGGAAATGTTGTAGTTTTGGCCGATGTCGCTGTTGTTGAAGACGATACCCAACTGATTGCCGGTCCCCAAAAAGTTGTTCTGGGTCAGACTGGCGTTGAGCAACAAACCCGATTCTTGGCCGTAACCGATGCCGAACATCACGCTGTTGGAGGAGCGTTCGACGATCGTGTAGTTCACGTCCACCTGATCGTTGGTGCCGGGTACGGCGGGCGTTTCGACATTGACGCTTTCTAGGTAATCCAGACGTTGCAAGCGGGTCTTGGAACGTTCGAGATCCTTGCCCGAAATCCATCCGCCCTCGGTTTGCCGCAACTCCCGGCGCAGCACTTCATCTTGGGTTTTGCTGTTACCCTGAAAGTTGATGCGGCGCACGTAAACCCGCCGGCCTGGATCGATTGCGAAATTGATCGCGACTTTCTTGTTTTCGTCGTCCAGGCGCGGCACGGTATTGACATTGGCGAAGGCATAGCCTTCCTCGCCCAGGCGCTCGCTCATTTTCTTGGCGACCTCGGCCATCTTGGCGCGGGAAAAGGTGTCCCCCTGCTTGATGGTGATCAGCTTGCGCAAGTCCTGCTCCGGGACGACGCCGAAGTTGCCTGACAAGGCCACATCTTCCAGGGTGTAACGCTCGCCTTCATTGATGTTGACGGTGATGTACACATCCTGCTTGTCCGGGGTGATCGAGACCTGGGTCGATTCGACGTTGAACTTGAGATAGCCCCGATCCAGATAGAAAGAGCGCAGACTTTCGATGTCGGCCGCCAGCTTCTGCTTGGAATATTGATCGTCCTTGGTGAAAAACGAGAACCAGCCGCTCGTGGACGACTGCAATTGTTTCAAAAGCTCCTTCTCGCTGAACGCCTTGTTACCGATGATGTTGATTCGGTTGATGCTGGCCACCGCGCCTTCCGCGATGTCGATGGCGATCGCCACCCGGTTGCGCTCCAGCGCTTGCACCTGACTCTTGACCCGAACTCCGTAGCGCCCCCGGCTGTAATACTGTTGCAGTAATTCCTGTTCGACTTTATCCAGCAACGATCGGTCGAACACTCGGCCTTCCGCCAATCCGACGCCGGTCAGCGCCTTTTTCAGATCCTCGGTGCTGATGTCCCGGTTGCCGGACAGGCGAACCTCGGCGATGGCCGGCCGTTCGGTCACGGTCACCACCAACACGTTGCCCTTGCGCTCCAAATTGACGTCCGCGAAGAAACCGGTGCGAAACAGCGCCCGGATGATCTCGGGATAATCCTTCTCCGCAACGGTCGAACCGACCTGAACGGGCAAGTAGTTGAACACCGTGCCGGCGGAAACCCGTTGCAGGCCCTCGACCTGGATGTCTTGCACGACAAATTGCGCGGCGCGCGCGCCGGAGGCCGCGGCCCACAGACCAGCAGCGAACAGCAAACAGCGATACGGTTTCATGAGCGAGTGGTTTCCCCTCGGACCAGAACGGCCGGCCCTAACCTAACAGACGGCTGAAATCATTGAACAGGGCCAACCCCATCAGCAGCAGCAAGACAGCGATACCCACCTGCTGTCCCAGATTTTGCACCGCCTCCGATAAGGGACTGCCCTTGATCCATTCGATCAGGTAATACAGGACATGACCGCCGTCCAATACCGGAACAGGCAGCAAATTCAAAACCCCCAGACTGAGGCTGACCAGAGCCAGCATCGACAGGAAAGCCAAAACGCCCGCGTTGGCGGCCTGCCCCGCGAATTGGGCGATGGTCAGCGGCCCGCTGATATTGTCCAGGGACGCCTTGCCGACCAGCATACGGCCCAACATGCGCAAGGTCAGCCAGGACATCTCCCAGGTTTTCTCGATCGCCGCGCCGACCGCCTCCAGCAGGCCATAACGTACCACGACACGCAAGTTCTGGGCGAGGTCTTCCGGTATATCGGCCATGGCGCCGACAAAACCGACCTGCTTGCCCTGGTCGTTCTCTCTCCTATCCGGCGTGAGCGCCAAGATCTGCCGGACGCCGTGGCGCTCGATTTGGACCTTAAAAGGCTGCTCGGGATGGCGCTCGATCATCTCGCGCCAATGCTGCCAATCCAGGACCGGAACGCCATCCGCCGCGATGATGCGATCGCCCGGCTGAAATCCGGCGCGCTCCGCCGCGCCGCCGGCGGATAGCTGGCCGATCACCGCCGGCACCACCAAACGCCACGGAACCAAGCCCACGCCGTCAAAGACCAACGCCGCGCCGGACAATTGCCGGGCGCCGCGAACATCCAGCGTGCGGGTCTTGGTGGAGCCGCGGTCGCCGTCGGCCCCCTCGCTGGAGCAATCGACATCGCATTCCGGCATGACTACCACCCGAATGACCTCCTCATCCATGGCGCGCTCCACCAGAGCCAGCATCACCGCGCTCAGCGAGGGAGTGGGCTCACCGTCGACGGCCACCACCAAGTCGCCTTTCTGAAAGCCGCCCGCCGCCGCCAGCGAACCCGGTTTCGGGGCGTCCAGCAATGGCTTGGCGCCAGGAACGCCAACGGCGAACATCAGGCTGTAAGCCAGAATGGCGAACAAGAAATTGCCCAGCGGACCGGCCAGCACGATGGCGATGCGCGAACCGAGCGGCTTGCGGTTGAAAGCCCGCTCCAAGTCGGCGGGCGGCACCTCACCTTCGCGCTCGTCCAGCATCTTGACGTAACCGCCCAACGGCAGCACGGCGATGACGTACTCCACGCCATCCCGGCCCCGCCATTGCCACAGCGGCCGGCCGAACCCGATGGAAAAACGCAGCACCTTGACGCCCAGCCGACGCGCCACCCAGAAATGTCCGAACTCATGCACCGTGATCAGCAGGCCCAAGGTCACCACAAACGCCAACAGCGAAACCAGCGAGTTCAGCATCTCACGCCTCCAACGGTCGCGCCGCGATCCACTCACCGGCCACGTTGCGGGCCAGGGCATCGTCTTCGAGAATTCGGGCCAGCGTCTCGGTCGGGTGGTGGCAGACCCGCTCCAAGACGTGCTCCACCACGGCCGCGATGGCGGTGAACCGGATGCGCCGCTCCAAAAAAGCGCGCACGGCCACCTCGTTGGCCGCATTCAAGATCGCCGGCGCGGTACCGCCCGCCTTCAGGGCGGCGAACGCCAGCCGCAAACAGGGAAACCGACCGAAATCAGGCGCTTGAAACTCCAGTGCGGCCAGCCGGGCAAAATCGACAAACCCGGCGCCCGAGTCCAAGCGCCGCGGCCACGCCAGGGCGTGCGCGATGGGCACACGCATGTCAGGATTGCCCAATTGCGCCAGCACCGAACCGTCCCGGTACTCCACCATCGAGTGAATCACGCTCTGCGGATGCACGACCACCTCGATCTGTGCGGGCGCCGCGCCGAACAACCAACAGGCTTCGATCACCTCCAGACCCTTGTTCATCATCGTGGCCGAGTCCACCGAAATCTTGCGGCCCATGCGCCAGTTCGGATGCGCGCACGCTTGATCCGGCGTTGCTTCCGGCAACCGCTCCAACGGCGTGAGCCGGAACGGACCTCCCGAGCCGGTCAACAAAATCCGCCGTACGTCGGAGCGGGCGATGCCATCGCCGGCGGACAATCCCGCCGGCAAGCATTGAAAAATCGCGTTGTGCTCGCTGTCGATCGGCAACAGCTCCGCGCCACCCTCCCGCACCGCCGCCACGAACAGCGGGCCGGCCATGACCAGTGCTTCCTTGTTGGCCAACAGCACCCGCTTGCCGGCCCGCGCCGCCGCCAGCGTCGGTAGCAATCCGGCGGCGCCAACGATGGCGGCCATGACATAAGCGGCCTCGTCCGCGGCCGCCACCTGCTCCAAACCCGCCACGCCCGCCAAAACCTCGATCGGTCTGCCGAGCGCCAGCAAGCGGTCTTGCAACCGCTGGGCAGCCTGGAAGTCGGCCATCACCGCGACTGAAGGTTCGTGGGTCAGGCACTGTTGGAGCAGGCCCTCGACATCCCGATCGGCGGTCAGGGCCACCACCCGAAACCGGTCGGCGTGGCGTTGCAACACGTCGAGCGTGCTGACTCCGATCGAGCCGGTCGAACCGAGAATGGTGACGCCGATGCGCGCGCTCACGGCCCGATCCCGTAAAGGCCCAATAGAAAGACCGGCGCGGCGGCGCTCAGGCTATCGACCCGGTCGAGCACCCCGCCGTGACCGGGCAGCAGCGAACCACTGTCTTTCAGGCCGGACTGGCGCTTCATCATGCTCTCGAACAAATCGCCCGCAATGGAAAATCCCATCGTGATGAGGCAAACGGCGACAAATCCGAACCCGCTGGCGCCGACCTTCAGAAAGGCCGCGCCGACCAGGGCGAGAACCAGAGTCGCCAGACCGCCGCCCAGCGCGCCTTCCCAGGTCTTACCGGGGCTGATGGCCGGGGCCAGCTTGCGCCGCCCCCAACGCCGCCCGGCGAAGTAGGCGCCGATATCGGCCGCCCAAACCAGCAGCAGCAGGAACACTACGGAACGCGGGCCATAGTCGGCGCGCAACGCCATCAGCGCCGCCCAGGGCGCGGCCAGCACCACCAACCCGGCCACCGCCACCGTCATGGGGCGCGACCGTTCCGGGCGGCCGGCGTAACGCCGCAACCAAACCAACGCCCCGCACCAAGCCCCGACCACGGCAACCAGCAGAGCGCCGATAAAGCCGCTTTTCCCGAGCAGCGGCCAGCTCAGTAAAATCAAGGCCAGCACCGCCGCCACATACCACAGCCGTTCGCGGGCGCCGTTCCAGCCCGCCAGCCTCGCCCATTCCCAGGCGCCGGGCAGAATCACCACCAACAGGGCCACGCCGAAACCAACGGCGGGCAATTCCAGCACCGCCCACACCACGATGACAGCCAGCACCAAGGCGGTCAAGATGCGCTGCTTAAGCACGCCGCCCCCGCGCGATTTGCTCGCCGGTCAACCCGAAGCGGCGCTCCCGGCCCGCGAAGGCCGCGCACGCCGCCTCCAGATCGGCGGGTCCGAAATCCGGCCACAGCCGGTCGGTGAAATATAATTCCGTATAGGCCATTTGCCACAGCAGAAAATTGCTGATGCGTTGCTCGCCGGCGGTGCGGATGAACAAATCCGGCTCGGGCAAATCGGCCAAACAGGTATGGTGGTGCAAGGCGCTGGGGGTAATGTCCCCGCACCGTAGCCGCCCCGCCACTACCTCCTCGGACAGCCGGCGCGCCGCTTGGGCGATGTCCCAACGCCCGCCGTAATTGGCGGCGATCACCAGCGTCAGGCCCGTGTTCTTGGACGTGCGCCGCTCGGCTTTACTGATGTAATCCTGCAAGGTCGGGGAGAACGCCGTCGGTTCGCCGATAAAGCGCAACTGGATGTTGGCGTTGTCCATCCGGCGAATCTCGCCGCGCAAGGTGGTCAGAAACAAATTCATCAAGACTTCGATTTCCGGCCGGGGCCGGCGCCAGTTCTCGCTGCTGAACGCAAACAAGGTCAGCACCTCGATACCGCGTTCGCTGCACGCCTGCACGATCCGGCGCACCGTCCTGGCGCCCTCTCGATGGCCGGCCGCGCGCGGCAGGGACCGCTGCTGCGCCCAACGCCCGTTGCCGTCCATGACGATGGCGACATGGCGGGGCAACCGGTCGCTCGGCGTCGCGGCATCCGAAACTGGCGGCGCGTCCAAAGTATCAGCTGACCTTCGGGAAAGTCCCGATCCCAATGTTCATCGGACTCGCCGGTCCCCGCCCCATGGCTCGGTCAGATTTCCATCAATTCGGCCTCTTTGGCCGCCAGCGCCTTATCCACCGCTTGAATGTGTCGGTCGGTGAGTTTCTGGATCTCATCCTGCGCCTGACGTTCGGCATCTTCGGTAATTTTCTTGTCCTTGAGCAGGGTTTTGAGCTGGTTGTTGGCGTCGCGGCGAATGTTGCGGATCGCCACCTTGGCGCCTTCGCCTTCGTGGCGGACGACCTTGACCAGATCGCGGCGGCGCTCCTCGGTCAGCGCCGGCAACGGCACCCGGATCGTGGTGCCGGCGGAGGCCGGATTCAACCCCAGATCGGATTTCAGAATGGCTTTTTCGATCGGTCCGATCAGGTTCTTTTCCCAAGGCGTCACCAGCAAGGTCCGGGCATCGGCGATCCCGACCGAGGCGACCTGATTGAGCGGCACGTCGGAACCGTAATAACCGACCATAAGGTGATCCAGCAGGCTGGCATGGGCCCGGCCCGTGCGCAACTTGGTCAATTCCTGCTTGAGGCTGTCGACGCTTTTGACCATCCGGTCGGCGGATTCTTTTTTAAGATCATCGATCATGGTCGTCATTCCCGCACCACGGAAGTGCCCAGATTGTCCCCGCACACGATCCGCACCAGATCACCGTGGCGATTGATGTTGAATACTTTCAGCGGCAGGTCGTGCTCGCGACACATCACGATGGCCGTGGCGTCCATCACCTGAAGCTTGCGGGCCAGGGCTTCGTCGTAGGTGAGCCGGTCGTAGCGCACCGCCGTTGGATCCTTGAAAGGATCGGCGGAATAAATGCCGTCCACCTTCGTAGCCTTGATCATCACCTCGGCGTTGATCTCAATGGCGCGCAGGCTGGCGGCGGAGTCGGTGGTGAAAAACGGGTTGCCGGTGCCGGCGGCGAAAATCACCACCCGGCCTTTTTCCAGATGACGGATGGCACGACGGCGGATGTAATCCTCGCAGACCTGATTGACGCGCACCGCCGACATCACCCGCGTGAACACGCCGAGCCGTTCCAGGGTGTCCTGCATGGCCAGCGAGTTCATCACGGTCGCCAGCATCCCCATGTGATCGGCGGTCACCCGGTCCATGCCGGCCTTGGCCAAGCCGGCCCCACGAAACAGATTCCCACCGCCGATCACCATGCCCACCCCCACGCCGAGCCGGCTCAACTGACCCACCTCGCCGGCGATGCGGGCGAGCACTTCGGTATCGATTCCAAAATCCCCCTCGCCCATCAGGGCCTCACCGCTGAGCTTGAGGAGAATCCGCTTGTAGATCGGTCTGGAATCCTGCATGGGCATCGGCGCGATCCGTAGGATGACAACGGGCGGATTGTACTGTATTAACGGTAAGGACGGCAGGGGCGGGCGCCGGACAGGTCGCGGTCCGGCGGTTCGTTCAATCGCCGCGAACTTGGGCCATCACCTCGGCGGCAAAATTATCGGCCTTTTTTTCGATGCCCTCTCCCAGTTCGAAGCGCTCGAACCGGACCACCTTGGCGTTGCGGGCCGCGAGCAATTTTTCCACGGTTTGGTCGGGGTCCTTGACGAAGGCTTGACCCAGCAAGGTGATTTCGTCGAAATACTTGCGCAAGCGGCCCTCGACCATCTTTTCGATGATGTTGGCCGGTTTGCCGCTGGTCGCGGCCTGGGCGGCGTAGATTTCCTTCTCCTTGGCCACCACCTCGGCCGGAACCTGAGCGGCGCTGACGCACAGCGGCCGGCTGGCGGCCACGTGCATGGCGATGTCCTTGGCCAGCTCGGCGTCGCCGCCCGCCAACTCCACCAGCACTCCGATGCGGGTGCCGTGCAGGTAACTGCCCAGCACGCCCTTGGGGTTGCTGAACCGGACGCAGCGCCGGACGTTGATGTTCTCACCGATCTTGGCGATGCAGTCGCGCCGGTTCTGCTCGACGCTCTGGCCGTTGGCCATGTTGGCCGCCAGCAGCGCGTCCAGATCGACCGGCCCCACGGCGAGCGCGGTTTCGGCCACCGCGGCGACGAACGCCCGGAAATCATCGTTTTTGGTGACGAAATCGGTTTCGCAATTGATCTCGACCATGGCGGCCGCGCCGGTGGTGTGCTTGATCGCGATCAGGCCTTCGGCGGCGACGCGGCTGGCCTTCTTGTCGGCCTTGGCCTGACCGGCCTTGCGCATCAACTCGACCGCCGCCTCGATATCACCACCGGTTTCTTGCAGGGCCTTTTTGCATTCCATCATCCCCGAACCTGTGCGCTCCCGCAGCTCCTTGACCAGCGCCGCCGTAATGTCCGCCATGCTTGCCTACCTCTGACAAAATCGAGCTAAAGTAAAACCTGCTTCATGAAATCAGCCTGAACGGCCGCAATCCCGCAAAAAAAGCCCGCGCGCCGAGCGCGCGAGCCCTCTTGCAACAGCGCCGCCAGGGGTTCAAACGCCGCCTTCAGCCGGGAGCGGTTCCTCGGGAATTTCAACGAATTCTTCCTCGGCGCTGCGACCGGACGCCAGCAGCGCCCGGCCCTCCAGCGCCGCCTCAGCCACGCCGCCGACGTACAGCTGGATGGCGCGGATGGCGTCGTCGTTACCGGGGATGACGTAGTTCACGCCGTCGGGGGAGTGGTTGGTATCCACCACGCCGAGCACGGGAATCCCCAGCTTATTGGCTTCCTGAACGGCGATTCGCTCGTGGCCGACATCGATCACGAACAAGGCATCCGGCAGACTGGCCATGTCCTTGATGCCGCCCAGGCTGCGCTCCAGCTTGTCCATCTCCCGGCGCAAGCCGATCACTTCCTTCTTGGCCAAGCGGTCGAAGGTGCCGTCCTGCGCCATCAATTCCAGCTCCTTAAGCCGCTTGATCGACTGGCGGACCGTTTTGAAATTGGTCAACATACCGCCCAGCCAGCGATGGTTGACATAGGGCATACCGCCCCGGATCGCCGCCTCGGCGGTCGCCTCGCGCGCGGAGCGCTTGGTGCCGACCAGCAGGATCTTTCCGCCCTTGGACGCCATTTTCCCCACGTAATTCAGCGCGTCCAGGTACAGCGGTAGGGTCTTTTCCAAATTGATGATGTGAATTTTGCTGCGCGCTCCGAAAATATACGGAGCCATTTTGGGGTTCCAGTAACGCGTCTGGTGGCCGAAATGCACGCCGGCCTCCAGCATCTGGCGCATTGAAATAGTCGCCATCGCCGAACAGTCTCCTCATCAGAATCAGGGTTGAGCCTCCATCCGCCCCGGCCAGCGACCCACAGGGGGCACCCGGCCAGCCGTGTCGGCGGATGTGCGGATTAAAAAATCTCAGTAAGGTTTGCCATTAAGGCGCGCGCTTTATAACATGGTTCGTTCGGGAAAACCAATTGCGCCGCCGGTCGGCGCGCGCCGCTCCAACCGGCGGCGCGCGCGCCAGCCAGCGCTCCACCCTCGATTTCGCACCTTCCCGCAGACCGAAGCCCATGTTCCAAAGAGCCCCTAAAAAACCGACCAGCATCACCTTCAAGAGCGCCGAAGAGATCGAAAAAATGCGCGTGGCCGGCCGGCTGGCCGCCGAAGTGCTGGACATGATCGGCCCGCATGTCTGCGAGGGCGTCACCACCGAAGCGCTGGATCGGCTTTGCCACGACCATATCGTCGCTGTCCAGCAGGCGATTCCGGCCCCGCTCAACTACCGGGGCTTTCCCAAATCGATTTGCACCTCGGTCAATCACGTGGTCTGTCACGGCATTCCGGGGCCGAAAAAGCTCAAAAAGGGCGATGTGGTCAACCTCGATATCACGGTCATCAAGGATGGCTTTCACGGCGACACTAGCCGGATGTTTCAGATCGGCACGCCGCCGGTCGCCGCGCAGCGGGTGACCAAGATCGCGTTCGAGTGTTTGTGGGTCGGCATCCGGCTGGTGCGGCCCGGCATCCGGCTCGGCGATATCGGCCACGCCATTCAGAAACATGCCGAAGCACAGCATTGTTCGGTGGTGCGCGAATACTGCGGTCACGGCATCGGCCGGGAATTTCACGAGGAGCCGCAAGTCTTGCATTACGGCGACCCCGGCACCGGCGTCGAGCTGGTTCCAGGCATGACCTTCACCATCGAGCCGATGATCAATGCCGGCAAACGACACGTCAAACTGTTGCCCGACGGCTGGACCGTGGTCACCAAGGATCATTCCATTTCCGCGCAGTGGGAGCATACCGTGTTGGTCACCGACAGCGGTCACGAGGTTCTCACGCTCGGCTCCGGCAGTCCGCTTTAGCGCTTTAGTCTCGATCCTTTCGGAATAGGTATGGATTTCAATAGTTCGCCCGCCTCCACTCGCCCGCCGGCCTTCCAACCCGCCGCCCCGCAACCGGTTCCGCCGGGGGACGGCATCGCCTCGGAGGCGAGCGCGTTCGAGCGCGAACTGGCGGAGATGGACTCGCTCGCCTCGTTTCGCGGTCTGCTCAAGGCGAGCGCCGTCCGCTTCAAAACCTGGTTTGAGGCCGGTAGCCCCGCGCATGAACTGGTGCCCGCCCGCGCCCGCTTGATGGATGAAGTGCTGCAACGCGCTTGGCGGCAGTACTTTGAAGCGGATACCACCGATCTCGCCCTGGTGGCGGTGGGCGGTTACGGCCGCGGCGAACTGCATCCCGGCTCGGATGTGGACATCATGATCCTGCTGGACGATACGGCGCTCGATGCCCGCCGCTCCGGCCTGGAACGTTTTTTGACCTTTTTGTGGGACATCGGTCTGGAGGTCGGCCACAGCGTGCGCACGGTCGAGGATTGCGCGCACGAGGGCGCGGCTGACATCACGGTCGCCACCAGCCTGATGGAAGCTCGTTTGCTGACCGGTTCGACGGAGCTGTTCGAGCGGATGCGCGCCATGACGGGGCCCGACCGCATCTGGCCGGATGGCGCGTTCTTCGAAACCAAGCGGGAAGAACGCTGCCAGCGCTGCCACAAATACAACGAAACCGCTTTCAATCTGGAGCCGAACATCAAGGACGGACCCGGTGGTCTGCGCGATCTTCAGATGATCGGCTGGGTCGCCAAGCGCCACTTCGGGGCCAGCACCTTACAGGAGCTAGTCGGTCACGGCTTCCTGAGCCCGAGCGAATACGCCGAACTGATCGAATGCCGCGATTTTCTCTGGCAGGTGCGCTTCGCCCTGCACGTCCTCACCGGCCGCCGCGAGGATACCCTGCTGTTCGATCACCAGCGCCGCATCGCCCAACGGTTCGGCTATCAGGACCAAGATCACACGCTGGGCGTCGAACAGTTCATGCAACGTTATTACCGAACGGTCACCGCCCTGTGCCAGTTGAACGAGATGTTGCTGCAACTGTTCGAGGAAGCGATCCTGCCGGCCGACGACTCCGACGAACCGCAGCCGGTCAACCGCCGTTTTCAAGTGAGGCGTGGTTATCTGGAAGCCGTGCGGCCGAACGTTTTTCTGCGCTACCCCTTTGCCTTGCTGGAGATTTTTCTGCTCTTGCAACAGCATCCGGAAATCAAGGGCATTCGCGCCAGCACCATTCGGCTGATTCGCGACCACCGGCTGCTGATCGACGAAAAATTCCGCAACGACGTGCGCACGCGCAGCCTGTTCATGGAGATCCTGCGCCAGCCGCACGGCGTCACCCAGCAACTGCGGCTGATGGGCGCTTACGGCGTGCTGCCCGCTTATCTGCCGGAATTCGGCCACATCGTCGGGCGGATGCAGTACGACCTGTTTCACGCTTATACGGTGGACCAGCATATCCTGTTCGTGGTGCGCAACCTGCGGCGCTTCTTCCTGCCGCAATTCGCCGGGGAACTGCCGCGCTGTAACGCCATCATGGAGAGTTTGCCCAAGCCGGAGTTGCTCTATATCGCCGGGCTGTACCACGACATCGGCAAGGGGCGCGGCGGCGATCATTCGGAGTTGGGCGCCCAAGACGCGGAACGCTTTTGCCGCCAGCACGGTTTGAGCTCCTTCGACGGCCGGTTGGTCGCCTGGCTGGTGCGCCAGCACTTGACCCTATCGCTGACCGCTCAAAAAAAAGACATTCACGATCCGGACGTTATCAATGCCTTCGCGCGACTGATGGGCGATCAGCTGCACCTGGACTATCTGTATCTGCTCACGGTCGCCGATATTCGCGCCACCAATCCCAAGTTGTGGAATACCTGGCGAAACTCGCTGTTATGGCAGTTGTACGAGGCCACGCGCCGGGCGTTGCGGCGCGGGCTGGACAACCCGATCGACAAGGAGGAGCGCATTAGCGAGGTACAGGCACAAGCCCGCCAACAACTGAGCCTTACCAAAATCGACCGCGAGCGGATCGATCAAGTCTGGGAGGGTTTCGGCGACGATTACTTCCTGCGCCATTCCGCCGACGAAATCACCTGGCACACGCGGGCAATCCTCAAGAAACGCCACGACCCGCGACCGCTGGTCATGGCCCGCGACGATCCGAGCCGGGGCGGCACCGAAGTGTTCATTTACACCCGCGACCAGGACAACCTGTTCGCCCTGATCACCTCCATTCTCGACCAGTTGGGCTTGACCATTCTGGACGCCCGCATCATCACCGGCCACAGCGGTTATACGCTGGACAGCTTCACGGTGTTGGAAGCTTCCGGCGCGCTCATCCAGGACCGAGCGCGGATCAAGGATATCGTGACGGGGCTTCTGCATCATCTCAGTCGCCCGGATGCCGTTCCGCTGTTGCCCAGCCGGCATATCTCACGGATTCAAAAAGCTTTTCACATGCCGACTTCAGTCTCCTTCCGCGAAGACGCCACCAATGGCCGGACCATGGTGGAACTGGTGTCTTGGGACCGTCCGGGTCTGTTGTGCCGGGTCGGGCAAGCGTTCATTCAATGCGGGGTCCAATTGCACAACGCCAAGATCGCCACCATCGGCGCTCGCGCGGAAGATGTGTTCTTCGTCACCGACCGCGATAACCGTATCTTGAACGATCTCGACCAATACACCGCGCTGCGCGAGGCGTTGGTCAAGCAATTGGACTCGGAGAATCAATAACCCCCGAAATTCCCTCTCCATTCGGGCTCAACTCTCGCTACCGAGGAATAGCCGGCGATGGGTTTCGATTAAGCCCATCAGATAATCCCACACCATTCGCACCCGCTTGAGCCGGAGGCGGTCCGCGTGCGCCGCCAGCCAAAACGTATGCTGAAAGTGAGCTTCATCCGGCAACACTTTGATCAATCGTGGATCATCGGCGCTGATATAGGGCGTGAGCACCGCCAGCCCGACCCCCGCCAGCACGGCTTCTTTGTGGGCTAACATGCTGGTGCTGCAAAAACGCAGTTTTGGAGCTTCGCATAATTTTTCCAGAAAGCGCAATTCCTGGCTCAGCAAGAAATCGTCGATATAAGCGATGAAGGGGTGCCGCGCCAGCTCGGCCCGGGTTGTAATCGGGCCACAGGCCTCCAGGTAGCCCCGCGACCCATAGAGAAAATAACTGTAATCCGTCCACCGGGCGACCACGTAAGGGCCGCGGCGCGGCGGTTCCAGCGTGATGGCCAAATCCGCCTCGCGGCTGGCTAGATTCGCCAGCCTCGGCAGCGCCAGTAACTCGACGGTCAGATTCGGATAATCGTCGAGCAGCGGCTTGAGGTGTGGGGTCAGGAAGCACACCGCCAGCCCTTCGGGGGTGCCGAGCCGTACTTCGCCGCGCACGGAGAGGTCCTGACCTGACAACGCCTCCGACAGCACCGCGACGGTGGCTTCCACCTGCTCCGCCATCGGCAACAAGGCATGGCCGGCTTCCGTGAGCACCAATCCATCGCGGTGGCGATTGAATAGCCGGGTCCCCATCGCCCGCTCCAGCCCTTCGATCCGGCGCGACACGGTGCTGTGCTCGACTTGCAGGCGGCGGGCGGCGGGACTGAGCCGACCCAAACGTGCCGCCGCCAGAAAATAGCGCAAGTCGTTCCAATCCAGCTCGCGTTTCATCGCCTACCTCTCAAGCGCTCATGACCCTGAAATTGAGTGTGGTCGAGTCCGTGCATTTCCGCACAGAATTTTTAATCTTTTTGCAAATTTTCACCTTGACAGCTGGCTGCTATGCTTGAATCAGCCGGCCCACATCGGCCGTCCAATCGGCGCCAGCGCCAAACGCCAACGAACCGCTTGAAGGAAACCTTCTAATGTTGGGAGTTATCGGCATAATCCTGTCATTGGGCCTGTTGATGTATCTCGCCTATCGAGGCATCAACGTGCTCGTTTTGGCCCCAATCATGGCCTTGTTGGCCGTGTTGATCGGCGGTAGCGCGCATTTGCTGCTGCCCACTTACACCCAAGTGTTCATGAAGGAACTGGGCGGCTATTTGCTCAAGTTTTTTCCGCTGTTCATGCTGGGGGCGATCTTCGGCAAGCTGATGGACGACTCCGGCTCGGCCAAGAGCATCGCCCACTGGATCGTCGATAAGGTCGGCCGAGACCGGGCCATCCTCGCCATCGTGCTGTCGTGCGGCATCCTGACTTACGGCGGTGTGTCGCTGTTCGTGGTGGCTTTTGCCGTTTATCCGATCGGTGCGGCGCTGTTTCGCGAAATCGGGATGCCCAAGCGCTTCATCCCCGGCGCCATCGCCTTGGGCTCCTTCACCTTCACCATGACCGCATTCCCCGGCACCCCGGCGATTCAGAACGCTATCCCCTCGCCGTTTTTCGGCACCAACACCTTCGCCGCACCCGGTCTTGGCACCATCGGCGGCTTGATCATGATGATCCTCGGCACTCTCTGGTTGCATACTCGCGCCAAGCGGGCCATGGCCGCCGGCGAAGGTTACGGTGAACACACCAACGAAAACCTGAATCCCGACCAAGGCAGCGACCAGCTTCCCTCCTTTTTCATGGCGCTGCTGCCGATTCTGTTGGTGATCGGCCTGAACGCCCTGTTCACCTATGTGGTATTTCCCAGCATCGACGCCAGTTATCTGGCGGAGCCGAAATACGGCGCCACCAAGCTGTCGGCGGTGGCGGGCTTGTGGTCGATCATCGTCGCGCTGATCATCGCCATCTTGTTCATCGTGATCGTGCACTGGCAACGCTGGAAGAACGTCGTCGAATCGCTCAATGCGGGCACCATGGGATCGCTGCTGCCGATCTTCAACACCGCGTCCGAAGTCGGCTACGGCAACGTCATCGCCTCCCTGCCCGCCTTCGTGGTGGTGAAGGACGCCGTGCTGGGCGTTTCGCAAAATCCGCTGGTTTCGGAAGCGGTCGCGGTCAACGTGCTGGCGGGCATCACCGGCTCGGCTTCCGGCGGCATGAGCATCGCCCTGAGCACGCTGGGAGCGAAGTACCTGGAGCTGGCCAACGCCATCGGCCTCAGCCCGGAACTGCTGCACCGGGTCGCGGTGATGTCCTCAGGCTGCTTCGACTCCCTGCCTCATAACGGTGCGGTCATCACCTTGCTCGGCATCTGCAGGCTGACCCACAAGCAATCCTATTTCGACATCTTTATGGTGTCGGTGATCATTCCCTTGATCGCTCTGGTGACAGTCATCACGCTGGGATCGCTGTTCGGAAGCTTCTAAACCGCTAAGCCCGCCCCCTCCGTGGGGCGGCGTTCCCCGCAAGCGCCATCGAGAGGAAATTTCCATGCAGCATCCCTTGCTTGCTTTGCTCAACATCCCCGAACGCGGCAAAGTGGTCAGCGCCCGCGAAGCGGTGAGCTTGATCCGCCCCGGCGATACCCTAGCCACCAGCGGTTTCGTTGGCACCGGCTTTGCCGAGGACATCGCCTGCGCCCTAGAGGAGCTTTATTTGACCCCGGACGATGACCCGGCAACGCCGGGGCTGTCCAAACCGCGCGACCTGACCCTGGTGTACGCCGCCGGCCAAGGCGACGGTAAAACCAGAGGGCTGAACCACCTGGGGCACGAAGGGCTGGTCAAGCGGGTGGTCGGCGGCCATTGGGGTCTGGTGCCGAAACTGCAAGCGTTGGCGGTGGCTGAAAAGATCGAAGCCTACAATCTGCCCCAGGGCGTCATCACTCATTTATACCGTGATATCGCCGCCGGCAAGCCGGGCACGCTGACCCACGTCGGGCTCGGTACGTTCGTCGATCCGCGCCACGGCGGCGGCAAGCTCAACGCCGTCACTCACGAGGATTTGGTCGAGGTCATGACCGTCGGCCAGCGGGAATATCTATTTTATAGGGCGTTTCCGATCAACGTCGGCATCATCCGCGCCACCACCGCCGATATCGACGGCAACCTGACCATGGAGAAAGAGGCGCTGACGTTGGAGTCGCTGGCGATCGCCACCGCCGTGCGCAACTCCGGCGGCATCGTCATTGCGCAGGTGGAGCGGGTGGCCGAACGCGGCATCCTGAAACCCAAGGATGTGCGCGTCCCTGGCATTCTGGTCGACTGCATCGTGATCGCGCCGCCCGAACATCACTGGCAAACCTTCGCCACACTCTATAACCCGGCCTTTTCCGGTGAAATCAAGGTGCCGCTGGCCTCGATTCCGTCGATCCCGATGAGCGAACGCAAGATCATCGCCCGGCGTTCGGCTTTTGAGTTGCCCTTGAACGCCATCGTGAATCTGGGGATCGGAATGCCGGAGAGCGTCGCCAACGTCGCCGCTGAGGAAAAGATCATCGATCTGCTCACCATGACCGCCGAGCCGGGCGTGGTCGGCGGCATTCCGGCCGGTGGTTTGGACTTTGGCGCCTCGACCAACGTGCAAGCCATCATCGATCAGCCCAATCAATTTGATTTCTACGATGGCGGCGGCTTGGACCTGACGGTGCTGGGGCTGGCGCAAGTAGACGCTCAGGGCAACTTGAATGTTTCGAAGTTCGGGACCAAGATCGCCGGCGCGGGCGGATTCATCAACATCAGCCAAAATTCGCGGAAAGTGGTGTTCGCCGGCACCTTCACCGCCGGCAAACTAAAAATCGCGGTGGAACAGGGCCAGTTGCGCATCCTGCAAGAAGGTGAGACCCCCAAGTTCATCGAACAGGTCGAACACCGCACCTTCAGCGGCGTGGTGGCCAGCCAGCGCAACCAGCCGGTGCTGTACGTCACCGAACGGGCGGTGTTCCGCCTGACCGCCGACGGGCCGGAACTGATCGAAATCGCTCCCGGCATCGACCTGGAGCGGGAGGTGCTGGCGCGGATGACCTTCCAACCGCGCGTCAGCCCGCAGCTTCGGCTCATGGACGCGCGGATTTTCGGTGAGGGGCCAATGGGGCTACGCGACATCCTGTTGGTGCAACCGCTCGACCAGCGCCTGTCCTACGATCCGGCCAAGAATTTGTTCTTCATCAATTTCGAGGGATTGGCGATCCGCCGGCGGGAGGATATCGAGCGCATCCAGACGGCGGTGACCGACAAGCTCGAACCGCTCGGCAAAAAAGTATTTGCCATCGTCAATTACGACAATTTTTCGATCGTGCCGGAGTTGGTGCGGGAGTACATGGAACTGGTCGGCTATCTGGTGGAACACCACTACGTCGGCGTGACCCGCTACACCACCAGCGCTTTTCTGCGCGCCCGCTTGGGAGATGCGCTGCGCGAGCATGATCTCACGCCGCATATCTACGAAACCGCCGCCGAAGCCGCCGCGCGGCTCAATCCAGCACAGGGAATTTGAGGGTTACTAAAATCGCGGATTCATGCTGAGGCGGCTGATGGGTCGCTTCAGCTAAGGATCGGTGTTTGAAGGGGTTCCAGGGAAAAATCCGGCAACGGTTCAATCTTCGCTATTTTCGGCGCTGACGATGCTCGTGTCATCATCCCCCAACCGATCATCCATCCGCCGCATCACCTCGGCAAGCTGTCGCCTGATGACTCGCACCGCCGGCTCCAGTTGCACGATACGGCGCTCCATCCGTTCCAACTGGGCATCCTGCCATTCAGGATGTTTTATGAGCGACTCCATGGCGTTTTCCAATTCACCCAAACGCTGCTCCATGGCATGGCTCACCCGCATTAGCGAACGGCTGCCACCGCCTGATCTTTGGATGCCACTTTCGCCGCCGCTCTGGTTCTGGTTCAATTCCTGGCCGACCGATTCGACGGCGGCCACCGAAAACTCATTCAATTCTTCCAAAAAACCATACAACAACAGTCGATCACAAAAAACGTTGATCAAACGCGGCACACCCTGAGTAAATCGGTAGATGGCGGCGTAAGCGTCTTCGACAAACGTCGGCTTCCACCCTTCCCAACCGACCACGCGCAACCGGTGCTCGATATAGTCCCGCGTCTCCTCCCGGCTGAGCGGCGTGAGATGGCTGGACGCGATCACCCGCTGCCGGAGTTGCTCCATGCCCGGCTCTTGCAAGGTAAAGCGAAATTCCTCCTGGCCTAGCAGAAAGCTCTGCAACAAAGGCGTTTCACCCACCTGGAAATTCGACAGCATCCGCAGTTCTTCCAGCGATCTGGCCGGTAGATTCTGCGCCTCATCCACGACCAGCAGCACCCGTCGTCCCTGCCGGGCATGACCGCGCAGAAAATCCTCGAAATGCTTGAGTAAGGCCGCCTTGCCCATTTCCTCGTAGGGCAACCCGAAAGAAGCCACCACGCTGCGCAGCAGCTCGTCGGCCTCCAACTGGGTGGTGACCAGTTGCGCGGCGACGACTTGGTTGGAATCGAGCTCTTGAAAAAGATTCTTCACCAAGGTGGTTTTGCCCGTCCCGATGCCACCGGTGATGACGATGAAGCCCTCGCCCTGACTCAATCCGTAGCGCAAGTAGGCCAACGCCCGCGTGTGAACGCGACTGCCGAAGAAAAATCGCGGATCGGGACTCAGCTGGAAAGGCTTGGTGCTGAAACCGTAATAATCAATATACATTTAGGATTTAAAATTTCATATTAAAACGAATATTAAGCCGGTTCTCACGAAAACCTCGCTCGGCGGGGTCGGCGTCGTTCTCGTAATAGCGATAGCTGATCAAACCGCCCGCATCGGGCGTGAACGCCCGCGCCAAGCCAATCACCGATACCCAATACTCGTTATTCTGAACCTGGCCTTGTTGATTTTCACCCAACTCATCGCGCTCCCAGCCCGTTCCGATAAACGAGGCGGTCCGGGGCGCGAATCGCCACGTCCAAAGCGCGCCGGCCCCGTAAATCTTTTCGTCATCCGTGGTGTTTTGACCGGTCCGATCCTCGTTAAACGCATTGATCGACCAGTCGGTCGAGCCGCGTCGATAGGTCATGCCCGCATCGAACCGCTTGCGCCGAAAATTGCGGTTGCTCAGGCCGAATGGTCCTTCGGTAGCCACGGCCTGACCCTGATCGCTGAGAGGCAGGGGTTGGCCGTCCGGACCCACGCCGAGCAACCCGTTACCAAACAATTGCCGCTCGTTGGTCACTTCATCGGTATAGGCCAGCGACCACACGCTGGCCCGAGTCCGGTGATTGAACAAACCCTGCCAGCGCACGCCCGGATCGACCCCAAAATCCTGCTTGCGCCGGCTGATCCGCAAGTTGGTGCGGGTCGATGGATTCCAGCGCCCGGATAGCTCGTTGACATCCGGCCCATACAACCCTTTGACTTCCAAGAAACGGCTGGGCGTCCAGACCGCCCCCAGGCCCCAATAGGTGCCATCGGGGCTATTTGCGAAACCCGTGACCTGATTGTTTTCGTAGCCCGCTTCACCCAGCAAAGCCCACTCTTTGTCGAGTTGATAGTTCAACTGAGCGGTGGCGTGTTCTTGCTTGTCGTCACCATTGGCGAGGGCGTTGACGGTTTGTTGATTATCCTGCTGTTCTTGCTGATAAAAATAAGCGACATTCCAACGTACCTTGCTGGATTGACGGCCGCTGGTCAGATTCAATTCGACCGTATTGATCTGGCTGTCACCGGTCGTGGTCCTGACATCCGGCTGTTGTGGGTCGACGTTGCTTTCTTCGTCATAAAACACCGTATCGTAGCGGTAGCGCAACAAGACATCGGCCCAACCCCCTAGATTCTGGCGCCAGTAGGGGCTGATCCCAAAACGATAACCGGTCGCTTGATTGTCGGTCAGCGCAATATCGTTGAAAATGGTCAGCGGGTTGAACAAATCTCTCCCGCCCGGCAGCCCCAAATCGAAATTGCTGAAGACGGACAAACCGGAAGGAACCCCACCGGCCGACCCCAAGTTGCCGGCATCGGTCCGCCCGTTCGAGCTGACGGCTACTTGCGAGATCAAGCCATAAGCGTCCAAAAACAGGTTTTTCTGCAAAAGCTCGGCGGTTCCAAACGCCTGTAGTTCATTATTGATCGTGCTGGCGTCACCGTTGTTGGTGTACAGCAGCCCTTGGGCCGTGTAATCGAGCCGCAGATCGAGCCGTCCTCCCCGCTTGCGTACGCTCAGGCCCGGATCCACATGGAAGAGGAGATCGTGCTCGGCGTTAGCAGGCGCCAGCCTAATATTATCCGAATAGGTGGAACCGAGACTGATGCGCGGGGTGATGCGCCACTCTCCCGCTCTATTATCGACTTCTTGGGCCTGCGCCCGAGCGCAGCCCACCGCCAGCGCCGCCGCCAATAAGGCTTTGCTCAGCTTGAGGCTCCGGCGTCCTTCGGTCGTTTGCACGCGGCTTGCGAATTTCATGTTTCCCCTCCAAGACCGGACAACCCCATCGGTTATCCGACTTCCTCTCCGCTACCGCGACTGTACTGGTAACCATAATCGTAAGTACGATACTTCGAACCGAAAACCTCGCGGGTTTTGTTCAGTAGGAATCCGACGATCTGATCGGGATTTAGCATGGACAAGGCGTCTTTCACCTGGGATTGCAGGGTTTTCTCCGCCTCGACCACCATGATGACTTGCCCCATCAGGCTGGCCAAAATGCTGGCCTCGGTCGTCGCCAGCAAGGGAGGCGCATCGAAAATAATGATCCGGTCGGGATAGCGCTGGCTCATCTCCGAGGTCAAGCGCCGCATGTTTTCGCTCGCCAGCAATTCCGCCGACAAATGGTGGGTGCCCCCCGCCGGCAAAACGGTCAACGCGGGAATGTTGGTATTGACCAGCACATCCGCCAAATCCAGCCGGTCATCGATTAAAAAATCCACCAGCCCTTGTTCGGCCTCGAACCCCAGGGTTTTGGTGACCGAGGGTCTGAGGATATCAGCATCCACCAGCAAAACCGTGCGGTTGCGCTCGGTCGCGATGCTCAAGGCCAGATTGCACGCGGTAAACGTTTTGCCCTCGCCGGGGCGGGCGCTGGTTATCCCCACCAGATTCGGATGTTTGGCGATGGTCGCGCCTTTACCGTCCATGTTCATGAGCAACGTCCGTTTGATGTGGCGATACTCTTCCTTGGTCCGACTGCGTTGGGCGTCCACAACCAACAAACCCGCGGCGCGCATCCGTTCCATATCCAGCGTCACCGAGCGCTGGGTTCGCTTGTTAACCGCCTCGGGAACGCGAACGACGGTCTGCTCCTTGGTCAACCCAGCGGTTCTTTCGATGCTGTCTCCCGGACCGGCAACCGGCGGGCGCACGACGGGCGGCGCGCTCGCGCCTGGAGCCGGCGACCGACCGAACATGGCTTTTTCAATACTATCCATCGTCCTTCTCCCTACCACCCGCTCGCGGTCATTGAAACCCCACTTGGTCGACAATGATCAAGCCGGCGTAGACCAACATCAGTATCCCGACCAATCCGACATACACGATCGCCATTCTGCGCTCTCGGCTGACGACGGCCGGCGGCAGGACCGCGCTGACGCTGCCAAACACCGGAATGTCGGCGATCTGCTTCAGGCTGAAACGGCTGTCGAAGGTAGGCCAGAGTTGCGCGATCAGGAAAGCCAGCCCCATACCGGCCGCCAAACCGGCGCCCAGCACCGCGGACATCAACAACAGCCGGTTGGGGCCGGTCGGTTTCAACGGCACGCGAGGCGGATCGAGAATCTTGAAACGGATCTCTTGTTTGGAGCGTTCGGCTTCTTGAGACAATTTCACCGATTCGCGCCGCGACACCAGTTCATCGTATTTCTTGCGGGTGACTTCGTAGTCGCGGTTCAGCGCCGCCAATTCGGCTTCAATCTGCGGCAAGACGCTGACTTGTGACTGTAGCTCTCGATAACGCCTTTGGTACTCGTCGACCCTGACCCGCAGCGAAGCGACATTAGCCTCTTCCTCAGCCAGCCTGACCTTGAGCTGCTGATAGACGGTATTGACGTTTTGCGCCCTGGAACCGCCGTTGCCGCTCTCGGCCAAACTGGCTGCATAGCGCATGCGCTCCTGCTCGCGCTGTTTTTTCAGATCGGCGATAGTCTGTTTCAATATATTGACATCTGGATGCTTGGCAGTGAATTTGATCAACAGCTCATCCAGGTTCTGCTCCAAGCTCTGAATGCGCTGGTCGATGGGCAAGGCGACCACCTCGCCGTCGCCGCGCAGCTGCTGCTGGAGGGCTTGACCGAGCTGCTGTTGCAAGGAATTACGGCGGTTTTCCGCTTGGGAAAGCTCCAGCCGCCCCGCGGAAAGATCCGAGGCGTATTGCTGCAAGCGGCCGTTGTAGTTCTGGCCTTCCGAAGGCATCAACCCCGCATTTTTGAGCTTGAACGCCTTGAGCCGGTCTTCGGCTTCCAGCAGCCGAACCTCGTAATCGGCGATTTGTTCATCGAGAAACCGCTGGGCGGCCGCGGAATCCTGTTGGTTGCCACCGACCAAATTGCTCTCGAAAACCGCCAGCGCCGACTCCACCACCCGCTTCGCAAACTGCGGATCGCGATCCTCGTAGGTAATCGTGTAAAGATTTTCCTTCTCCCGACCCGTACCCACCAAGTTAATCTTGTTCTGGAGCTTGGTGAGCCACCGCTCCCTAGCCTCCAAGTCCTGAATCTGGTTGTCCAAACCGGCTTTGTGGGCGATCTGTTCCAGATTCGGGCGAGTCAACAAGGTTTTCATGATCAACCCGACCTGAGTGTCGGGATTGACTTCCACCGTCAACCCTTGCAGCAGGGGCCGCAAGATGGTTTGCGTGTCCACGAAAGCCTTGGCCGAGACTTCATACTGATCGGGCAGTCTGAGCACCACGATCCAGCCGATCACACAAATCAGCCACGCCAAGGCCATGGCATACCAGCGCTTACGCCATATCCCGCGCATATAGCTCAGGATTTGCTCGACAAGATCGTTCATGTCCGACTCTCTTGGCCCGCCACCATCAGCTCAAAACCACGATTCAGGAACGATCAGGATATCTCCAGGCAACATGTCGACATTCGCGGTGATATCGCCGTTGAGGAGATCGTTCAAGCGCACTTGATACTCCTGCTGCTTGCCCTCGACGATGCGCACCACCTTGGTCCGGTTGCCATCGGCGAACTCGCTCAAGCCGCCCACGGCCACCATCACGTCCAACAAAGTCATTTTCTGCCGGTAGGCGATCGCTTGCGCCCGCGGTCCGGCCGACCGACTGGTGTCAGTGGAGGTGCTCTGCTGGCTGTTGACTTGGCCGATGACCCGGATCTGCTCGCTGTAGGGACCGATACCCCCCGCGACGATCACGGTGACAATAGGCTGGCGGATATAGGTTTCCAGCGCCTTTTCCAGATCGCGAGCCAGTTGGTTGGGCGTCTTGCCGCTGGCCTGCAAATCCTCCACCAACGGCGTCGTGATTTTGCCGTCCGGTCGGACGGTGACGGTCTGCGAAACTTCGGGGTTACGCCAGACGAAAATCTGGAGCTGGTCACCCGGACCTATCTGATAGTTATAGGTTTCCGGTGTAGAAGTCTGGGAGCTATAAGCCGTCGATGGCGGCAGACCACTCTCTGGCTTGGCACAGGCGGCCAATAAAACAACGGCTGCCATCACTCCCCCGATATTGGCCCATCTACCCAACACCTCACGCTTTTGCATCCGCTACAACCCCCAATACCATTGAAATATCCAAATCACTCGCTCGATTCGACAGTCCGGCCCGACCGAATCGCCATTCCGCCTCGCCAAACCGCTGGCGGCTGGAGCAGTAAACGCCAACCGATCTATTAGAAACTAATTATCCGCGTATTTTCCACATATTATCCACATAAAATATCGCCATCGTAACGACCGAGCGGTTCAGCAGTCTATAGCCATCATGCGATCAGAACACTCATCAGCGGTCTTTATAACCCTTCACAACCTAAACAAACACTATGCCGAAGGCGATCAAAAACGGGTCATCTTCGCCGACTTGAGCCTGGAGATCAATCGAGGCGAATTCGTGGCGTTGCTCGGACAGTCGGGTTCCGGCAAATCTACCTTGTTGAATCTGCTCGGCGGAATCGACCTGCCGGATGCCGGAACCCTCTGTATCGACGGCCGGGTGCTCACGGATCTGAACGAGATCGAGCGCACCCGGTTCCGCCGCCGCCATATCGGCTTCGTCTTTCAATTCTTCAATCTCATTCCGACCTTGACCGTCGAGGAAAATCTGCTGCTACCGTTGGAATTGAACGGTTTTACCACCACCGAACAGCGCGCTCGGGCCCTGGAGTTACTGGAAACTATCGGCTTGGACAACCGCCGGCGCAGCTTTCCCGAACGCCTGTCCGGCGGCGAACAACAACGGCTGGCGCTGGCTCGGGCCGTGGTTCACCAGCCTGCGCTGCTGTTAGCCGACGAGCCGACCGGCAATCTAGATACCGTCACCGGCGAACGCATCCTGGAGCTACTGCTGAAGCTGCATCGCCAATCGGGAACCACCATCATTATGGTGACTCACAGCCGGAAGGTCGCCGTTCGCGCCGACCGGATACTCCACCTGGAAGCCGGGCATATCCGGGAAATCACCCTGTGACTCCGCTGCTCTGGCGCGCCTTGTTCCGTCATCCCTTGCGGCATCCCTGGCAATTGGGGTTAGCCGTGCTCGGCATCGCGCTGGGCGTGGCGGTGGTGCTGGCCGTGGATCTCGCTAACGCCAGCGCCCGCCGGGGTTTCGAGCTCGCCATGAACCGCATCACCGGGCGCGCCACCCACCAAATCAGCGGCGACCCACGCGGCGTACCCGAAGCGCTCTACCGCGAATTACGGGTCGAGCGCGGTTTCCGATTCGCCGCGCCAGTGGTAACAGGTTATCTACCGCGCGCCGATCGCCCCGGCCAGTTGCTGCAAATTTTCGGTATCGATCCTTTCGCGGAAGCGCCGTTCCGCTCCGTTGCCGCCGACGTCACGGGCCGTGATTTCAACCTGCGGGCATTGCTGTCAGATCCAGACGCCGCGCTGCTGCCACGCGCCTCGGGCGAACAGGTGACCCTGCAACGCGGCGAAAAGCGGTTCATTTTAAAACGTGCTGGCACCTTGGAAGGCGCGGAACTGGACGGCTTGATCGTTACCGACATCAGTACCGCGCAGGGAGTGTTGGGCTTATCAGGCCGGCTTAGCCACATCGATCTGATCCTACCGAGCGGTGCCGCCGGCGAACGCGCCGCCGCCGAACTGCGAGCTTGGCTGCCCGCGAATTTACGACTGGAGCGGGCGGAAGGACGCAATCAGGCCACAGCCGACCTCAGTGCCGCTTTTTCGCTCAATCTGACCGCGATGAGCCTGCTGGCGTTGGTGGTGGGCACGTTTCTGATTTACAACGCCATGTCGTTTTCGGTGGTGCAGCGCCGTAGCCTTCTGGGGATGCTGCGCGCGCTGGGCGTCAGCCGCCGGGAGCTCTTCGTCGGGGTGCTGGGTGAGGCGCTATTGCTCGGGGTGGCGGGCGTCCTGCTGGGTGGCTTGTTGGGGTTATGGATCGGTTCGGGACTGGTGCATCTGGTCACTCGCACCATCAACGATCTGTATTACGTGTTGAGCGTTCGGGAGTTTTCGATCGATCCTGGGTCGCTCGCCAAAGGCGCGGCGCTGGGGCTGCTGGCGACGCTGGCGGCGGCCTGGTTGCCGGCGCGAGAAGCGGCGGATGCGCCACCCGGCGCGGCGCTGAGCCGCGCCAATCTGGAAAACCGCTGGCAAACCGCGCTCCCTCGGCTGGCCATGACCGGATTGTTGTTGCTGGCCAGCGGCGGCGCGGTCGTGAGCGTGTCGCATTCGCTGGTGGCTGGTTTCGTCGGCTTGTTCCTGATAATTTTCGGCGGCGCGCTGCTGACCCCGCCGGCCGTGGTCGGCCTGGTGCGACTGAATCAGCCGCTGGTAGCCCGCCTGGGCTTGGTGGCCCGCATGGCGAACCGCGACGTCACCCGCCACCTCAGCCGGACCGGTATTGCGGTTGCGGCTTTGATGGTGGCCTTCGCCACCACGGTCGGCGTGGGCGTGATGGTGGACAGCTTTCGGGGCGGCGTGGCGATCTGGATCAAGGATTTATTGAACGCGGACTTGTACGTCGCCCCGCCCGTTACGGAGGGCGGCAACAGCGCCGAGGTCTTGCAAGCGGCGACGCTGGCCGCCTTGCGCGTCACGCCCGGCGTGGCGGCGGTCTCCACCTATCGCCGGGTCACCATCGACCTCAGCGGGCGTCCCATCCAGTTGGTCGCCGTCGAACTCGCGCCCGCCGCGCAAGCCGGTTATCACCTGATCGATGGCAATCCGGCTGAAGCATGGCGTGCGTTTCAGACCGGCGAGTCGGTGCTGATCAGCGAGCCGCTCGCGTATCGCCAGCGGCTTGGCGTGGGCGATTCACTGACCTTGGCTACGGCCGAGGGTCAGCGGAAGTTCGCCGTCGCCGGAGTGTACTTGGATTATGGCTCCGAGCACGGCCGAATCCTGCTGCATCGCCCCAGCTACCAGCGCTACTGGCACGATGCCGAGATAGCCTCGGCGGCGGTGTTCGCGGTTGAAGGTGAAAATCTGGCGACGCTGCGCGAACGCTTGCAGGAGCGGCTGGGCCGCCTGCAACCGCTGATGATCCGCCCCAATCGCGACATCCAAAACCGGACGTTGGAAATCTTCGACCGCACCTTCACCATCACCAACGTGCTGCGCCTGCTGGCGATTCTGGTCGCGGTGGTCGGGGTATTGAGCGCGCTGTCAGCCCTGCAACTGGAGCGGGCGCGGGAATTCGCGGTACTGCGCGCCACCGGGATGACCGCGCGCGAGATCGGCGGCTTGGTGTCTTTGCAGACCGGTTTCATGGGCATGATCGCTGGCCTGTTGGCGGTGCCCGTCGGGCTGCTGTTGGCGGCCGTGCTGATTTTCGTCATCAACCGCCGGGCCTTCGGCTGGAGTCTGCCCTTTCAGGTTGACTCGTGGCTGTTGCTGGAAACGGTGGGATTGGCGATAGGCGCCGCGTTACTGGCCGGGCTTTATCCGATCTGGCGCATGGCTCGCGCTCGGCCCGCCGATGCGCTGCGGACCGAATAAATGCTCAATTATTATTATCGGTGGTTAGCGGGTTTGCTGGTGGCGGTGGCGCTCGTCGGCCTGACCGGCTACTGGTTCTGGCCTCGTTCGCCCGCAATCGCAAGCATTGCGGTGAGCTCCGCTTTGAGCGGAACCGATGACACCGGCTACCAGCGCGCTTATGAACCTCGCCGGTTCGACTTTCCCGACGATCACGGACCACATCCTGAATTTCGGACCGAGTGGTGGTACGCGACCGGGAATCTGGCTGACGCCAGCGGGCGGCCGTTCGGCTATCAACTCACGCTGTTTCGCATCGCGCTTGCGCCGACTCCGCCAATCCCTGATTCCAGCTGGCGCGGCAATCAAGTCTACATGGGCCATTTTGCGGTGACCGATGTAGCGCAACAGCAGCACCATCATTTTGAACGCTTCAGCCGGGGGGCGATGGGGCTGGCCGGAGCGCAAGCCATTCCGTTTCGGGTCTGGTTGGAGGATTGGGCCTTAACCGGCATTGAATCCGAGGTTTTCCCGATGCGGGTTCACGCTCGCCAGGATAACGTTGCTCTCGATCTGACGCTGCGCGCCGCCAAATCGGTCGTGCTGCAAGGCGACCGGGGTTTGAGCCAGAAAAGCGCTGAACCGGGTAATGCGTCGTACTACTACTCTTATACCCGTTTGCCGACCCAGGGAACGATCCAATTGGGAGACCGCGTTTTCACGGTAACCGGCGCAAGCTGGTTGGATCGGGAATGGAGCACTAGCGCGCTGGGGCCGGATCAGAGCGGTTGGGACTGGTTCGCGCTGCAATTGGACGACGGGCGGGACTTGATGTTTTATCGGATGCGTCGCAAGGATGGCAGCGCGGACCCGTCAAGCAATGGCACCCTGATTGCCGCCGATGGCCAATTTCGCTCGCTGGGCGGGAACGATGTGGAAGTGCAGCCGCTCGGCGAGTGGGTCAGCCCGGTGACCGGCGATCGCTACCCCGCCGGCTGGCGGTTGCGTTTGCCCGCCGAACATCTGAATTTAACCGTCACGCCGAAAGTGACCGAGCAAGAGATGCGATTGACGGTAAAGTACTGGGAAGGGGCTGTCACCGTGAGCGGCCATTCTGGGGTTAACAAAATCGGCGGGCAAGGATATCTAGAGATGACGCGATACGAAAAACCGGTCAGCCGTTAGTGCCACGCTGCCGCCGCGCTTCGAACAGAAAAATTCCGGTCGCCACCGACACATTCAAACTTTCGACGCCGCCTTCGGCCATTGGAATCCGGGCCAGATGGTCGCAGACCTCACGGGTCAACCGCCGCAGTCCTTTTTCTTCCGCGCCCAACACGATGGCGGTCGGCACGGTAAAATCGACCTGATAAAGGCTCGTTTCCGCCTCCCCCGCCGCACCGACCACCCACACACCCTGTTCCCGCAACACTCGCAACGTCCGCGCCAGATTGGTCACTGGCACCAACGGCACGATGTCCGCCGCGCCACACGCCACCTTGCGCACCGTCGCATTCAAGCCGACCGCCCGGTCATTCGGAACGATCACGGCATGAACGCCCGCCGCCGCCGCGCCGCGCAAACAGGCGCCTAGATTATGCGGGTCTTGCACGCCGTCCAGCACCAGCAGCAACGCCGGGCCGCGCGCCGCCGCCAGCAAATCCGGTAAATCGTCCTCGCCACGCGCCGTCTGACGCACCGACAACCGCGCCACGATGCCCTGATGCCGGGCATTGCCGCTCAGCCGATCCAGTTCGGCGCGGTCAGCGTAATGAACGGTCACGCCCCGAATCGTGGCCTCGTCCAGCACCGCTTGCATCCGCCCATCCCGGCGCTGGCGCTCCACCCACAACCCGCCGATTTGCTCCGGTTGGTACTTCAACGCCGCCGCCACCGCATGAATGCCGTGGATCAACTCGCCGGTCACCGCATTCAACCTTTCTTGCGCGGGCCGCGATTTCGGGGCGGGCGGCGTTTTTCTTCGCGACCCTCGGTCTCGACCAACTCAAAGTCAATTTTGCGCTCGTCCAAATCCACGCGAACCACCCGCACCCGCAAGCTGTCGCCCAGACGGTAGACCTGCCCGGAACGCTCGCCGCGCAACCGATGGCCGACCGGATCGAACTGGTAGTAATCGTTGCGTAAAGCGGTGACGTGAATCAATCCCTCCACATAAACCCCGCGCAGCTCGACGAACAAGCCAAAGCCGGTGACGCCGGTAATCACGCCATCGTAGACCTGACCGATCTTGTCGAGCATGAATTCACATTTCAACCATTCCACCGCATCGCGAGTCGCTTCATCGGCCCGGCGCTCGGTCATCGAGCAGTGCTCGCCCAAACCGATCAGATCGGCTTGGCTGTATGGGAAATCGGTGGGCTTACCACCGCTCAGGATGTGGCGGATGGCACGATGCACTTGCAGGTCGGGGTAACGGCGGATCGGCGAGGTGAAATGGGCGTAAGCGTCCAGCGCCAAGCCGAAATGCCCGGCGTTGCCGGGGCTGTAGGTCGCCTGGGCCAGCGAGCGCAGCATCACCGTCTGAATCAGATGCGCGTCAGGCCGGTCCTTCACCCGCTCCAAGACGCGGGTGTAGTCGCGCGGTGTCGGCTTCTCACCTCCGCTCAAGCCCAAACCCAACTCGCCGAGAAACGCGCGCAGCTTGTTCAGCCGATCCTCGGTCGGCCCTTCATGAATCCGATAGAGGCCGGGAACCTTGTTGCGCTGTAAAAACCGCGCGGCCGCCACGTTGGCGGCGATCATGCACTCTTCGATCAGGCGATGGGCGTCATTGCGCTCGGTCGGTAAAATCCGCTCGATCTTGCGATCCGACCCGTATTCGATCACCGTTTCCTGAGTGTCGAAATCCATCGCGCCGCGCTGCTCGCGCGCGGTCCGCAACACCTGATACAGTTCGTGCAAGCGGTCCAAATGCGGCACCAGCGCGGCGTATTCCTGGCGGAGGTGCGGGTCGCGATCGGCGACGAGGGCCGCCGCCGTGTCGTAGGTCAGTCGGGCCTGCGAGCGCATCACCGCCTCGGCGAAGCGCGAGCGGATCATCCGGCCCTCGGCGTTGAAGCTCATCTCGCAGACCATGCACAAGCGATCCACGGCGGGATTCAACGAGCACAGACCGTTGGACAGCGCTTCGGGCAGCATCGGAATGGCGCGATCCGGGAAATAGACCGAATTGCCGCGCTTGCGCGCCTCCTGATCCAGCGCCGTACCCGGCCGCACGTACCACGACACGTCGGCGATAGCCACCAACAGCCGCCAATTGGCACCGCGCCGCTCGCAATACACCGCATCGTCGAAATCGCGAGCGGTGACGCCGTCGATGGTCACCAATGGCGTGTCGCGCAAATCCCAGCGCCCTTGCGTGGCCGACGCCGGCACCGTTTCGCCGTAGTGGCCGACTTCCTTCGACACCGCCTCCGGCCAGTCCACCGGAATGCCGTGGCTGGCGATGGCGATGCGCACCTCCATGCCGGGAGCCATGTGCTCGCCCAGCACTTCCTGATCCGGCCCAGCGGTCGGCTATGCGAGCTGGGCTGTTCGATCAGTTCGGCGATGACGATTTGGCCGGCGCGGGCCTCGCCGCGCCCGTCCGCCGGCACCATGATGTCCTGATTGATTCGCTTGTTGTCGGGCACGATGAAGAAAGCGCCGCGCTCCTCACAAAAGCGCCCGACCACGGTTTCGGTGTTGCGCTCCAGCACCTCCACCACCGCGCCCTCGCGACGGCCCCGGTAATCGACGCCGATGACCCGCGCCACCGCCCGGTCGCCGTGCAACAGTTTGCGCATCTGGCGGGGCGAGAGAAACAGATTGTCCCCGCCCGCATCGGGGATCAAAAAGCCGTGACCTTCGGGATGGCCGATGACCCGACCGGGAATCAGGTTCATCTTGGCGACTGGCCCATAGCCTTCGCGGCGGTTGCGGATCAGTTGCCCGTCGCGTTCCATCGCCCGCAACCGGCGGGACAGCGCTTCGACCTCCCAACTGTCGGCGATGCTCCACTCGACACATAATTCGCCCAGGGTCAGTGGCATTCCGCGCTCTTCGAGATAATGCAAGATAAATTCGCGGCTGGGCGAAGCACGGCCATATTTTTCTTGTTCCCGGTTCAGATGAGGATCTATCTGCCGCCAGGAGTCAGGTTTTTTTCGAGTCATGAAATGTTTCGGTCAGGTTGAAAACCATGAAGGGGAAAAATTGACAGGGTTCAGGGCAAAACGTATAGTGCGCTCCCGTCGTCGTCGCAAGTGGCGCGGCGTTTATGCCGAAGTGGCGGAATTGGTAGACGCGCTAGGTTCAGGTCTTAGTTGGGGTAACCCAGTGGAGGTTCAAGTCCTCTCTTCGGCACCAGCTTCGCAAAGGCCCGGTCACACCGGGCCTTTCGCATTTTTACCCTCACCCGGCGAACGGGTCTCGCAAGACGATGGTATCAGCGCGATCCGGTCCGGTGGAGATGATGGCGATGGGCTTTTCGGTCAGCTCTTCGAGCCGCCGCAGATAGGCCTGGGTATTGGCGGGTAAATCCTGGTAGCGCCGCACGCCCGCCGTCGGTTGCCGCCAGCCGGGCAGCTCTTCGTAGATCGGTTGGCAGGCCGCCAGCGCCTCAGCGCCCAACGGCGCGCGATCGAGCCGCTCGGAGCCACGGCGATAACCGATGCATACCTGAATGCGCTCCAGCCCGTCCAATACATCCAGCTTGGTCACGCACAAGCCCGATACGCTGTTGTTCAGCAACGAGCGCCGCAGCGCTGCGGCGTCGAACCAGCCGCAGCGCCGGCGTCGGCCGGTGGTCGAGCCGAACTCATGGCCGCGTTCCGCCAGATAATCCCCGGTTTCATCGAATAATTCGGTCGGAAACGGCCCGCCGCCGACCCGCGTGGTATACGCCTTGGTGATGCCCAGCACGTAATCCAGATGGCGCGGTCCCAGCCCGGTGCCGGTCGCCGCGCCGCCCGCCGTGGTGTTGGAGGAGGTCACGTAGGGATAGGTGCCGTGATCGATGTCCAGCATCGCCCCCTGCGCGCCTTCAAACAGCACGTTGTCGCCCCGCCGGCGATAGCTGTCCAGCAAGAAAGTTACATCCGCGACCAGCGGGCGCAAGCGTTCGGCCTGCGCCAGCGTCTCATCCAAGGTCCGGCGATAATCGATCGTTTCGGCCTGAAAATAGTGCCGCAACACGAAATTATGGTAATCCATCACCTCCTCCAACCCGGCGGCAAACCGCCCCCGATCCAAGAGATCGCCCAGCCGCATCGCCCGCCGCGCGGCTTTGTCCTCATACGCCGGCCCGATGCCGCGGCCGGTGGTGCCGATGGCGCGATCGCCGCGCTTGGTCTCACGCGCCCGATCCAGCGCGATGTGATAGGGCAGAATCAACGGGCAGGCCGCGCTGAGCCGCAACCGTTCCATGACCGCGATGCCGCGCTGTTCGAGCCCGTCGATCTCGGCCAACAGCGCCGCCGGCGACAGCACCACCCCGTTGCCGATCAGGCAGTCCACCCCCTCGCGCAGGATGCCGGATGGAATCAGATGCAACACGGTTTTTTGCCCGCCGATGACCAGCGTGTGGCCGGCGTTGTGCCCACCCTGAAACCGCACCACCGCCGCCGCGTTGTCGGTGAGCAGATCCACCACCTTGCCCTTGCCTTCGTCGCCCCATTGCGCGCCGATGACGACCACATTCTTGCCCATGTCCGCTTCCTGAGAGTGGCTTAACGAGTCCGACCGCGCTCGACGGGCGGTTCCACCGCCGGGACGACGAGCCAATCGTTATCCCGGTACATTAAGATCCGGTCGCATCCCAACAGAGCGGGGGTCTCCGCCGCGCCGGGCAAGGCGCGCACCACGCGCTCCCCCTGACCGCGCAAGCTCGCCACCCGCCGCTCCAGCGCCGGATCCCCAGCGCCGGCGCGTAGATGCCGGTACTTGCGCTTTCCGCCACCGAGCCCAACGCCAGCAGGATCGCCAAATCGGTACTGAAGCCGGTCGCCGGTCGCGCCCGACCGAACACCTGGCCGATCTCGTCGTAGCGACCGCCCTGCGCCACCGCCTGACCTTGCCCCGGCACATAGGCCGAAAACAGGACGCCGGTATGGTAGTGATAGCCTCGCAATTCGGCCAAGTCGATATGGATCGGTAGTTCCGGCCGGTAACGCCGCAGCGCGGCGACCAGCCGCCGCAGCGTCTCCAGCGCCGCGCCGACCTGCGCGCCCGCGCCGGCCAACAGCGCCTCAGCTTCAGCCAACACCTCCAGCCCGCCGTTCAGTTCGGCCAAGCGCGCCAGCAGGTCAGCGTAACAGGCCGGGAGCCGCCAAGCGGCCAACAGTTCGCGAATTTCGGGTAACGCTTTGCGTTGCAGCGCTTCAAACAACCGTTTTTCCTGGTCCTGACTCAAACCGGCTTGCCGCATCAGCTCACGGAAAATCGCCACGTGTCCCAAATCCAGATGCACGTTGTCGATGTTTGCCACCGCCAGGGTTTCCAGCAGCAGGGTCAGGACTTCCAGATCGCTTTCGTGACCGCGATGGCCGTACAGCTCCACGCCCGCCTGATAGGGGCTGCGGGAGCCGCCGAAACCGTCGCCGCGCGTGCGCAGCACGGTCCCCATGTAGCACAGCCGGACCGGCCCCTCCCGCTTGAGCAAATGCGCGTCGATCCGCGCCACTTGCGGGGTCATGTCGGCGCGCACCCCCATCATGCGACCGCTTGCTTGATCGGTCAGCTTGAAGGTTTGGAGTTCGAGGTCGTTGCCGGTGCCGGTCAACAACGATTCCAAAAATTCGATCAACGGCGGAACGACCAGATCGTAACCCCAGTTTGCGTACAGATCGACCAAACTGCGGCGCAGCCGCTCCAGACGGCTGGCCGCCGGCGGCAGAATCTCCTCGATACCTTCCGGCAACAGCCAGCGATCTTCAAGCGTCATGAGGGATCGACGGGGAATCAGCGTTCATGGCTCCGTCCGGCACGGCCGCATCAGCGGAAGAAGTACAACACCAGCAAGCCCAGCAGCATACTGCTCAATCCGATCAAGCGCAGCAGCCGGTCTTCCAGTTGCGCGATTCGCAGCAGCGTCAGCCGCGAGGCCCGCGGATTGAGAAACGGCAAAATTCCTTCAAACACCAGCATCAACCCGAACGCCGCCAGCAACTCATCCCACATGTCAGCATCCGACGCCAGCGGCGCCAAGGCGGCCCAGCCCGCAGCTTGGGCGCGTCATTTCGATTGATTGAAGTAACGAAAGAGCTGAGAGTCTGGCTTTAGCACCAACACGTCGTCCCGGCTGGAAAATCCCTGCCGATACACCGCCAGACTGCGATGGAACGTATAGAAATCCTGATCCTTGCCATAAGCCTGGGCATAAATGTCGGCCGCCTGAGCATCACCCTCGCCCCGCTGCCGTTCGGCGTCGCGATAGGCTTCGGCCAGCAACACGGTGCTCTGACGATCAGCGTCGGCGCGGATGCGTTCGGCGGCCTCGCCGCCGCGAGAGCGGAACTCCTTGGCCACCCGCAAGCGTTCGGCCTTCATCCGACTGAACACCGAATTGCTGACGTCGGCGGGCAGGTCGATCCGCTTGATCCGTACGTCCACCGAGGCGATACCAAGATGGGTCGCCTGTTCCTTGAGCAGCCGGCCGAGCGTTTCCATGATCTGATCGCGGTCGCCCGACACCACGTCCTGAATGGTGCGTTTGCTGAATTCACTGCGCAGGCTGTCTTTGACGATCTGATCGAGCCGGACGTTGGCCTGGGTCGGATCGCCGCCCACCGTGGTATAGAACAGCCGGACGTCTTCGACCCGCCACATCGCGAACGAGTCGACGATGACGTTTTTCTTCTCGGCGGTCAAAAATCGTTCCGGTTCGGTGTCCAGGGTTTGCAAGCGGCGGTCGAACTTGCGGACGTTGTTGATCAGCGGCCACTTCCAATGCAAGCCCGGTTTGTAATTGTCCTGGACGATCTCGCCCAATTGGAAGCGGATGGCGGTCTGGGTTTCATCCACCGTGAACAGCGACAGCGACAGCAGCAGCACCACAGCGCCGATGACGCCGAACAACACGTTGCGAGACAGCGACAGGAACGACATCAGCGCACCTCTCGGCCGCGGTTGAGATCGCGCAAGCGGGTGGCCGCCGCCCCGCCCTCGACCGAGGGAACCGACCCAGGCGTTTCGGCCGAGGCGCCTCCTGGCGCCGCCACACCGCCGGCATTCACGCCCGCCTCGCTTGGCTTGAGCAAGCGATCCAGCGGCAAATACAGCAAATTGTTGGTCCCCTGCGCGTCCAGCAGCACCTTGCTGGTCCGGGACAGCACCGTTTCCAAGGTTTCCAGATACAACCGATCACGGGTCACGTCGGGCGCTTTTCGATAAGCCGTCAGCAGTTGGTCGAAGCGGTTGGCTTCGCCCTGAGCCTGAGCGATGGTCTGATCCTTGTAAGCGGACGCTTCCTGCAACCGCCGCGCCGCTTGGCCGCGCGCTCTGGGAATGACTTCGTTGGCGTAGGCTTCAGCTTCATTTTTCAGCCGTTGCTCGTCCTCGCGCGCCTTGATGGCGTCGGCGAAAGCATCCTGGACTTCTTCCGGGGGCTGGGCGTCCTGAAGGACCACGGTGATGATCTGCAAGCCGATGCCCCTGCTGCTGTCGCTGGAAACTTGGAGGTCGGGTTTTTCGTCTTGCGGCGCGCTCTTGATCAAGGGCGGCTCGGCCGCCTTCTGAACCGCGCCGCGTTCGCCGGCGAGTTGGAGAGCGCCGGGCGGATAATTGTCCAGCACCCGCTGGCTCAAGGATTTGATGCTCGCCACGATGTCGCTGCGGCCTTCGGTCAGCACAAAATCCATGGTGCTCTTGCCGATGGTTTCGCGCGTGGCGCTTTCCACGACGTGAACCAGCACGCTTTCCGGGTCCAGCACGTTGAACAAATAAGCCCGCGGGTCCTTGACCTGATACTGCACCGCCAGCCGCACGTCGACGATGTTTTCATCTTGGGTCAGCATCAGGGCTTCCTTGGGCATCGACCGCACTCCTTGCTGGCGGTTGTTAGCGCCCGTGGATCGATAGCCGATTTCCCGAAAACGCCGCTGCTCGATGTTGACGATTTCGACCCGATCGATAGGGAAAATACGCACATGCGGGCCCGGTAGCGTGGTTTTCAAATACTTGCCAAAGCGCAACACCACACCGCGGGTGCCTTCATCGACGATGTAGATGCTGGCGATCAACCACCCGACCAGCGCAATCAAACCGATCACCAGGCCCATGCCGGCCAGCCCGGACCCCGAAGGACCCGCGCCGCCACCGCCGCCCGCGCCACCGCCGCGTCGGCCGCCCAGCAACGCGCCGAACTTGTCCGACAGCTTGCGGATGACTTCATCGAGATCGGGCGGTCCTTGATCGCGGCCACCGCCACTCCAGGGATCACGGTTGCCGCCTCCTGGTTCATTCCACGCCATCTCGTACCCCAAAACTAGTTTTTTGGATTGCAAATCCTGTTCACACCCTCGGAATTTCAAACCCCGAACGCACCCATTCCGCCCGCAAACCGTAACGGCGGTACAGCAGATCCATATTACCCCGCGAGGTGCGGGCTTCGATCAGCCATTCGCCGGTCGGTCCGTTTTGTTCGGCGAGCACCGCGCCCAAACTGAACAGCCGCGCCCGCAGCCGGGACGCCGAAGGCGGCAAGCATAACCACCCGTGCAGGGCTTCGCCCCGCAGTCGTTCCGCCAGCGCCGCCTTCAACAGCTCGGCGCCCGCGCCGGTCGCGGCCGACAGCCACACCGCTTCCGCCTGACCGCCGCTATTCCGTTCCAAGCGCGGAGGCTCGCCGCTCAGGTCGATCTTGTTGAACACTTTCAAACACGGCACCGCCCGCGCGCCGATTTCGTCCAGCACCGTTTCGACTTGCGCGATGACCGCGCTCCGATCGGGATGGCTGGCGTCGATCACGTGCAGCAGCAGGCTGGCTTCGCAGGTTTCGCGCAAGGTCGAACGGAACGCCGCCACCAAATCGTGCGGCAGGTGACTGATGAATCCGACCGTATCGGCCAGCACGACCGGCTCCGCGCCCGGCAAATCCAGCCGCCGCAACGTGGGGTCCAAGGTCGCGAACAGCTGATCGGCGGCGTAAACCTCCGCCTGGGTCAGCGCATTGAACAAGGTGGACTTGCCGGCGTTGGTATAGCCGACCACCGAAACCGTGGGAAGATCGGCCTTGCGGCGGGCGCGTCGCCCTTGTTCGCGCTGGCGTTCGACCCGCTCCAGCCGCAGGCGAATCTGCCGGATGCGGTCGGCCAGCAACCGCCGGTCCGTTTCCAACTGGGTTTCACCGGGACCGCGCAACCCGATGCCGCCGCGCTGGCGCTCCAAATGGGTCCAGCCGCGCACCAACCGGGTGGACAGATGGCGCAGTTGCGCCAGTTCCACCTGCAGTTTGCCCTCGAAGCTGCGGGCGCGCTGGGCGAAGATATCCAGGATCAGCCCGGTGCGATCCAACACCCGGCATTGCAGGAAAGCCTCCAGATTGCGCTCCTGGCCCGGCGTCAGCGAATGATTGAATAGCACCAGTTCCGCCTCGTGCTGGCGGACCGCTTCGCGAATCTCATCGGCCTTACCGCTGCCGACGAACCAACGCGCGTCCGGGGATTGCCGCCGCCCCGAAATCAGAGCCACGCACTCCGCGCCCGCCGATAGCGCCAGCGCCCGAAATTCGCCCGACTCCTGTTCGTCTTCCAAGCCATTAAGCAGCAAATGCACCAAAACGGCGCGTTCACCGCCGCGCGGACGCTCGAACAAACCGCCTCCCGTGACCGTCGCCGAAGCAATCAGGCTGGATCGTTGCCAACGCCATTTTCATCCGTCGCCAAATTCAGCCGCACGTTGCGCGCCGGCACGACTGTGGAAATGGCGTGCTTGTAAATCATCTGGCTGACGCTGTTTTTAAGCAGCACCACGAACTGATCGAAAGATTCAATCTGCCCTTGTAGCTTGATGCCGTTCACCAGATAAACCGAAACTGGAATCCGTTCTTTCCGCAATGCGTTCAAGAAGGGCTCTTGAAGAGAATGACCTTTTGCCATCACGACTCTCCCTTGTTGTTATGGGCCTGCACAAGGCACACCAAAATACAAGCACAAGATATTTCTTGTAAAAAGTTAAAAAACAGCATGACGCCCCCGCTTGATGCGCCTGCCTTTCCAGAGCCGTCCCGCCCGTTGGCCGGACCATCACCTTCCCATGATGTATGACTCCTGAAATCAATCGAAAGGGCGCGCCAAGCGCTCCAGTCAGTACTGACTCGAACCGCCGCGCACCAAGAGGGTATTTTAACACAAGCGCTCGGGCACATTAGCGAAAAAGCCGTTTTCCCGCAGCCGGGCGATGGTTCGATCCAACAGGCGGGCATCGGCGCCATCCAGCCAGAGGGCGTCCGCTTCGGCGCGCAGCCACGTCAATTGGCGCTTGGCCAACTGCCGGGTCGCCACGATTCCCCGTTCCACCATTGCCGCATAATCCAAACCGCCCTCCAGATAGGTCCAGACCTGCCGATAACCCACCGCGCGCATCGAGGATTTATTCAAATCCAGATCGCCACGCGCTCTCAATCGCTCCACTTCAGCGACGAAACCCTGTTCCAGCATGGCGTAAAACCGTTGCGCGATCCGTTCGTGCAACCGGCGGCGATCCGCCAGCCCCACGATCAGCTTAATCGTGGCAAACGGCAATGATTCGGTACGCGCGGCGGCACAAAGTTCCGTCAACGACCGTCCTGAAAGCTCGCAAACTTCCAGCGCCCGCTGGATTCGTTGCGGGTCGCGCGGGTGAATCCGCCCCGCCGCCACCGGATCGAGCCGCGCCAGCCGGGCGTGCAGGCTCGGGCTGCCGCACGCCGCCAGCTCCGCCGCCAAGCGGGCGCGCACCGTCGGATCGGCGGGCGGCAGTTCGGCGAGCCCCCGTTCCAGCGCCCGAAAGTAGAGCAGGGTTCCACCCACCAGCAAGGGGATCCGTCCCGCTGCCTGCACGGCGGCGATTTCCCGCAAGGCATCGCCACGAAAGCGCCCGGCCGAGTACGCTTCGACGGGATCGAGAATGTCGATCAAGCGATGCGGGATGAGGCGGCGGGTCGCCAAATCCGGCTTGGCGGTACCAAGATCCATCTCCCGGTAAACCAACGCTGAATCGACGCTGATGATTTCGAAGGGCAAGCGCCGCGCCAATTCCACGGCCAGCCCGGTTTTTCCGGCGGCGGTCGGCCCCATCAGACAGACGACGGCGGGTTTCGAGCGCGCGCTGGTCACCAGGGACACGCCGTCACCGCCCCCGATGAAACAGCCGGTCCAAGTCGTCGAGCTTCAACCGCACCCAGGTCGGTCGGCCGTGATTGCACTGCCCGCCGTGGTCCGTGCGTTCCATATCGCGCAACAGCGCGTTCATCTCCAGCAGATTGAGCGGCCGGTTGGCGCGCAGCGCACCGTGACAGGCCAAACTGGCCAGCACCGCCAAAACCGCCGTTTCGGAACGGCCGGTGCTCTGGTGTTCGGCCAGATCGGCGAGCATGTCCCGCACCAGGCCGGCGATGTCCGAGCCGGCCAGCAACGCCGGGATTTGCCGGACCACCAGAGTTTCCGGCCCCAGCGCTTCGACCGTCAAACCCGCCTGTAAGAACCGCTCGCCGTGCTGCTCGATCAATTGCCGTTCGCGCGGCCCGACCGCCAGCGTGACCGGCACCAGCAGGGCTTGGGTTTTGACCGCGCCTTCGGCGAGCGCGGCTTTCAAGCGTTCGTACAAAATGCGTTCGTGCGCGGCGTGCATGTCGACCACCACCAACCCTTCCGCGTTTTCCGCCAGAATATAACAGCCGTGCAACTGGCCTAGGGCATGGCCCAGGGGCGGAGCGGCGGGCGCGGCAGACCGCTCGACGTTTGCGTCCGCCGGTTCCAACGGCAAGGAGGGATGCAGGCGACCATAGCTTTCCAAGCGCTCGCGCACGCCCAGCGGCAGCTGCGCTTGGTCGGCGCCATAATAACCGGCCGGACCGCCAGCGCGGCCGAAGCCGCCCGACCATAACCGTTCGCCAGCATGGACGAGCGGCGGTGGCGCTTCGCCGGGTCGAATCTCGGCCAAGGCGGTTTGCACCCAGCGACGGACGGCCTCATGGATCAACGAGGATTCGCGAAACCGGATCTCGTGTTTGGCGGGATGGGCGTTGACATCCACCAGCGCCGGGTCGAGTTCCAGATAGAGGACAACGGCCGGATGACGCTCCTGATAGAGCACGTCCTGGTACGCTTGCCGCACGGCGTGCGCGAGGGTGCGGTCGCGCACCGGCCGGCCGTTGACGAAGAAATATTGCAAATCCGGTTGGGCGCGGGCTACCGACGGCAACCCGAGCCAGCCTTGCAAGCGCAGGCCGGCCGCCGCTTTGTCGACCGGCAAGCTGGCGGCCGCAAAGTCCGCGCCGCACAGCTCCGCCAGCCGGCGGGTCCGGGCCAGCGGCTCGCTGGCGGGCTCCAGCGCCAGTACGGCCCGCTGGTTGTGCCACAAGCCAAACCCGACCGCGAACCGGCTCAAGGCCAAGCGGCGGACGATTTCCTCGATGTGGCCGAACTCGGTCCGCTCCCCTCGCAGGAACTTGCGGCGCGCCGGCACGTTGAAAAACAGATCGCGCACTTCGACGGTCGTTCCCAGCGGATGCGCCACCGGAACGGGTTGCGCGACCGCATCGCCGCCATCGCCGCTCACCCGCCAACCATCGGCCGCGCCGGCGGTGCGAGAGGCCAGGGCCAGGCGCGCCACCGCGGCGATGCTGGGCAGGGCTTCCCCGCGAAATCCCAGACTGGCGACTTGCCGGAGATCGTCGAAGCTTGCGATCTTGCTGGTGGCATGCCGCAGGAGCGCCAGCGGCAGATCGTCAGGATGGATGCCAGCGCCGTCATCGCGGACCCGAATCAGCCGGACACCGCCCTGCTCCACCTCGATGCGAACGCGCATCGCGCCGGCGTCCAGGCTGTTCTCCAACAATTCCTTGACGATGGAAGCCGGCCGTTCGACCACCTCGCCCGCCGCGATCTGGCTGATCAGTTGCGGCGGCAACTGCTGGATTCGCGCGTTCATTGGAGAGATTCAGCCAAAAACGGACAGCGCCGCGACGTGGCGAGTCCCTCAGCCGCGCCGCTGTCCAACGAGCTTATTTGATGGTGCGCTGCAAAGCGTCTAAAACCTGCCGCGCGCCCGCCGAACTGTCGGGTCGATCACCGCTGTCGCGCACCACCACCACGGTTTGACCGCTCTGACCGGCCAGCCGCACCCGATAGCGGGTGCCAGCCGGGGGCGTATTGGCTTTGCTCCGCCAAAACGCCAGCTTGGACAGCCAACCCTCATCGCCTGGCTTGCGGTTTTCCAGTTCGGGATCGCGATACTCGACCACGTACAGGCCCTGACCGCGGTTTTGCTCCTCCACGGCGTAATTGCTGCTGTCCAGCGCCAGCCCGACCAGCCGCCAGGCGCGCGAGTAGTCCTCGCCGACGACCAATTGAGTCTCGCCGCCCTGTTCGCTCAGCCGGACGCGCGGGCCGGACGCCGCACCAGTTCGGGCCTGCTGGGTCTCGGCGCGCTTCTCCGACGCCCCCAAGTAAGCCGACAGCCGCTTGAGCATTTCAGCCTCCAGTTCCGGGTCGGAGGGCCGCCGCTGCCAGGCATAAGTATTGGTCGCGCTGGCGCTGGCGCCGCCGACCGCCACTTCCTCGACGCCCGAATGGCTCAAATACACTTCGGTCGCGCCGCCGTCGGCGGCCCGCTCCAGCCGGGTCCGAAACCGATCGCGAGTGGGCGCTGAATAAAGAATGTCCAGATACTTTTTCAACACGGCGCGGATGCCGTCCTGCGGGATGTCGGCGCGGTTTTCCACCCAGTCGGTTTCCATGATGCCGATGGTGGGGTCGTCGCGCTTCAACGCGAAGCCGTTGCTGGTCCAGAACTCGCGCACCTTGGGCCACACCTGATCGGCCGGGGCCACCACGACCAGCCAGCGCTGGTTGCCCGCCTGTTCCAGCGTGATACCCGGCTGCGCGGGCAAGACCGCCTCGGACTTTTGGGCTTGTTGCGGTCGCGCGCTCCCGCGTTCGTTGGCATAGGCGGACAGCGAGGCCGAACCGGCCGGATTGAGCTCCGGGATCACCAGCGTATCGTCGATGGTGGATGCGGTCAGATCCGGCGGGACTTCCAGCGGTTGCGACAGCGTGCTGCGACGATAATCGGGCCGCCGGTCCGGCACCAGCGTATCGAGATTGGTGGAACAGGCGCCGAGCGCCGTCACGGCGGCAACCAACAACGTGGCATACCGCAAGAACTGAGAAAACCGCTTAGTCATAATGTTGTCAAAGTACTCCAGCCTGTTGCATCGCCGCCCGCACCGCCGGCTGGAACGACTCCGCCAGCGGCGTCAGCGGCAGACGGATACCTGAAGGGATCAGCCCCAATTGATTGACCGCCCATTTCACCGGGATCGGATTGGATTCGACAAACAGCGCCTTGTGCAGTTCGCTCAGGCGGCTGTCGATGGCTTCGACTCGGGCGCGATCGCCGGCCAAAGCGGCGATGCTCAACTCGTGCATGGCGCGCGGCGCGACGTTGGCCGTGACCGATATCACGCCCTTGGCCCCGGCCAGCATCGCCTCGGCGGCGATGCCGTCATCGCCGCTGAACACGTCCAACCGATCCCCGCAACGTCGCACCAAGTCGCGGATGCGTTCGAGGGTGCTGGCTTCCTTGATCCCGACGATGTTGGGGATATCGGCCAAGCGCTCGACCGTCTCCGGCTTCATGTCGCAGGCGGTGCGGCCGGGAACGTTGTACAGAATCTGCGGGATCGCCACGCTGTCCGCGATCAGCTTGTAATGGCGGTACAAGCCTTCTTGCGTGGGCTTGTTGTAATAAGGCGTGACCAGCAAACAGGCATCGGCGCCGGCCTCCATCGCCCGTCGGGTCAGGTGCAGCGCCTCGCTGGTCGAGTTGGCGCCGGTGCCGGCGATGACCGGAACGCGCCGCCTGACCAATTCCACGGTCCGGCGCACGAAATAGGCGTGCTCCTCGAAATCCAGCGTCGCCGATTCACCGGTGGTGCCGACGGCGACGATGGCGTCGGCACCGTTTTCAAGGTGGAACTCCACCAACTGCGCCAGCGCCTGATAATCCACCGCGCCATCCGGCTGCATCGGCGTGACGATCGCTACCATACTGCCCCGAAACATAAACGTTACCTTCTCCAGTCTAGCGGGTCATCGCGGCATGGTACGGATACTGGAGGGGCTTGACAAGCGTCCGCCGCCGGCCCGGCCGGCGGCGGTTTCCACTCCGACGCGTTGCCTGTACACTGAAACGAATAAAATTTATTTATTTGCCTGTAGGAAGCTTCATCCGTGAAAAACAATCTCGTCGTTTCCGCCTTGGGTGAAGATCGTCCTGGCCTGGTCAACGAGCTGTCCCGCGCGATTTTGGAGTGCGATTGCAACATCATGGATAGCCGCATGACGGTGCTGGGCCGCGAGTTCGGCATCCTGCTGCTGGTGCAAGGCAACTGGAACACCCTGACCAAACTGGAAATGCAGTTCAAACGGCTGGAACAGGCGTTGAACATGACCATCCTGACCAAACGCACCGAAAGCCGCACGCCGGCGGGCGACGTGCTGCCCTATGCGGTGGAGGTCGTGGCGGTCAACCAACCGGGAATCGTGCATCATTTGGCCAACTTCTTCGCCAGCCGTTCGATCAACATCGAGGACATGGTTACCCGCAGCTACAGTGCGCCGCATACCGGAACGCCGATGTTTTCAGTCAACTTGGCCATCGGCATTCCCGCCAGCATGCATATCGCCATGCTGCGCGAGGAGTTTCTGGATTTTTGCGACGATTTGAATCTGGATGCGGTGCTGGAACCGATCAAGGGCTGAAACGAGCATGAGCGTCACCCTGGACCAACCGGTACCCGATTTCAGCGCCGCCGCCACCGGCGGCCTGACCGTGAAGCTGTCCGAATGGCGCGGCCGGCCGGTGGTGCTGTATTACTATCCCAAGGACAATACCCCCGGCTGCACGCTCGAAGGTCAGCAATTTCGAGATTTATATGATCGCTTTGCCGCGCTGGACGCCGTCGTAGCCGGCGTCTCGCGCGATAGCGTGCGCAGCCATGACAATTTTCGCGCCAAATACGGTTTTCCCTTTCACTTGATCGCCGACCCCGATGGAGCGCTGTGCGCGCTGTTCGACGTCATCAAGCTAAAAAAGCATTACGGCAAGGAAGCATTGGGCGTGGAGCGCAGCACCTTTTTGATCGACCGCGCGGGCGTGCTGCGCCGCGAATGGCGCAAGGTGAAAGCCGACGGCCACGCCCGAGCCGTGCTGGCCGCGCTTGAGAGCCTGCCTCCGGTCCCTTGAAGCCGCGCTGTCGCCACCAAACCCAACGGCACACACCAATGCTGGCAGCGCCGCCCGGACACTCGCAGCTTGCTTTCGATCCTCTTTTCAACATTGCTCAACTTTCGCGCCGCACCGGCCCCATTCCCAGCCATGTCCGAACTTGCCTCTGAGTCTTTTCAACTGAACCCGGCCGCCGACCGCCGGCTGTTCGTGCTCGATACCAACGTTCTCATGCACGACCCCACCGCTCTGTTTCGCTTCCAGGAACACGACATCCATTTACCGATGATGGTTTTGGAGGAATTGGATCACGCCAAGAAGGGCGTCTCGGAAGTTGCCCGCAACGTCCGCCAGGTCAGTCGGTTTCTGGACGATCTGATCGCCGGGGCCAGCAAGGAACAAATCGACCTGGGTTTGCCGCTGCCGGCTCCGGCCGGCCCGCGGGAAGCCCCGACCAGCGGACGGCTGTTTTTTCAAACGCGCCCGATCCGGCTGAGCGTCCCGGCCAACCTGCTGCCGGGCAACACCCCCGATCACGACATTCTCGGAATGGCGCTGAGCTTGCGCCAAGAGAATCCCGGCAGCCGCGTCACCCTGGTGTCCAAGGACATCAACCTGCGGATCAAAGCCGCCATCCTGGGCTTGCACGCCGAAGACTACTACAACGATCAAACGCTGGATGACGTCAACCTGCTTTACAGCGGCGCGCGGGACTTACCGGCCGACTTTTGGGAAACCCACGGCAAGGAGCTGGATTCCTGGAAAGATAGCGGTCGCACCTACTATCGGGTCAGCGGCCCGGAAGTCGCGAGCTGGCATCCCAATCAGGGTTTGTTTCAGACCGACGCGCCGCCCGCGTTCGTCGTGCGCCAATTGCACGGCGCGGAAGCGATCATCGAAATCCTCAAGGATTACACCACGCCCAACCATGCGGTTTGGGGCATCATCGCCCGCAACCGCGAACAAAATTTCGCGCTCAACCTGCTGCTGGACCCCGAAATCGATTTCGTGTCCCTGCTCGGCGCCGCCGGCACCGGCAAGACCCTGCTGGCGCTGGCGGCCGGGCTGGCGCAAACCTTGGACAGCAAGCATTACCGGGAAATCATTATGACCCGCGTCACGGTCCCCGTCGGCGAGGATATCGGTTTTCTGCCCGGCACCGAAGAGGAAAAGATGACGCCCTGGATGGGGGCGCTGATGGATAATCTGGAAGTCCTCGCCCCTCAGGACGGCAGCGAATGGGGCCGCGCCGCCACCGCCGACTTGTTGAGCAACAAGATCAAGATTCGCTCCTTGAACTTCATGCGCGGTCGGACCTTTCAAAACAAGTATCTGATTATCGACGAAGCGCAGAATTTGACGGCCAAACAGATGAAGACCCTGATCACCCGCGCCGGCCCCGGCACCAAGGTCATCTGCCTGGGCAACATCGCTCAGATCGACACGCCTTATTTGTCCGAAACCACCTCCGGCCTGACCTACGTCGTGGACCGTTTCAAAAACTGGCCGCACGGCGGGCATGTCACGCTGCGGCGCGGCGAACGGTCGCGGTTGGCGGAATTTGCTTCGGAGCAACTTTGAAATGGCGCCGGACTCCCTGACCCTGACCACCGTTTTATCGCTGGCCTGGCTGTTATGGCTGGTCATGGTCGGCGTGGGGTTGGTCCTGGAGCGCCGCCCGCCCGCGGCGACGCTGGCTTGGCTGTTGGCTCTGCTGTTTCTACCCTACATCGGCGCCGTTATTTACTTTCTGTTTGGGCCACGGCGGCTGCGACGGCGACGGCTACGCTACAGTCGCGCCCGCACCCGTCTGGTCCAATCCGCTCACGATCGCCTGCGTCAAGACCGTGCGCTGCCGCTCGGCTTCCCCGCCGCGACCTTCGAGCAGCAGCTCGCCACCTTGATGGAACATTCCGGACAGGGCATACCCGTCGCGGCCCGCGATATCCGCTTGTTGGAGACCGGCGATGGCTGTTTTGAAGCCATCGAGGCCGACATCAAGGCCGCCGCTCACCACGTTCACCTGGAGTACTACATCTGGCAGCCGGATGGGATCGGAACCCGATTGCGCGATTTGCTGATCGAGAAAGCGCGCGCCGGGGTGCAGGTGCGCCTGCTGCTGGACGCCATTGGATCGAACAGCGTCAAGCGCGGTTTCCTGAAGCCCTTGGAAGATGCTGGCGGTTCGACGGCCTGGTTCAATCCGATCCGCTTGCCCCGGTTCGGACCCAACCACATCAATTTCCGCACCCATCGCAAGATTGTCGTGATCGACGGTCGGATCGGCTTTATCGGCGGCATCAACATCAGCGACAGCCACAGCAGTTTCAGCGCCAGCAAAGACGCCTGGCGCGACACCCACTTGCGCATCGACGGCGAGCCGGTGCACCGCTTGCAGTTCATCTTCCTGGAAGACTGGTATTTCGCCACCGAAAAAACGCCGCTCGAACCGGAATTCTTCCCGGAATTTCCCGAGCCGCCGACCAGTCACTGGCTGCAAGCTGTCGAATCCGGCCCCGACACCAACCGTCACGCCATCGCCAAGTTTTTCTTTGCCGCCATCGCCGGCGCACAGCGGCAACTCTTGCTGACGACGCCGTATTTCGTCCCGAACGAAGCCTTGATGATGGCCTTGGTCACGGCCGCCTTACGCGGCGTGGAGGTCCGGATTCTAGTCCCCAAGCAAAGTGATTCGCGGTTGGTGACGGCCGCCGCGCGCAGCTATTACGATGAGTTGGTCGATGCCGGCATCCGCATCGACGAGTACGGCCCGCCGATGCTGCACGCCAAGGTGCTGGTGGCCGACGGCCGCATCGCGGCGGTCGGCAGCGCCAATTTCGACAATCGCAGCCTGATGCTGAATTTTGAGATCATGGCGGCGATTTATGATGAGGGGATCGCGCGGGCTTTGATGCGAACCTTCGAAGCCGACCTGAAACTGGCCACCCGCTACATCAAGCCGGGCCGGCGCGCGACCCTCGGTCAACGTCTGTTCGAATCCACGGCGCGGCTGCTGTCGCCGCTGCTGTAACGGGGTTTATCCAGCCGGTTTCGCGGCGGGCGAGCCGTGGCCCGCCCGCCTTGCAGCAAAACTTTTACTGACCGTAAAAAGCGCTTAAACCCTTTTACAGATCTCCGGGTATCCAATCCCCATCCCAACGGTGGTGGCGCGGCCAAGCCTTGAGAATGGCCTGCACCACGGTCGCCAGGGGAATGGCAAAGAATATGCCCCAAAATCCCCATAACCCCCCGAACACCAGCACCGCCGCGATAATGGCGATCGGATGCAGGTCCACCACCTCGGAAAAAAGCAGCGGCACCAGCACGTTGCCGTCCAAACCCTGAACGATCAGATAAATGCCGAGCAACCAGAAGAATTCCGAACCCCAACCCCATTGAAAGAAAGCCACCAGCGCCACCGGCACCGTCACCACCACGGCGCCGATGTAGGGTACGATAACCGATAAACCCACCATCAAAGCCAATAACATCGCAAACTGGAGATCCATGTAAAAAAAAGCAGCATAGGTAGCGATCCACACCGCCAGGATTTCCAGAAACTTTCCCCGCACGTAATTTCCCAATTGCAGGTTCACCTCGCGCCAGACCTGTTGTGCGAGGTTGTGATCGCTGGGCAGGAATTCGTAAAGCCACCTTAAAATCAAATCCTTATCCTTCAGAAAAAAGAACACCAACAACGGCACGAGCACGAGATAGATGACGATGGTGATAACGCCCATGCCCGCCGCCAGCGACCAAGACAACACGTTCTGGCCCCAGGTCAGAATTTCGGCTCTCACGGCGCTGATGACTTCCAATACTTGATTTTCAGAGATGAATTCGGGGTACAAAGCAGGCAGGCTCAGCAGCAAATTTTGCCCCTTGACGATCATGCTGGGAAACTGCTGGATCAGTTGGGTCAACTGCCGGGAAACCAGCGGTAACAAGCCAAACAGCAAAAACAGCACGAAGGCTAGAAACAGCACGAAAACCAGGATGACCCCCAACAAGCGGGGAGTTCGCAACCGAACCTGAAGGGCCTGCACGACACCCTCCAGCAGGTAAGCGATGACGATGCTCGCCAAGAGCGGCGCCAGATCGCGGCCCATGACCACGATCACACTGGTGCCGACCACCAGCATCACGGTCAGAATCACAACTTGGGGGTCGTTAAAAAATCGTTGAAACCAATCGCTGATGATCTTCATGCAGGTTGTTATGGCCTTCTCCATCGCGTTCCAGACGATGTTAGCAATAAAAGTTCGGGCAGTCCCGACCAGCCGCCGGTCAATCTCCGAACCACCGCTCGCTGGTGCGGTCTATGAGAAACGGGGGAAAGCAGCAAATCCTGCGTCAAGGTTGTTTCGACTTGGCGCCAACCCAGCCAAGCCCGGCATTTTTCCACGATCCAGCTTGTGGGGTCTCGGCTGTGCGCTGGACCCGCACCCGCTGCCAAGTCATCCGCCAAGATGCCGCAATGGCTTGCCGAAACACCCTGACGAGTTGATTTCCGGTATCGTACCTTGGTGGTGCAACCACCTTGAAGAGAGTAGATTTCGCTGGGCAAAGCTCGCGTGAATCCGCGATCTCAACGCCGGTTCATAGACTGTTCAGGAACTTGAAAATATAAATAAACTATTGATTGAATAGTTTTTTGAAAAGACTTCAAAGGTCATGGACCCATTCTCGCCGCAGCGAAGCCGGCCGGCGCGCCAGCCCAGATCCAGAGTTGGTCCATAACTTGCTTACTCACTGTCTTAGCAACGTTCGCGGGACGCCATCCGCAGCTGCCTTCACCCAGGATATTTGCGGCTCCAGCGAGTATCGGACCAAAGAAGACGTCAGCACGGCTCGAACCTAGTCCACGGAATGATGGAAATGCGCCATCTGATGGTTTATGACAGATCCGAATCGGCCGCCACCGCCCTTCCGCGCCTATAGAGAGGTATGACAATGACACTTTTCAACCGCTATCTGTCGCGCTACGAAGAGAGCCGCGAAGAAACCTTATCGCTTCAGGCTTACCTGGATCTTTGCAAGCGGGACGCCAGCGCCTACGCCAGCGCCGCCGAGCGCCTGCTGCTGGCCATCGGCGAGCCGGAATTGGTCGACACCCGCAACGATTCCCGGCTGTCGCGCATCTTTCAGAACAAAGTCCTCAAGATCTATCCCGCGTTCGAGGAATTCTACGGGATGGAGGACGCCATCGAGCAAATCGTCTCCTACCTCAAACACGCCGCTCAGGGGCTGGAAGAAAAGAAACAGATCCTCTATCTGCTCGGTCCGGTGGGCGGCGGCAAGTCATCGCTGGCCGAGCGCCTCAAGCAGTTGATGGAAAAAGTGTCGTTCTACGCCATCGAAGGTTCGCCGGTGTTCGAGTCGCCGCTGGGGCTGTTCAACCCGGAAGAAGACGGCCCGATTTTGGAGGATGACTACGGCATTCCGACCCGCTACCTGCGGCACATCATGTCGCCGTGGGCGGCCAAACGTCTGCGCGAATACAACGGCGACATCACCAAATTCCGGGTGGTCAAGCTGCGCCCGTCGGTGCTGCACCAAATCGCCGTCGCCAAAACCGAACCGGGCGACGAGAACAATCAGGATATTTCCTCGCTGGTCGGCAAGGTGGATATCCGCAAGCTGGAACACTTCGCTCAGAACGACCCGGACGCCTACAGCTTCTCCGGCGCGCTGTGCCGCGCCAACCGCGGCCTGATGGAATTCGTCGAAATGTTCAAGGCGCCGATCAAGGTGCTGCATCCGCTGCTGACCGCCACTCAAGAGGGTAATTACAACAGCACCGAAGGGCTGTCGGCCATCCCGTTCGAGGGGATCATTCTGGCCCACTCCAACGAATCTGAATGGCAATCGTTCAAGAACAACAAGAACAACGAAGCCTTTCTGGATCGGGTTTACATCGTCAAGGTGCCTTATTGCCTGCGGGTGTCGGACGAGGTGAAGATCTATCGAAAACTGCTTACCCACAGTTCGCTGTCCGCCTCGCCCTGCGCGCCCGGCACTTTGGAGATGCTGGCACAGTTCTCAGTGTTGACTCGGATCAAGGAGCCGGAAAACTCCAGCATCTTTTCCAAGATGCGGGTTTACGACGGCGAAAACCTCAAGGACACCGACCCCAAGGCGAAGTCGATGCAGGAGTATCGCGACTACGCTGGAGTGGACGAAGGCATGACCGGCATCTCGACCCGCTTCGCCTTCAAGATTTTGTCGCAGGTTTTCAACTTCGACCACGCTGAAGTGGCCGCCAATCCCGTACACTTGCTTTACGTGCTGGAACGGCAGATCGAACGCGAGCAGTTCCAGGCCGACGTGGAAGAAAAGTATCTGTCGTATTTGAAGGGCTTTCTCGCGCCGCGCTACGGCGAATTTATCGGCAAGGAATTGCAGCAGGCTTATCTGGAATCCTATTCGGAATACGGTCAGAATATTTTCGACCGCTACGTGACCTACGCCGATTTCTGGATTCAGGATCAGGAATACCGCGATCCCGACACCGGCGAGTCGTTCGATCGGGCGGCGCTGAACAGCGAGTTGGAAAAGATCGAGAAACCGGCCGGCATCAGCAACCCCAAGGATTTCCGCAACGAGATCGTCAATTTCGTACTGCGGGCGCGGGCCAACAACGCCGGCAAGAACCCCGCCTGGACCAGCTACGAAAAGTTGCGCGCGGTCATCGAAAAGAAAATGTTCTCCAGCACCGAAGACCTGCTTCCGGTGATCAGCTTCAACGCCAAGGCCAGCGTCGAGGAGCAGAAAAAGCACGGGCAGTTCGTGGACCGGATGGTCGCCAAGGGCTACACGGCCAAGCAGGTGCGGCTGCTATCCGACTGGTACCTGCGGGTCCGCAAGGCCTCCTGACCGAGGAAACCGTTCATGGCCACGCTTATCGACCGACGGTTGGACGGCAAAAACAAAAGCGCCGTCAACCGCCAGCGCTTTATCCGGCGCTTTAAAAATCAGATCAAGAAAGCCGTGACCGAGGCCATGAACGGCCGCAGCATCACCGACATCGACAATGGCGAGAAAGTCAACATCCCGGCCCGCGATCTGTCCGAGCCGGTGTTCGGCCACGGTCCGGGCGGCCGGCGCGAAGCCATCCACCCCGGCAACCGGGAATTCACCAAGGGCGACCGGATCGCGCGGCCTCAGGGCGGCGCCGGCGGCGGCGCCGGCGGCGGCCAGGCCAGCAACAGCGGCGAGGGCGAAGACGATTTCGTCTTCGAGTTGTCCCGCGAGGAATTTTTAGAGCTGTTCTTTGAAGATCTGGAGCTGCCTAACCTGGTCCGCACCCAACTGGCCAAGGTGAGCGAATTCAAGTCGGTGCGAGCCGGTTTCACCAGCGCCGGCGCGCCGGCTAACCTCGATGTGGTACGGTCGCTGAAGGGCGCGCTGGCGCGGCGGATGGTGCTGGCCGCGCCTTATCTGCGGCGCTTGCACGAAGCCGAGGAAGAATTGCAGCGACTGTTGTCTAGCCCGCCGGTGGACGAAGCTCGCGCGCAGGCCTTGATCGAAGAAATCGATCACTTGCGGGCGCGGGCGCGGGCGGTGCCGTTCATCGACACCTTCGACCTGCGCTTCGTCAATCGCGTCCTGCAACCGCAGCCGACCACCCAGGCGGTGATGTTCTGCCTCATGGATGTTTCCGGGTCGATGGATCGGGCGCGCAAGGACTTGGCCAAACGCTTCTTTACGCTCCTCTATCTGTTCCTGAAGCGCAATTACGAAAAAATCGAGGTGGTGTTCATCCGCCATCATACGATCGCCAAGGAAGTGGACGAGCAGGAATTTTTCTATTCGCGGGAAACCGGCGGCACCGTGGTTTCCAGCGCCCTGACCCTGATGAACGATATCGTCACCACCCGCTATCCGCTATCCAGTTGGAATATCTATGCCGCACAGGCTTCGGACGGCGACAACTGGCATCACGACTCGCCGGCGTGCAAGGAAATCCTGCTCAAGCAGATCATGCCGTGCGTGCGCTATTTCGCCTATATCGAAATCACCCCGGACCGTCACCAAAGCCTGTGGGAAGCTTATGAGGACGTGAAGGTGCAACATCCCAACTTCGCCATGCGGCAAATCGACGGTCCCGCCGACATTTATCCGGTCTTTCGGGATTTGTTCAAGAGGCGTGTGTCATGAACTCGACGCAACTCATCGCCGAATCCTCCGAATGGACGTTCCCGATGCTGGAACGCTACAACGAGGTGATCGGCCGCATCGCCGCTGATGAGTTTCGCTTGGACACCTATCCGGTGCAAATCGAAATCATCACCGCCGAACAGATGATGGACGCTTATTCTTCGGTGGGAATGCCGCTCGGTTACAAGCATTGGTCCTACGGCAAACAGTTCGTGCTGACCGAGAAGAACTACCGGCGCGGCCAAATGGGGCTGGCTTACGAAATCGTCATCAATTCCGATCCCTGCATCGCCTATCTCATGGAAGAGAACACCGCCATGATGCAGGCGTTGGTCATCGCCCACGCCGCCTACGGTCACAACTCGTTCTTCAAGGGTAACTATCTGTTTCGCACCTGGACCAGCGCCGATGCGATCATCGACTATCTGCTGTTCGCGCGCAATTACGTGACCGAGTGCGAGGAGCAGCACGGTGAAGAAACCGTGGAGTTGTTTCTCGATTCCTGTCATGCGCTGATGAATTACGGCGTGGATCGCTACAAGCATCCCGCCCCCCTGTCGCTGCGCGAAGAAAAACAGCGCCAGCAGGAACGGGAGGCGTATTTACAGTTACAGATCAACGATCTGTGGCGCACGATTCCGACCCGATCGCTGGCGACATCGGCGTCGGCCGAGAAACGCTTTCCGGCTGAACCGCAGGAGAATTTGCTCTATTTCATCGAGAAGAACGCGCCGTTTTTGGAACCGTGGCAGCGCGAAATCGTGCGGATCGTTCGCAAGCTCGGCCAGTATTTCTACCCGCAACGCCAGACCCAGGTGATGAACGAAGGCTGGGCGACCTTTTGGCATTACACCTTGATGAACCGGCTTTATGACGAAGGCTATGCCAATGACGGCTTCATGATCGAGTTCCTGCAATCCCACACCAGCGTCGTCCAACAATTGCCTTTCGATCATCCTTACTATCACGGCATCAATCCCTACGCCTTGGGATTCGCCATGATGAGCGATATCAAACGCATCTGTCAGGAGCCGACCGACGAGGATCGTCATTGGTTCCCCGACATGGCTGGTCAGGACTGGATCAAAACCTTGGATTTTGCGATGCGCAATTTCAAGGATGAGAGCTTCATCGCTCAGTATCTTTCACCGAAGGTCATGCGGGATTTCAAACTGTTCGCGGTATTGGACGACGAGACTCAAGATCAGTTGGAAATCACCGCCATCCACGACGACGATGGCTACCGACGCTTGCGGCTGGCGCTGTCCGATCAGTACAACCTAGGTAGCCGCGAGCCCAACATCCAAGTTTGGAACGTGGCCCATCGCAAAGATCGCTCTCTGACTCTGCGCCACACCCGCTACAGCCAACGGCCGTTGCACGACAGCTATCAAGAAGTCCTTAAACACCTACACCGCTTATGGGGCTTTACGGTGCGTCTGGAGACGGTCGACGAAGACGGCAAGGTGGAATTGGTCGGGGAATGCCCGCAAACATCCGCACGCTAAACACCTGCTTTTTTCTTTCAGCCAGGCGATCCCTGACGCGACCAGCCAAAATGGGGCTTTTGGCGTTTGGCGGCGAGTCTCAACCGTTCCTCGAAAATCACCCCTTCATCGTTCAGGCCAACTCAGCTTGATGCGCCCGAGACTTCTGCCAAATTGGCAGTAATAAAAAGTTTATATTTTCAATTTTCTAGCATTTTCTGCTTTAGTTAGCTGCCATTTTGGCAGCTTTATCCCGCTTTTGCTGCTTTTAAGGCGGTCGATACAGACGCTATTTATCCCTATATTCAATAGATTAACTCAGATGGTCCGCTCATTGCTATCAATTCTAGTATTCATAAGGTCCTGGTTCTCAGACTAAGAACCTCAAAAATGATACAAAAAACGCCGATAACAACCCGAATCACCCTTATTTTGGTTCTGATACTCACCGGTCAATGGCATATTGAAGCGGCTGTTGGCATGGAAGCTCAAGAGGGAGGATACATTGCCGGTTTGACGCCGAACCAACGCCCCGCAAATGCTCCCCGGATAAAAACGGTTCAAAAAGACGATTATTGGTATAACAAAGCGTTGGCGGGTATTGAGCCGCCTTACCCGTGGAGTCTTCGTTTCTTAGAAGACCAGGGGAATTGGTATACCCCTTTTAACCACCCCGGAATGACCGGTCACTACGATATTCGTAATTGGCATCACCATCAATGAGAGAGCATCGATTCCACTATTGGTGGCTTGCAATGAGTTACTGCACATAGCTTCTGCTTCATACCCACAACAAGTTGGAGGATTGCATGAAAAACAACGCTACCCGAATGTCGAAAATGCGCATGATGGCTATTTCTAGCACCTTATTAGGCGTATTGGGAATGAGTGCGGGCTTTGCAGAAGGAATGTCCGGCATGGGTGGCATGGGCGGCATGTCCGGCATGGGTGGCATGTCCGGCATGGGCGGCATGTCCGGCATGTCTGGAATGTCCGGCATGGGCGGCATGGGCGGCATGGGCGGCATGGGCGGCATGTCTGGAATGTCCGGCATGGGCGGCATGTCCGGCATGGGTGGCATGGGCGGCATGTCTGGAATGTCCGGCATGGGTGGCATGGGCGGCATGTCTGGAATGTCCGGCATGGGTGGCATGTCCGGCATGGGTGGCATGTCTGGAATGTCCGGCATGGGCGGCATGTCCGGCATGGGCGGCATGTCTGGAATGTCCGGCATGGGCGGTATGGCAGGTAATTCGGGTAGTTTGGGCTGGGTATGCACACAATGGGCTTACGTGCCAGCCATGAGTGGCATGTCCGGCATGGGCGGTATGTCTGGAATGTCCGGCATGGGTGGTATGGGTGGTATGGGTGGAATGTCCGGCATGTCCGGCATGGGTGGTATGGGTGGAATGTCCGGCATGGGTGGTATGGGTGGAATGTCCGGCATGGGTGGTATGGGTGGTATGGGTGGAATGTCCGGCATGTCCGGCATGGGTGGTATGGGTGGAATGTCCGGCATGGGCGGCATGGGCGGCATGTCCGGCATGAGTGGTATGGCAGGTGGCGGCTCCGCATGGGCGTGTACCCAATGGACTTATGCGCCAGCGAATATGAGCGGCATGTCCGGCATGGGTGGCATGTCCGGTATGTCCGGCATGGGCGGCATGTCCGGCATGGGCGGCATGTCCGGCATGGGCGGCATGGGCGGCATGTCCGGCATGGGCGGCATGTCCGGTATGTCCGGCATGGGCGGCATGGGCGGCATGTCCGGCATGGGCGGCATGTCCGGTATGTCCGACATGGGCGGCATGTCCGGCATGGGCGGCATGTCCGGTATGCAAGGCAAATCTTGGGAACCTCCCAAGGAAGAAAGTGCAAAGAAAGAGGAATCCACTAAGAAGTAATTGCTGCCTAGCTATCAGTGGAGGTGTTAATAAAAGACGCCTCCACTTTTGACGAACACGCTGGCTTTTCGTAGTAATTGCGGGGATGAGGAGAAAGGTTATGTCAAAGTTGTGGTTTAAGACTCCACAATGGGCAAGCCTTCTGGTTATATGGGTCATACTTCCAATTGCGGGTTCGCACGCCGAGGAATTCGACTACGATAAAACCCGGTGGAACCCCATTCACTTCAAACCACAAATAAACAGTGCGACCAATGAGCAATGCCTGAGCTGTCATAAGGAAGTGCTGGAGGATAAGCCTCTCGCTCAATCGCTCGCTGGCGTTAAAGCCGCCGATTCATTAGCGTGGTATCAAACGCTCGATACTTACCAAGGCCCGCAAGATACTTTGCATAGAAGGCACCTAGTAGGACCCCTCGCCACGCGCTTGATGGATATGAAATGCAACACCTGCCATCAAGGCAGCGACCCGCGCGAGCAAGCGCCCATCCCCCCGACCACCACCGATGCGGGTTTCACGCTGCGCAAGCGAGTCGATCCCAACGTTTGCCTGATGTGTCACGGCCGCTTCAACCACGAAGTCATGACCGGCCTGACCGACACCTGGCCTAACGTCAGGGATATGTTCAGCAACAATTGCTTGTCGTGCCACGTCGCCTTCCGCACCAACCGCCATAAGGTAAACTTCCTAAAGCCCGAGGCGATTGAGGAAGCCGGCAAGGAAAGCGGCGATAGCTGTTACGGCTGTCACGGCGGACGGCAATGGTATCGCATCAACTTTCCCTATCCACGCCATGCGTGGCCGGGAATGTCCCCGGACCAACCGGACTGGGCCAAAAATCGCATGACCGAATCCGAAGTGCGGTTTTTGCAATACATGAAAACGCCGCCGCAGCCCTCGGCTGATGCCGCCGCGCCAAAATAAACCGCCGGAACCACGGAAAGATGAACTCAAACGCACCTTTCGACTTTCTCCGCGACCGGTTGAATCTGTCGCGCCGCACCTTCATCAAAGCCAGCGCCAGCGCGGTGGCGCTCGGCGCGAGCGGGCTGCTCGAACTCAAAACCGCCCAGGACGCCAAGGCGTTCGCTTACGAACCTTATCCGCGCGACGACGACCTCACCACCGTGGTCACCAGTTGCGCCCATAACTGCGGCTCGCGCCACGCGCTGGTGGCGCACAAGAAAGGCGATGTAATCGTCCGGCTATCGACCGACGACGGCCGCTATCAAAAAGGCGGCGTTTTCGGCAAGGACACCTTCGAGGAACCCCAAATGCGCGCCTGCCTGCGGGGGCGTTCCTACCGGCAACGGCTTTATTCCGCCGAACGGCTGCTGTATCCGATGATGCGGGTCGGCGAGCGCGGTCAAGGGCGGTTCAAGCGGGTGTCTTGGGATACGGCGCTCGGTTTCGTCGCCGAAAAAATGGTCGAACTCAAGGAGAAATACGGCCCGACCGCCCTGCTCGATCAAAGTTACGCCGGCGCGTCCTACGGAGTTCTCCACAAATCCGATCAAATCGAGGGCTTGCTGGCCCGCTTCCTCGGCATGTTCGGCTGCCGGACCAGCTCCTGGTCGGTGCCGTCCTACCAAGGCACCACCTTCAGCTCGCGCATGACCTTCGGCACCATCGAGGACGGCAACGAAGACGATACCTTCGCCCATTCCAAACTGATCATCATGTGGGGTTGGAATCCGGCCTACACCTTCCACGGCGGCAACACCTTTTATTATATGCGGCTCGCCAAGCAGCGCGGCTGCAAGTTCGTGCTGGTCGATCCGCAATACACCGATTCAGCGGCGGCTTACGACGCCTGGTGGATTCCGATCAAGCCGAACACCGACGCCGCCATGATGGCCGGAATGGCCCATTACATTTTCACTAATAATCTCCACGATCAATCCTTCATCGACCGTTTCTGCTTGGGGATGGACGCGGGTACGATGCCCGACTGGGCCAAGGAGCAGGAAAACTTCAAGGATTACATCCTGGGCAAATACGACAACCAGCCCAAGACCCCGCAGTGGGCGGCCCAGATCTGCGATGTCAAGGCCGAGGATATCGAAAAGCTGGCGAAGCTGTACGCCGCCACCCAACCGGCGGCGCTCAAGGCATCTTGGGCGCCGGGCCGCAACGCCTACGGCGAGCAGTACAACCGCATGGCGGCGGCGCTGCAAGCGATGACCGGCAACATCGGCGTGTTGGGCGGCTGCGCCGAGGGCGTGGGTAAAGCTTGGCACAGCGAGGCGGTGGCCTACCCCTACGATCAGAACGCCAACATCTGGTACGCCGCCATCAAGTCCGACCGCTGGGCGCACTGCGTGTTGAACTATCCCAACGTCAAGCGCGAGGATGTCGGCCTGTGGCCGCGCAACGATCAGCTCGATGGGGTGATTCCCAACATTCGCGGGATTTTCTGGCAGGGGTCGGATTGGTTCAACCAACTGACCAACATCAACAAAGAAATCCAAGCCGTCAAAAAGCTCGATCTGGTGGTCTGCATGGACAGCACCATCACGCCGTCCGGACTCTGGGCCGACGTGCTGTTTCCGATCGCCACCCACTTCGAGCGGCACGACGTGGCGCTGCCCTGGTACAAGGGCCACTATTATATCCACCGCCCGAAAGTCATCGAACCGATGGGCGAAAGCAAAACCGACTTCCAAATCTTCACGGAACTGGCCTACCGGCTCGGTTACGGGCCGGCCTTTAACCCGCGCGCGACCCGCGATTACTTCAACCGTAACGACGAAGTCGACGAAGCCTATTTGATCGACTGGTGGCAACACAAAGTCATGGCCCACCAAGGCGTGACCATGAGCTGGGATGAATTCAAATCGCACGGCATTTATAAATTCATCCTGCCCCGACCGCATGTCGCCTTTCAGGACCAGATCGAGCAGGGCCTGCCCTTTCAAACGCCGTCCGGCAAGATCGAAATTTTCTCGACCCAACTCGCGCAAATCACCGACTGGACCAAAACCCAATACGGCTATCCGATCCCGGCGATTCCGAAGTGGGTGGAGCCGTGGGAGTACGCCCACAGCGCCAAGATCAAGGATTTTCCCTACCATTTGGTCTCGCCGCACCCCCGCTGGCGCACCCATTCGATCTTCAACAACTGCACCTGGCTGCGGGAAACCTACGAACAGGAACTTACCGTCAACGCCGACGACGCCAAGCGGCTCGGCATCCGAACCGGCGACACCGTCGAGGTCTGGAACGAGCGCGGCCGGGTGGTGGTTCCGGTTTACATCACCGAGCGCTGTATGCCGGGCGTGATGGCCTTGTATGAGGGCGCTTGGATGGATTTGGACGACAAGGGTGTCGACCGATCCGGCAATCCGGATTTTCTGACCCTCGACGAACCGAGTCCGGCGGGCGCGTTCGCGTATAACACCGTGCTGGTGAACGTCAAGAAGACCGACCTTTCACACCGTCCAGGGTGGGACCAATTGGCCACGGCGCGCTCGCATGTGTTCAGACGCGACCAATGACCAGCCTGAGGAGATGACCCTTGGCCGAGCTTCCGGAATCCGATAAAAAAGCCGCCATCAAGGCGGCGGTCAAACGGCGCAAGGAAGTCTATACGCCGGTGAAACCCGACATGCAGTTGGGGTTCATCCATCACAACGTCGACTGCATCGGCTGTCGGGCCTGCGAGATCGCCTGCAAGGACAAAAACGGCTTGCCGCCCGGACCGCGCTTCCGCCGGGTGCTGTACGTCGAAGGCGGCAAATATCCCGATGTTTACGCCTACAAGATCAATATTTCCTGCAACCACTGCGCGGAGCCGGCCTGTTTGCCGACCTGCCCAACCGGGGCCATTTTCAAGCGCCAGAAAGACGGTATCGTCGATATCGACTCCACCCTGTGCATCGGTTGCCGGCGCTGCGAAGGCGCGTGCCCCTACGGCGCGCCGCAATACGATCCAGAAGATCACCTGGTCAAGAAATGCAATCTTTGCGTGGACGAAATCGACGCCGGCCGCAAGCCCTACTGCGTCATGGCCTGCATGATGCGGGTGCTCGACATCGGGCCGATCGATAAACTGATGAGCGGCGAATGGGCCACGAAAGCGCTCGGCCCTAACGAAAAACCGGTGCGGGCCGTCAAGAACTTCGCCGATCCCGAGCTGACCCATCCCTCCATGGCCTTCGTCCCACACAGCAAAGGCAAGGTGGAATGACGGCGGCGGATCGTCCCCTGACCGCTCCGAACATCGCGGAGCCTGACTCGGCGCTCCTCGATTTCCGCCGGGCGACCGCCGACGATCTGCGCGGCCTGGCTTCGTTCCATGACGCCGAACCCACCTGGGAGTGGTTGGACGCTTTAAGGCCATCGGGTGAGGAAGGTTTTGCGCTGGGTGTAAGGCTCCAGTCTTCGCCCGGTCGGGATGCGCTCGCTCTGATGGAAGCCGCTCTTGCCGCCCTTCCCATCACCTTGGAAGCGGATGTCATCGACGAACTGGCGACCGATTTCGCCGACATTTATCTCACCCATGCGTTCCGGGCGTCGCCCTACGAATCGGTGTGGCTCGACGACGACCATCTGCTGGGCCAGGAACCGATGTTTCAGGTGCGCGCCTACTACCTCAGACACGGTTTGACCGCCGCCAACTGGCGGGTCCGCCCCGACGACCACCTGAGCCTGCAACTGCAATTTCTAGCCCGGTTATTTTCCCCGGACTCAGGCGACGGATTGCCGGAAGCGGCCCGATTCATGGACGAGCACTTGCTGCGCTGGCTCCCGCAATTCGGCCGGCGGGTCGCCGAGCGTTGCCGGACTCCCTACTTCGCCGCCGCAGCTTTGTTGACCGCCGCCTATTGCGAGGAAATCCGCGAGGTGTTGGCTTCGATTCTCGGACAGCCGCGACCGAGCGCCGAGGAAATCGCGTCGCGGATGAAGAAACGGCGACAACCGCCGCCCGCGCCGGTGGCGTTCGTGCCGGGAACCGGCCCCTCCTGGTAAGCGGCTGACCCTCGCATGAATCCCGATACCGTCTCCACCCGCGTTCGGGATGGCGCAGCCGACCCTCAGACGCCCGCCAGCGTCACCCCCCTCCGACGTTTGACCGACGCCCTCGCCGCCGTGATGATCGTTCCCGAAATCGCGGGCGAGCGCTGCGTCCACGCCCGCATCGAAACCGCGCGCTGCCGGGCTTGCGCGGACGCTTGCCCCCGAGGCGCTTGGATCGTCGACGCGGAGCAAGTGGGCCTCGACACTGAAGCGTGCGACGGCTGCGAGTTGTGCGTGCCGGCGTGCTCGGAAGGCGCGATCGTCAGCCGGCGGTTGCGCGATCCTGAAATTCGGAGCTGGAACGATCGGCCCGCCGCCTTTCGCGCTTGCGAGCGCGCCGGGGTAGCGGCCGCGACGGGCGTCGTTCCCTGCTTGCACGCCACCGGCGTCGTCAAGCTGTTGCGGCTTTACCGGCGGGGCGTCCGGGATTGGATCGTCAGCGCCGCGCCGTGCGAAAGCTGCTCGCGCGGAAATAATCCGCGCTTTCAAGCGGCGATCGATCAAACGCAACGCTTGTTGTCGAGCCGGGCGTTGCCGCCCCTGACGGTCACCGTATTGGAGCCGCAACACTGGGCGGCCCGCGCGGCGAGCGCCGCCGTCGCCACGGATTCCGCCGTCCTAAGCCGGCGCGGCTTCTTTCGCAAGGCGCTGGGCGTTGCGGCGGACGCCGTGGCGGACAGCGCCGCCGATGCGGACGCGCGCGCGTCGTTCGCGCCGGCGACGGCGTGGCTGCCCGACGCCGGCTCAAACTCCGTTCAGCTTTATCAACCGGTTATCGACCCGCACCGCTGCAACGGTTGCGACGCCTGCGCGCGCCTTTGCCCGCATCGCGCCATCGCGCTGGAACGCTCGCCGGACGGCCCGCGCTACCGTCTCGACGGCCGCCTTTGCACCGGTTGCGGCATCTGCCGGGACGTTTGCGATCAAAACGCCGCCTCGGTGCTTGCGCTACAACCCCAAGCGACCGCCGCCGTGACGCTCGTCGAACGGCGGTGTCCCGCTTGCGGGACGACCCATCACCGACCCGCCGCGACGGTTTCTGACGATGCCCTCTGCCGCATTTGCGCCCGCACCCGGCGCACCCGGCTGCTGTATCAAACCCTGGACTGACGCGGCGCGACCGCCGGACAGAACGGCTTGCAAACCGACGCCCCTCGGCTCATCGTAAGCCCAACCGGATTCCCGACGCTTCAGGTCATGCGCCCCACCGACTGGATCGCCAGCAGCCTCCATCGAAAATTCACCGCGGCGGCCGTTGCCGGCCTGCTGGCCGTTTCGCTGTTGTTTTTAGTGGTGTTCGTCAGCCTTTATCGGTCGCAAATCAACGACGAACGGGCGCGGCTGGCCGGCGAGGTCAACCAATTGCTCCAAGCCGCGCTTGAAAACGCCATGCTGAAGCGCGATCTGGACGGACTGCGCCAAATCGTCGACCGCCTGGGCCAACAAGAGGCGATCCGCTTGGTGATGATCCTCAACCCCGAAGGCGTGGTGCGCTTTTCATCAGACCCCCAGCGCATCGGCGAGCCGCTCGCCAACCGCGACGATCCGACTTGCCCCACCTGCCTGCAACCGGCCGATCTAACTCGCGAATCCGTGTTGCGCCTCGTCGACGAGCGCCAGCGCGACATCCTGCGCAGCGTGCATCCGGTCCGCAACCAACCGGCGTGCGTGCAGTGTCACGGACCGGTCGACGCCAAACCCATCAACGGCATTTTGGTGGTCGATCACGAAACCGAAACGATTCAAGCGCGGGTGCTTCACAGCACCCAACTGCTCATGGGATCGGGCGCGCTGGTGGTGCTGCTCGCGGTCCTCGGCGGTTGGTGGTTCATCCGCCGCTGGGTGCTGGCTCCGGTTTCGGATTTGGCCGGCGGCGCGGCGGCGCTGGCGAGCGGCCGACTGGATGCCCGCGTCGCCGTGACCGCTCGTGATGAAGTCGGCCGGCTGGCGGAAACCTTCAACCGCATGGCCGACCATCTGGCGCGTGGCCTGACGACCGTCAAGGAACAAGAAACGCTGTTGCAAAACGTCCTCGACGCCATCCCCGACGGCATCCGCCTGATCGACCGCGACTATCGCATCCTGCAAGCCAATCAAACCTACTGCCAGCAGTTGGGCTACACCGCCGCCGAGGTCAGCGGCGTCGCCTGCCACCGCTCAAGCCACCAGCGCGAGACACCCTGTCCGATCACCCTCATCACCTGTCCGCTGGTCGAGATCGAAAAAACCGGCCAGCCGGTCAAGGTGATCCAACAATTCATACGCCGCGACGGCGGCAGCTATCACGTCGAGATTTACGGCGCGCCGTTGCGCGTCACCATCGACGGCCGGGAACGCGCGCTGATCGTGGAATCGATCCGCGATCTCGCCAAACAGGTCGAGTATTCCCACGAGCAAAAACTCGCTACCCTGGCCCAACTCGCCGCCGGTGTCGCCCACGAAATCCGCAACCCGCTCGCCTCGATCCGCATCGCCTTGGACGCCTTGTTCGGAGTCCGCAACAATGCCGGACAGGACGAGGAGACGCTGTACGAGTACCTGCATCTGGTCAACCGGCAAATGGACAAATGCATCGACATCACCGAGCGGCTGTTGCGCTTGAGCGCCCTGCCCGGCCAATCGCCCGAACTGGTCTCGATCAATCGCGCCATCGAGGAAACCACTTCGCTGATGCGACTGGAAGCCTCCCAGCGCCACATCCAAATCGAATTGAACCTGGAGCCGGCCGAGGTCCGGGTGATGGCCTCGGAAAGCGAAATTCGCATCGTGATCATCAACATGGTGCAAAACGCCTTCCACGCCATCGCCGGGGGCGGCTCGATCGCCGTCAGCAGCCGGACCGACGGCGAGCGGGTGGAAATGCGCTTCGAGGATACCGGCACCGGCATCCGCCCCGATTATTTGCCGTATATCTTCGATCCGTTCTTCAGCCGGCGCGCGGATGGGGCGCGCGGCACCGGACTGGGCTTGTCGATCTGTCGCGCCATCGTCGAGCATTGGGGCGGCGATATTCAGGTTTTCAGTCGCCTGAGCGAAGGTGCCCGGTTCGTGGTCACCTTTCCCAACGCTGACACCAGCATTTTCGAAAGCGCCTTTGAATGAACGCGGACTTGGAGTGTTGCGGCATGAAGGACATCTTGATCGTCGAAGACGACAAAACGCTGAATACCTTGATGGCCCGCCTGTTAAAAGGCATGGGCTATCCGGTCCGCTCGGCTCTGAATTGGGAAACCGCCAAGGAGTACCTCGCCGCCCACGAGCCGGCGCTGATCCTGCTCGACTGCCGGCTGCCGGACGTCGACGGCCACCACGTCCTGCCCGAAGTCGCCAACCAATATCCGGTCATCGTGCTCACCGCCTACGGCTCGGTGCAAAACGCGGTTCAAGCCATGAAGGCGGGAGCCGCCGAATATTTAACCAAGCCGGTTAATCTGGACGAGCTGGAATTGATCGTCAAACGCACCCTCGAAACCGAAGCGCTGCGCAAGGAGCACCAATTCTACCAGCGGCAAATTCGGGCGCTCGGCCTGACCCGGATGGTCGGGCGCAGCAAAGCCTTGGCTCAGGTCAACGGCTTGATCGACGCGGTCGCTCCGTCCGATGTGACGGTGTTGATCGAGGGCGAAAGCGGGGTCGGCAAGGAATTGGTCGCCAACGAAATCCACCAGCGCAGCGCGCGGGCGCAACGCAATTTCATCGAGATCGACTGCTGCACCCTGCATCACTCGCTGTTCGAATCCGAATTGTTCGGCCACGAACGCGGCGCGTTCACCGGCGCGGATCGCAGAAAACCGGGTTTGATCGAAGGGGCGGAAGGCGGCACCTTGTTTCTCGATGAAATCGGCGAACTCGATATTTCGCTGCAAGCCAAGCTGTTGCGAGTTCTGGAATCCGGCTTCTTCCGGCGGCTGGGCGGCACCAAGGATCTGAAGGCCAACGTGCGGGTCGTCGCCGCGACCAACCGCAATCTGGAGCAGATGAGCCGCGAAGGTAAATTCCGCCGGGATCTGTATTATCGGCTGTCGAGTTTTCTCGTTCAGGTTCCGCCCCTGAGAGAGCGGCGCGAGGATGTGGCCGAGCTGGTCGAACACTTCACCGCCCATCTCGACATTCCGCTGCGGGTCAAAAAAACCGTCTCCAATCCGGCGATGAAACAACTGATCGCCTACGACTGGCCCGGCAACGTCCGGGAACTGCGCAACATCATCGAACGCGCCATCATCCTATCCGGCAACAGCCACGAAATCCGCCCGGAGCACCTCGCTTTTGGCGGGTCGGGCAACGGAGCTTCGAGCGGAACCGCCTTGACCTTCGACCACGATCCCAGTCTGGAGGAGATCGAGCGGCTGTATCTGGAAAAAATGCTGGAGAAGCATTCGGGACACCGCGCGTTCGTGGCCAAAATCCTCGGAATCAGCGAGCGAAACCTCTATCGGTTGATCCACAAACACGGCTTGGTCAGGGCTTGAAGGACCGGCGCGAGCGGCGGGCGATTAATAGCCCAACCGGGTTTGGATACGCTGGCGGATGTAAAACAGTTCGATGTAGTGGGTGATCTGCCCGATAGGCTGTTGACGGGTTTCGAACCGGCGCTGGTGGACGAGTTCGATTTTCAAGGCTCCCTAGAAGGTCTCGATGGGGGCGTTGTCGTAACAGTTGCCGCCCCGGACATGGAAGATTGGAGGCCGCGTTGACGCAGGCGTTGCCGACGCCAATTTTCCCCCACGCTCCAATTCCGGTGTTGCTTGCCCATCACGAGCTCCACTCAAAAGTCTTTATCCACGATTCCAGGAATGTTCAGACGAAATGGGATCATGCGGACGATAATCACCTAACGCCGCCATAACTGGCTATCGCTTTTCTGCGAATCGTAACGAGTTCATATTCCACGGCGCATGATCCTTATGCGCATAACGTTCGAGCTAAGCCACGCGCGCAGGAAGCCGGGCTTGGCCGTGCGGCGCAGGATAGACCACCGGCGCCGCGCGGCCAAGCCCGACTGCCGTAGCGCGTCGGCTTGAGCGAGGGGTTAGGCCTCGCTGCTGTTGCCGCCATGAGTTGATGCGAATATGATGTGTATGTTCTGATGGAGTATACATACATGCGCACGAACATCGTCATCGACGACAAGCTCATGGAGGCCACGTTGAAGGCCACCGGGATAAAGACCAAACGGGAAGCGGTCGAGCAAGGGTTGCGGACACTTCTTCGCTTGAAGCAGCAGACCGAGCTGCGCAAGCTACGCGGCAAGTACGAATGGGTTGGTGACCTGGACGCGATGAGGCGTGACAAGTGATCCTTGTTGACTCCAGCGTTTGGATCGACTTCTTCCGAAACAAGCCGACGCTACAGGCTGAGTGGCTGGACCGGAATCTTGGCGTTGAAGGGCTGGTGGTTGGCGACCTAGTGCTTGCCGAGGTTCTCCAAGGCTTCAAGGACGACAAAGGGTTCAACGAGGCCAAGCGACTGCTCGGTCAACTCGAGCAAGTAATTGTTGGCGGTACTCAACTAGCCATTCAGGCTGCGCGCAACTACCGCACGCTTAGGTCTGTAGGCGTTACGGTTCGCGGAACTGTCGATGTGCTGATTGCGACCCGCTGCCTGACAGATGGATTTCTGCTGCTGCATAGCGATCGCGACTTTGACGCTTTCGAGCAGCACCTTAGCCTACGAGTGGTGAACTGCGAGGCCTAACGACCAAGCTCACCCGCCGCCGAAAGCCCGAAGTGAAGCGAGGAACGAGCGAAACGCAGGGCTTTCGGCGGTCGGGTGCAGCGCCTTGTTGTGGCACTGTTAACGCATTTCGCGGTAGTGGCTCACTGAGGTGAGCGAGGTTATGCTAGCGCGATGAACTGTTATCATTGTGGTAGTGAGCACACGCGCAAGCATGGGAAAACAGGGAATGGCAAGCAACGTTATCAGTGTGGCGAGTGCGGGCGGAGTTTCCGGGAGGGCCCTTGCACGCTGGGGTAGCCGGAGGCGGCTAAAGAGCGGATTTTAAGGGCTTATCAAGAGCGTACCTCGTTACGGGGGTTGACCCGGATGTTCGGGGTGTCGCGTAACACGGTGGCAAAGTGGCTTAAAAAAAAGCCGAAAGCGTGCCGCCCCTAGAGGCGACCTTGGCTCCCGCCCAGCCCCAAGAGACCCTAGAATTGGACGAGTTGTGGAGCTTCGTGGGCCATCGCCGCCGGGGGGTGGTCTGGCTGTGGCTGGCGCTGTGTCGGCGTACCCGCCAGATCGTGGCTTATGCGCTCGGCCCGCGTGATGATGCCACCGCCCGGCTCCTTTGGGAGCGCATCCCGCTCGCCTATCAACGCGGCCCGCTTTGTACCGACCACTTGGAGAGCTATCACAATGTCTTGCCCGCCCCACAACATCGCGCGTGTTACCCCAAGCGGGGGCTCACCAATCACGTCGAGCGTTTCAACAACACCCTGCGCCAGCGCCTGAGTCGCTTTGTTCGCAAAACCTTGTCCTTTTCCAAATCCCTCCTCATGCACGAAATCGTTATCCGTCTCTTCCTGCATCAGTACAATTTAGACTGCTCCCATCAGTGAGCCACTACCCATTTCGCACAGATGCGTGCAATGGGTAATCTTAGGGATTAGAATTGAGAGTATGCGAATATCTTTCCTCCAACCCACTCAATCGTTCGATGGGACACTGCGTTTACTGATCGAACTGCAATCTACGCTCGGTTCATCGGAATTCGACGATTTTCGGTTTGCTGTGGCATTCGCTAAAAGCGGCCCTTTGGCAAAGTTGCGTGCGGGGTTGGAAGAGTGGAAACAAAACGGCAAAACCAGTCAAGCCATTTTCGGCATTGACCACTTTGGAACAACTCTACAAGCGCTACAATTGGCGCTGGAATTGTTTGATGACGTTTACATTACGCACACAGGCGGTTCCTGCACCTTTCATCCCAAGTTTTATCTTTTTCGAGGTTCTGATGCGGCTCGTTTATATTACGGTTCACATAACCTAACAACTGGAGGAACTGAGACCAACCTTGAAGCAGGTTTGTGCCTCAATTTAGATCTACCAGAAGATGTATTGATTTGTGATGAAGCCTATGCTGGATGGGAGGCTCTTTTACCCGGTCAGTTTGCTGGCACACAAAAATTGACGGCTGCTTTGTTGGGGCAACTGGTTTCTGCTGGGTTTGTATTGGATGAAACACAAGCGCGAACTGTCACTTTACTCAAACCGTCTCGCCCGGAAAATGATGAAAAACGGATAGTTTTGCCTACGCGTGGACACAACCCATTTGCCCGGTTGCAACCCAAACCTGCATCGCCTCGGCCAGTTGCAAACAGAAAACCAAGAGCGCGGCGGGGCACGTCTAGTCCAACAGTAAATCAACCAGTGCCCCAAGCCGCTACTAATACTACTACAAGCGAGACGTTGGTGATGCAAATCAACCCGCATCATAATGGAGAAGTGTTTCTCTCGAAGAAGGCCGTGGAGCAAAACCAACCTTTTTTCGGATTTCCCTTTACGGGATCGACAACGCCAAAGAAAGGATCGTCTAATAAACCTTATCCGCAGCGTGACCCCGATCCAGTTATCAACGTAGTCATTTATGACACTGCGGGGAACCAGTCTTTCACTAAGTCGAACTTTGCCTTGAACACAGTTTTCTATGAGGAGAAATCTGAGATTCGTGTCACGATTTCACCTGATATACGTGAAAAAATTGACCCGTTTTCGATTATGGTTATGCGCCAATCTGACACACCGGGAATTGATTATGACATTGAGATTTACAATCCCAACAGCTCAAAATACCAAGATTTCTTGGCTGTGTGTGACCAGACCATGCCTTCGGGTGGCGGACAAGCTCGCAAGTTTGGGTGGCTATAAGATGGTTCAATCAGGTTTTACGAACCACAATACATCGTTTGCCGTGATACTATTTTTGACGTGGGGGCGATTTTCGGTTGTCACCGAAATGGAAATTACTTCGCGCAGTGTCCAGCCATTCATTTTCCCGGTTTCTTGCAATGCCTGACTGCTCTGAATGCGGACTTCCTCGCCACCCGCCAATGTCTTGCTATCCCCAATGACAAAAAATGCATGGCCTCCGGGTTTTAGAACATGGTCGAGATTAGACATCACCCGCGCCATATCGCGGAAATATAAGTAAAGAAGGGCTGCCGTATTTTGACGGCGAAACCCTACCGGTTCCCCGTCGCGCGCCGCGCCGTCGTTGTTTCTACGAATATTTGACACAACGGAGCGTGCGGTTGCCGAAGGCAATCCTTCCCAATCCTCTGCATCAATCAAAGAATCTATAGTGGCGCGTCTCTTGGGGGTTATTTCTCGTGAGCCGATAAGTGCCTCCTCTACACTTGCTCGCTCTTTCGAGCGCAACGCGAAGAGCAGCAGCAGACTAAGCCGGTCGGTATCAATGTATGGTAGAGCCGTCGCGTAAGGTGGACTCGTTACAACGGCGTCCACGCTATGCTTACCCAGCCCTAGCGCCTCGAATGATGATAGGGCGCGTCCATCGCCGCGCTTAACTGTTGTAGGTTGAAATTGCGCGGGAGCGTGCGGTGAGGCTGAAGCAAAAGCCCGCAAACGGCCTCTCACTTCGCGCAGACGCGCCGAAAACAGAGCATAAACCGGCGCATCATCCAGTGGTTCAGCGCGGCGTCGAATACGCAAATCGCGTGGGTCTTGGTGTGAGACCTCGCGCACCAGAGATGAGAGCAACACTTCTAATAAGGAGCGCACACGCGGTTCAGCTACGCTTTCAATGTGTCGCCATATCCGCGCGAGTTTGTCCAATACCGGAAGCGGAAACCATGATACTAATTCGTCATGTGCAGCAGATGCGAAAGTCGAGCGCCAAAGTACTTCTTGTGTGTGATTGCTTAGCTCAGCTTCTTCCGAAATCAAGCGTTCCAAAACGCGCTCAGAATCGCTCAATATCCGGTCGCACCAGTAGGGGTCAGCTTCCAAAACACCACTTTTCGCGCCCGCAATGTGAACTGCGAGCGGATGAATGTCCAGTCCGTAGCCATGCAATCCATTGAGATACGCTTCCAGCACCACCGTGCCGCTTCCGCAAAATGGGTCAAGGACGCGTTGGCCCGGCGCTAACTGCGCCAGATTGAAGAGGCTTTTTGCTAATTGTGGATAAAACTTGCCTTTATAGGCGTGAATACCGTGTGTGACGTACTTAGGGTCTTTGCGCGCTGAGGGTGTTTTGGCATCTCCATTTTCCAGAGTCGCCTGCCATGTTGGTTCGACATGAGTCGAAGCCGGATGCCGCACACCATGTGTAAAGGTCAGTCGTGATAAGGGTCGTAGATCATAACCGTCACGGGAAATGAGTAATGTTTGGCCGCTGCGAGCATCCTCAACCTTATCCTCATATTGGGGTTGATGGCCGGTGAGAGCCGCAATTTCGCGCTCTCGTAAAATCGTTTCGTAGGGCCAGAGACGGTAAGGCGGCGGAAGCAAAAACAATCTTTGTGCAGCAGGGGGACGGCGTAGAACTAAGATTTGCTCTTGCTTCAAACGCCGTGCCGGAGCAACGAAAGAGCGTTTGTTTTCAGGAAGAGCGCGGTCAATTTCGCCCACGACATCAAAGCCAACTGTATGGGCAGCATTGGCTAATGCTTGCGAAGTGCGAACAGTCTCCCCAGCGAAAATGCCATCGCCCAATACCAGTACAGCATAACGACCTGGCCGCAATGCGCGGTACATTGCTCGTAAGGATAGTGTCATCTCCTCGCAGTAGGTGTCAAAGCCACTTTTTTGACGCTGATGGCGCAAATGTGAACCGATTTCCTGTCGACCCAGTGCTCGCGGATCAAAACCGAGCCAGAGCAGCCGGAAACGGTGATAAAGGTGGTAATCGGTCGCATTTGGATAAGGCGGTGAAGTGATGATAAGGTCGGCGCAATCAGCATCCCATGAATGCGGCCCATCCTCACCGGAGGCCCCTTCGTCACGCAGATCAATTGTTTTGAATACTGGCTGACGAAAACGTAAAAGCGGCCCCAGTTGCCGAACCTTTTTTTGATTCAGAGCGATATTAGCGGCTAATAATTTTAGTGTTTCGCCTCGTGCCACGTCACGAGGCTTCCGCGCATATCGTGTTTCACCGTCCTGAAACGACGCTTTGAGTACAGATTTGGAAAAACTCGCTAAAGCCACAGTGCGAGCCGCTTTACTACCCAACTTGGCAATGCACCAAACACCATATGCCATTTCTTCAATAGCATATGGTGCAAACCATTGGGCGAGAGTTGATTCGCGTGGAATGCAGGTTGTGTAGGATTCACGATGGCGCACTAATTCTTCTTCTAAACTTTTACCGTGTCGCGCTAAAAGTGAAAAGCGTTCAATGATTTGGCTTAGCACTTCATCATCTTCACGCCTCATGGTGGTGGTCTTGGCTTCACCAATCACTTTCGCCAGAGGGTTAGCATCCGAACTTAGTCCGCAACGGTCAAGAAGCGTAGCTTCCAAAGCTGTTGTGCCCGAACCACCAAAAGGGTCAAGGACAGTTTCTCCGCGACTTGATAAATGTTGTATTAGGTAGTGTGGAATTTGGGGAATAAATTTCGCCGGATAAGGATGGATGTCATGAGAAAGGTAGCGCGTGTCTTCTCGCGCAAACTCCCAGTCAATGCTCCGAAGTCCTTTCAAAATGGCTTCGGGTAAATGTAGACACGGCGATAGTTCCTCATCTCGCGTTGCCTCATTCATCCACTGCCCAAACAAGTTGCCAGTCGCTTCAGCGACAGTCCCTTCAAACCACTCCGGTAGTGACACTCCAGCTTCTCCAAGAGAATTTTCCAGAGCTACCTTGCGAGCAGGTGTCGTTTCAAATGTGAGTCGAGCTTTTGCCATGTTCTGAGGATTACCCAATTTTCCCAGACTTGCAAGGGAGCGCATTTTATTTTTCGCCCCGGCTATTCATGGAGTTTCGCGCAGCGCCACAACGTTTGAATTCAGCGGCGCGCTTTAGCGCGTCCGCTGGAATGAATAGTTAGGTGGTCAGCAACGGGAAGGCCACTGCTCCAGCTGGTGACGCCCAGTTCTTGACGAGTTCAGCAACCATAGCGTTGGTGCTGGTTAGCGAGACACCGGCCCGTTCCATTCTGCGCCAAGACATTTCTTCTGCGATTTGATTTGATGAGCCACACGCATCGCAAACGACCTTCACGTTAAAGCCCTCGCGAAGAGCGCTAATGGCAGGCGCGACCATACAGACATCAGTGGTTACACCAGCCATGACGAAGTTGCGTCTTCCAGTGTTGCGGCAAGCGCCGGCGAAGTGCTCATCATCCCAAGCGTTGACCACACCTTGGCGCTTGATACGTGCGACATACGCTTCTGGCAGTGCTTCCTGTAGCTCCGGCATCAATGGGCCTTGAACATGGATGTTGGTTTCTTGGCTCGAAGTAAGGACGACGGGTATCCCTGTGCCCCTCGCAAACTTGGCAAGAATGATCACGTTCCGTTGCAACAAAGCCAATGGCGTCGTGCTCGCCCATGTATTCGTTCCGACTTGGTGATCTATGAGAATGATTGCCGTGTCTTCGATGTTGAAGGTGTTCATAAGAGTTCTCCAGTGGTTTCTGAGGGCTTTCGGAAATTGTAGGCGCACCCTCATGGACACCTAACGTAGAGTTAACCGGCGCTGCGCGGCATTATCGCGCAGCGTCCGTGTTGAGCGCTAGGTTAGGCTGTAGTCTTAGGTAGCATTGCATCGGAACCTCAAAATAACGGTGACTAGCTAAAGATACCAATATGAGCACAAAGAAAAATAAAGCCATGAACAAAGGCGAATAGAAAATGCCCTGGTTAATCCCCAGTTTCGTCGTAACCAGAGCTGCCGCCAACTGCAAAGGAAAATGAAGAAGGTACGAAGAATAAGAAATGTCACCAACAAACGAAAATCTTTTGCCCAATGTTCCTCTTTTTGTTTCAACCAAAGCCAAGGACATGATGGTTAATGGAAAGAGTGCTAATGAAAAATTAGAAACAATTTGTCTAATAATCGAATAGTTTTCGTAAAATGCAAGGCCATGATTAGGATTCGTTGCCACTATTGGCGCCAGCCATGCAACAAAAGCAATAAAAGGCAGCCAAATAGAAACCTTCCAGGAATCACCAGATTTAATAATCTTCCTGTAAGCGATAAAGACAAGCCCGCCAAGAAAAAAATAGATTATTCCGCTTCCAACGAAGCTATTAAATCTGTACGCGAAATACCCAAGAACAATTGCAGAAATCAATACAATTATATTTCTATAAAATATCCGGCAGAATACGAAGAATATTGAATACAGCAATATCTCAACGGATACCGACCATATGGGGGCATTAAATGAATGCCCTTTTTCAAGACCCCATGAGGACGCAAAAATTAAATTGAGCAACAGATGATAGGCGTCATTGAATGGATAGACAAACGACGAATTCGTGATGCCTGCATAGGCAAACTGTCCAATTGCAACAAATATTAGGGTTGCGAAGTGAAGAGGGTATAGTCGTGACAACCTGAGAACTGAGAATGATTTCAGTGAAATGGCTTTATCAGCAATGCGTTGTGAATACAACCAGAAGAAGATAAACCCAGAAAGGCAGAAAAACAGTTGAACAGCCGCGTGGCCATTTTTATAAAAAATATAAAGTACTTCAAACAAGGGTTGCTTATCAACGAAGAACATTGCCCCCTGCTTGTTGAGGGGGAAGAAAAAGTGTTGCCAGTGCCATAGCACTACGCAGAGTGCTGCCACTCCACGCAGTACGTCGAGAGAATAAAATCGTTTGGGGATATTTGGTGTCATGTAGGGTCTAACGGGGCGGCGGATAAGCCGCGAGGGCGAGAAAGCCGCAGGCTTTTTCGCCTGAAGTCGGCTTGATCCGCGTGGTTGTGCGGCGCTTCGCGCCGCGCAAGCCGCGGATGCTTATCCGCCGCCCCGTTGTCGCGGGCGCGAAGCGTCCGCGACAACGCTTGAGTTAAGCCGCCCCGCAGCGGGGCGGCGGACACGTGCTAGCGTAGCGCAGGCACGTGGCCGATGCCACGATGCGGGGTCGGCTTGAACGAATTGTTAGCCGCCTGCTGCAGAAAGCAACTCATCATAGGCGGAGAGCATCGCAGCTACTGCACCCCATTTATTGTCTAGGGACAATAGTATCTCTAGTGGATGAGAGCCACGCCGCACGGACTTCGCTATTGCCCAAAGAAGATAGTCCAGCGTGACCGGGGAGTCGGCCACCTCAAATGCATGCGTCGTGTTAATTGCTGCGTGCGCAGGAAACTTTGCATTAGCGTCTGCAATTGCCTGCTTCAATTTCTCGCTCTTTCCATGGAGAGCAACCATTTTATGTGCTTCCAGTGCTGCCTGATGTTGAACTGCGACAGCTTGAGCAGCCTCCAGCTGCGCCCGCAGTTGCACCAGCTCCTCCGCAGTAGGCTGAGGAACTTTGGTATCCGAGCCTAGCGTGCGTAGAAGTAACTCGAACCTCTCTTGGTATAAATCCTGATCTGTAAAATCACCGTAGAACTTGCCCTTGAGGAACCCGGGAAGATCGACTTTCTCTAGCAGTAGGGGCAGCACGACAGTGCGCCCCTCATCAATCTCACGGTTTGATGCGATGTCGAGCTCACGTGTGACCCAAGGACTATCGATCGAAGCTCTGGACAAGATAGCAGCGACATAGTCCACCTGATCAAGTCCGTTTCTAATTTTTTCTATCAGTGAGTCACCGATATTGATCTCCGCTTCGTCTATCCAGACAGCATGGCCAGCCAAGCGAAGATCGCCTGCTAACTTGCGAGCAAAGGCTTTATCGGCATGAGAATGGCTAAGAAAAATGCTGCTCACTGAAACTCCCCTGTAGCGGCTAACGGGGCGGCGGATAAGCCGCGAGGGCGAGAAAGCCGCAGGCTTTTTCGCCTGAAGTCGGCTTGATCCGCGTGGTTGTGCGGCGCTTCGCGCCGCGCAAGCCGCGGATGCTTATCCGCCGCCCCGTTGTCGCGGGCGCGAAGCGTCCGCGACAACGAGCAAGCTCAGGCGCGCCGCGAAGCGGCGTCGCCTGCAGCGGTTTGTTAGCCGTCATTGGCCTGCTCCCACTGATCTTCATCTTCAACTGGTTGAGGAAGCCGACCTTCAAGCCAATCTCTTGCCTGCTCCGGGGTGAACTCATTGCTGTGGCATTCTATAACCCACGACAGGAATTCCGATGGCCCACCGTTCATATACGGCGGAGGCGACACCGGCATAAACACAGTAGGAAGTCGCTCGTTTAGTGAGAGGTAGTTGAGCACGTACCCGAACTCTTGCACGGTATGCCAGGCGAGTTGATGTGAGATGTCGATGGAGAATTTTACCCACCAGCCAGCACTTTCAGAATTGCCTGTACCGATAGAGCCAAAGATAGCTGGGACTCTCTGGAGATACTCCAGAAGAGGTTCAAAAGTACCTCGCTTCGTCATGACGGCTAACGGGGCGGCGGATAAGCCGCGAGGGCGAGAAAGCCGCAGGCTTTTTCGCCTGAAGTCGGCTTGATCCGCGTGGTTGTGCGGCGCTTCGCGCCGCGCAAGCCGCGGATGCTTATCCGCCGCCCCGTTGTCGCGGGCGCGAAGCGTCCGCGACAACTAATGATTATGTAGTTTCCGTCTATCTACCATAATCGACTCTCTTTGACAAGAAGCAATTGATCTTGCTAATCTTTATCAGCAGTCTATCTTTCAACACCAGCGCCATTGCCCCGGAAATATCCCCATGCTCGCCGTCCCTTCGGAACTCGTCCATCGCTACGAGGCGTGGTTGGCACACCGGAACGTCATGACCGGACAAAGGCCGCACTATCACAAGTGGCTGCGTTATTACTTGGACTTTTGTCATAAATATGGCTTCGCACCAACAGCTCGCCCGAGCTTGCCCGCTTTTCAGGAAAAATTGCGCGCCAAGCTCCAGCCGGAACCCCTGCGCCAACAAGCCGAGCACGCGGTATCGCTATATTGGCAAATGGTTGCTCCGTCCGCCGTCAAACCGCGTTCGCCACAGGCTATCGGGACCCCGCAAAAGAGCGAGGTCGGCCGCACCGCACCCGGCGCAGCGGAGGGCGAACCCAACCGCCGGCCAGCGGAAAAACCTCGGATTGGGATAGATCCCACCCCAGCAGCTTCGTCAGCCGACCCCGCCCGGCAACCCGAAGGAGCAACGGTGCCGTTTTCTCGCCCGTCACCACCGGCACCCGTTCACCGCTTTACCCGGCAAGAAACGGATACGGCGGACGGCGCGCCGAGCCTTCCCGCAAAATTCATCCCGGCGCGCTCGCGAAGGGAATCAGCGCATCCCGTTGGATCTGACTCGACCGGAGCCTGCTGGATGTGGGTTTACGATGGGCTGTCTTCAGCGATCAAGGTCCGGCATTACTCCTCCAAGACTTTGGAAGCCTATCAAATCTGGACCCGAAAATTTCAGACCTTCACCCGCAGCAAAAACCCACGATCACTTTCGATGGAGGACGTCAAGGGTTTCTTGAGCTTTTTGGCGACCCACAGAAAGATCGCGGCCTCCAGCCAAAACCAGGCGTTCAATGCGCTGCTGTTTCTCTTCAAACACGTGCTTGAAAAGGAATTCGGAAAGGTCGAAGGCGTAGTCAGAGCCAAACGCAAGCCTTATATCCCCACCGTGCTGTCGCGAGAGGAAGTGGATCGCATCGTCGCTCGGCTCGATATGCCGTATGCGCTGGTGGCGAAATTGCTGTACGGGTGCGGCCTGCGCCTGTTCGAGTGCTTGAAGCTGCGCGTGCAGGACTTGAATTTTGCCATGCGGGTGCTGACCGTGCACGACGGCAAAGGTCAAAAAGACCGTACGGTGCCACTGCCAGAGGCGCTGGTGGTCGAGCTAAGAACACAACTGGACGAAGCGGTGCGAGTGCATGAAGCGGATTTGGCCGCCGGCTACGCGGGGACGTTCTTGCCGGCCGCGCTAGGGGAGAAGTACCCGCGCGCCGCCAAGGAACTTGGATGGCAGTGGCTGTTTCCGGCCACGACGTTGACTCGCGCGCCCGACAGCGGCGATCTTCGGCGCGCTCATTTGCACGAAACGCGGGTGCAAAAAGCCATCAAAGACGCGGTGCGCCGCTCCAGGATTCTCAAACGCGCCTCCGCGCACACCTTTCGTCATAGCTTCGCCAGCCATTTGTTACAAGCCAACTACGACATTCGCACGATCCAGGAGTTGCTGGGGCACAGCGACGTCCGCACCACGATGATTTATACCCATACCGTCAGAAGCGTCACGCTGAAGGAAGCCAAAAGCCCGCTCGATTTCTAGGCGCGACCGATGGCGACTCCCAGTATTGTCCAAGATTATTTTCCCCTTCTCGATCTAAAGGTTAAACGACCCTCGTTTGAGAGCGCCAGATCCCCCACAAATTAGCCTGAAGGGCTGAAGGTCTGTTTGGCGGCGGCGATGCCGAGGGCGAAGGCATGGATTTTTTGAATGCCTTCCCAGATCGCATCGGGGGTAAGCGACCGATCTGACCATCCTGCCCTTCCGATCCGATCAAAATGGGTTAAACCGGGCACTTACGGTCGCCCTGCCAAAACCGCCGTTCTTTCGCTAAGCTTGTCATAGTCGATTTTGCGCGGGAGAGTGTTTGATGAAAGTTCGGTTCAGTCTGGCGGTGTCACTACTATTGCTGGCCTCGATGCCAGCCCGTGCCGGCAACGGCTGGAGTAATGTCGCTTATCCCTTGACGGGACGGCCGGAAAGCATCGGTTCCACCAGCAGCGGCTGCATCGTCGGCGCGGCGACGCTGCCGCTGGTGGGCGACGGCTATCAAGCCATGCGCGTCAGCCGCAACCGCTACTACGGCCATCCGCTGCTGATCCGGTTTGTGGAGCGGCTGGGCCGTTACGCCGGGGCGCAAGGCGGCCGCTTGCTGGTGGGCGACTTGGCGCAACCTCGCGGCGGCCCGATGCCCGGCGGTCATGTCAGCCATCAAGTCGGACTGGACGCCGACATTTGGTTCATGCAACCGCCGCGCGACCGCGTGCTCAACCGCCAGGACATCGAAGCCTTCGGGGCTCCGTCGATGATCGTCGCCACTGAAGGCACCCTTAATTATGCCAACTGGTCGCCGCGCTATCGGGACACCTTGAAACAGGCGGCGCTAGCGCCCGAAGTCGACCGCATTTTCGTCAACGCCATCATCAAAAAGGCCTTGTGCGACAGCGAAACCGACCGACGCTGGCTGAGCAAAGTACGGCCCTGGTGGGGGCACGACGCGCATTTTCACGTCCGGCTGGCCTGTCCCCCCGATTCTGGCCAATGCCAGTCGCAGAAACCGTTCCCGCCCGGCGACGGCTGCGATCCCGACCTGAACAATTGGGTCCGGGATATCGTACAGGCGACCCTTCATCCCAAGCCGCGCAAGAAACCCAGGCCGCCATCCACGGAAAATTTACCCGTCGCTTGCTATTCGGTGCTGAACAGTCAAACGGCGTGGCGACAGCAAGATTCGGTCAAGCTGAATCAGGCTTACGCGCCTTATCCAGCTTCAGAGCCGCCGAATTGATGCAATAGCGCAGGCCGGTCGGTCGCGGACCGTCGTCGAAAACGTGGCCTAAATGCGCGCCGCAATCCGCGCACAACACCTCGGTGCGGCGCATGAACAGGCTGCGATCCTCGGCGGTGGCCACGCTGGCCGGCTGGACCGGCTCCCAGAAGCTGGGCCAGCCGCTGCCGGAATCGAACTTGGTCTCGGAATCGAACAGGGCTTTGCCGCAACAGGCGCAGCGGTAAACGCCCGGTTCGTGACAGTCGTGATATTCGCCGGTAAACGCGCGTTCCGTGCCTTTTTGGCGGCAAATGGCAAACTGCTCGGCGCTCAGTTGGGCGCGCCATTCGGCCTCGGTCTTGCTGATTTTTTCGCTCATAAACCTTCCTAACACCGTTTCAAGAGGCAGCTTCTGCACCGGCCTGCGTTTAAGAGGCATCGCCAAACGCTTTAGCCATTTCTCTCAGCGTGAATTTCTGGAGTTCGCAACCGCGCGTTTGCGGCCTGTGTCCGACGATTTCCAGCCGTTTAGGGAAGTACTGCCGGGTTAATTGTAGCTCGATTGGCTAGACCATCATCTTCTTAAACCGGAATTTTACCAACCCTAAGACCGAAGCACGGCCACTTGAGAAAGGGGAACGATCATGAATTTTCAATGGGACGATCCGCTGTTGCTGGATCAGCAACTCACCGCAGGGGAACGGATGGTGCGCGACGCCGCGCACGCTTACTGCCAGGAAAGGCTGGCTCCGCGCGTCCAGCAAGCTTTTCGCCACGAAAGCACCGACCCAAACATCTTCCGCGAGATGGGCGAGCTGGGCCTGCTCGGCCCGACCATCCCCGGCGAGTACGGCGGCGCCGGTCTGAACCATGTCAGCTACGGCCTGATCGCCCGCGAAGTGGAGCGGGTCGATTCCGGCTACCGCTCGATGATGAGCGTGCAATCCTCGCTGGTCATGATGCCCATCTACACCTTCGGCACTGAACCCCAAAAGCAGAAGTACCTGCCCAAGCTGGCCACCGGCGAACGGATCGGCTGCTTCGGCCTGACCGAACCCAACCACGGCTCCGATCCCGGTTCGATGATCACCCGCGCCAAAGCCGCCCCCGGCGGCTACCAGTTATCCGGCGCCAAGACCTGGATTTCCAACAGTCCCATCGCCGATACGTTCGTGGTCTGGGCCAAGAACGACGCCGGCCAGATTCGCGGCTTCATCCTCGACAAGGGCATGAAGGGCCTCAGCACGCCGGTCATCTACGGCAAGGTCGGCCTGCGCGCCTCCGTCACCGGCGAAATCGTCATGGATGAGGTATTCGTCCCCGCCGAGAACGAATTCCCGGATGTCAGCGGCCTGAAAGGTCCCTTCACCTGCCTCGACTCCGCCCGCTACGGCATCGCCTGGGGCGCGCTGGGGGCGGCCGAGGACTGCTGGCACCGCGCCCGGCAATACGTGCTGGATCGCCGGCAGTTCGGCCGGCCGCTCGCCGCCAACCAGTTGATCCAGAAAAAACTGGCCGACATGCAAACCGAAATCACTCTGGGCCTGCAAGGCTGTCTGCGGCTGGGCCGGATGAAGGACGAAGGCACGGCGGCGGTCGAGATCACCTCGCTCCTGAAACGCAACAGTTGCGGCAAGGCGCTGGAGATCGCCCGCCTGGCCCGCGACATGCTGGGCGGCAACGGCATCTCCGACGAATACGGCGTCATCCGCCATCTGGTCAATCTGGAAGTGGTGAACACCTATGAGGGCACTCACGACATCCACGCCCTCATTCTCGGGCGGGCGCAAACGGGCATCGCCGCTTTTAGCCACTAAGCTTTCCACGACAAATGCCCTGACCGTACCGCGGGGCGGTTCGGTATCAAACCGAAGGATTTTCAGTCCGCGGGCGAGCGCGTTTTTCCAGCGCCTCCCAGACGTGTTCGGCCAAGCCGACGCCGACCTCGTTGAAGGCCAGGAACGTCATATCCGCGCCCGCCGCTTTCAGAGCCTTTTCCTCTTCGGGGTAACTGCTGATCGCCCCGATCAAGCCCTTGAAGCCGTGCCGTCGCAGTTGCTCGGTGGCGATGCGCTTCGCTTCCCGGTCCGGCATGGCCAGAATCACCGCCTTGAGTCCATCCAGATGCAAGCGATGCCAGAAGCCGGGATCTTCGGCATCGGCATACACCACCCGCCGACCGTCATGAATGTGCCGCTCGACCTTGACCAAATCCGAATCGATGCCCGACACCAGCCGCACCTTATGGCTTCCGGAAACGTTTTGGCGCTTTTTGAGGAAATCGTAAGCCGCGGTACCCGCATGGCCCATTCCCAGGATCAGGATTTGCGTCTTACCCAAGGAGACCGGCTGTTCGTCGGGATGCCGTTCCGACCGCTCGAAGCGGGCCAGCCACGTTTCCAAGCGCTCGTACAGATCGTGGGCAAAGCGATTCAGCGGCGCGCCCACCACAAAGGACAGCGCCACGGTCAACGCCAGCAACACTAACCAATCCGCGCCCAACTGGCCGTTGCCGACCATGAACTTGACCACGATCAGGGCAAACTCGCTGTAGCTGGCCAGCGCCAGCGCGGTCAGAAACGCGGTGCGGGCGCGCAGCCGAAAGCCGATCAAAATGAAAAACAACAGCATCACCTTGAGCGGCAAAAGCAGGGTCAACAGTACCGCACCGCCCACGATAGCCGGGCTCGGCCAACCGAGCAGGCCAATTTGCAGGAAAAACCCGACCAGCAACACCTCCTTGAGCGACCATAGCGACCGGGATAATTCCATGGCGCGGGGGTGGCCGGCCAGCATCACGCCCAGCAGTAGCGCCCCCAGCTCCGAACTCAGCCCGAGCCACTCGAAACCCAGCCCGCCGATCACCAGCGCCAACGCTAAGCCGTATAGGACCTGCAATTCATCGTGGCCGCTCCAGTCCAGCACCTTTTTGATGGCGGGCTGCAACAAGGGCAACCCCAACGCCAGCAAAGCCCGCGGCGTCGGCGTCGCCGCGCCCGCCAGCGCCATCAACGCCAAGGCCACCAAATCCTGAATGATCAAGATGCCGATGGCCAGCCGGCCGTGAAAGGCCCGTAGCTCGGCCTTTTCCTCCAATGCCTTGGCGGCCAGCACCGTGCTGGAAAAACCCAACGTGGCCCCCAGCAACAGCGCCAGCCCCAACGGCAAAGCGGTCCCCACCCACAGCCCCGCGCCCAGCAATAGGGTGATAACGAGCAGGTGCAACCCGCCACCGCCCCAAACATCCGGGCGGATCAGGCTTTTCAAGCGCAGCTTGAGCCCGACGCCAAACAGCAGCAACAACACGCCGGCATGGGCGATGCGATCGAGTAATTCACTGCTCTGCTGGCCCGAGGCGTTCAGTACAAACCCGGCCGCCAGATAGCCGACCAGCGCCGGCAACCCCAAATGCCGGACCAGCAGGCCCAACAGAAAAGCAAGCGCCAGCCAAAGCGCATCCATTGCCGGTAAAACTTCGAGTTGGAGTTCTTAGGCTTGCTTGAATAACCGTACTAAATACAACAGCACCACGGCGCCGACCGTGGCGGTAATGAGTTGGCCGATCGTGCCTACGGCGGCGAGACCTAGCAGCCGAAATAGAAACCCACCGATAAAGGCACCCACCACGCCGATCGCCAGATTGCCGACCAAACCCAGGCTGCCGCCGCGCATGAAGGTCGACGCCAGCCAGCCCGCCACCAGACCGATCAACAAAAACCCGATCAAACTCATCGTCATTTACCTATAGTTGTTTTAGAGACAGGACCGATGATAATAAATTTCAATGACAAACAGCAGCGACGACTTCGTTCGCTCCGCGTTCAATCCTCCAGCAGCTTACCAGCCTGTCGGTAGTCCAGCGGCTCCCGGCCGGCCAGCTTGCAAAACTTCTGCCCCGGTCGCACCAAACGCTCGCTCATGCGGGCAAATAGAAGGCCGTCAGTCCCGGCGCGGACCTCCGAGCGGGCCGCATCCAACGGCCCCCCCAACGGATCGACCACCTCCGCCACCACAGCGCCCGTCTTGACGGATTCTCCCAACGACTTTCGATAAACCAATACCCCGGCCGCCGGCGCAATCAACACATCGACCCCTTCCAACGGCGTCGGCTCGCAGCGCGGTTCCGGCAACGGCCCTGGCTCGCCGGCGATGGCGCCGCGCCGTTGCAGGAACCGCAGCAACGCCGCCGCGTCGGCGGCGGCACAGTCGTCCCGCACGTCCGCCTGACCGCGCAATTCGACCGTGGTCGCGAAGCAAGCCAGCGGAATCGGCCCCTGCTCCGCCAGCGCCGCCCGCAGCTTCCACCACGGTCCGGCGCACGCTTCATCGAAGGGACTGCCGCCCGGTTCGTCTTCCAGCAGAATCGCCGCCGCGCCCAGTTCCGCGCCCAGGATTCGCGCCACATCCGAATGCCAGCGGGAGGTGTACAAATGCAACAGAGATTCGCTGTCACAGTGCAAATCGAACACATAATCGGCATCGACAGCCAACTTAAGCAGCGCCAGTTTGAGCGCGGCCGTCTCTCGCGTCGGCTGTTGCTCCGCCAGCACGGCCCGCAAGGTCTCTCGAATGCGGTTTACATTCACCGCCGGATCGGCGCTCAGACAGCCGCGCAACCGCTCGACCGCAACCGCCGCCAAATCAGGAAAGCCGCGGTTGAAGTTGCCGGTACTCTCGAAATCGAACCGCCCCAACAGCCGGCCGTTCAGATGCTGTCCCAGTCCGATGGGATTGGCGACCGGCACCACCACAATCTCACCGATCAGCCGGCCTTCCGCCTGGGCCTGTTCCAATCCTTGCAACAGATGGTGCGCCACTAGCAACCCCGGAATCTCGTCGGCGTGGAGGGCGGCCTGAAAATACGCCTTGGGTCGCGCGCCGGATGCACCGTAACGATGGACCAGCAGCGTCCTTTGGGTGCCGGGAGCGGGTGATGGCAATTCAATTCGAGCAGTCAGCGCCGGCATGAGTGAAATCGCCTGTTGGGAAGAGCGGACTTGGCAAACGCCTCAGGCGGGTACCGGAGCGGTCGAAACGGTCTCTACCGGCCGCACCCGGTACCACGCCGCATACAGGGCGGGCAAGAACAGCAGCGTCAGCAACGTCGCCACGATCAGCCCGCCCATGATCGCCACCGCCATCGGCCCGAAGAAGACATTGCGCGACAGCGGCACCATCGCCAGCACCGCCGCCGCCGCCGTCAAAATGATCGGTCGGAAGCGGCGCACGGTGGATTCGATGATCGCCTCCCACTCGCTGCGGCCGGCGGCGATATCCTGACGGATTTGATCGACCAGGATGACCGAGTTGCGCATGATCATGCCGAACAAAGCGATAGTGCCGAGCATCGCCACGAAACCGAAGGGCTGATCGAACAGCAGTAAGAACAAGGTTACGCCGATCAAACCCAGCGGCGCGGTCAGCAGCACCATGACCACCCGCGAAAGATTCTGCAACTGGATCATCAAGATCGTCAAAACCACCAGCACGAACAACGGCATACCGGCCATCACCGGCCCTTGTCCCTTGGCGGATTCCTCCACCGTGCCGCCGGTTTCCAAGCGAAATCCCTCCGGCAGCTTGGCGCGAACCGGCGCCAGCAGCGGTTCAATTTGGGCGGTGACCGTGGCCGGTTGAATTTCCTCGTAGACATTGGCCCGCACCGTGATGGTCGGCAAGCGGTTGCGCCGCCAGATCACCCCAGGCTCGAAGTCGTACCGCAGCCGTGCGATTTGCGCCAACGGCACACTCTTGCCGCTCGCCGCCGGGACCGTCAGCTCGCCAAGCAGCGCCAGCTGCGTTCGTGACGGCGAATCCGCGCGTAAGATCACTTCAATCGTTTTGTCCCGCTCGCGGTAGGCGGTGACCGCCAGGCCGTTCAACGCCGTATTGAGAACCTGGGCCACATCCTGACTGTTCAAACCCAGCAAGCGGGTTTTGTGCTGATCGATCTCGATCCCGACGCTCTTGGACTGCTCGTCCCAGTCGAACTGCACGTTAGTCAGATGCGGATTGCCGCGCATGACCTCCGCCACCTCATTAGCCAGCGCTCGCAGCGCCGGCAAATCCTGGCCGGATATCCGAAACTGCACCGGAAAACCGACCGGCGGGCCGCTCTCGACGCGGGTGATGTTGGCGCGCAAGCCGGGAAAATCCGCCTCGAATAGCTGGATGAGCCGGGTTCGCAGGGCCTCGCGCGCCTCGGCGCTGTCGGTCAGGATCACGAACTGGGCCTGGTTGGCGGCCGGCAGTTGCTGGTCCAAGCCCAGATAATAACGCGGCGCACCCCAGCCGACATAGGCCACGAAATTGGCGATGCCCGATTCTTTTTGCAGGATTCCTTCCAGCCTCCGGACTTCGGCCTCCACCGCCCTGAGTGAGGAGCCTTCCGGCAAGCGCAAATCCACCATCAATTCCAGCCGGGTCGACGTCGGAAAAAACTGTTGCTGGACCTTGCCGAAACCGACGATAGCCGCCGCGAACAAGGCCAGGGTGATGGCGATAACCAACCAGCGTCGGCGCACGCAGCGTTCCACGACGCGGCGAAAGCGACGATAGAACGGCGTGTGATAGACCTCGTACTCGCTGTGAACGCCCGCCACCACGGCTTCCACCGGCTGGTGGCGCGCGCGGCGCACCCACCGGGTGACCCATCGCAGCTTGTGCGGCGCGCGGGGATCGGGCAATACCTGATAGCCCAGCCAGGGAATCACCACCACCGCCGCCAGCCAGGACAGCAGCAGCGCAATAGCGTTGACCTGAAAAATTGACATCGTATATTCGCCGGTCGCGGAGCGCGCGGTGGCGATGGGCAGGAAGCCAGCCACCGTGACCAGCGTCCCCGACAGCATCGGTCCGGCGGTGCTGGTGTAGGCGAAGGCGGCGGCTCTGGCGCGTTCCCAACCTTCTTCCATCTTCACCCACATCATTTCCACGGCGATGATGGCATCGTCCACCAACAGGCCCAGTGCCAGGATCAGCGAGCCGAGCGAAATCTTGTGCAAGCCGATGTTGAACCACCACATCAGCAGAAACGTCGCCGCCAGCACCAACGGGATCGACAGCGCCACCACCATGCCGGTGCGCAGTCCCAGGCTGAAAAAGGTCACGGCGAGCACGATCAGCACCGCCTCGGCCAACGCCTTGACGAAGTTGCCGATGGAGCGTCGCACCACCTCCGGTTGGCTGGACACCTCGCGGAGCTCCACCCCCAGCGGCAGTTGTCCTTGCAGCCGTTCGATCTCGGCTTGCAGGTTCTGGCCGAGCTGGATGATATCCCCGCCCAAGGTCATCACCACCCCGATGGCGATGGCGCGCTGGCCGCCGTAGCGCACCTGCGGCGCGGGCGGCTCGACATAGCCGCGACGGACCTCCGCGATGTCGCCGATCCGAAACTCCCGCCCGCCGGCGCGGATCACGGTTTCGCGCACGTCCTCCACGGTGCCGAACGCCCCGCTGGGCCGCAGATAAATCCGGTCGCTGGCCGTCTCGAAAAAGCCCGCGCCGGCCACTGTGTTCTGCCGCGCCAACGCTTGCAGCACGCCGTTAAAATCCAGACCCAGCGTGGCGAGCTTGGCGTTGGCGATTTCAATATAAATTTTCTCGTCCTGCTCGCCGAACAGATCGACCTTGGCGACCTGCTTGACCCGTAACAACTGGTCCCTGATCCGGTCGGCGTAGTCTTTTAATTCAGCGTAGCTCAGTTCGTCCGATACCAGCGCGTAAATATCGCCGTATACGTCGCCGAATTCATCATTGAAGAAAGGACCCAACATAGTCGCCGGAAAAGTGTGACGAATGTCGCCGATTTTCTTGCGGACCTGATAGAACACGTTGGGGATCGCCGAGGCCGGGGCGGAGTCCTTGGCGACGAACAGCACCACCGATTCACCGGGCCGGGAATAGCTGACCAGCCGATCGACTTCGGGCGCTTCCTGCAATTTCTTTTCGATTCGGTCGGTGATTTGTTGCTCCACTTCCAGCGCCGTCGCGCCCGGCCACAGCGCGCGCACGACCATTATCTTGAAGGTAAACGGTGGATCGTCGGCCTGACCGAGGCGCTGGTAGCCGTACACGCCCATCAGCGCGACCGCGGCGATGAAAAATCCGACCAACACGCGGTGCCGGATCGCCCAGGCGGACAGGTTAAGTCCGGTCACAGTGGTTTTCCCGCCGCTGGCGTTTCCTGCACGATAGGCCGCACCGACTGTCCGGCGACCAGTTTGTGCGCGCCGACCGTCACCACCAGTTCGCCGGCCCGCACCCCCTTAGCCAGCACCGCGCCGTCCTCGCGATACTGGCGGATTTCGACCGGACGGCGCTGGGCCTTGTCGTCGCTCACCACCCAGACCGCCGGGCCGGCGCCCTGATCCACCACCGCCGTCAGCGGCACCACCAGCGTTTCATCGGCCGCCGCCGGTTGCACGCTCACCCGCGCGGTCATCCCCAAGCCCACCGCCGGATCGTTGTCCCGCAAGCGGATGCGGGCGGTGTAGGTCCGGGTCGCGGCGTCGGCGGCGGGCGCGAGCTCTCGCAATTCGGCGGGCCAGCGCAACTCTGGTCGCGCCCACAGCGTGACCCACATCGTCTTGGCCGAGCGTAGCTCGCCGACCTGCCCCTCGGGAACGTTGATGGCGATTTCTTTTTCTTCGGGCCGCGCCACCCGCAACACCGGCTGACCGGCGCTGACTACTTGTCCGACTTCGGCCAGCACCACCGTCACCACGCCGGCATGATCGGCGCTTAGGGTGCTGTAGTTTTCCTGACGGTCAACGACCGCCAGTTGCGCTTGGGCCTGATCCCGCTTGGCTTTGGCGGCCTTGTAGGCGGTGACCTTGGCATCGTAGAGCGATTGGGCGATCAGTTTTTTCGCCAGCAGCGCGGCGTAACGTTCCTGTTCCGAGGCGGCCAACGCATAATCGCTCTCGGCGGCGGCCAGCTGCGCCCGCGCCGCGTCGGCGTTGAGCCGCAGATCGGCGGGATCCAGCCGGGCGAGCGCTTTGCCGGGCTCCACCCGCGCGCCGACATCGACCAGACGGGCCACGATCTTGCCGGGCACCCGAAACGCCAGATCCGATTCGCGGCGGGCGCGCACTTCCCCGGAATACACCACCGGAGCCGCGCTCCCGGCCACCACCGGCCGCACCAGCACCGGGCGCACGGCCGCAACGAGCGACGCGCGCGGAGGTTTATCGCAGCCGCTCAGCGCCAACGCGGCACTCAACAGAGCGGAAACGACCTTGAGCTGCATGATGCGACTCCTTTCGGCAAAACGCGGCGGGGTGGAAAACATCGCAAGACCCTAGCAGAATGACAGGGGCTAATGGTTGCCGAATGTTTTCAGTCAGGCAATTGTTTAATCGGTCATGGTAGAAGCTGCCTCTGATGATCGCTTCTGGAGAATTTGCATGAC